>NZ_JARIEA010000081.1 GCF_029267015.1 Sporosarcina ureae | reverse complement strand
TTGCCCACGTGTTACTCACCCGTCCGCCGCTAACTGAAGGAAGCAAGCTTCCAACAGTTCGCTCGACTTGCATGTATTAGGCATGCCGCCAGCGTTCGTCCTGAGCCAGGATCAAACTCTCCATAATACTGACCGCCGATTCGCAGCGAATTGCGTCGTCAGTTTCACTCGCTTAGTCGGTCACGTACCTAAGTACGCTCCCTTCTTCGCTCGATCACTTCCTAGCACTTCACTACTACTCGACGCTCAGTGACATGAAAATTCGATTAGCTCGAGTTTCATTTGCTGGCATCAATTAAGATACTCATTTTGTTTGTGTCACTAGCAAGCCGGGCACAAACTGTATTTCGTTAACGTTTTGCTGTTCAGTTTTCAAGGTTCATAAGGTTGGTTTCTCGTAAGAGGCAACTTTCTAATACTAACATCTGTTTGCTACGTTGTCAACACTTTCACTTAAAAAGTTTTTCTTATTAAGTTTGATGTTTTCGCAACTGCTTCGATGCGACGCTTATAAATATACCACCATGTTTAAAAGAATGCAAGTTTATTTAATGTTTTTTATAAAAGAATTAGTAATCCCCTTATCCTTGCGATAAAAGTACTCATAACATGTAGATAAAGTCACATTTATACAAACTTGCAAGCGAAATATTAAAGTGAAGTAATCACCTACTATTCTTAAACGTTAAACCTAATGCCACAAATTGCACTTTACTATTAATCTCCATTAACCAATTCTTCAACGGTTGTACAATTTTCAACAATGTGTGCATTTACGTTTCTTCTATATAGAACGGACTTTATTAGCTAACCTTTTAGATGTATCCATCATAGAGCTTCTATGAGCGCCATCTACACAATTAATTTCGCCCATAAAAAAACTGCACGGCTTAGACAGCCGTGCAGATCATCACTTAATTCATTTACTTTCTTTGATTTCTGGACTGCCATCAGGTCTTTCTTTGAAACGAAGTAAGTCCCCATTGATAATCGTATCTGAATAGTTTAATTCAGTATTGGCACGCTCGATATATGGCTCACACTGCGATTCGTCTAATGATGGTTCTCCTGTTTCGATGTCATAGCAAACTTCTTGCGCATAAATATTCTTATCTGTAACTAGGCGTCCGTCACGGAAGATGACGAATGGTTCGTGATCTGGTGAGAATAGATCGGAACCGAATTGCATATCTGCTTTTGTATCAATACCTAGTAAGTGAAGAATAGTTGGACGTAAGTCTACCTGTCCACCAAGTTCATGCATTTCTTTACCTTCGCCAGAACCTGGCATATGGATAAACAACGGAACTTTTTGAAGCTCTGCGTTGTCAAACGGCGTAATCTCTTTGTCCATATACATACCCATTGCTTTATTATGATTTTCTGAAATACCATAATGGTCTCCGTACATTATAATGATTGAATCATCATACAAACCACTTTCTTTCAAGTCATCAAAGAATTCTTTTACTGCTTCGTCCATATAACGAACGGTCTGGAAATACTTGTTCAACGTGTTCGAATTCGATGTATATTCAGGAATTAATTTATCCTGTTCATCTAAATCAAATGGGTGGTGATTGGTTAATGTAATCATTCGTGTAGCAAATGGTTGCTTTATATCTTTCATCAAATCAACTGACTGATGGAAGTATGGAATATCTTTCATTCCCCAGTTCACCGCTTCATCTTCTCCGATTGTGTAACTATCTACATCATAGAACTTCTGAACGTCGAGTGCTTTGTACATAATGTCACGGTTCCAGAAACTCTTGCTGTTAGCGTGCATGACGCTCGTAGCGTAGCCATTCTCACCTAATCGTTCAGAAAGTGAGTTATATGTGTTACCGCTATGCGTAAAGAAGACTGCACTACCGTTACGTCCATAAAGCGAGTTTTCTACTATAAACTCAGAGTCGGAAGTTTTTCCTAATCCTGTTTGCTGATAGAAGTTATCGAAGTAAAATGTATCTTTGTCTTTTGTTAGTTGATTCAAGAATGGCGTGATTTCATGTCCATCCATATCATTGTTAATGACAAAGTTCTGTAATGATTCCAGCGAGACAATAATTACGTTTTTGCCTTTAGCAGAACCGAACATCTTTGGATCCGGTTGTGCGTGATTGGCTTTTACGTAGTTTTCAATTTCCGTCAATTCCGTACCATCCGCGAATGTACGCTGTGCGTGCGATTTGGATTGAACGAACAAATCATATAGATGGTAGTTATACGTACCAATATTCTTTACAAGTAATTCACGATCAAAACTTCTCGTCAACAACTGTGGGCGTTGCGCTTCTGCAAGCGCTAAGTTAAACATCATTAACGTAGCAGCTGCTGCGAAGTACACTTTACGTCCCATTTTACGGTTTGACTCTTGAATTGGCTCCTGCTTAGAAAAACGAATAGCCAATAAAATAATCACTACGTCAGAGAAAAAGAATAGATCTAGGAAGCGTAGATTTTCCGTGATTGAAGAACTTAAATCTGCAAAGTTACTTGTCTGGAACAATAGAGGCAGTGTAATAAAGTCTGTAAAGAAACGATAAAACACAGCATTGGCGAACATGATAAATGAAGTTATTAAACTTACCGTTATAATATACCGGTTACGCGTTTTAGTCTTTTTAATAAATAAAGCTACCCCGTAAATAAACATTAGAAAAGCCAGAGGGTTAATTAATAGTATAAATTGTTGCATAGCATTATCGATTTTCATATTAAAACTGGTGAAATACCCGATGTAGGTAGTCAACCAAGTTGCGATTACTGCGATAATGAGTACGGAATGCTTAGGCCATGAAAATTTTCTCATTCCATCTCTTCCTTTCGTTTCGTATGGATAGTGCTTTTTTAGTCATCATATATTTA
Organism: Sporosarcina ureae; assembly: GCF_029267015.1. Lineage (GTDB taxonomy): Bacteria > Bacillota > Bacilli > Bacillales_A > Planococcaceae > Sporosarcina > Sporosarcina ureae_D. The sequence goes on along the minus strand of NZ_JARIEA010000081.1, from coordinate 95,389 downwards.
GACGTTTGATTTCGTGAATAGTTTCACATGAGATGAGGAATGAGTAGTTAGAATACTATCATCTACTAAATTAACTCGTTTGTTCCCTTCTCAAAACAAGCAATGCTTGAATATATGTTTGCTGGTCAATAAATTGACGGTCATACAGTTCTTTGACTTCCGACTCCATCACTAAGCTGTCTTGCATTTTGTTGCCTGTATAGATGATTACTCCAAAACGTTTTAGTAGTTTCATCACGTCATAAAACTCATTCATTCTTTTCACGTGCTTTCTGACAATCTATAATATGTTCGTCCGTATATATATAGGACACCGGAATATCATGTTCCTCTATATCTATATTATCGCGGATTTGACAATCAAATGCCAGTGATATAGTTTCAAATGGAAAATTTATCAAATATCGATCGTAGTAACCGCCACCAAATCCAATGCGGTAGCCAGTCTCTGAATAAACAACTCCAGGCACGATTTGCAAGTCTATTTCTTCCGGTTTTACAGATTCCGTCAATTCGATCTTCGGTTCTTTTAAATCCATATATACTACTTCTGTCTGGTCGAATGAATCAATTAAACGAAAATCCATTTCTCTTGTTGAATCAATACAACGTGGAATCGCAATTCGTTTTCCGGCTTGCCAAGCGACTTCTATCAAATGATGCGTATCCACTTCCGGAAATCTTGATAATGTGATCCCGATTGTCTCTGCATACTTAAATTCATCCGAAGCAAGAACTTTCTCTACTATACTAGCTGATTTCCGTTCGTGATCAGATGGAGTTAATTGATGTAATTGCTGTATAACCTGTTTTCGAAGTTTCTGCTTTTCCACTGTACTACCTCCCGTAAGAAAAAAACCAAAACCGAAGCAGGTTTTGGTTTTACTAATTATTTCGTTTCACGGTGCAAAGTTTGCTTTTTTTCACGTGAGCAATATTTCATCATTTCAATACGTTCTGGATTGTTACGCTTGTTTTTCTTAGTAATATAATTACGCTCTGCACATTCTGTACAAGCGAGTGTTACGTTTACGCGCATTACTGTCCCTCCCACTCAATAGCTATAGATATAAGTAAAACATGAGCATGATCTATACGACTAATATATTGTACCATAGATTTACACTTTGTACAGCAGAAAGTTTCAAATATCATTCATCATTCGCTTATGGTATTATGAAGGAAACTCTAGTTATTTTGGAGGGAAAAGTATGGATATCCCCTTAATTTTACTCATCATTGGTGTATTGGCTGTCATCGCTTCCTTTTTTGTTGGGAATAGAAGACACACAATGAATGATGAGCTGGAAAATGTTTCGATTAGTCTACATCAAGAAACGAGTAATCTTAAAAAAAGAGTGAGATTACTTGAAGAAGAATTGATGGTTGCGTCACCAGGTACTGAATCTATCGTACCTACACCTCAAAAAACCGTTCACGCAATTATCGTCAATCAAATTACTTCACTTCACAAACAAGGCTATACAATACCAGAGATTGCAAAGCGCGCTTCACTCAGCGAAAAGGAAGTAACGGAAGTGCTACATTCTAAAGGAGTGCGGTTGTCATGATCAAGGAAGTATTGCGTGGCATTGGAATTGGTTGTTTACTAGCTGGCGGTATTTTGTATTTTGTTCAGCAGCAAACAACTGACGGTGCTTTGCAAAAACAATTGGCCGACTCTAAAGAAGAAGTGTCGATTCTAAAAAGAGAATTGGCGATTTCTCAAACATTAACAGGAAAAGAATCGATTCGTAAACCGGAGGCTGAACAGGAAACAATTCCTGACGTAAATGAGGCAGATGAAATTATTACAAAAAGCTTCACGGTTAAAGCCGGCATTACGCCTGCTAAGTTATCACGTGAATTAGAAAATGAAGGCTTAATAAAAAATGCTGAAGAATTCGAACTGTATATAATCGAAAATGACTACACACGTAAAATCAAAACAGGTACATATGAATTGCGTTCCGATATGCGATTTCCTGAAATCGCCAAGATATTTTTACACTTATAACAAAAAGACGAAAACCATTGGGTTTTCGTCTTTTTTATATGCCTTTCTCACTGTTATTTCTGTATTTTCACATCTGGAGTTGCACCGTCTGCTTGTGAGTTTCGCTGTCTTTTCTGTTCAAAGAAAACATCCAGCGCTTCTTTCGCTATTTCACTTGCGGTGGCAGACGGATAGCGTTTCGTATTTGTCGAAATGTATGGGACGATTACGGAATACGCGACTTCCGGCTTGTCTGCAGGAGCAAATCCTACATGGGACAAGTTGATCGTAGGAATAACTGGGTTGGATTTATTACCCGTATAGTAAAACGATTCAGCTGTTCCAGTCTTCCCTGCTCCCGTATAAGGTGCGCCTGCCAGTAATCCTGACGCAGTACCATTTGCACCATAGTATACATAATGCATACCTTTCTTTACTTGATCGATTTCAACTTGAGAGTTTTTCAGGTGATTCAACACTTGTATAGGCGTTTCCTCGACCAACTCACCAAGTACTTCCCCGTCTGGAGAAGGCTCACGGATTTCTTTCAAGATTTTCGGTGCTATTCTATTCCCGTCTGCAGCAATGGTTGCAACATATTGTGCCATTTGCAGTGGCGTATACGTATCAAACTGCCCAATCGAAAAGTCGAGCAGTTTTCCTGGGATGGTTTCTGTACCGGTCACCCCCGTATATTCACCAGGTAAATCAATACCGGTCTTGACCCCTAAACCAAATGCGGCAAAGTTCTCACGGAATGTATCAAATGCTTTTACATCTATTGGCAACCCCTGTCCCGGGCGATAGTTTGCATTACCTAGCCCCATCGCAATGCGGAACATGTAGACGTTAGAGGAACGACCAATAGCAGAGATATCATTTAGCGCCACTCGACCATTAGGATTAAATAGCGACCGCTTGTATCTACCGCCAATATTGATCGGTTGGTCAATTTTCACTTCGCCGATTTTTGCAACACCTTCATTATAGCCTGTCAGCATCGTTGCTAATTTCACTGTGGAACCCATTTCATACGCTGAAGTAAATGTTCCGAACGTGTAATCCTGTATTGCCCATCGTCCTGTGGATTCATCTTTTACAACCTTCTTACCTACTAGTGATAGAATCTCACCGTTATTCGGATCTAACATGACAAGAAACGCCGATTCCAACGCGCCTGTATTCGGACCTTGTTTCAAGCGCAATAATTTATTGGATACGACATCTTCAAGTGCTGTTTGTAGATTGGTATCCGTAGTCAAGACTAGATCTTTTCCTGGTATTCCTTCTTTCACTGTCTTCGTCTCAACGACTTTTCCTGTACGGTCTTTGATGTTTTTCACGATGGTCTTTTGACCTTTCAATAAATCTTCATAATACGACTCTAAATAACTTCTTCCTACCCGATCATTACGCGAATAATCTCTTGCTAGGAAATAGTCTAAGTGGGTACGTGGAATTCCTTCTCCTGAGCTAGTTGTAGAACCGAGAATCGCACTATCTGATTTCTTCACACGATCCCAATCAGTGGTCGTATTGACACCAGGTAATTGATCTAATCTTTCAGACACAACAGCAAACTCTTTATCGGTCACACCGTCACTTTTGATGATTTGAGGTGAATAAGCATACCCTGCCATCATTTCACGATAAATTGCGAGCACTTCTAGATCTTCTGCGGATAACGTAGCTAGTTCTTCATCTGTGATTCGATCTCGTGTTAGCTGGTTAATCTGTTGTTGAATCTCTTTTTGAGATTTCTTTTCATCTTTACTTAGTGCTGTTTGCTCTTCCTTAGGTACTTTGTCAGCTGCTTTTACAGGATTCAATAAAATCCAGAAATCTCGTTTGTCGCCTGTTGTTACACGTCGAGTATCTTGATCGATCAGCTTAGCAAGTTTTCTTGCGAGCGCTAGCATCTCTTTAGTCGTTGTAGAGGATGTTTTCGTATAGGTGATGGCATTTTTCGCATCATTATCTATAAGCACTTTCCCCGCACGGTCGAAGATTCTTCCACGAGGTGTACTCGTATTAACCGCGATTTCCTCTGTTCGTTCAAGACTTCGCGTATAATCTTCTCCTTTAACGATTTGCATATAACCTAAACGGAATATAAGTAAGGAAAATAGGACAAAAATCGCTACAAATAAAAAATTCATTCGAAATGCAATATGTTGACGTTGACCGGTTTTTGGCGGCTCCGTCTTTTTCTGGTTTCTCTTCAACAGGAATCTCCTTTCTCAAGTTATATATGTAGTAGAATTATAGCACGAAAATAAAGAATGGCACACATCTAGACGAACTAGATGTGTGCCAGGTTTCAATTATTTATTGTCTTGGTAACGCTTTTCAACTTCATCCCAGTTTACTACGTTCCAGAATGCTGAAATATAGTCAGGACGACGGTTTTGATAGTTCAAGTAGTATGCATGCTCCCAAACGTCCAAACCTAGCAATGGTGTTTTACCATCCATATAAGGTGAATCTTGGTTAGGAGTTGATGTTACTTCAATTTCACCGTTGTTTACAACAAGCCAAGCCCAACCTGAACCGAAGCGAGTTGTTGCAGCTTTAGCGAACTCTTCTTTGAAAGCGTCAAAGCTACCGAACTTCTTGTCGATTGCTTCTGCAACTTCTCCAGTTGGGTTGCCGCCACCGTTTGGTGAAAGGATTGTCCAGAACAATGAGTGGTTAGAGTGCCCACCACCGTTATTGCGGACTGCTGTACGCTTGTCCTCTGGAACTTTGTCCAAGTTTGCAACTAATTCGTCAACAGGCATGTTAAGAAGTTCTTCGTGACCTTCTAGTGCGTTGTTCACGTTTGTTACATACGTGTTGTGGTGTTTCGTGTGATGGATGTTCATCGTTTCTTTGTCGATGTGTGGCTCCAACGCATCGTATGCGTATGGTAGTTCTGGTAATGTATAAGCCATTTTCCATTCCTCCTCTAAATTATCTCTGTTTTGCCCTACCACTTCACATTATCAAAATATGAGTCAGCATTCAAAGAAAATGTACTGTTAACGGAGAAAATATAGAAAAATAACAATCATAACGACCATAAGTACGCCTTTCACTGCAACCGATGTCAAAAATCCAACAACCGAGCCTACTCCTGTTCGGAAAGCCTGTTTAATTCCCGATCTGGTGAAAATTAATTCTGCAATGATCGCACCAAGAAAAGGTCCAGCCAAAATACCAACGACCGGAATAACAAAAGGACCGACAAGCAAGCCGATGGTACTTCCCCACATACCCGCTTTGCTGCCCCCGAAGCGCTTGACGCCCACTAAATTGGCGACTGTATCCGCTCCGAACAATAACACAACGAATAATATCTGAATTACCCAAAACAACCACGTTAACTCTTCAAATGAAACGAACGCGCCGTACAACAAGAAGCCTGCCAATATAAATACAACAGAAGGAATGACAGGGTAGATCAATCCAACAAACGCGATCGCGAACATGAGTATTGCCAATGTCCAACCGATCCATAACATAGCTGTCACTCCTCATTCATTATGCGTGCTTTCCTAAAATCGCTTCCGCAATATTTACTGCATGGTCACCAATTCGCTCGAGGTTCGAGACGATATCGACGAATACCATGCCGGCTTGCGCACTACAACTTCCTTCGTTTAAACGAACAATATGATTTTTACGGAAGCGACGTTCCATATTGTCAATTAAATCTTCTTTTTCAGAAACGACTCTCGCTAAATCTGTATCATCTTGATCCAGTGACTCAATCGCTTTTTGAACTGTTTCAATCGTCAATGTAAACATTTCTGCCAAATCGTCCATCGCATCATCTGTCAACTTTAATTTATTCGTTTCGCGTAAATCTATTAGCTCGATGATGTTTTCGAAATGGTCACCGATTCGCTCGATATCCCGTACACTATCCATTAATAAAACGTGACGCCCAGATTCTGCTGGTGAAACGATAACTACGGATACTTCTACTAAATAGTCCGTAATTTTGCGATCGAGATTGTTGATGGCATCTTCAATCTGATACGCAGTTTCCGCGTGTTTTTTCTGGCCAGTCTTCAAATACTCAAATGACTCTTGAAGACCACGAACACTGAAGTCACCCATGCGGATAATTTCTTCCTTGGCTTGTCCAATCGCAACAGCTGATGATTGTGCGATAAAGCGACGGTCGAGGTGTTTCGGTTTGTACTCGATCGTGACGTCCTCGCCTGGGATCATCTTCGTAACGAGATAAGCCCAAGCGCCGATGAATGGAAACTGTATGACTGTGTTCGCGATGTTGAACGAACCGTGCGCAAATGCGATTTGCATCTTACTTTCGAGATTCAAGACCGCCGCCATCCATTCGACGTAAGCCGTAAATGGTATGAGCAGGAGCATGAAAACGATAGTACCAACAATATTGAATAATACGTGTACAGCTGCCGCGCGTCTCGCAGCAACAGATGCACCGAGTGCCGCAAGTACTGCAGTAATTGTCGTACCAATGTTATCACCGAAAAGAATTGGTAGAGCGGCTTTCATCGTAACTAAGTCTTCAGCGAAAAGACCTTGCAAGATTCCGACAGTCGCACTGGAGCTTTGTACGATTAGTGTGAAAATTGTTCCTGCTACGACACCAAGCAGTGAATGTTCACTCATTGCTAGTGTGAAATCAGCAAATGCTTCTAATGAACGTAGTGGCTTCATTCCGTCGCTCATTAATTCAAGTCCTAGGAACAATCCCCCGAAACCGAAGATCACTTCACCTAGATTCTTGATTTTAGCTTTACGGACGAAGAAGATCAGGAAGGCACCGAATGCCATGATTGGTAACGCATATGCGCCGACATCCAGACCAATAATAAATGCGGTCACGGTCGTACCAATATTGGCGCCCATGATAACGCCGATCGCCTGACGGAGCGTCATGAATCCAGCACTTACCAGACCCACTGTAATAACCGTTGTTCCAGAACTTGACTGGATCAACACCGTTACGATTATACCGACAAGAACACCCATGAATGGATTGGTAGTAAAACGGTCTAGAATTGCACGAAGTCTATCCCCCGCAGCTTTCTGCAATCCATCGCCCATGTACTTAATTGCGAATAGGAAAATTCCTAATCCCCCAAGAAATTGGAACACCACTTCTTGCCAGTTCACTTCCATTGAATTGTCAACCTCCATCAAACGTTTTATGTATGATTTCTAACTACTCTTCACCCTCGATAGCTTCGTGAAGTTTCAACCTATTATGAGAGTTGTATACATCAATTGTAAAGTACTCTACTGCAATCTTTACACCACCTTAACAAAGCGGTAATGAAATGTCATAAGAATGTCGAAATTTCTGCAAAGCCTTATGATTTAAATAAATGGTAGACTATATGTAGAAAGGGAGGCCGGCTCCGTGAAATTCCATCAAATTTTCAAAGCTTCATTACATGAACCGAAAAAACTGGCGGCATTCCGCTTATTATCAATCGGTAAAGTCATTCAATACATATTTGTGTTTATTTTTCTTTACACCGGCGTATCGTTTGTACAATTTGTTTTAGGGGATCACACACTATTCGAATCCTCTCCTGAGCTCGCAGAAATCGGCGAAACCATCGGCCTTTTGATCTATCCAATCGCATTTGTGCTGCAATTGGTCATTATCACGTCGTATTTATTTATTCGCATCAGTATTTTTGCTATCATAGGAGTATTGCTATTGAAACTATTGCATCGTCGCGGCGAATTCCGTTTTATGTGGCGAACTGCGGCAATTGCAGCCACATTGCCCATCTTGCTGACAATGGCTTTTGAATTTGTTCCTTCCATGCAGTCGTATAGCTTGTGGGTCGCTTCTTTAGTACATCTACTGTATGTGTGGAGAGCGGCAGTCTATTATCCAAAACAACCGAGATGAATAGTTTACCTGTTGTCTGCATAGTGTAGAGCAGGAGGGATGTATGATGAGAATTATACTGCTTGCACTTGCTGTGTTTTGCACTGTTCACTTTGTTCGAATGGATTTAACGGAAGGGACAATCCCTCTTGCAGCCTTTTTTGAAGATGAATCGTCTTGTATAGAGGAAACGCCGAATCATTCAATTGTCATTCGAGTGGTTGAAGGTGATACAATAGAATCGTTATTCGCATTATACCCAGATCCATCTCAAAACTTTCTTGAGAGGTTGGAGCAATTTTACTCCATGAACCCTCATCTTGAACGCCAACAGTTTCTGGCTGGCGAACAAATTAAATTGCCTATCCGTGAACAAGTAGATTCTGTTTGCGAAGAAGGCGAAAAAAGATAATTCATATTCCATCTATTGATGATGGTATTTACTCATTTGAAGGAGAGAGACATAATGACTGAAATGATTCATCGTTCGAAGACCCGTCCCGTAAAAGTTGGTAACTTAACTATCGGAGGAAGCAATGAGCTGTTTATGCAAAGTATGACGACGACTAAGACACATGATGTCGAAGCGACAGTTGCAGAGATTAAACGTTTAGAAGATGCAGGCTGCCAAATTGTACGTGTAGCATGTCCCGATGAGCGCGCCGCGTATTCTATAGGTGAAATCAAAAAGCAAATCAACATTCCTTTAGTAGTAGATATACATTTCGACTATAAATTAGCATTGATTGCAATTGAACAAGGTGCAGATAAAATCCGTATCAATCCAGGAAATATCGGCCGTAAAGAGAAAGTGGAAGCTGTTGTAAATGCAGCAAAAGCAAAAGGCATTCCAATTCGTATCGGTGTCAACGCAGGTTCACTTGAGAGAAAAATTCTTGAGAAGTACGGCTACCCTACTGCAGAAGGTATGGTTGAAAGTGCATTGCATCATATCAAGATCCTAGAAGACTTGGATTTCCATGATATTATCGTGTCACTTAAAGCTTCCGACGTGAACTTGGCAATTGAAGCGTACAAGCTTGCTGCGGCAGCATTCGACTATCCATTGCACTTAGGTATTACAGAATCTGGTACTCTATTCGCTGGTTCAATCAAGAGTGCGGCAGGTCTTGGTTCCCTTCTGTCAGCAGGTATCGGTAACACGATGCGCGTATCGTTAAGTGCGGATCCGGTTCAAGAAATCAAAGTTGCGAAAGAGTTACTGAAAGTATTCGGTCTATCTTCCAACTCGGCAACATTAATTTCTTGTCCAACATGTGGCCGTATCGAAATCGACTTGATTTCCATTGCCAATGAAGTGGAAGAATACATCTCGAACATTAAAGCTCCGTTGAAAGTAGCAGTTCTTGGCTGCGCGGTAAACGGGCCAGGTGAAGCACGCGAAGCAGATATCGGTATCGCTGGTGCTCGTGGTGAAGGTTTGCTCTTCATGCATGGTAAAACCGTACGAAAAGTTCCAGAAGAGACAATGGTGGAAGAATTGAAAAAAGAAATCGACATATTGGCTGAAGAGTATTTCGAGAAGAAACGTCAAGAAGAAGCACTTGCAGCACAAGGTAGCGTTTCTGAATGAGAGACATTCGTTTCGGAATAGATATTGACGGAACGGTCACGACACCCACTGCCCTACTTCCGCATATCAATAAGCACTTCGGCTCTAATCTAACGCTCGCTGATATTAAAGAGTATGATTTGACGAAAGCCTTTGACGTGGACCCGACACAGTTCGGACAATGGTATAAAGAAACGGAAGAGCTGATTTATCAGACGTCCCCCGCTCAAGAGTTTGCAAAAGAAGTATTGACGAACTGGCAAAAAAAGTTTGAGCTGTATTATATTTCAGCACGCGGACGGAATGTACTTGAAACGACAACCAATTGGTTCCATGAACAGCAAATCCCGTATGATCACGTAGAATTGATTGGGACGCATCATAAAATTGAAGCGGCCAAGCAATTCAACGTTGACGTATTCTTCGAGGACAAGCATGATAATGCGGTAGGAATCCATGAAGAATTGGATATTCCGGTGTTCTTGTTTGATACGCCCTATAACCAAGAACCCATTCCTAAAGGAGTTATACGGGTAACGAACTGGAAACAAGCGGATCAGTACGTTAGACAGTTGTTTCATGCAACGGAAATGATAAAGAGTAAGTGATTGGTGGAGCATCGCATATTGCGGTGCTCTTTTTTACTGTGTGAATTCACTGTGTTCAAAATAGGACTCGATGTGACGAGGAAGTTAAGCGAGCGAAGGGCTATGGGGGCAGGGCTATGAGCGGTTATGAAGCTTGATAGAGCGCACAGATAGCTTCTTAGAGCGAATAACGATACATATAGAGCAGAAATCACATGCGATAGAGCGGTCACATTAGTTCTAAGAGCGCTTAACTCACATCAATGAGCAGAACACGCCCTCTATTTATGAATAACTATCTTCTACCTACATATTCTTCATAATAAAAGGCAGCACATCATAAACAAAATGATGTACTGCCTAGTTATTCAAACTATCCTATCTTACACTTTGGACATCTGCCATAGACCTCAAACTTATGTCCTTCTATTTCATATTCCGACAAATTCACCGTCACGCTATCCATTGGGCAAATTGGAATGGATTTCGTGCTACCACAAGTCATACAGATAAAATGATGGTGATGGTGATCCGTAGCGCACTGCATTCGGAAAAGTCTTTCACCATTCAGTTCTGTTTCATCCAAAATCCCAAGTTTCGAAAACACGGCAAGATTTCTGTAAATAGTATCGAAACTAATACCAGGATTATCCTGCTCCACCGCCACACGTACTTCCATCGCAGTAACATAGCGGTCCGCTTCATCAAAGAAACGCAATAAAATTTCCCGATTTTTTGTCCGTTTAAAATCATATTTCAACAGAATATCCCATGCTTCATCTATCGACATATCGTTACGCCACCTTTCCTGCTTCTCATGACCGTACCTTTTTCCCAAAAAGTACTAACAGTAAAATGAACACCGACGTGACTACAATCGTTCCTCCAGGCGCGATATCTAAGTAAAACGCAGATATCAGTCCAATGACCACGGCGATTTCTCCAAATATTACCGAGTATACTAGTGCACCTTTATAGCTTTTAGCCACTTGAATAGCCGCTGCCACAGGCAATGTCATCAACGAAGAGACTAGCAAAATTCCAACGATTCGCATCGATGCACCAATGACTAGCGCTGTGATAATCATGAACGCCGCTTGAATAACGCGTTCATTAATTCCAGACACTCTCGCATACTCTGGATCAAATGCCAATGAAAATAACTCTTTATATAAGAAATAGATAAAGGCAATCACAATAATAGCAATTAAAATGACAATGTATAAATCTTGTCGGCTCACAGCGGACACTGAACCAAATAAATAACCGACTAAATCTGTACCGAACCCTTTGGCAAGGGAAATGAATATTGCTCCAAAACCAATTCCGGCAGATAAAATGATCGGAATCGCCAGTTCTTCAAAGCTTTTATACACTCTACGCAATCGCTCAATCAACAAAGAGCCGATGACCGCTGCACCCATCCCTAAATACACCGGGTTAAGCGCTGCAAAGAACAATACTTGCTGACTTAAATACAGACTTCCTGCAATTCCCGCAAGCGCTACGTGACTGAGTGCATCTGAGATCATCGCCATACGGCGGACGACGATAAACAGTCCAAGTAACGGAGCGATTAACCCAATAATTAGTCCCGATAAAACAGCATTTTGTAAAAACTCATATGTGAAAATAGCTTCAATCATCTAACCGGCTCCGTTTCTTTTTGATGGAGCCGACGGATAGGATGACCATACCAGCCTGACAATTCAGCCTCACTCATTTTTTCATAATCTGCATGGACACCATGGAAGTGGATGGAACGATTCAAGCATGCAATATGTGTTGCGAGCTTCGTTACAACATCAATTTCATGTGTTACAAGCAAAATTGCTATTCCGTACTCACGATTCAATTCGCTTAGCATAGAATAAAAGGATTCAACATTCTGTCTATCAATTCCAACTGTCGGCTCATCCATTATTAGTAAATCTGGATGGCTTACGAGAGCTCTTGCTATAAAGACACGTTGCTGCTGACCGCCTGATAAATCACCGATGCTTTCATCTTTGCGGTCCGCCATTTTCACTACATGCAACGCATCGATCGCTTGCTGTTCATCTTCTTTATTGAAACGCTTGAACAGTCCCTTTTTACTCGTTAAGCCGCTTTTCACGACTTCCAAGACCGTCGCTGGGAATTTCGTCGTAAAAGCGTTGGACTTTTGAGAGACGTAGCCGATTCGTTGCTGTTGGTTAAAAGAATCTATCGGCCCACCAAACAGCTCAATTGTTCCTTGGGAGGGTTTCAGCAACCCTAATATGATTTTTAATAATGTAGATTTACCCGAACCGTTTGGACCAATTAGTGCCCAAAACTCCCCTTGTTTCACTTCTAAACTAACATCAGAAAGCGCAGTGGAATGGTTAAACTTATGCGTAATATGCTCTAAGTTAATAATGGAATTTGTCATATACATATCCCTTCCTTCAATTCGTAATCATTCCGATTACTTTATGAATTATATAGCAATCCACGGAGGGATACAACCAATTGAAAGGAATTGATGATAATGGATTTACTTCAGTTAATTCAGCAAATGAAACAGTTGCATGATCAGGAGGCAGTAAATTACGCATACAGTTATGGAGTTGAATTGTCCATAACAGAAGTGCAGCAATTACGTCCACTGCTGGATGAAATATCAATCGCTTGGCTTTTTACCGGCATCCCACAAAATTTTATTGAAAAAGTAGCTTCTGTCATCGGCTACGAGAAAACGATGCTGTATTTAGAACAGCATAAACTGCAATAGAAAAAAGCGTTGCGAATACGCAACGCTTAAATTTTTCAATTATGCAAGGCTTCCAGTAATTCAGGAGTAAATTGATGGTTTTTCAACATTTCAATTTCTACTGCATATGGCGCTTTTTTATTTGCTTTATCTGTTCCGATAAATGGCGTTTCCAAGATTTTCGGTACGTTCTTAAATGTCGGGTGATGAACGATATAAGCTAACGGTTCGAAGCCGATATGTCCCATGCCAATATTTTCGTGTCGATCTTTTCCAGCACCGCAAATATTCTTACTGTCGTTGACGTGAATGACGGAAATCCGGTCCAGTCCAACAATATTGTTAAATTGATCTAAGACACCAGAGAAATCATTGACGATGTCATAGCCCGCATCATGGACGTGACATGTGTCAAAACAAACGGATAGACGTTCATTATTTTTCACACCGTCCATGATCTTTGCGATCTCGTCAAAACTGCGGCCACACTCTGTTCCTTTGCCTGCCATTGTTTCAAGCGCAATGCGAACATTTGCGTCTTCGGATAGTACTTCATTCAAACCTTCAATAATCTTTTCAATACCGACGTCTGCTCCAGCACCTACATGGGCACCTGGATGAAGGACTATTTGATTGGCACCAAGCGCTTCAGTACGCTGAATTTCCTGTTGCAAAAAGTCTACACCGAGACGGAATGTTTCAGGCTTCGTAGTATTCGCAAGATTGATGATGTAGGGCGCATGAATAACAATATTGGATTGACCGTTTTCTTCCATACTCAGTGTGCCAAGCTCGATATTCAATTCTTCAATTGGTTTACGTCTTGTATTCTGAGGTGCTCCCGTGTAGATCATGAATGTGTTAGCTCCATAGCTAAGCGCTTCTTCACTTGAGCCAAGTAGCATCTTTTTACCACTCATGGATACGTGAGAACCTAGAAGGATATCATTTGTTGTCATGATTTCTTCTTAATTCTCCTTTGTCTCTTTTTAAAGTTCTCTTTTTGTTCCGCCATCTTCTTTTTATAGCCTGGCTTCACTTTATCAGGTTTACGGACAAACGAATCCGCTTTTTTATCGATTTCGTCTATTTCACGTACACGCTTCTTACGTGCTTGGCGCTCTTTCACTTCGATCCACTCGCCATTTTTGACATCTTCATGTACGAATGGAATACCGAGCTTCTCAATTAAATTGATTGCATCTTCATCAGACGGTTCATATAACGTAATGGCATGTCCTTGCATGCCGGCACGTGCAGTACGTCCTACGCGGTGAATGAAGAATTCCAGATCATCTGGTAATTCAAAGTTGATAACATGACTGACACCCGGAATATCGATCCCTCTTGCCGCCAAATCAGTTGCCACGATGTATTGATACTCTAGATCACGCACTTGCTTCATAACGCGTGTACGTTCACGTGGCGTCAAGTCACCGTGGATTTTTCCAGGCTTATGGCCGTGCTCTGCTAAATAGTTAGCCAGGCGATCAGCGTTTTGCTTCGTATTCGTGAAGATGATCGCAAGATACGGCTGAAGGGCATCCATCACGTGAAGTAGTTTCTTGTTTTTATCCATACTTCTAACAGGAACTAATGAGTAATGCATATTCTCCGTCAAAGGTTTTTTATCATCCATCCGTACATGTACAGGTGAATTCATGTATTTTGACAAGAAAGGCTTGAGCTTTTCTGGAATCGTAGCAGAAAATACATACATGCTGATCTTCTCTGGCATTCTTGAAGCAAACTTATCAATATCTTCAATGAAGCCCATATCAAATGCAAGATCCGCTTCATCAATGACAAGATGTGTAGCTGTGTGGATCGGTAACGCGCCGGTTTCCGACATATCCTGGATACGTCCTGGTGTACCAACGATGATGTGCGGTGTGCTCTTCAAACGTTCAGCAGAGCGTTTTTTATCAGTACCGCCAATCAAGATCGCACTTTTGATATCCGTTCCTTCAATTAACTTTTTCAGTTCATTATGAAGCTGAACAGCTAATTCACGTGTTGGTGCTGTAATAACCGTTTGTAGTTCGTCTTTTTCCGTATTGATTTTTTCAACAAGTGGAATTAAGAAACTATGGGATTTCCCTGTTCCTGTATGTGCTTGTCCAATTGCACTCGTGTTTTTCATAATCAACGGAATAATTTCTTTTTGTATAGGTGTCGGTTCTTCAAACCCTAATTTTTGAATGGCTTCCCTCAAAAATGGTTTGAATTGGTAATCAGTAAATTTCGACATATCGTTCCTCCTCTAGATAATTCTTATTGTACCATGATTCGGTGCCATCAGTGGTTTTTTTCGCATAGGATATAAGGGAAACAACTAAAAAAATCAGAAAGGAGTTCGTGATGAGATATCAATCATTTTATCCATTTAGCAATCAGCAACCACAGCCCAGGATGTCACCCAGTCCTCCACCTATGCAACAAAGGATGCCTATGCCCTTCTCTCAAGGCATGCAAGGTAATTCTCAGCGTCCACAAAGTGGTGGTCCTATGCCGCAACAGCAACAACCCGGCATGCAAGACACAGGTCCTTCACGGGCTGATCAATACATGCAAACCGCCAATCGTTTTTTCAATACGGCCCAGCAATTTGCACCATTAGTTCAGCAGTTTGCGCCACTTGTTCAAAATATACCCGCTATGTGGAGATTGTATAAAGGAGTACAATCCATGCCGGACGCACCGACAGCCCCTTCTGCTCCACGTCCTGGCGGTCCACAAGCGCCTGTTTCTCGATCTTCAGAAGCCATCAGTCGGCCATCTTCACCGCGTATTTTTCAACCTCCCTTCTGAACTCTTTGAATCGTCCGCGAATCTCCGCTATAATGAAAGAGAAGTTACTAGAGGAGTGGAGTGGAATAAATGAAAGTACTCAAGATATCACCTAGAGGTTATTGTTATGGTGTGGTTGATGCGATGGTCATTGCAAGAAATGCTGCGCTCGATCCAACCTTGCCGAGACCCATTTATATATTAGGCATGATCGTCCACAACAAACATGTTACGGATGCATTCGAAGAAGATGGGATCATTACATTGGACGGGGAAAACCGCTTGGACATTTTACGTAAAGTGGATAAAGGCACTGTAATTTACACAGCACACGGTGTTTCTCCTGAAGTCCGCCAGTTGGCAAAAGAAAAAGGATTGGTTGCAATTGATGCAACATGTCCTGACGTTTCTGTCACACATTATTTAATTGAAGAAAAAGTAGCTGAAGGCTATGACATTCTGTATATCGGTAAGAAGTATCACCCAGAACCTGAAGGCGCGATCGGTGTTGCACCGGATTCTGTTCATTTAATTGAACGCCTCGAGGATATTGACGATCTAAATATTACCAATGAAAAACTATTGGTGACGAATCAAACTACGATGAGTCAGTGGGACGTTGCACACTTGATGGAAGCATTGCAACAAAAATTCCCTCAAATCGAAGTACACCAGGAAATTTGTCTAGCTACACAAGTTCGACAAGAAGCGGTAGCTCAACAAGCTGGCGAAGCAGACTTACTGATTGTTGTTGGAGATCCAAAGAGTAATAACTCCAACCGCTTAACACAAGTTTCTGTTGAGATTGCAAATACACCTTCATATCGTGTCTCAGACGTCTCAGAAATCGATCCTGCTTGGTTGGAGGGTATTGAGACAGTAGCAGTAACGGCAGGTGCTTCTACGCCTACAATAATCGTCAGGGAAGTAATATCATTCCTGAATGATTATGATCCAGAAGATCCTACAACACATCATCCGGAAAGAAAGTTCAAACTCGAGAAAATCTTGCCAAAAGTCAAGAACCCAACTCCTGTTATCCGGATTGAACCTTAAACATAGAAAAGCCGTCGAATTCCATTTCGACGGCTTTTTCTATTTAATATAGGAATTGAAAAGGTTCTGTTAAGATGTTAGATTCAATGAATTCAACCGCCAATTTATTTTCTTCACAGAAGCTTGCCATTTGTTTCGCCACACCGGCAATCATAATTTTTTCGATATTATGACCCGGATCTACAACCGCTAGATTGAGAGCTTGTGCATCTTGCGCTACGTGATAATACATATCACCTGTTACCAATACATCCGCTCCCTTCCTCTTCGCCGCTGCGATATATTTATTTCCATCACCGCCAAGGACCGCCACTTTACGAATTTTCGAGTCTGGATCACCGACGAAGCGTAAAGCAGGAACACCGAATGATTCTTTTACATGTTGAGCAAACTCTTTCAACGTCATCTCTTTTGCGATTCGTCCGATACGACCAATCCCTTGCTCATTTGTTTTCTGCTCCAATTTGACTATATCAAATGCAGGTTCCTCGTATGGATGTGCTGCAAACATGGATTTGACAACCTTCGCTTGCTGACTTTCTGGGAAAACGACTTCAATTCGTTCCTCATCCACTAACGTTGGCTCTCCCACGTGTCCTATTGTTGGATTTGCACCATCAACCGGTGTGAAACGTCCGGTACCTTGTGAACTAAAACTGCATGCCTGATAATCACCGATAGCACCCGCGCCTGCACTAGCTAATTTCTGACGTAGTGCATCAGCATCTGCTAACGGACAAAATACCGCCAATTTAATCAAATGTTCAGAGTCCGTAATATCAATCGGCTCCGTCTCTTGTATACCGAGACGTTCCGCTAACATATCATTGACCCCGCCTTCTGCAATGTCCAGATTCGTATGTGCAGCGTAGACCGCGATATCATGCTTAATACACTTCTCAATCATTTTTCCTTGAGGGGTATCCGTCAGAATGGATTTCACGGGACGGAACAACGGAGGATGGTGTGCAATCACTAAAGTTGCACCTTTTTCGATAGCTTCATCAATCACTTGTTCATTGACATCAAGTGTAACGAGAACTTTATCTACTGGACGATTCAATTGACCGATATGCAGTCCGATTGGATCTCCTTCAAAAGCGAGTCTTTTCGGTGACCACTTTTCAAATAGTTCAATGATCTGGTGTCCATTACTTTTCTTCATGTGCTAGCACCTTCCTGACTAATTCGATATTTTCTTGCACGTTTACTCTTTTCTGCTTGATTTCTTGCGTTTGCTCTGCTTTTTCTAGGGCTTTTATGACTCGCTCCCATTCTTGCAATTCCCGCTCCCACTTTGCTTGGAATACGTTAGATCGTTTGTGACGTAATACAGGGCCGACAAGTAAATCTGCTTTTGAGTATTCAGCTGCTCCTCTTTCGAGTACGAGTACTTCATAGATTTTACTATCTTCAAGTAAAATTTCTTCGTCGACAATACAAAATCCATTCTTCACTGCCCATTCTCGAATTGCAATGGCATGTAGATTGGGCTGTACGATGATTCGTTGTACATGCGTTAAACGATCCTTGCCCGCTTCTAGGATCGAAGTAATTAAAGTCCCTCCCATTCCTGCAATTGTCACAGTTTCAACGTGGTCGATTTCTTTTATCGCTTGCAAGCCATTTGCCAGTCGAACTTCAATTCGGTCCGTAAAGCCATTTAGAGCTACATTGCGCGTAGCGGCTTCAAAAGGACCTTTCACCACTTCTCCTGCAATGGCTCGATGAATTTTACCTGTATTCATTAAATAACACGGTAGATAGGCATGATCGCTACCGATATCCGCAAGTACAGTATCTTTCGGAACAAAACTGGCTACCATCGACAGCCGTTCCGATAATTGGTTGGTATTCATAGTCCCCCGCCTTTCATTCTTATCTATTGTATAATCGGTACACTTTTCATGCAATGCAAAAGAGCCAGTAAACCAAGAGTTACTCTGGTTTACTGGCTCTTTAAATTAAGTAGACAATCAGTCTAATGATAAAATGTAATCAACCATTTCATCTATGTTTTCATCTGGAACAAGTCCAGCCGGCATTGCAGTTCCAGCAACACCGTTTTTGATTGCATCATGTACTTCGTCAGCGTCAAGTGAGCTATTTAGAGCTGGCCCCATTCCGCCAGTTAAGCCATCACCGTGACAACTGATACACTTCTGCTGAGCAACAGCTTCTGCGTCAAATTCGCCAGTGTTTGCACTTTCTTCTTCAGTTCCTTGCTCAGTGCCTTCTTCGTTAGCTCCAGCAATTTCTTTTTTCTGATCCAGACCATAAAGTGACATGAAGAAAACAAGTCCAATTCCAAGTGCGAAAATCAAAAGAAATGGTACAACAGGATTTTTATTCATTGGATTACCCTCCTTCATCAGAATCTATTCTGTAAAAGATACAGTATACACTTAACATTGTACTGTATCTATAAGAAAACTGAAAGTGTTATTGGGCGACTTTTCGTCTTTTGTGACAGAATCGCCATAATTCGCAGGTCAGCAACCTAGTTGTCTCGCAATGACCATCCGTTGTACTTCTGAAGTGCCTTCTCCAATTTCCAGAAGCTTGGCATCACGTAAGTAACGTTCGACTTCATATTCACGCATATAACCATAGCCACCGTGGATTTGGATCGCTTCATTGGCCACTTCCATAGCGATTTCAGAAGCATATAATTTACACATGGAAGCTTCTTTCGTGAACTTTCTTCCTTGATCTTTCAGCCATGCTGCTTTATACACCATCGTCCGTGCAAGTTCGATCTTCATTGCCATATCAGCCAACTTGAACTGTGTAATCTGGAATGAAGATAACGTTTTACCGAATTGTTTACGTTCCTTTGAATATGTTAAGGCTCGCTCATAAGCTGCCTGTGCAATCCCTACTGCCATAGCGCCAATTCCAATACGGCCACCGTCGAGTGTTACGAGAAACTGCTGGAATCCTTTACCGCTTTCACCAAGTAGATTCTCTTCAGGCACTACAACGTCTTCAAGCAATAATTCAGTTGTGTTGGAAGCGTGCAAGCCCATCTTTTCATAGTTGTCTATAATTTTAAAGCCTTTGGAATCCGTTGGTACGATAATGGCGCTGATCTCTTTCTTGCCATCCGTACGACCCGTCACAGCAGTCAATGCCAAGTGCTTTGCGTAGCTAGCATTTGTTATATACACTTTGGATCCATTGATCGTATACTTCCCATCAGCTAGCACTGCAGATGTCTCTGTACCACCTGCATCGGAACCTGCATTTGGCTCTGTCAGACCGAACGCACCAAATGATTCTCCTGTACAGATCGGCGTTAAATACTTCTCTTTTTGCTCTTCCGTTCCAAATAGATTTAGCGGTGCTCCGCCAAGTGAAATATGCGCGGAATACGTAATGCCCGTCGATGCACAAGCACGGCTTAATTCTTCAGTGACAATAGCAAAACTGATTGTATCGGCTCCACCGCCACCATATTTCTCGGGAAATGGCAAACCCATCATGCCCATTTCTGATAGCTTTTTAAAAATCTCTACTGGAAATTCTCCAGAGCGATCCCTATCCACTGCACCTGGTGCTACTTCCTCGTTCGCGAAATCTCTCATCAATTTCTTCACCATTTGCTGTTCTTGAGTTAAATCAAAATTCATTAGGATCATCCTCTCTTCACATATACTACTCTATTTCCGAAAACTTGTAAGCCCTTACATAACAGTATATAGAAAAAGGACGGAAATTAGCAATACATTCATTGCATTCCGTCCGATTCTTGATAATTATATCGATAATAGTAAAAATGCGACTACTGTCAATAAACCAAGTGAACCTGAAATCGTAAAATAGAGTAACTTTAATACTCTTCCCGTGAATAACCACAAACCGCAATTCAAAACAAGTAGACCAATCAATACTGTCGTATCTCCATCAAAAAATGCAGTCCAAATCTTCAATGACATCATCAATAAAAGAAATGCCATCGATATGTAGAGGAAAGGCGCAAAACCTTTCTTTGTGAAGGTTTTTCCTGAAACGAGTAATAGGAAAATTAAAGCCAATACTGCTGCAACGACCAAGGTAGCAGTTGGATATTCCGTCAATACGAACATTGCAACAGACACAACACTTGCAAGCAATAAACTAATGAGCAACATCAAGATTTGTTTAGACCGCAACTTTCTGCGTTCGATTTGAAGTGTGGAAGACTCTTTCTCTGCCACTTCATCCGGATCTTCACCTTGTGCATATAATGTAATGAGGAAATCACAATAATGTTCAGGAAGAAGTTTATTTGTTTTCCAATACCGGATTTCAGAAATGATGATCTGTTTCTTATCTATAGCCATCCTTTCTCCTCCAATAGTATCAATCTTCTTTTTTTTGATACAGAATAAAAAGCATCGGCTATATCAAGCCGATGCACCTATTATTCTAAGAAGTCTTTCAGTCGCTTGCTACGTGATGGGTGGCGTAACTTTCTAAGTGCTTTTGCTTCGATTTGGCGAATACGTTCACGTGTTACACCGAATACTTTGCCCACTTCCTCGAGTGTTCGCGTGCGTCCGTCATCTAGACCAAAACGAAGACGTAGTACGTTTTCTTCACGATCAGTTAATGTATCTAGGACATCTTCAAGCTGTTCCTTCAATAATTCATAAGCAGCATGATCTGAAGGAGACTGCGCTTCTGAGTCTTCGATGAAATCTCCTAAGTGGGAATCATCTTCTTCACCGATTGGTGTTTCCAATGAAACAGGCTCTTGAGCAATCTTCAAAATTTCTCGCACTTTTTCCGGTGTCAAGTCCATTTCTTCTCCAATTTCTTCAGGAGAAGGTTCTCGTCCTAGATCTTGGAGCAATTGACGCTGGACGCGAATCAATTTGTTGATTGTTTCTACCATATGCACAGGAATACGGATCGTACGTGCCTGATCCGCAATCGCGCGTGTAATCGCCTGACGGATCCACCAAGTGGCATACGTACTGAATTTAAAGCCTTTTGTATGGTCGAATTTCTCTACGGCTTTAATAAGACCCATATTTCCTTCTTGAATCAAGTCTAAGAACAGCATACCACGACCGACATAACGCTTCGCGATACTGACAACTAGACGTAAATTCGCTTCTGCCAATTTCTTTTTGGCATTTTCACCACGAATAATATCTGCATCTATTTTAGGCGTCATTTTCCCTGTTTCTTCGAGCTCCGCTTCAGCTGCCAAGCCATCGATAATACGAATCGCCAAGTCTACCTCTTCTTTACCTGTCAATAAATCCACACGGCCGATTTCCTTTAAATACATACGGACTGGATCGTTGATTCTGACACCTGGCGGTACACTTAAGTCATTTAAATCGAATTGTTCTTCTTTTTCAGCTTTGGGATCAGCTTCTTCTTTTCTATCCATTTCGATTTCTTGCGCTTCTATCTGATCAAGAAACTCTTCGAATTGCTCAGGTTCCATTTCAAAAGATGCTAATTTTTCCGTTACATCCTCTAGAGTTAGTTCACCCGTCTTTTTACCCGCTTCAATAATAGCCGCTTTTGCTTCTTCTAGGGTCAATTCTACTTCACCCGTTTGTTCTTCTTTTGTCATAGTGACTATACCTCCTTACAGAACCTTTAATGATCTCACCAGCTGGATTACTTCCGAAGCCAACTCCATTGCTTTTAGTAAGTCGTTTCTTTTTTCTGCTTCTTTTGAATCATGTCGTTTTTGATCAATTAGGCGTTTAATTTGATTTCGTTTTAAATGACGAATACAGTCATTTACTTCTTGTGTGGTATGCTCCTGTGAACGTTCAGTCAAGATGGCTTCCATGACGACTTTCTTCAGTTGCCGATCTTCTAACGTTTCTGCAAACCGCTGATAGTTTGGCAAATCATATTGTTCATAAAACGCTGCCAACTTAAAGAAGATTTTGATGACATCTTCTCTGACAAATAAATCTTGAAGTTCCAGCCTTTTTTCTTCAAACAGATCTGCGTCCATCAGTAGGTGCGCAAGAAGTAATTGTTCGGCACGGTCTGTTTCAGCACGATTCGCCGGAGCTTTCGTGACCTGTACTGGCCGGCTTTCTTCACGATCTGTATCTCGCGATTGTTTTGCTTTTTTTGCTATTGACTTGGTGAATTCCTGACCAAGTGATTCTTTTGAAGCATGTGTTTCACTGTGGAGTTGCTGGATCAATAAGTCTTTCTCAATTGGAGAACAACGGTGAGCCAGTTCATCAAATACTTCATGTACATATTGCTTAATATCATGATCAACGGATAAATTTTTATCTCTTCTATAGTAGGCCGCTACGAAAGAAATATAGGATAACGCTTGATCAAGCACTTTTTCTGAAAATACTTCTGCACCATGTTGACTAATATAGTCATCAGGATCCATTTTATCTGGTAATGTAGCAACCAGTACGTCCATTCCGCTATCCATTAAATGATCAGCAAAGCGTTTGGCAGCCTCCCAACCAGCTGAATCACCATCACAGCAAATGACTACTTTTTTCGCCATTCGCTTCAATTTCACGATATGATGTCCAGATAACGCAGTACCCATGACAGCTACTGTGTTTCCTATCCCACCACGATCTGCTGCGATAGTGTCCATGAAACCTTCGAATAGTACTACTTTACCCGTTTTCCGAACATTAAGACGTGCTCGATGAAAATTAAACAAAATCTTGCTCTTTTCAAAGACGGGTGTTTCCGGACTATTGATATATTTAGCGTCAGAAGAAGAATCCTCCAGCCTTCTGCCGGAGAATGCGATGGTTGCGCCATTATCATCCTGGATCGGAAACATAATTCTTCCTCTAAAGCGGTCATAATAACCTGTGCCATCTTCTTTATGAAAACAAAGGCCAGCCGTTTCCATTTCCTTCATATCAAAACCTTGTCTCATGAGCAGGGCAGATAAGGCATCTGACTGAACAGGAGACCATCCTATTTCATACTGTTCTATTTCGTCACGCGTAAATCCTCTTTTTTCTAGGTATTCTAATGCTTTTTCGCCTTCTATGGTGTTTAAGAGCAGATGACTATAAAAATTAGCAGCTAGTGTGTAGGCTTTCAGCATTTTTTGATTAGATGAGGATTTTGACGCTTGGTTGTCAGTTTGGGAACTTTCCAATTCCATTCCCATTCGGCTACCCAGTTTGACGATCGAATCAATGAATGACCGATTTTCCATATCCATCATGAACGTGATCGCATTACCGCTTGCTCCGCAACCAAAACAATGGAATAATTGTTTGTCTTCAGAAACGGAAAAAGACGGACTACCTTCTTCATGAAATGGACACAGTCCAAACCAGTTCTTCCCTCTTTTCGCTAATTGAACATATTCACTGATCAGATCGACAATGTCGGTTCCTGAACGGATTTCCTCAATTGTGTCATCAGATATTCTTGTCATTCTATCACCATTTCCACTCTATATACATAAATTCTAGACGTTTTACAAAAATCCTTCTTTATCAACAACATTCGCTAGTACTTTTTTTAGTATCTACATTCATGCCTTTTTTATGACATATTGAACTAACAGAAGACGCACAGAAAAAAGAAGACCCAACTGGTTTGTTCAGTTGGCCTTCCTTGCTGAAAGTGTTTTGAGAATGGTATTGGCTGTTTCTTCTACCGCACGATTTGTCACATCTATGACGTCGCAACCAATGCGTGTAGTGATTTCATTGAAATAATCTATCTCTTGTTGAATACGTGTTATTTTCGCATAGTTTGCGTCATCTTTCAAGCCTAATGTTTCTAGACGTGATTTCCGAATTGAATTCAATTGCTCAACAGAAATACACAAACCAAAACATTTCATTGGATCAATGGAAAATAGTTCTGACGGTGGATCCACTTCTGGGACAAGCGGCACATTTGCTACTTTAAACCCTTTATTTGCAAGGAATTGAGACAATGGCGTTTTAGAAGTCCGTGAAACACCTAGTAATATGATATCCGCTTCCAACATACCTCGTGTATCTCTTCCATCATCGTAACGAACCGCAAATTCGATCGCTTCAATTTTTTTGAAATACACATCATCCAACTGTCTGACCAGTCCAGGTTCTTCAAATGGTTCTTGTTTCAACTGCTGACCTATTGTCTCTATCAATGGACCGAGTAGATCCACTGAAGGTACATTCAACTCTTCGCAAAGTAAATGAAGTTGCTCCCTCATTTCACTTTTAACCAATGTAAAGACAATCAATGCTTGTTGTTGTTTTGCCAAGAACACAATTTCCTCTAACTGCGAGTTCTCCTCTATATAAGAAAACCTTTTTATCGAAATCGTCTCCAAATCATGACGGAACTGGCTAGCAGCTGCTTTTGTCACAAGACCTGCAGTTTCTCCGACAGAATCCGAAACGATGAATAATGTGAATTTTGTCATGCAGTCACTCCTCATACATCTTGATCTTCCACTAAGGAAAGAAAAGCGGCAGTAATATTTGTTTTTGTCACTCGCCCCATTACTTCAAGTCCATTATCGCGTTCTTGAATTATAGGTAATGAATCAATTTGGCTGTCCATCATTTTTTTGGCAACCGAGATAAGTGTATCTTCCTTTTTGCAATATGTAACATTCGGCATTCTTGTCATAATGACATGAACAGGAATCTTTTCCAATCCTGTTCTTCCGATGCTTGTCCTCAGCAAATCTTTGCGTGACACAACCCCTGTCAATAACGACTGCTGATCCACTACGAATAGTGTACCCACATCTTCTAAGAACAGCTGGCAAATCGCGTCATATACAGATAGATTTTCAGTGATGACAACTGGTCTAGATTGATAATTGGCTACAATCATGTCTACCATGCCATCCGCGACGGATTTAATAGGCTTCTTGCCAGAATAGAAATATCCTACACGAGGTCGTGCATCCAAAAAACCAGCCATCGTCAAGATCGCTAAATCCGGCCGGATCGTAGCGCGCGCCAAATTCAAACGTTCAGCTATTTGTTCTCCTGTAATCGGACCATTTCCTTTGACGATGTCGAGGATTTCATTCTGACGTGTATTTAATTCCAAACATGTCACCGCCTTCAGACTTCAAAGTTGTATTTACTTACTAATTATATATCAATGTGCTCGCTATTGCGAAGAAAGGAGAACCATGCTAAACTAATTTTGAATGAAGTAAACGAAGAACGGTCAATAAGTAGTGTAAACTTTGAGCGAACAGGGATAGTGAAAGCCTGTAACTACACGAAAACGGCAGCCGGGAGTTGAAATGTTCATTGTGAAAGTGGGTTGAAAAACCAATCGGGGTGGAACCGCGGGTTATCATGCACTCGTCCCCGGACATGATTTTATGTCCGGAGACGTGTGCTTATTTTAATTGGAGGCGTTTAGAATGTTATCTATGGAACAAGTAGTCAATCTTTCAAAACAACGAGGATTTGTATTTCCAGGGTCTGATATTTACGGTGGTTTGGCGAACACTTGGGATTACGGTCCACTAGGTGTCGAACTAAAAAATAACATCAAGCGCGCTTGGTGGCAAAAATTCATTCAGGAATCACCTTATAACGTAGGTCTTGATTCCGCTATTCTGATGAACCCGAAAGTTTGGGAAGCATCCGGTCATATTGGAAACTTCAATGATCCGATGATCGACTGTAAAAAATGTAATACCCGTCACCGTGCAGATAAATTAATTGAAGAAGCATTGGATGCAAAAGGAATCGAAATGGTCGTTGACGGCCTACCGTTTGATAAAATGTTCGATTTGATTCAAGAACATGAAATCAAATGTCCTACATGTGGCGCGTTGGATTATACAGAAATCCGTCAATTCAACTTGATGTTCAAAACAAGTCAAGGTGTAACAGACTCATCAGCAAACGAAATCTTCCTTCGTCCGGAAACGGCACAAGGGATCTTCGTGAACTTCAAAAATGTTCAACGCTCTATGAGAAAGAAAGTACCTTTTGGCATTGCACAAGTAGGGAAAAGTTTCCGTAATGAAATCACACCGGGTAACTTCACATTCCGTACGCGTGAATTCGAACAAATGGAACTTGAATTTTTCTGTAAGCCTGGTGAAGATGAGCAATGGTATAAGTACTGGATTGACCAGTCAGAAGGATTGTTATTGAATCTTGGTTTGAAGAAAGATAATATCCGTCTTCGCGAGCACAATGAAGATGAACTATCCCACTACTCTAAAGGAACTGTGGATATCGAATACAAATTCCCATTTGGTTGGGGAGAGCTTTGGGGAATCGCGAACCGTACGGACTTCGATTTGAAGCGTCATATGGAATATTCAGGCGAAGATTTCCACTACCAAGATCCAATCACGAATGAAAAATACGTACCGTACTGTATCGAACCTTCCGTTGGTGCGGACCGCGTAACGTTGGCATTCCTATGTGACGCATTTGATACAGAGGAACTTGAAGACGGTGATACACGTACTGTACTTCGTTTCCACCCAGCACTTGCACCGATCAAAGCTGCTGTACTTCCATTGTCTAAGAAACTTGCAGACGATGCACAAAAAGTATACGCAGAGCTTTCGAAGCACTTCCCTGTACAATATGATGATTCCCAATCCATCGGACGTCGTTACCGTCGTCAAGATGAAATCGGAACGCCATTCTGTATCACATTCGACTTTGATTCATTAGAAGATCAGCAAGTGACGGTTCGTCATCGTGATTCTATGGAACAAGAGCGTATGCCAATCGCAGACGTTACAGCATACATCCAAAAACACCTATTATTCTAATCATAAAAAGCCCAGGAGAAGTCGGCATCAGCCTTCCTCTTCTGGGCTTTCTTTTGGTTGGTCTTTCGTTTTCTGCAATTCAGGTGTACGTTCGAGTTGTTCAATGAATTTTCTAGATTTCAAAAAGATCCCTGTTTGTTCCTGATAAATCGTTGAAATAAGCTTCGCCATAAAGGTCTTCGTCGTTTTTTTCAACGTTAACTTACCAATCTGATCAAGGGGTACATTATAAAACATACGAATCAACTTGATCTGTGTAGGTGACAGACGAATGATGTACGGATCGACGTTAAAGCAGCGATGACAGAGAAAACCGATCTGTTGGAAAGAAAAAGCGAATTCTCCTTCAGTTGCACCACAGTTTGCACATTCGTGAAGAATAGGATGTATACCTGCTACCGGCAACATTTTCCACTGAACAAACAGTGATATTGCTTCTGCATCATAGCCTTCTTCCATCGCATTAAAGGATTCGTCAAGCAAACGGAATATACTAGCATTCGGCTGCTCTGCTTCCGTTAGGCGATCGAGTAATTCTACAATTAAACCCGCATATGCCGTCGTCTCTAGATCTGAGCGAATATGACGTACACTGCTGATCAGCTCACCTTGTTCAAGCGACCCCATACCTCGGCTTGCACGGACAAGAAAATAGCCGTGAGTAAAGGTTTGCGTAATAGCAGCCAAACGACTCGCCGGTTTTTTTGCACCTCTGGCCATCGTCGTAATTTTTCCTGCTTCTTTCGTATAAATCGTTACAATTTTATTGGATTCCCCGTAAGGGATACTTTTGATAATAAAGCCTTCCAATTTATTCAGCAACGCGCTCTCTCCTTCAACAAGAAAGACCGCTTAATAGTCTTCCTCGTTAAATCCGAATTCTTTCAAACGACTAGGACGATTACGCCAGTCTTTTTGGACTTTTACCCATAGCTCTAAATAGACTTTCTCACCGAGTAACATTTCAATGTCTTTTCTCGCTTTCACGCCGACTTCCTTCAACAACTTGCCGCCTTTGCCGATGACAATTCCTTTTTGCGAATCGCGCTCCACAATAACGGTCGCACGGATATGCATTTTGTGTGTTTCCGGGTCTTGCTCCATACTCTCAATGGCTACCGCAATGGAGTGTGGTATTTCTTCGCGTGTCGTATGCAATACTTTTTCTCGGATCATTTCAGAAACGATGAAACGTTCAGGGTGATCCGTCACTTGTTCTGCATCATAAAACTGAGGTCCTTCATTCAAATAGCTTTCAATTACTTCCACTAGACGTTCGATATTATTACCGTTCAGTGCAGAAATAGGTATCACTTCAGTGAACTTCATTTCGTTTGTATACGACGTTATAATCTCAAATAACGTGTCGGGATGCACAAGGTCAATTTTATTGATGACCAAAAATACTGGCGTTTCGGATTTAGCGAGCCATTCCATAATGAAACGATCTCCTGTACCGATTTTCTCATCCGCATTGACCATGAACATGATCACGTCCACTTCACTTAATGTACTACGTGTCACTTTCAACATGAAGTCACCTAGACGGTGTTTCGGTTTGTGAACACCTGGTGTATCGATAAAAATCATCTGAGACGTATCCGTTGTAACAATTCCTTGTACTTTGTTTCGTGTAGTTTGTGGCTTGTCACTCATAATGGCAATTTTTTGCCCAACCATACGGTTAATGAATGTGGATTTCCCTACATTTGGACGTCCAATAATGGATATAAAGCCTGACTTAAAGTTGTTTTTCTGCATAATCTAAATCCTCCTTGGTAAAAGCACCAGGTAATAACTGTTCTACCGTAGTTTCTTGCACATCGCCATTCAAGTTCGTCAAGTACACAGGCATCTGTGGAGCACAAAATTCCGCAATGACTTGACGGCAAGCGCCACATGGAGAGATTGGACCTTCAGTATCGCCAATGACTGTAATGGATTTGAACGACTTGACACCTTCAGATACAGCTTTGAAGATAGCTGTTCGCTCTGCACAGTTAGTTAATCCGTACGACGAATTTTCAATATTACATCCGTGATAAATGATGCCATCTTCCGTTTCTAATGCAGCACCTACTGGAAATTTTGAATACGGAACATATGCCGTATTCATGGCCTGTTTTGCTTCGTTCACTAATTGTTCTACACGCATCTAGTTCTCTCCTCTTCATTCAATCATATTATCCAAACCATTTTGGAAAGAAAATTATACAGCCGACAATCGCACTTGCTATAGCGTACACAAGAACCGATCCCGCTGCGATATCTTTAGCTTTTTTAGCTAGCGGATGAAAATCCGTTGTCACAAGATCTACAACGTATTCCACTGCTGTATTCATTAATTCGAGCGCTACCATACCTGCAATGACGATGAAAATGATTATCCATTCTATTTGTGAAAGACCAGTAAACAAGCCGGCAATTACTACAATCATTGCTGATAAACCATGAAATTTCATATTACGTCCATGCGCAAAGCCATCCAAAATCCCTTCCCATGCATAGACGAATGATTTCAAGAATGTCTTCATATACTCACTGACGCTCCAGCCCGAATGCAGTCAAAATCTCCGTCTGTCTGCTGAACATCTCACGTTCTTGTTTTTCATCTAGATGATCATATCCGAGCAAATGCAAGAATCCATGCAATGCAAGAAACCCAAGTTCACGCTCGAACGTATGATTATATTCCGCTGCTTGGCGCTTTGCAGTATCGATGGAAATAATGATATCCCCGAGCACAACCGGCATGTCGCTTTCGTGAATAATCGCCACTTCCCCTTCAGACAATTCTTCAAGCGCAAATGAAATGACATCAGTTGGACGATCTTTTCCTCTGTACTCGGCATTCACGGCCTGAATAGATTCATCATCCATAAATGTAATGGACAACTCATATAAGCCTTCCATTTCTTCCATTGTGGATGCATGAGTCAACAAGTCCTTGATCAATGTCTCTGAATTCGGTTCCACGCTTTCTGTTTCATCTTCGAAATAAAAATCTATCATAGTTGCTTTGCTCCTTTGTTATTCGGGATATTCAATCCGGTTATGGAATATTCCATTCAATGTTTCATTAATTGAGATTTTTACTTGTTTAATTTCTTTTAATGACAAATCACATTCATCAAATTGATCGTCTTCTACTTTTCCTTTCACAATGCCTTTGACCAATGCGGCAATTTTCTCCGGTGTCGGTTCTTTCATGGATCGCACCGCTGCTTCTACACTGTCGGCAATCATTATGACGGCGTTTTCTTTCGTTTGTGGTTTCGGACCTGGATAGCGGAAGTCATTTTCATTTACATCGGGATTCGATTCTTTCGCTTTCATATAAAAGAATCTGACACTACTCGTCCCGTGATGCTGTCTCGCGATGGCGACAAGCTCTTTTGGCATATGATGCGCTTCCAACATTTTCGCTCCGTCTTCCGCGTGGGCTATAATCATATCACGACTTTTCTCAGGTGTCAGTGCATCGTGCAAATTCCGGCCATTATGCTGGTTTTCAATGAAAAAACCAGGATGAATAGTTTTTCCGATATCATGGTAATAGCTACCGACACGCGCGAGCAATCCATTCGCACCAATCGCTTCACATGCTGCATCAGCTAGATTTGCAACCATAATACTGTGATGATATGTCCCTGGTGTCTCAACTAATATTTTTTTCAATAATGGGTGATTAGGATTGGAAAGTTCTACTAAACGCATATTGGAAAGCAAACCGAAACTCGACTCGAAAAATGGTAATAATTCCATTGTCAATGCTCCCGACAATAAACCTGAAGAGATCGCTGCGACAGCATAGAAAATCAGCTCTGGTGTCGTATAGCTAGTTTGTGTCATCAATAAATAAAATATGATAAACATAATATTCGATACCGCGACACCGAGACTTGTCTGCAGTATTGTCGACCGCCTACCATGTTCGCTAAGTAAATAAATACTAACAATACCGCCAAATAAAATATACAGTGCGACTTCCATTTGCATGATGGCGGCCAGACCTTCTTGCAACATGATACCTGCTGTTGCCGAAGTAATAATCGTGGCGAGTACTGCTGATCGTTCATTGATTAATAACTTGATCAACATGGGCACTAGCGCTGTCGGGAATAAAAATGCAATTAAGACATCAAACTCATAGTCGATATAACTGACGATCTTCATCAAAACGACCGCAAGCAATAAGATGATATAGAAGATAACGAGTGCTTTCTTTTTGAATGTTTCTTCCCTTTTCGATTTGCCAAAGTGTATAGTAATCAATCCTGAAACAAATAATACAAACAGCATAATTCCAAGTGTCGGTTTGAGTGAAGATTGATTAGTGAGAACACCTGACAGTTGTAGTTGATGGTATACATCACGGTCAATCAACTGTCCTTCACGAACGATGACCTGTCCTTGTAAAATACGGATGGATTCAACCGCGTCCCGTGCATCCGCTTGGTTCTTCGCTGTTAAAGCTTCATCAATCACTTCGGTCTCCACGACCGCCATACGTCCCAGTGATAGTGCTACGTCGAACAAATCTCTTGGCAATGTATTGGTCTGTCGTATTCTCCGCTCCACTTCATAGCGATGCATGGGTACTTGTTCGACTTTAAATGGAATGGCTAATTCTCTTCCCACTACAAGCGTCAACAGTTCCTGTAAATTGTTCAAGTCATTTTGTTCGGCTGCCAGTAACTGTTTAAGTTGATCATCTGTAACAGGTAAGAACGTTTCTTCATTTTCAAGCCCTTGTAATTTCTTTTGAAGCAACTTCATTTGCTTACCCGAAGTCAAGTCCGGATCATCTATTGTTTCTACTTTGACATCACTAACTGCATTAAAGATCGAGCCAAGAATAGCTTGGCGGTTTTTCATAATATCCTCTGAGAAGCGATAGGAATTTGGGACTGCTTGTTCCGCCCGCACACGTTCTAGTTCGGTTTTCTCGGTGTCTTCTATTGTTTTAGGAGAACGAATGGTTTTTGGCGAAATCTCAAAAACAGAAATTTCATACGTTTCGTTCTGGGTGCTCCCGTACATAAGAAAAAACAACAGCACACTGGAAAGGGAGACGACAAGAAGCAAAAGAAATGTAAATTTCACTTTTCTTAAGTGTGAAAGTAGTTCCTTTAAAACTGTCATATAGTTGCCTCCTTTTCAGCAAATGATTGGTACATGATGGATGGACTATGTATCTTCCGCATTCAAAAAAGCAGTCAATTAATTAGTTGACTGCTCGTTTTCATATGCATCGATGATCTTCGCTACAATCGGATGTCGGACTACATCACCTTGTTCTAAATACATAAATTGAATATCTTGTACATTTTTTAAAATACTTTCTGCCACAATTAATCCTGATTCCGCACCACGCGGTAGATCAATCTGTGTTTTATCACCTGTGATGACCATCTTGGATCCAAAGCCGAGACGTGTTAAAAACATCTTCATCTGTGCTTTAGTTGTATTTTGTGCTTCGTCCAAAATTACGAATGCGTCGTCAAGTGTTCTTCCACGCATATAAGCTAATGGTGCAATTTCGATCACGCCACGTTCCATCAACCGTTCTGTATGTTCAGCTCCCAGCACGTCGTGGAGCGCGTCATAAAGTGGTCGAAGGTATGGGTCCACTTTTTCTTTTAAGTCGCCTGGAAGGAAGCCTAGACTCTCTCCAGCTTCAACAGCCGGACGAGTCAATACTATTCGTTTGACAGAACCCGTTTTCATAGCTTGAACCGCCATCACGACAGCCAAATAGGTCTTTCCTGTTCCCGCAGGTCCAATACAGAATACTAAATCTCTCGAACGAATCGCTTGAACATACTCTCTTTGTCCAATGGTCTTCGCACGGATGACTTTTCCTTTTGTATTGCGAGCAATTTCTTCTTCATAGAGAGAAGAGAAATATTCAATCGTACCGTTCTTTGCCATTTCAATGGCCGTTGCCACATCACGTAGATTGATGTTGATCCCTTTACGGATGACTTTCAGTAACTGTTCCAGCAATACTTTAGCTGCTTCTGCTTGTTCTTGCTCTCCACTGATCGAGATCGTTTCCCCTCTAGTGTGGATCGAAATTTTTAATTCTTCTTCGATCAGGTTCATGTTCTGATCGGAAATGCCAAGAAGCATAATCGCTTCGTTAGGTTCTTCGATATGAAGTTGAAGTACATTTTCGCTCAATATATTCAGTCTCCTTGAGTTATAGGTCGTTTTTCAGCAATATTTTCGTTAAGTAAAAATAGTATAGTCCCACTCACTTTATCATTAGTGAAGGACACATGTAAAATGTTTTCTTCTTTAATTATGCGCTCATTCGTCTTCTTTGACAATAAATCATACTTGATTAAGGGAAGGATGATCGTCTTTTCCATTCCTTTTTCTAAAAACACTTCTTGTATGTGATTCTCTTTCTTCTTATCAAGAATAACAGGATTTCTAAAACCTATATTTTTTATCTGATTACCTATCCACGGCTTTTGCCAACTGATAGTAAGATTTTCTTCTCCTTGAATCGAATAACTAATCTTTCTAGGTAATTCAAAATGACATTCTAACCAGTAGTCAGCAAATACTTCCCCATCCGCCCCTACTACAGTCGTCTTTTCACCTTGTTCGAGAATACCCGTTGCTAGCATATCGCCCTTTTTAACAGTTTGATGAATAACACTTGCTCTTTCTCCCCGTGTTAGTGCAAAGTGTGTGATGACACCTCCTGTTTTCGCTACGAGATGTGATGGCTTTTCATTCACTTCTTCTTTAATTTCCGTAGACAATGGCGCAAGCATCGGTGAAACAATCAACGAAGTACCTGTTTGAGAGAATCGAATCCATGACAATGAAGGTTCATCCTGCATCAGCAGTCGGCGAATTTCGTCTTCTTCTGGTAATTTAGATAATAAAGAGGGCGCGATAATTTGTGCTTTCTCCATCTTCTTCTCCATTCGTTGTGCAATTTCAGGCACATCACTCTCTACTGTAATGTCCCATAGAAATAGTGAAGCAATGAATGGAATAAAACAAACTATCAAGAACAATAAAGATGCGAATAACCGGTGCTGGACAGTATCTAAACCTTTACGTCTAATCCGGACTTTCACACGATAATTTCTTCTGAAACGGCGAATGACTTTAATTCCCTTCGTGTCCGTTTCAAAAAATACAGCACTTCCAGAGACGTACAAGCTGCTGATTTTGACACGCTCTCGCTGTAATTTGCCAAGGAACTTAGAACCGTTGCGCACATCTGTCACCTGAACTTCGAATCGTTTAGGACTCATAGCCGTTTCCCTCTTCAGGTGTGAAACGCACCGTCACTTCTTGCAATTCATCAATTGATATGTGGGCGTGTTGTTCAGTCAGCAGTAGAACGGTTACATCTTCTCCTTTGATGGTCATGACATAGTCATTCGTTTGAAAGGACACGGATTGTTCGCTTAAAGCGAGTAAGCGATAATTGCCGGTAATCCGCAATGAGTTGAATTCATCTAGGATAATGGATGGATGAAGTGCGAATAATTTTTTCATGGAAAAACCCCCTGTCTCATCCTATGAAAAGACAGGGGGTGGCATGATTACCGTTTTGATTTTGGCGGACCTAAAATTTCAGCATAGACAATCCCTTGCATGATTTGCTGGGACGTTCTAGGGATCAAGTCTTCCTGCAAGATTTGTTCATCTTCCTGC
The DNA here is from genome assembly GCF_029267015.1 of Sporosarcina ureae. Taxonomy (GTDB): domain Bacteria; phylum Bacillota; class Bacilli; order Bacillales_A; family Planococcaceae; genus Sporosarcina; species Sporosarcina ureae_D. The sequence continues at coordinate 60,354 of NZ_JARIEA010000081.1, read as the reverse complement.
ATGATCATTTGATCTTTAAGCCTTCCTCTGCTCATTTGACGCTCTGGACGTGGCGTTGAAGCCGGCTTAACTGGTTTCTTTGGCTCCGCATAGAAGATTTCAGACTGGGGCGCTTGTGACTTTACAGGGCGCTCAGGTTCTTTAACCTCTTGCTGAATATCCTGAAATTCTTTTTGAATATCTTCAAAGAGACTTCTGGATAATTCCTTCAGCGAACGCGGCTTCTCTACTGGAGCCGCATTCGTACGCTGAGGTTCTCTTTGTTTCATTTCACTTTGTGTCGGTTGGGCAGGCCATTGCTGGCTGGGCGGACGTTTCGGTTGTTGTTTTTGTTGATTCTGTTGATCTTTATCTTTCTTCTTACCGAATATCGATCCCAGCGCCAACATGATACCCAAAATAATCAGTTGTTCCATTATGCATCCCCTTCCCGGGAATTCATCTTGTTAGTATTAATCTTTCTTTGGTTGTTGATCCGAACCTGTTTTACTGATTGAATCTCGCATGCTTGTATCTGCTTGGATATTTTTGTAATTCATATAATCCATGATTCCAATATTTCCTGAACGTAAAGCTTCGGCCATAGCTAAAGGTACTTCAGCTTCTGCACCCACAACTTTCGAGCGCATCTCCTGAGTTTTCGCCTTCATCTCTTGCTCATTAGCAACAGCCATTGCGCGACGTTCTTCGGCTTTTGCCTGTGCAATGTTTTTATCTGCCATCGCTTGTTCAGTCTGAAGTTCCGCACCGATGTTTTTACCGATATCCACGTCAGCAATATCAATCGAGAGAATTTCAAACGCTGTACCTGAGTCCAATCCTTTTTTCAGGACTGTTTGAGAAATCAAATCAGGATTTTCTAGTACTTTCGCGTGACTGATCGAAGAACCGATTGTGGATACGATACCTTCACCAACACGGGCAACAACTGTTTCTTCACCCGCACCACCGACGAGACGGTCGATGTTTGCACGAACTGTAATACGCGCTTTTGCTTTTACTTCGATACCATTCATTGCAACACCTGCGATAAATGGTGTTTCAATCACTTTCGGGTTAACGGACATTTGAACCGCTTCTAATACGTCACGTCCCGCTAAGTCGATTGCTTGTGCTCTTTCGAACGACAGCTCGATATTCGCACGTTGCGCAGCGATTAACGCATTAACAACGCGGTCTACGTTACCACCCGCTAAGTAATGACTTTCCAGCTGGTTGATCGACACTGTCAGACCCGCTTTATGTGCTTTGATCAACGGATTCACTACTCTGCTTGGAATTACTCGGCGTAAACGCATACCGATTAATGTGAAGATACTTACACGAACGCCTGCCGCAATAGCGGAAATCCATAGCGTTACTGGAACGAATGTAAAGAATATCGCCAGTACGATGATGATAATAAAGACTGCTGCTACCAGCCCGATTGTTCCTAGTCCCATCATAAGCCTTGTTCCTCCTCTTTCTTCTCTCTTACTACGATTCTAAAACCTTCTACTTCTACAATCACTACTTTTTTGCCACTTTCGATGTAACGACCTTCTGATACTACATCGATGCGTTCGCCATCTACTTCAGCGACACCAGATGGATAAAGTGGAGTAATTGTTGTTGCCACCTTCTGCAATAACTCATTACGATTTTTGTTGGAAACGTAACCGCTTTCCGTATCCATCGTATCCATTAAAATGATTTTATTCAATAGGTGAAGTTTTTTACCGAAGAATTTCATAATAACCACTGCTCCTATCAATGCTACGGCTATCGCAATTAGCACCGAAACTGCCATGAATGCCAAGTTTGTGCCTGCCAGTAAAATACTTCCTATGATAGCCAAGACCCCGAAGATACCAGCTATCCCTCCTGCAACAAAGAATTCGGCAATAATAAGTGCTACACCGAGCAGGAATAATAACAATGTCTCATAACCTGCTAGACCTGCTACTGTGTGTCCGTAGAAGAATAAGAATAGAGCTGTAAGGCCCATGCTTCCTGGTACACCAAAGCCTGGTGAATATAATTCTACAATCAGTCCAAGACTTGCAACGGAAAGTAAAATCGGTACAACGACTGGGTTGGTGATGAATCGAGCCATTTTCTCTGTAAACGTTTCCGCTGTAGAGATGACTTGTGCATCTTCCAAGTCCAGCTTCTTCAGTAACTCGTCAAATGAAGCCACTGTCCCTTCACTGTACCCTACCTTTTCGGCTTCGTCAGCAGTGAGTGTCAGAAGTTCTCCTTTTTGTGCACGTAAGTCCGGCAGATCAATTTCTGGATTAGCCATCGCCAATGCATATTGCGGATCACGACCATTGTGCTTTGCGGCATTTTTCATTTGTGCCAACCAGTAACTGTTGGCTTTCGTCTCTGCTGCATTTCCAGAACCGTCAATGACTTGTGCAGCCCCGATGGAACCGTTTGGTGTCATGTAGATTTCATCTGCATAAAGTGCAAGAAACGCACCTGCGGATAGCGCACGATCGTTGATAAATGCGACGATTTTGACATCGTCAGTTGTTTTCATCAGCTTTGCGATTTGATCAGCAGCATCTACAAAGCCTCCAGGAGTGTCTATATCCAACACAATCGTCTCTGCACCTTCTGCCTTAGCTTCTTTAAATGAACGCTGCAGGAAGGCATGCAGCCCCTTTTCTACTTCTTGATGAAGGGGTACTTGATATACTTTTGTTTCAGCTGCGTCTGAGTGTATAAAAGGCAATGCGATTGTACCGATGAATAAAATGAGCAGAAAAACGGACCTAATCATTTTAGACATTATGTTCTCACCTCTCTCTACTGCCTATTATACTTACTATTTACGTTTGAAGAAGCAATTGGTTTCATTTAATTACAATTAAATAAATTTTTTTCTTTCGTTGCGTCATGGCTTGTTAGTATATGGATTATATATGGATATTCATGAGCGTAATAGTTGAAGTCGTCTTAGAAAGTTATAGAGATCAATGCTCGGGATTATGGGTTAGTGTTTATCAGGGTTCAAGTTCAAGTACAGGTGGCTGATGTGAGTGGTTCGGGATGGAAGCTCCAGTTGGGGGACGCTTTCCCATGGGCTCGGCTTGAGCCGCTTCCTACGCTAAGTGCAAAGATGTGCTCCTAACGCTTCGCTTTTACTCGCAAAAGCCGTACTTCGCAACGGCTCTCGCTCCGTCCAGGGTCTCAAGGCTTTCGCTGATCCATCGGGAGTCGCCCCCAACTTCCGCTTCCATCCTACGTTGTGAGTGCGGGTACTTGGATCACTTACTGTACATAGTAAGTGATTTATTGTTTTGTCTTCACTTATTTAAATTCACGTACTGAAGTTTAAAATCGATTACAACACTTACTTCAATTAGCAACAATGATTATCCCCACACACATTGCAAGGGATTGATGCGTAGCAAGGCGACTCCAGGAGGATAAGCGTGCGCTTTGTGACTTTGGACAGGTTCCTTAATTTCTGCATACGGCCAAGCACTAATCCTCTATACTAGCCTTATCTAAATAATTTATTCAGAACTACTTTGAAATTCCAGACACTAAAATAAACCGAAGATCCAGTGAAGGATCTTCGGTTTATAAGAAATTACATTAGTAGTTATTGTCAAAATTCAATGTAGGCAGAAATTAGAACTTGCGCTTACGAGCAGCTTCTGATTTCTTTTTACGTTTCACACTTGGCTTATCATAGAATTCGCGCTTTCTACTCTCTTGCATTGTACCACTCTTGGATACGGTCTTTTTGAAGCGGCGAAGAGCGTCTTCAAGTGATTCATTTTTGCGAACGACTGTTTTAGTCATATCTCTTGTCCCTCCCTCCAAACACACACTTCGAACATAGCACTTTGCTATGTACTAGAAAATTATAACGCATATTTTCTGATTGGTCAATAAAAACTATTAGAATATCATGAAAAACTCCAGATTTTTTTCTAGAGATAATCAATAGTCAGCAGATGATGACAGACCTTGCACGATGGAAACACCTGAACTTGCCCCGATGCGTGTAGCACCTGATTTGATCATGCGATCCACGTCTTCTGCGCTACGTACCCCACCACTCGCTTTTACCCCAATTGCCGGCCCCACAACAGAACGCATCAACTTTACGTCCTCAGGTGTTGCGCCGCCAGTGGAGAATCCAGTAGATGTTTTGACGTAATCTGCTCCTGCGAGTACAGCAAGTTCACATGCTGAACGCTTTTGAATATCATCAAGCAATGATGTTTCGATAATGACTTTAACAAGTGCTTGATCTTTTGACACTTCTACAACCGCTTCAATATCTTTTTGCACCTGTTCAAGTAACCCACTTTGAAGCGCACCGATATTGATGACCATATCTACTTCTGTTGCACCGTTAGCAATCGCGTCTTTCGCCTCGAAAGCTTTTACTTCAGGCGTGTTTGCACCTAGCGGGAAACCGATGACCGTACACACTTTTACTTCGGTACCTTGTAAAGCTTCTGCAGCTGTCTTAACCCACGTCGGATTAATGCACACTGAAGCAAATGAATACTTTTTCGCTTCTTCACATAAATCCAGTATTTGCTGTTTCGTAGCTTCTGCCTTTAACAACGTATGATCAATATAAGCGGCATAATTTGTAGTCAATGAAAGCGCTCCTTTTGCACATCGTTTTTTTCAGTATATCAAAGCTTTCATTTCGTTGCACGAAAAAGACCACCCATTACAGGTGATCTTTTTACATCGTTATTTTTTCTTCTGTAAGGACACGTACAGGTTGACCTTCATTGTAAGGATAGCCGGCTTTCATGATTTTCACTTTAATGATTTTTCCAATCATCGTTTCATCTGCTGGCATCACTACTTTTAAGTAATTATCTGTATAGCCCACATAGAGATTGTCGTCGCCATCTAGCTTATAGCGCTCTTCAGGAATGACTTCTAGTACTTCACCTTCAAAACGAGCGGCATAATTTTTCGCTAATTGGTCGTTCAATGTAATTAAGCGATGAACGCGCTCATTTTTCACGTTCTCGTCTACCTGATCTTCCATACGTGCAGCAGGCGTGCCTGTTCTCTTCGAATAAGGGAACACGTGGAGTTCAGAAAACTTATGGTCGCGAATAAAGTTATACGTTTCCATAAATTCTTCTTCCGTCTCCCCTGGGAAACCTACGATGACATCTGAAGTAATTGCAAGGTCAGGCAGTGCTTCATTCAAACGCTTTAAACGATCTGAGAAGAATTCCATCGTATATTTACGACGCATGCGTTTCAGTACAGTGTCCGAACCCGATTGAATCGGAATATGCAAGTGACGTACGACAATGTTGGAATTACGCAACACATCGATGACTTCATCTGTTAATTGGCTCGCTTCAATCGAACTGATACGAAGGCGTTTCAATCCTTTTACCTGCGTTTCCAAATCACGTAACAGACGGGCTAGATTATAGTCTTTTAAATCTTCACCGTAACCGCCTGTGTGAATACCTGTTAACACAATTTCCAGGTAACCCGCATCGACAAGTTGCTGTGCTTGATGGATAACTTCTTCCGGATCACGTGAGCGCATTAATCCTCTAGCCCACGGAATGATACAGAACGTACAGAAGTTATTACACCCTTCCTGAATTTTCAAGGAAGCCCGCGTACGGTCTGTAAACGAAGGCACGTCAAGTTCTTCATAGACTCGGTTTTTCATAATATTACGTACCGCGTTGATCGGCTGGCGCTCTTCACGGAACTGTTCGATCAATCCAAGCAATTTAGAACGATCTTGAGTACCTACGACAATATCCACACCGGGAATTGCCATAATTTCTGCCGGTGACGTTTGCGCGTAACACCCTGTTACACAAATGACCGCGTCCGGATTTTTCCGGATAGCGCGACGAATTACTTGCCGGCTCTTCTTATCACCGGTGTTTGTAACGGTACATGTATTAATAACATAGACATCAGAATTCTTATCAAACTCTACTCTTTCATAGCCTGCTTCTTGAAACAGTTGCCAAATAGCTTCTGTTTCGTAGTGATTCACTTTGCAGCCTAGTGTATGAAAAGCAACTGAAGACATAAGTTGTTCACTTCTTTCATTCAAATTCATAAGACATAGCGGACAATACATACAAAGGAGCTGTTTCCGTACGCAGGATTCTAGGTCCAAGCGACACCGGAAGGAAGCCGGCTTGTTGTAGTAAATCGGCTTCTTCACGCGCCAATCCGCCTTCCGGACCAAAAACAACTACTATCGATTGTCCATGATACACGTTTTTGAGACGGTCCGCAATCTTATGCGGCACATCACTTTTCGCATCTTCTTCATCCGCAAACATTTTGACATCAAAAGAATCCGTATACGTGATCAGTTGCTTGATGCTTTGGACAGATAAAATCTCTGGCACATGGTTACGATGACATTGCTCAGCAGCTTCCTTGGCAATTTTTTGCAAACGGTCTATGCGCTTGTCAACTTTTTTTGCATCCCATTTAACGATAGATCGGCTTGCAGCAAAAGGAATCAATTGGCTCATTCCGAGCTCAGTGCTCTTTTGTGTAATTAAGTCGAGCTTATCACCTTTAGGTAAACCGCAAACAATCGTTACGGAAATCGGCAATTCATTGTCTTTGTCTAGTTGTTTCTTTTGAGAAACGATCACCGCATCTTCACTCATGCTATCTATGATGGCAATAGAAGCAACGCCTTCATAAACCGTCACTACTTCCTGACCTGGCGTCATACGCATGACTTTGACAATATGCTTATAATCATCTCCGCTAATCTCAACTTGACCTTGCTCATCAAATGGATGATTTAGAAAATAGCGTTGCATGATTATTCACAACCTTTGCGCGCGATGATGACTACCCAGTCTTCCATAAGAACCGTTTCCAAAATCTCAAAACCTTGTGCGATTAGATCATTACGCACTTCATCGCGTTTGGCTCCAATGATCCCCGACGTAATGAATAAGCCACCTGGTTTGACAAGTTGGTAAGCATCTTGAGAAAACGACATGATAACGTCCGCTAAAATATTCGCAATAATCAAGTCCGGGGGTTCTTCGATGGAATCGAGAAGATTGCCTTTCAAGACCGTAATGCGATCATCCACATGGTTATACGTAACATTTTCCTCTGCAGCGCGAACAGCTACTTCATCTAGGTCAAGTGCGGTAATGTGTTTGGCACCAAGTAAAGCAGCACCAATCGCAAGCACGCCTGAACCGGTTCCTACATCGACAATCGTTTGGTTAGGTTCAAGATACTTCTCGAGAGCCTGCAAACAAAGGACTGTAGTAGGATGTGTACCCGTTCCAAAAGCCATACCGGGATCCAGTTCAATGATCAATTCATCCGTTTCCACTGGGGTATACTCTTCCCATGTAGGGACAATCGTGAACCGCTTCGATATTTTCACCGGATGGAAGTACTGTTTCCATGAGTTGGCCCAATCTTCTTCATCTACTTCTGTAATGCCAATAGTAAAGCGACCAGGATTTAATGAAAACTGACGAAGGCCTTCTATTTCCAGTTCAAGGTTTTCAACTGTTTCGTTGATGAAACTAGTGACAGGCAAATACGCTTTGATGATGACTCCTTCGTTCGGAAAATCATCTTTATCGAGTGCATATATTTCGCCAAATTGATCCACTCGCTCTTTATCAAATTCTTCAGAGTCCTCAATAACAACTCCGCTCGCTCCTGCTTCATGCAAGATATTTGCTACTGCCTCAGTCGCTTCATGCGTCGTGTGGACGGAAACTTCAGACCATTTCACAGTTAGTCATCCTTTCATTCACCTTTAAAAGTGCGTTTGATTTTATCGAAGAACGAGCTGGAATACTCATCTGGTGATTCCCCTTCGATTGATGCGAACTCACGCAATAATTCTTTTTGTCGCTCTGTCATCTTTTTCGGTGTTGTCACTTTGATAATGACATGTTGATCACCTGTACCGTGACCGTGTACGTTCGGAACTCCTTTGCCTCGAAGGCGGAAAGTTGTGCCGTTTTGTGTACCAGCCGGAATTTTTAACTTCACTTTGCCGTGTACTGTTTGAACTTCGAGCTCGTCTCCGAGTGATGCTTGTGGGAACGTCAAGTTCAATTCAAGGATAATGTCATCTTCTTCGCGAATGAAACGTTTATGTGGACGTACATTAAAGACGATATACAAGTCTCCAGGAGGTCCTCCGTTTATACCCGCTTCACCTTGACCGCCTACACGCAGACGTTGGCCTTGGTCTACACCGGCAGGAATGGTTACTTTAATAACTTTGTTTTTCGTTACGCGGCCTTTACCTCGGCATGTTTCACATTTTTCAGGAATGATTTTACCTGTTCCCTGACATGTAGGACATGTTCTGCGATTGACCACTTGACCGAATGGCGTGTTTTGAGCAAACGAAACCTCGCCCGATCCATTACATTCCGTACATGTTTTGACGCTTGTGCCTTTTTTAGCACCTGTACCGTCACATGTATCACATTCTTCTTCACGAGGAATATCAATTTCAGTTTCTTTACCAAAAATAGCATCCATGAAGTCGACTGTCATCGTGTATTGCAAGTCATTACCTTTTTGTGGAGCGTTTGGATCTCTTCTTCTTGCACTACCTCCGAAGAATGTGCTGAAAATATCTTCGAAACCGAAGCCATCTCCACCACCGCCACCGAATCCACCAAATCCAGCACCTGGTCCATTATGTCCGAATTGATCGTATTCGGCTTTCTTATTCTCGTCGCTTAATACTTCAAATGCTTCTGTTACCTCTTTGAATTTCATTTCCGCATCCGCTTCTTTGTTCAAGTCCGGATGGAACTTTTTAGAAAGTGTACGATATGCTTTGCGGATTTCTTCCTTCGTTGCAGATTTAGAAACGCCTAGCACATCATAGTAATCTCGTTTACTCATTCATTGCACCCCTCATCGCATTTTACCTGTTGTCCATTGTAACACGTTGAAATCGAATTTTGTTAAGTTAACAAACGAAAAAGTCAAAGCCGGAATTTCGGACTTTGACTTTTCCGTCAATAGCTATTTCAAATTACTTATTTAGTGTCTTTGTCATCTTCTACTTCTTCGAAATCTGCGTCCACTACACCATCATCTTCTTGGCCTGGTTGTGCATCACCTTGTGCAGCTTGTGCTTCTGCAGCAGCTTGCTCATATAGTTTTACAGATAGAGCTTGTACTAATTCGTCAAGTTTTTCTTTCTTCGTACGAATTTCTTCAAGATCTCCAGATTCATTAGCAGCTTTCAATTCTTCCAATGCCGCTTCAGCTTCTTTCACTTCCGCTTCATCCACTTTACCTTCTAGGTCTTTAAGTGTCTTTTCAGCCATGAATACTAGCTGATCTGCTTCGTTGCGAAGTTCCGCTTCTTCTTTACGCTTCTTATCATCTTCAGCGTGAGCTTCTGCGTCTTTAACCATTTGATCGATCTCTTCATCAGAAAGGCCTGAACTAGACTGGATCGTGATGTTCTGTTCTTTTTGTGTACCCATATCTTTCGCCTTAACGTTTACAATACCGTTTTTGTCGATATCGAATGTTACTTCGATTTGTGGAACGCCACGTGGTGCTGGTGGAATGTCCGTCAATTGGAAACGGCCTAATGTTTTATTGTCAGTCGCCATCGGACGCTCACCTTGCAATACGTGGATATCTACTGCTGGCTGGTTGTCTGCCGCTGTAGAGAACACTTGTGATTTGCTTGTCGGGATTGTCGTGTTGCGGTCGATTAGCTTAGTGAAAACAGAGCCCATCGTTTCGATACCTAGTGATAGAGGTGTTACGTCAAGAAGTACTACGTCTTTAACGTCTCCAGTAAGGATAGAACCTTGAACTGCTGCACCCATTGCTACTACTTCATCAGGGTTTACGCCTTTGAATGGCTCTTTACCTGTTACTTTTTTGATTGCTTCTTGTACTGCTGGAATACGTGTAGATCCACCAACTAAGATTACGCGATCGATTTCAGATGCAGAAAGATCTGCGTCTTTAAGCGCTTGGCGAGTCGGGATCATAGAACGTTCAACTAGGCTAGCAGTCAACTCATCGAATTTACCGCGAGTTAAAGTGATTTCCATGTGTAATGGTCCTGCTTCTCCAGCTGTAATGAACGGAAGTGAGATTGAAGTAGATGTTACACCTGACAAATCTTTCTTCGCTTTTTCAGCTGCATCTTTTAGACGTTGCATAGCCATTTTATCTTTAGAAAGATCAATGGAATTTTCTTTACGGAATTCTTGTACTAAGTAATCCATAATAATATCATCAAAGTCGTCTCCACCAAGTTTATTGTCACCTGCTGTTGAACGTACTTGGAATACTCCGTCACCTAGTTCAAGGATAGATACGTCAAACGTACCGCCACCTAGGTCATATACTAGAATGGTTTGATCTTCTTCTGTCTTATCCAAACCGTAAGCAAGTGCAGCTGCTGTTGGCTCGTTGATGATACGCTCTACTTCAAGACCCGCAATTGTACCAGCATCTTTTGTCGCTTGACGCTGTGCATCGTTAAAGTACGCAGGCACTGTAACAACAGCCTTCGTTACTTTTTCGCCTAAGTATTCTTCAGCGTAGCCCTTCATGTATTGAAGGATCATAGCTGAAACTTCTTGAGGAGAATATTCTTTGCCGTCAACTTCTACTTTAAAGTCCGTACCCATATGTCTTTTAACAGACATAATTGTGTTCGGGTTTGTGATCGATTGACGTTTAGCTACTTCTCCAACTTGTCTTTCGCCGTTTTTGAATGCGACAACGGATGGTGATGTTCTGTTACCTTCAGGATTCGGAATTACTTTCGCTTCTCCGCCTTCATATACTGCTACTACTGAGTTTGTTGTTCCTAAGTCAATACCAATAATTTTACTCATTTTTGATTTTCCTCCTATAATGTGAAAAAATTAGTTTTTATTCGTTTACTTTAACCATGGATGGTCGAAGTACACGCTCTTTAAGTTTATATCCTTTTTGCAGTTCTTCCAAAACAATTCCAGAATCTTTCTCTTCTTCATTGCCTGTCATCACTGCCTGATGGAAGTTCGGATCGAATTCTTGATCAAGTGCTTCAATTTCTTCAAGTCCGTCCGATTTTAACGCTTCTACTAATGAACGATAGACCATTTCCATCCCTGTTAAGAGGGCCTTCGTCTCTTCTTCTTTTGCTTCAACCGCAAGTGCACGTTCGAAGTTATCCAGTACAGGCAAAATATTCACCATTACGTTTTGTGCACGGTATGTTTGCAACGTTTGATAGTCGAGTGCAGCCCGTCTTTTGACGTTTTCCATATCCGCCAATACGCGTAATTTCTTACCCTCTTCTTCTTCAAGAGCTTTCGTTAATTCATCTATTTTTTTCTCGAGTTCTTGTTCTGTAGTGAGTACTTCCACGACTTCTTCAACCTCTGGCTGATCTGCCGCTTCAGTAAGCTCTTGCTCATCTTCGGAAAGATTTTCATCTAGATGCTCTTCGAACTTTTCGTTTTCTTTCACGTGTCTTGCCTCCCGTTCCCGTCTTGTCCGATAGTTAACCGATGTAGTGCAGAAGATAGATCACTGCTAAGTATGTCGAGCAATGTAATGACTCTTCCGTAATCCATCCGCTTCGGACCGATAATTGCGATGGAACCTTCCATATTCTCTCCTGCCGAGTAAGTGGAAGTGATCACGCTGTAGTCTTCCATTTCAATCACGTTGTTTTCTGAACCGATACGAACTTGTATACCTTGCTCGTTATTTTTGAAAAGCCCCATGGCAGGATTGCCTTTCTCTATCAATTCAAAAAATGATTGCATCTTTTGGAAATCGTGAAATTCCGGTTGTTTCCACATATTCAATTTCCCGCCGAAATACAATTGTTCTTCAGGCTCTACTACCATTGCTTGCTGCAGCGAGCTGAATAGTTGTTCGGCTTGGTGAATATGCTGTTCAAATACATGTTTCGCCTCGAGCTGCAATTTTTTCTGCAACTGTACAAGCGATGTGCCTATTAGGCGTTCATTTAAAATATTTACCGTCTTCTCAATTTCCGAAGCAGTGAGGCCAGGTGGTACATCGAACATCCGATTTTCCACGTGTCCATTATCTGTTACGATAATCGCCACTGCCCGTTGTTGATCCAGTGGAACAATAGAGAATTTCTTGACGGCATGCGTAGAAGTATCAGGTCCGAGTAGAATGGACGTATAATTCGTCAAATCCGATAAAATTGTTGCGGACTTCCGTATCAATTCCTCGGACTCTCCGACTTTTTCCTGAAACACTGTACGCAACTGCAAGCTGTCTTCAAGACCTAAGGCTTGTGGCTGTAATAAATGATCCACAAAGAACCTATAGCCTTTTTCTGAAGGCACTCTTCCAGATGATGTGTGAGTCTTTTCTAGATAACCCATATCTTCCAGATCCGCCATGTCATTCCGAATGGTTGCCGAACTAAATGGCGCTTCCGGTTTCTTTGACAGTTGTCTGGAACCAACAGGTTGAGCAGACTCAATAAAATCTTTCACTGTCAATTGTAGTATGAGCAATTGTCTGTTTGTCAACATGATCATCACTCCTGTTAGCACTCATTAACTGCGAGTGCTAATACTACTTTATAATTTATCAAATTCTATTTTATATGTCAACGAATCAAACTCAATCACCTAATAAAAATTCTTGAAACACTGTATTCCCTAGAAAAACACCTTTACGTGTAAGGCGTAGAAGATCTCCATCGATGTGAAGCAGCCCTTGTTGTTGCAGTTTATCAATCGGTTTACCGAATACTTCCTTGATCGATCGGTTGAACTTCTTCTCAAATTCCTGCATAGACACTCCTTCAACTATTCGCAAACCAAGAAACATTTCTTCTTCCATTGATTCCGCCAGTGTCACTTCATGAACGTCCTTACGAGGTAACTTGCCTTCTTCTAAGTGATCGATATAGTGCATCAACGGTCCTACGTTTGCATAGCGTTCTTTGCCGAGATAGCCGTGCGCACCTGCACCAATACCTGCATATTGGGAGTTTTCCCAATAAATTAAGTTATGAAACGAAGGATATCCAGGTTTTGCGAAGTTGCTGATTTCATATTGTTCCCTGCCTGCTGCATTCATGCGTTCAATGACCATCTCAAACATTTCAGCTTCGGCATCTTCTCCAGGCAATGGCAATTTCCCTTTAACCATTCGATTGTAAAACACCGTTTTCGGTTCAACAATTAATGAATAAGCGGAGTAATGCGGCAAATCAAGCGCCAATGCCCGATCAAGCGTCTCTTGCCATTCGCTTACTGTCTGCGTCGGTAAGCTGTACATTAAATCGATACTGATATTCTCGAAACCGACACTACGTGCAGCCGCAATGACACGTTCCACGTCTTCGTTGGAATGCGTGCGTCCGATTTGTTTCAGTAATCGTTCATTGAAGGTTTGAACGCCGATTGATAAACGATTGACACCTTTTTCTTTCAAAATAGATAGTTGTCCTTCCGACAGATCGTCAGGATTTGCTTCGGTTGTGAATTCTTTTAACGTTGTCACATCAATGTACTGTGAAACAATCGTCAGTAACCGGTCAAGTTGTTCGACGCTAAGCGCTGTTGGCGTGCCACCACCTAAGAATACCGTTTCCACTTCTTCAAATGAATGGCCGGCTTCTTTCATATAATAAAACTCTTTACCAATCGCTTCGATATATCGATCGACCGGCTGGTTTTTCAAAAACACTTTATTAAAATCACAGTAATGACAAATTTGCTGGCAAAACGGTATATGGATATACACTCCCCGCATGCTGTCACATCCTTTATATGAGTATGTAAACGGCAAAAAGAGGGCGATTTGCCCCCTTTTTGCTGAGTTCAATTAATCTTCATCCATCTTCAAAACAGCCATGAACGCTTCTTGTGGAACTTCCACCGAGCCAACTTGTTTCATTTTTTTCTTACCTTCTTTTTGCTTATCAAGCAATTTACGTTTACGGGAAATATCTCCACCGTAACATTTTGCTAAAACGTTTTTACCCATTGATTTAATAGTTGAACGCGCAACGATTTTTTGACCAATCGCCGCTTGAACAGGAACTTCGAACTGTTGTCTTGGAATTAACGACTTCAGTTTTTCAACGATTGCTTTTCCGCGCTCATAGCTGAAGTCATTGTGCACAATAAAGCTCAGTGCATCGACCGTTTCACCGTTCAACAGAATATCCATCTTCACGAGTTTTGAACGCTTATAGCCAATTAATTCATAATCCAGCGAAGCATAGCCTTTTGTGCTGGATTTCAATTGGTCAAAGAAATCATAGACAATTTCCGCCAATGGTAACTCATAGATAATATTGACACGTGTGCTGTCTATATAATCCATCGTAATGAAATCTCCACGCTTACGTTGACATAGTTCCATAACAGCACCAACATAATCATTCGGCACCATGACAGACGCTTTAACATATGGTTCTTCTACGAAATCTACTTTTTGTGCAGTTGGCATCATCGATGGATTATCTACATTCATCGTTGAACCATCCGTTAAGTTTACTTTATATATAACACTCGGCGCTGTCGTGATCAAATCGATCTTGAATTCACGTTCGATCCGTTCTTGGATGATTTCCATGTGCAATAAGCCGAGGAAACCACAGCGATAACCAAACCCTAGTGCTTGGGATGTCTCCGGTTCATATTCAAGTGCGGAGTCATTTAACTCTAATTTTTCAAGAGCTTCACGCAAATCATTATATTTAGACGTATCGATTGGATACAATCCACAGAACACCATCGGATTCATACGACGATAACCAGGTAATGCTTCATCTGCAGGATCATTGACAAGTGTAATCGTATCTCCCACTTGTGTATCCCCTACCGTTTTAATAGAAGCAGACAAGAAACCTACGTCCCCTACAGTCAATTCTTCGCGAGGAGAAATTGTCGGAGTAAAGACTCCTGTCTCAAGCACTTCAAATTCTTTACCTGTTGCCATCATGCGAATTTTATCGCCCGGCTTTACTTTTCCTTGAACAATACGGATATTGACGATCACGCCTTTATACTGATCGTAATGGGAGTCGAAAATCAACGCTTTTAATGGCGCTTCAGGATCTCCTTGAGGTGCTGGCACTTTTTCTACGATTTGCTCCAGAATTTCTTCAATGCCAATTCCTGCTTTCGCTGAAGCTAAAACCGCTTCCGAAGCATCCAATCCGATAACTTCTTCAACTTCTTTTTTTACACGTTCTGGATCAGCTGCTGGTAAATCGATTTTATTAATGACAGGTAAGATTTCCAAATCATTATCTAGCGCCAAGTAGACGTTCGCCAATGTTTGGGCTTCGATACCTTGTGCAGCGTCTACAACTAAAATAGCGCCTTCACAAGCTGCCAAACTTCTCGATACTTCATATGTGAAATCGACGTGTCCTGGTGTATCGATCAAGTGAAACGTATAGTCTTCACCATTCTTTGCCGTATATACCAATTGAACGGCATTCAGTTTAATGGTGATCCCGCGTTCACGTTCCAGGTCCATCGAATCCAATGATTGCGATTTCATATTACGCGTTTTCACTATTTCCGTTTTTTCTAAAATCCTATCAGCCAGCGTGGACTTTCCATGGTCGATATGGGCGATGATAGAAAAATTTCGGATGTTTTTTTGACGTGCTGCTCTCTGCTCTTGATTCATCACTGTTCACTCCTACATGTACGTACCTATTTAAGCTACTTGAATTATAGCAGTGAACGGTTCAGACTTCAATATTTGAAAGATTATTGCACGATCATCATAGCGGAAATAGATTCACCAACGACAGATATTGTTTGATTGATTTCCATTTCAGTATTACCCACGCCACCCATTTCGATTAAAATGATGCTTGTATTTAAATCTTGATTGTATTTACCGTCTACTCCACGGCCACCTTTGATGATGATCTCTCGCGTGATACCCGGCACTATTTTTTCCATTTCACTTTTCAATTGCTTCGCTTTGGCCAAATTCCGTTCGTAATACGGGTGGTCTCTTCCAATGACAAATGCCACTTTTGCATAGCGTTGACCGGCGTGCGTTATGGTCGTTTTAGAAGGACCGAGCGAATCCCTGTGCATGTCGATGACTAAATCATAAGATTGTTCGTTAACCTTCTTTTCCACATACGGCCTGATCGCAGCATACGATCGATGATACGGTATCTTCTTTTGTTGCATGATTTTCACAATATCGATATCGAGCTGTTCTGCCCCAAGCCCATGTGATATTAAATTCTCTTTTAGTCGCGCGCCCACTTTTAAAATATTCTCCGAATGGTGAGATACCGCTACTTTTCCATCGACGGCTTTCGTAATCGGTTCATATGCTTCGTGTGAGTGTGTTGAATAGATCAACACATTCCCTTCTGTTTTTGGTCGAATATCCTCTTCCAATACATTGGATGCGTAGACTATTGTGCTTGGTTCCTTTAACGAGAGGGCAGTGGGAATGGTCGGCTGTTTAGGAATGTACTGCAGTACGACAGGGAAGATGAACAATACAAAAATAACGCTCATCCAGATTTGCAAAGTTTTTTTCATAGTAATCCCTCCATCTTCCACAATATGCAGAAGAAAAAAGGTCAATGACTAGTTCACGTATTTACTTTATGAATCCAACGAATTAATGAAGAAGACAATGCAGTGGCATAGTTCGCTACCCACGAATCAATTTCTTTTGGAGATATAAATGTCGACAACTCCTGATTGGTCAATACTTCTTCAAATAATTTAATTCGTTCTTCATGCGTCCATGACGACCAATCACCGAATATAGGTCCAAGTGCTGTGCGATCTGCCTCTTTTGCGATGCGTTGAGGAAAACGACCCGTTGAGAGTTTAGACGAAGGCATATTATCTTCTTCAATTTTCGTTGCGATATAGCCAAACATCGTGTCAATTGCATCCGCCACGAGTACTGGGCCGTCCACTACTGTTGGCACGCCTATCGCAATGACAGGGATGCCGAGACTTTTTTCCGATAACTCTTTGCGGCTGTTCCCTACACCTGAACCCGGATGAATACCCGTATCTGTCAGCTGAATCGTACGGCAAAGCCTTGCGCTACTTCTCGCAGCAAGCGCATCGACGACGACTAACAGGTCCGGCCTACTTTGATCCACGATTGCTTTGACGAATGAAGCAGTTTCTAAACCCGTCTGAATCGTTACCCCCGGCGCATAAACCATAACACCACTCTCATCCGCTTCGTAATAATCAGGGATCACTTCTTTCACATAATCCATTACAGCGGGCCCAACAGCATCAGGCGTAATTTCTCGGTTACCGAGACCGACATATAACACTTTCTTTACGTCTCCCGGTATCTTTTCTTTAATTAAGGTGTCCATTTTTTCGACCACAAGTTCACATAATGTTTGAATCTCATCGATTTCGTGAACAGCAAGTGTCGGAATCGTCAGCGTAATATATGTACCTTTCGCTTTCCCGATTTCTTCCTCACCTTCTGCTGTCACTTTTACCGTAGTTGCTTTAATTCGCCCAATTGTTTGTTCTTCGACACGTATTCCAGACATTTCCTTCAATTTCTTTTCTTCTTGATCCGTCTGATGCCTGACAAACTCATCACTTTCATCAATTAAATCCGTTCGATAGTAGTTGATTTCGCTCATTTTTTTCACCTCTACTAGCCAGTTTGTGCAATTAATCGGCGATTATTCTGGAATAGATTGCTGTAAAGATGAATCACTTTACTTTTTTTCTTGCAATCTGTCATGAGCTTTGTTAAAATTATGCTTGTTGTAAAGAGATGTCCGGATGATTGTGGAAACACTCTTGCCTTACCTGAAAGCTGGAGGTGAATGAAATGCCAAACATTAAAGGTGCTATCAAACGCGTGAAACAAAGTGCTGCTGCTAACGAAGCAAACTCGCACGTTAAAGCTTCTATGCGTACTGCAATCCGTAAAGCGGATGCGGCTCTTATGAATAAAGAAGAGAACGCTGAAGAACTTTTGAGAAATGCTGTGAAACAATTGGATACTGCTGCCCGTAAAGGTCTTATCCCAAAAAACACTGCTGCTCGTCAAAAATCACGTCTAACTAAAAAAGCTCAATAATGACATGTTAAAAGACTGCCTCCTCGTGACGGCAGTCTTTTTTTGCGTTTTTATAGACCATTCATTAAAAATAACTCTAGTTTACGCTGGCGATTGCCACTCGTAGTCTTCAATTGCAAATCAATCGTCGCCAAATCATCCAATGCCTTCAGTAAAACTGGTAAAGGTGGCAGTTTCCGTTGCATCATCAATTTGACGCGATACGGATGGATATGAAGGGTTGTGGCGATCTGTTGTTGCTGATAACCTTTTTTTCGGAGATTTGTCACATGGATCATCAAACGTACTTGGCTCGCGATGAGTGACGCCATCATAATCGGCTCTTCGCCATTACGTAATAAATCATGATAGACAGCGAGTGATTCCGCACGTTTGTTATTAACGAATGAATCCGTCAGGCGGAATACATCCATCTCGGGCGTTCTAGCAACCAATTGTTCGATCATATCGACGTCTACCGTGCCACTGAATGCCAAATAACCCGCTAGCTTGTCTACTTCAGTAGAAAGTGTCAGCAAATCAGTTCCTGACATCTCCATGAGGAATTCAGCTGTCTTTTTATCAAACATAATCCCTTTATCTTTCCCTTGTTGCATAATCCACGTAGATAAATCTTGTCCTTGCAAAGCCACAGCTTCCACAACAACTGCATGCTTTTTAATTTTCTTCGTGATTTTCTTTCGTGCATCTAATTTTTCATACGGCGCCACAAATACTACCGTTGCGGTAGGCGATGGATTTTCCAGCCACTTTTCCAACAATTCTAATTGATGGTTCTGTTTTTCTTTTGAATTATCGGTTGCTTTCAAAAATGAACAGTTTTTTGCGACGATTAATTTATGATCGACTAAAAATGGAAATTCATTCGCTACTTCAAGAACCGCCTGGATAGGTATCTCTTCCAAATCAAAACGATTCACTTCGGATGATGTCATGCCAGGCACTGCCTTAATCAATTTCTTTATCGTTTCATCCAATAAATGTTGCTCTGTACCAGTCAGTAAATAAACTGGTTGCACATCGCCTTTTTCAATTTGACTCCAAATTTTTGTAACCACTTTCTTCACCTCTGTTAACGAGTACTTGCATGTAAAAACCTGTGCTAACTATACATGAAAATCAATTATTTCTCCATACTAGCAAGTAAAGGAGGTTTATTGATGAAAAAATCTAAGCGTCTAGAAGCAAATCCACGCAAAAATTCAAAAGCTGAGGAGAAGGAAGAAATCTCTTTGGAATTGGCCGAACTCGGTCACTTGACACCGAAGCAAGAACCAATGACACCGAACCATCGAGAGACAGCAGAAAAGGACAGATACTATTAACTAGAATGGATGAAGCGGAAATGGCCATGAGCGTTTCCGCTCTTTTAACTTATAATTCACTTACTCTATGAACAAATTGTGTCAACATACATTGCAACACCTAAAAGCGTCGATTTATATGGATTTTTCTTTCACTTTCATCTATACTTAGTATGGAATTAGGAGGTGTAGCAATGAATGAATTTGAACATGATGTCCAATCCAAACGTAATGACGCGATTGATAGTGGCATCGGCTTTATAGTTGCGTTTATCGGTTTTTCGGCAATTTTTGTTGTTGCTACGATCATCGATATCGTCGCTCGCTAATCAACTGTTTTATAAAGTAGACACATCCACCTAATTGGCGGATGTGTCTATTTGTTTTAGCGACTAGATGTGGTCGTATACACACCATTCTTTACACGTAACTCAATAGTCCCTTGTTCTGCAGTCGACCAAAACGGAATGCCATGCTCAATGAAACGACTCACTACTTCTGCATGTGGATGTCCATAGCGACTATTTCTTCCTGCTGAAACAATGATCAACTCCGGCTGTAAGAAATTGATAAAAGGCTCTGTACTCGATGTTTTACTGCCATGATGGCCCGCTTTTAGCACAACACGTTGAAAATCTGCAGAACGATACCTTTGCAAAAATCGCTGTTCTCCTTCTTTCTCCAAATCTCCAGGAAAGATGAAATGAAGATCACCCTCCTTCATGACGAGTACCAGTGAACTGTCATTGCCGTCATATATACGTTCTTCAGGTGCTACATATTGAAACTGATAATCACCTATATTCCAATAAAAACCTTCCCTAACGAGTTTCACTGGAACTTTTTGTTCATTGGCCAGTCGTAACACGTCTTCCATCGCTTTCTCTTGTTCGCTTCCAGGCGGTATATGAATTTCCTTCACCCGTAACTCTTCCATTACTTCATCCGCACCTTCCATATGATCAAGATCGGCATGAGAAATCATCAATCGGTCAATTTTCGTGATACCTCTTGCTTTTAAGTACGGTACGACGATATTTCGTCCAATTTCAAAAGGCTGTTCAGGAGTTTTCCAATTCGCTTCACCAAAATGAACGACACCACCAGTATCTATCATGTACACTGCTTTTTTAAAAGGCATCTCGATAATCGTGCTGTCCCCTTGTCCCACGTCGACGTAAGAAACGATCACGTCCCGATGTAATATCGGTTTGATTTCCAGATAGAATGCCGGTAACAATAAGCCAGCGATACCTAGCGCAATAAACTTCTTTCGTTCTAGAGAAACTAGAAATACTAGGATCCCAAGAACCGCAAGCGCTGACCCTATTCCATCCGGCTGTCCCGGTGTCCACATTTGGTATGGAAATGAAGCAAACCAAGTAGTCATGCTACCTATCCATTGTCTGACTGGTTCATAAATAAAGAAGAGCAAACTGGCTAGCGGAGGGATTGTATACGTACAAACTAACAGTAGTAAATTAGCTGGCAGAATAATTATGGAATACAAAGGGACATAGAACAAATTCGCGATAAAAGAAGAAATCGATAACTCGTAGAAGTGATACAACAAGATAGGATAAAGCGCGACTTGCGTAATAACCGTGACAAGAAACGATACAACGAATCCATTTTTTGCCTTGCCTAAAATGGCCGACGAATACAATAAAGAGAATGCAGCTAAATATGATAGCTGAAATCCAGGCTGGAATACGATATGAGGTTGCATCACGATAAAAAACAATGCGCTCATAGCCAGTGCATCATCTAGGCGCAATCTCAAATTCCCTGAAACCGCAAGTAATACAATCATCGTGACAGTGGCCGCACGCCAGACAGAAGGTGCTCCGCCAGCAACACATGCGTAAATCGGCAAAAACACTAGTAACCCGTACGTCACCCATTCTTTTCGAAAACCAACTCGCATGAAGATCGCCCGTATAAAAAAGGTCAGTAATCCGACATGCAAACCAGAAATAGCAAACAAATGCGTTATGCCAAGCGTTTGATATTCTTTCTGCAAGAGTCGATCCATACCAGAACGGTCGCCGATCAATAATGCCTCTGCTTCCGTGACAAGTGAAGACGGAAACTGCTCGTGAATATGTTGTTTGATAGAAAAGCGGTAATGCGAGAGTCGCGTTCGAAGTGTTGTGAGGGGCTGACTAGATGTGATACGTGTGGCTTCTAGAATTCCCGCCGCACCGTTCATTCGTAAATAGCGTGCCATATCGAATGAATAGCCATGGGCTGCCGGTTCCAACTCTTTCGGCTCCACTTCAGCTGTGAACAAAAACGTAGATAATCGCGCAGCTTGGAAGCGTTTCTTTTCCTCTTCGGAAGTTAGTGTATACATCATATAGACAATTGTACCGTCGTGTAATGTAGCAAAGCCCTTCACTTTAGCTCCATCGATTTTCACTTGATCTTTCCACTGAAATGTCACGACGGAATCGTTAGGAAGCGCTGTAGAATGACTGGAGAAATAGAAAAAAGAGAGACTAGCGAGAAGCGAGCAAATAATTAGATGTAGATAATCTTTTCGCAAAAAGTAGAATGGTATGAGGAATACAACGTTTAAAAATAAAAGCGATCCTGAAAGCTCAGCTGCAAACGCAGAAATCGCTACAGGAATCGCTATATACATCCATCGTATCGATCGGATTAATTGCCAAATAAGTGATTCACCCTTTGTAAAAGGGCATCTAGTTCTTCAGGTTCAGCGCCAAGTTCTTGCATTTTCGTCAACATCTCGTTGAATAATGAAAATTTCTCTTCACTGGCGAAGTCGATAGAACGCTCGTCAAACGGCACTTTTTCAATCTCGACACCCGCTTGCGCAAACAACTCGAGTGCATACTCGCTGTTTCGGTAATCTTCCGCGTATTTAACGCGTTCAATACCTGCTTGAATCAATGCTTTACTACATTGTAAACACGGGAAGTGTGTGACATAAATGGTTGCCTTTGCGACTGGTATGCCGTATTTAGCACATTGTAGTAACGCATTCATTTCTGAGTGTATCGTTCGAACGCAATGATTGTCCACAACATAACAGCCATGTTCAATACAATGGTCTCCACCCGAAATCGAACCATTATAGCCGCCAGCAATAATACGCTGATCACGTACTAAAATGGACCCCACTGAAAGCCGTGTGCACGTGCTGCGCATCGCCAGCAAATGACTTTGCGCCATGAAGAACTGATCCCAAGTAATTCGCTCCATACGGTTGCCTCCATCAATTAAGAATAATAAGTGGTTCTAATTTTTCAAATGTCTTGTCACCAATGCCTGACACGTTTTTAATTCCATCCAATTGCGAAAAAGCTCCATGCTCTTCACGGTATTGTACAATCGCCGTAGCTTTTGCTGGGCCGATGCCAGGAAGCGTCTGAAAATCACTTTCATTCGCTACATTGATATTTACTTTCGAAGCGGAACTCTCAGACGCAGAAGATGACGTTGCGGCTGGTTGCTCGTATACCGGTGGTTCTTCTCCTGCGATCGGTACATAGACGACAGATTCATCCTGCAGTCTTTGCGCATGATTTAACAACCTAGTGTCAGCTGCCTCCGTGTAACCTCCTGCTTTGTCAACAGCATCAAGCAAGCGATCACCTTCTTGCATTGAATAGAGTCCGGGATGCTTGACTGCACCTTTTACATCTACAAGAATAGCAACAGAGACCGCTTCAGCCACTAACTCGATCGGTGCTTCCACTTCATTATTTTCTTCAGTAGTTTCAATTGGTTCAAATAGGGATTGTCCACGTTCTTCGGAAAGTTGATCCGACGGTTCTCGGGGAAAAAACCAAACAGTGGAAAGTACAGCGAACGCTGCAATAGGAATGATCAATGTACGCCATTTTTCGGTAAAGAATGAACGGATAATCAACAATCCTTTCTTTCAGCACCGTATGGAGTCCCCTTCACTATACCCGATTGTGAAATACTATGGAAGACTTATTTCCGGACTTGGAAGAATATTCTTTCACTTTCTTCTTCAGGCGCTTCATCTTCCCAATCTGCAAAAATACGCTCAATATGAAATCCAACTTCTTCAAGCATTTGAACATATTCAGGTATCGCAAATGTTCGCTGCATATGTACTTCGTCAAAACGCTGATAAGAACCATCTTCCTGTCTCACGAAAAACGCCAATTCAGAATAAATTGAGTGAATCTCGTCGCCAGGAGCTGTTTGCCAAATGTATGAAATGCGTTGATTATCGAAAACAAAAGGACCTTCAAGGAAAATTTCATCCATTTTCTCTAGCGAGTGCACATCAAATAGCAACACGCCACCTGTAGAAAGCGCTCCATATACGCGGCGGAATGTTTCTAAGACATCTGCCTGTTTCATTACATAGTTTAAGGAATCGATCGATATGACGGCTGCATCAAATGTACCTTCTACATCTAGTCGCTGCATCGGTTGCTCAATTAATGCAATATCAAGAGAAAGTGATTCCGCACGACGCGAAGCAACTTCGAGCATATCAGCGGAAAGATCGATACCGGTGACATGTGCTCCTTTTTTTGCAAGCATGGCGGAAAGCAAGCCAGTTCCGCAACCAATATCCAATACTTTTTTCCCTGAAACGCCAGCAGACGCCAAATCGAGTAACTCGACATAGGCGTCATACGGGATATCATTCATTAGTTCGTCATAAATGGATGCGAACGCTGAATAGGAAGAACTCATACTTCATCCTCAACGTTTAATAACTGTGCGTCTCCCCATAACTTTTCTAAGTTATAGAATCCACGTTCATCTCTGTGGAATACATGAACGACTACATCTAGAAGATCGACTAAAATCCAACGACCTGCGTCGAATCCTTCTAAACGCTTCACTGGATAGCCTTCTTTTGAAGCTGCATCTGCTACTTCACGTGCGATTGCTTGTACTTGTCTTTCAGAGTTTGCATGACAAATGATGAATTGATCAGCAATTAGTGAAATGCCCTCCATGTTTAATACTACGATATCTTCTGCTTTCTTACTATCTACTGCTTCATAAGCTAATTCTAATAATGTTGGCATACTTCACTGTTCCTTTCTTCTACGTACATGGTCATTATAACAATCAAATGAATGAGGAAAAATGACTGCGTATCGCTGAACTAAAAATTTAAATGTGTGCTGGATACATTCGGTCATTTGATCTTCCAGCGGTTCTCCGTCAATACGTTGGCGAAGTTCTTCGATCCCCGGAAACTTTCTTCCCGGTTCGATTAAATCTGCAATATAAATTACTTTCTCTAGCTCGCTCATCCCAGCACGTCCTGTCGTATGAAAACGGACTGCTTGCAAGATGTCGTGATCTTCTACTCCATAACGCTCTTTCGCGAGCATAGCTCCAACTGGCGCATGCCATAATTCAGAGTGATACTGTGCATAGAGCTCGTAGTCTTCGTCACGCTTTAATAATTCGAGTAACTCATTTTTATCCATAAATTTGGCATAGTCATGAAATAGGCCCGCAATTTCAGCCTTTTCTACTGATACCCCCACTTCTTCTGCTAACTTCTTTGCAGTTTCCGTGACACGCAACACATGTTCATAGCGTGCTTTTGGTAAGCGTTGTTCCAGATCATTTCGAACTTGTTGAAGATCCATATAATCTCTCCTCTCGAATATAAGCTTCGACAGCGGGAGGAACCAATAGTTGAACGGTTCCTCCTTCTGCAAAACGCTGGCGGATCAATGTGGATGACAAATCAAGTTGAGGTGTTTCCACCAGTTGTACCGGGATTGCAGAGGCGTTAGTAGCACCTGGGCGCTTGACACCGACAAACGTAATAATATCGAGTAACTCTTCAATTCGATACCATGTCGGCAACTGATCGATCATATCCCCACCAATGATGAAATGAAAGTGTACATCGGGTTCGTCTAAAACTAATTGGGACATCGTATCGTATGTAAATGATACTCCGCCACGCTCAATTTCATACGATGATGCACGCAAGCCTTCCACTTCATCTGCCGCGAGCTTCACCATTTCTAGACGTTGCTCTGCTGTTGCATCGCCCGTCGTAATCTTATGCGGCGGGACTGCAGTAGGCATCAGCCATACTTCGTCCAATTGCAGTGCATGACGCACTTCATTGGCGATCATTAAATGTCCGGTGTGCGGCGGATTGAAAGTTCCGCCCAAAATGCCAATTCGCTTCATCTGATTCTCCTTACGGTAATTGTATGCGTTTTTTCTCTGTCGATTCTCTATATAAAACGATAGTGCTGCCGATGATTTGAACTACGTGAATACCTTTATACGCACCAATCTTTTCAGCAATTTCCTTTTTGTCTTCGTCGCAGTTCTGAAGGACGCTTACTTTAAGTAATTCACGTGCTTCTAGCGCTTCATCGATTTGAGCGAGGATGGCATCTGTCAGACCACTTTTCCCAATTTGGAATAATGAATCTAAATGATGTGCTTCGCTTCTTAAAAAACTTTTTTGTTTACCTGTTAACATGTTTACCCGCCAACTTTCATTGTAATCGTATCTGTCATTCTTTTCGTGTCAGGATAGACACCTGTCCACTTGTCAAAAGCTAATGCACCTTGATGAACAAACATTCCTACACCGTTCATCGTCTTAGCACCTGCTTGTTTTGCTTGTCGTAAAAATTCGGTTTCAAGCGGATTATAAATAATATCTGCCACTACGACACCACTTGCGATATTCTTTGGATCAAGTGGAATCCCTTCTTGCGCAAAGTTCATACCGACTGAAGTAGTTTGAACGACCAGTCCGAACTCCCCAAGACGTTCTTCTGCCTCTTCAATAGATAGCGCATGACCTTCATCCATCGCTGTCGCCAGTTCTGCGGCCCGTGAAGCGGTCCTATTCGTGAAATAGAGTGGTCCATAACCAGCTGACTGCAAAGCAAAGGCGATACCTCTAGCCGCTCCGCCAGCTCCTATAAGTAATACAGGACCTGTAACTGATTCGGAAAACTCCTCCAAAGACTTCACGAAACCTGCACCATCTGTATTGGCACCGATTAGTTTACCTTGATCGGTTTGGTAGACTGTATTCACCGCATTCATGACCCTTGCCGATTCGTCCACTTCATCAAGGAAAGGAATAATTGCTTGTTTATGGGGTACTGTCACATTCCAACCGCTGCATCCGAGTGTACGCAAACTGTTGATCGTTTGTTCTAAGCTTCCCGCTGTTGCATGAATCGGTATATATGTCGCGTCCAAATCGTTTTCATCAAACCACTGATCGTGCATGACCGGTGACATCGATTGCGCGATCGGATCGCCTACTACCGCATACCATTTTTTCAATTGGTCATTCCTCCTAGCCTTTTAAATCAATGAAGGTCTGATTACGACATTAACACCTTTTGGTGCATGTACAGCCACTTTTACATTCGCATGCTGAATCGTAATCCAGCCAAGACCTGAAATAACTATGTCCGTCTTTGCTTCCTTAATCGAAAATTCATGGCGCACAAGTGGCGGCAGATTTTCGAGGGATGCAGGTCCAGGTGGAGAAAGCATGTCACCTAGATGATTTTTAAATAGCTCATCTGCATTTTCAAGCTTTGTCCGATGAACTGGTAATGCATTCGCTGCGTAAATATTGAATGAAGAACGTCCACCTTGAATGAAATCAAAACGTGCCAGTCCACCAATGAACAATGTCTGTTCCGCATTCAGTTGATAGACTTTCGGCTTCAACTCTTTTTTCGGTGTAATTAATTTTAAATCGTGCGCATCTAAGTGATGGGCCATTTGGTGATCATTGATGATCCCAGGTGTATCCATCAGCATTTTTCCATCATCCAATGGAATTTCTACTACATCAAGAGTCGTTCCAGGGAAATAAGACGTCGTAATGACATCCTCCATACCCGTCGCATCTTTAATGATCCGATTAATGAACGTAGATTTCCCTACATTCGTACAGCCGACTACATAGACGTCTTTACCTTTACGGTATTTCTCGATTGCGTCGAGTGCTTCACTCATGCCGTTCCCTTTTACAGCGGAAACGAGCAAGACGTCAATTGGTTTTAAGCCAAGCTTTGCCGCTTCTGCCTTCATCCAATTCTTCACTCGTTGCGGATTAATCGCTTTCGGCAAAATATCTGCCTTATTACCGATCAACAAGATGTCTTTCTTGCCTACAAAGCGATGCAAGCCATTAATCCAGCTACCGTTGAAATCAAAAATATCCACGACTTTGACGATTAACCCTTGTTTCTCGCCGATTCCATTTAGAATCGCTAAAAAATCGTCTCCTGATAAGGAAACTGGCTGTAGTTCATTATAGTTCCGTAATTTAAAACAACGCTGGCAAATAACATCTTCCTTCTCTAAAGAAGCAGGTGGTGCATAGCCTTCTGCAGTTTTATCGGTTGTTTGGATTGTAATACCGCATCCAATACATTTGATCAATTCCAAATTTAGTCCTCCCACGTAAGTAATCCTTTTCTTCTAAACCTTGCCATAATCCGTCGTTCAATCGCACGGTTGAACTTCGTGATTGGCGCATCGGAACTTGCCACAGGGACGACCAATATCGTCTGTAGGCCCACTCGATTCGCACCCAAGACATCTGTCAATAATTGATCACCAATCATAACGATTTCTTTTTTAGGCAATCCTAACGTAGCCATTGCTTGATAAAATGACCTCTTCAACGGCTTTCGCGCTTCGCAAATATACGGGATGCCTAACGGGTCACAAAAGTGGCTAACGCGCTCAATATGGTTATTGGAAACAACTGTAATTTGCAAACCGGCATCGCGCATTGATTTGAACCACGCCATAATATCTTCCGTGGCATCTGCACGATCCCATTCAACGAGTGTATTGTCTAAATCCGTAATGATGCCCTTAATACCATTTTCAATCAGGTCTTCCGGTTTGATCAAAAATACTGATTTAACATATGCGCTCGGTAAAAAACGATTTAACACATTATCCTCTCCGCCCTACAACAAATTCTTGTCTGATTATAACATAGTTGTGTACTATGCATGCACAACTATGTCTGATTTTATCGCTTTTCTTGTCAGTGATAGACCATCCGTTGTTTGCATAGAGTAAACTACCAATAATCGGAGGTGGTCACATGAGCGGGTTTTTCCTGGCCGTCATGCAATTATGGTTAGAGATCCCCGCGCTAATCGGATACATCAGAGGTCAAGCTTTCCTTCGTCCGTTATCCAAGAAGGAAGAAGCCGAATGCCTGAGACGATTAGCTGAAGGCGATGAAAGTGCACGAGATGAACTTATCGAACACAATATGCGTTTGGTCGCCCATATCGTCAAGAAGTTTCAACCGAAGCACGAACTGCTTGATGATTATATTTCAATCGGGGCGATTGGTCTGATGAAAGCCGTCAATAGCTTTACGCCAGACCGTAAAACAAAGCTTGCTACGTATGCTGCGCGCTGTATCGAAAATGAAATACTTATGTATTTGCGAACACAGAAAAAGGTACAAAAAGATGTCTCCCTCTACGAACCAATCGGTATGGATAAAGACGGTCAATCCTTGGAAATTGCAGACCTCCTTCAAACAAACGACATACCTCCACAAACAACCGTAGAACAAAACGAACAAAAAGAGCGTCTATACCGACATTTGAACAAGCTTGATTCACGGGAGCTCGAAATCATCCAAAGACGATACGGCTTGTTAGACGATCAGCCGATGACCCAAAAAGAAATCGCAGAGCAATTGAATATTTCCAGAAGCTATGTTTCACGAATCGAGAAGCGAGCAATCGTCAAATTGTATCAATCGTTCAAGCATGAATATCAATAATACAAAAAGCGTTTCCGATCGTGCAACCTTGGGCCACAGCCCCCGCACACCGGAAACGCTTTAATTTTATTCTTAGTCAGCTTTAACCTCGCGTAAAATAATTAGTGCCAATAGTGCAGTGACGATAAATACTCCGCCCATTAAGAATTCCATTGAATGTCCCTCCTCTCAACCAAACGAACTGCTAGTCTGTCTACTAAGTCATTTTATCATAGAACGATCAAAGTTTCGAGATGACACGCAAAACTATCTGTGACGAGTGTTTGGCAGCAAGCGGTAAAAACTCTTCGAAACTGACTGTGGATTCTTTTCCGGCAATATCAGATAGTGCACGAATTACGACACAACGTGTATTGAATTGATAACAAACTTGAGCAACAGCCGCAGCTTCCATTTCTACTGCGATGACTCGTGGAAATCTACTTTTAACTTGTAACACTTTTTCAGGATCATCCATGAAAGTATCAGCTGAAGCGATCGTACCTACACAATGTTCATATGTATCTAACTCAATGACAGCTTCTCTAGCGAAACCAATTAGTGTAGAATCTGAAGGGAAACTTGCAGGAAGTTGTGGTACTTGTCCTAGCTCGTATCCGAATGCGGTTACATCGACATCATGATGCAGGACATAATCCGATATGACAATCGTTCCTACTTCGAGTTCAGGATTTGTTCCACCCGCAGAACCTGTATTCAAGACTACGTCCGGTTTGTAGTTTTGTAGTAGGATTGTTGTTGCCATGGCAGCGTTTACTTTACCAATGCCACTCTTCGTCACAATCACTTGGTGCTTACCTACTTTACCTTCGATAAACTCACAGTTTCCGATCGTTGTAATCTTCCCAAGACCGATTTCTCTGCGCAATATTTCAACTTCTTCCTCCATTGCTCCTACGATTGCTATTTTCATTTATGCCCTCTCCTCTTTTTCACTTACTAGAATGTGCTGCAAAAAAGCAGCACATCGGTAGTTTGATATCCTTACTTCAATACATCCATTTTCACTGGTTTCCAGCCTTGACCGTCAACCCATTCAAGATATACTTTATATTTTTTGGAATTATCTTTACTTCTGACAATACCTTCTGATTTTTGAGGACTTCCTCCATTTTGAATGCGATCAAAATATAACTGATCTTCAGATAGTCCTGTCGCATAGGAGATGGCTTTCTTTTTTTCATTCCAATCGTCGGATTGACCATCATACTTCGAGACGTGCTCCCCTGTTTGCTTTGTACCAACAGGTTTCCAGTCAGGATTTACAATAGCTTTCTTACCGGAATCAGAAGAAGTTTCTTTCTTTGGCTGTTCTTTTTTAGGCTCTTCTTTTTTTGGTTGTTCTTTTTTTGGTTGTTCTTTTTTTGGCTCTTCTACTTTAGGTGCTTCTGGTTCTTCCACAACTTCATTTACCACTTCGTTAGTTTCTTCAGGAGCTTGAACTTCTGGCTCTTCCGTTTCAGTTGGTTCTTGCACTTCAGTTGGTTCAGATTTTTCCGTATCCGGCTTGTCCGTCTCATCTTCATCATCTAAAACAATCGGTTCAATTGGTGCTGTATCGGACTGCGTAGATTCTTCAGGCTTTTCAATTGCTACTTCATTTTTGTCGTCATCACCTGTTATAAAAATAATAGCAACCACTGCAATCAGAAAAACGACGACACCAATTGAAATATTTAATGCTCTATTCACTTTGTTCGCTTTACTACCTTGTTTTCTTGATGATCTTGAATACTTTGGACCTTCATCTGGCATTTTTGACGACTCCTTTACTATAAAATGAAACACAAATCCCGTAGTGGGAATTGATCAAAATAAGCAATACCGTCTTCTACAAATAAGAAGACGGTACGTGTGTCACTTTATCTCGAGTATCTCTACTGACATTTCACCGCCGGGAGTTTGAATCCTAACCTTTTCGTCTTTCTTGCGACCAATTAATGCTTTTGCAATGGGTGAGTCGTTTGAGATCATACCTTCTAGAGGATTCGCTTCTGCTGATCCTACAATCGTATATGTCTCTTTGTCACCGTCAGGAATTTCTCTGAATGTGACCGTCTTACCTAATTGAACTTCATCCGTATTTAATTCATCTTCAGTAATAATGACTGCATTGCGAATCATTCCTTCAATAGAAGAAATCTTTCCTTCGACAAATGCTTGGTCTTCTTTCGCTGAATCGTACTCGGAGTTTTCCGATAAATCACCGTAACTACGTGCGATTTTGATTCTTTCTACTACTTCCACACGTTTAACCGTTTTTAAATGTTCTAGTTCTTCTTCTAACTTTGCTTTACCTGCAGCTGTCATTGGAAACTTTTTTTCTGAAACCATTTCATAACACTCCTCAAATTTCTGTTCATAAAAAATACTATGCCACACTAACTTTAATTATGTGACATAGTGGAACTATTTTAGTTTTAACTATTCTTCTTTTCATTCCTTTTACTCGTCTGAACGAAAAAAAGCCCTTGCATGTCTTGCGAACATCCTAATTTACTTATATAAACAGGCGGATGTTGAATTGATTTAAAATTATGTCATCATCATATTATACTTCATCAACAGATGCAAGAATTGTTTTTATCTTCGTTACCATTAAATCAATCGCAACCGCGTTCTCGCCGCCTTCGGGAATGATTATATTAGCATACTTTTTTGTAGGTTCTATGAACTGATTGTGCATCGGACGAACAACCGTCATGTATTGTTCTACGACAGAATCTACCGTACGTCCACGATCATGGATGTCCCGTAAAATACGGCGAATAATCCGTATATCTGAATCGGTATCAACAAACAGCTTAATATCCATAAGATCGCGCAAACGTTCATCTTCTAAGACTAAAATTCCTTCAAGGATTATCACGTCTTGTGACTCTACCACTACTTTTTCAGTCGCGCGTGTGTGCAAAGTATAATCATATGTCGGCTTTTCGATTGACTGTCTGTTGATCAACTGATGGATATGTTGAATTAGTAAATCTGTATCGAACGCTAGCGGATGATCATAATTCGTTTGTAATCTTTCGTTAAATGCCAAATGTGATTGATCTTTATAGTAATCGTCTTGTTCAATGACAACGACTGAATGACCTTGGAATACTTCATGTATCTTTTTGGTGACACTAGTTTTTCCGGATCCTGAACCTCCGGTAATACCGATCACGACAGGTTTTTTCTTCACAACTATTCCCCTTTACGGTCTACTCTTTACTACTTTTTCACGGCTATCAAAATACCGTCACCTATTGGTAGCAATGACGTTTCATAGTGTTCATTTTGCATCGCCCAGCTCGTGAATTGTTGCAAATTCCGAATCATTGTCCGGTTACGTTTCGGTATGTCTGCATCTTCCAACAGCACCATACCATGCATAAACATATTATCACAATAGATTACACCTAACGAACCGACAAGCGGACTGTATTTGTCGAAAAACTTTCGATATTGTCCTTTTGCTGCATCAATGAACAGCGCATCAAATGGTTGCTGGTCTAATGTTGTTTCATCCAGTTCCAGTGCATCTCCATGAATGATTGTGATGCGCTCTTGTAATCCGCTACGCTCAATGTTCTCGACTGCTTTCTCATAACGTTCCGTGTCGCGCTCGACTGTATAAATGATTGCGTCCGGAATCGCTTTTGCTAATCGAATAGCCGAATAGCCGATCGCACTTCCGATTTCGAGTATACGTTTCGGTTGCTGGATTTTCAGCAACCCGATTAACGTATAAAGACCTGCATCATCCATGATTGGCACACGGTGTTCTTCAGCGTAGCGCTCCATTTCAAGGATGTGCGGCTCTTTTTCTTCTGCAAAGCGGCTAATGTACGCAGTGTAGTCCGTCATATACACTTCCCCTTTACAACGTATTATTTATACTGGCTATCAATAAATTCGGCTTTGTTTTTCAAGTGTTCTTCATACGTTTTGGCATAGTGATTTTTGCCGTCTTTATCTGCCAGGAAGAATAGATATCCTGTTTTAGACGGTTCAACTGTCGCCTGTAAGGAAGCTGTTCCAGCATTTGCAATCGGGCCGGGCGGTAATCCTTTATTTTTATACGTATTATAGACATTGTCCACTTTTAGATCTTCGTTCATCACGCGGGCTTTGTGTTCGCCTAGTGCATATAGAACGGTTGGATCCGTCTGCAATGGCATATCTTGTGCAATGCGGTTATTGAAGATACTCGCAATCGTTTGACGATCCGTATCGCCTGTTGCTTCTTTTTCCAACAATGAAGCAAATGTCAGCATTTTATGGACTGAACGACTTTTCTTCAATTTATCATCTTCTGGTGCCCAGTAGGATTTATACGGAATGACGTTCTGGACAGTCGCATCTACCATCGTATCCACAACTTCTTTTACAGTCGGTTTTTCTTCATAGAACGGATAGGTAGCTGGGAATAAATAACCTTCTAGAGCATAGCGGATATTTTCATTCAGAATTTCATCCGTTATAACTTCTGGATACTTCGTCATATATTCTGCAATGACTTGTTCGTCCGTCACGTACTCCATAAACTGTTCTGAAGTAATTGTCGTCTTTTCACTCGTTTTTTCTGCAATTTGATCAAGTGTTAAACCTTCCGGAATCACAAGCGTAAATGCTGGCGTGCGGTAGACTACACCTGTTTTTAGACTCTCGATTAATTCATCAGGCGTCATAGACTGTGACAATCCATATGTTCCTGCCTGGAAATCTGCTTCGTTATTTACTTTTGCGTAGTATTTAAAGATTCGTGCACTTTTAATAATACCCGACTTTTCCAGTTTCTCAGAAATTGTATCCAAACCTGAACCTATTGGAATTTCTACTTCTATTACTTTTTCCGAATCCGGATCAACGGGTTGCAACGCGCCTTTTATGTATGTATAGACTGAAAAGCCTCCTACGATCCCTACAACCAATACAATCGCAACAATCCAAAGTACTATTTTTCTAACGGTTCTCACTTCTTCCTTTTGCTCCAACATTCGTTCAAACATGACATCTTTTTTTCTTTGGGGCTCTTTTTCCACAAGCCTCACCTCTTCTTCCGCTATGGATCAATTAACTAAAAAAGACGGAACGGTCAGCACCATTCCGCCCGTCACATACTATTATCGTTTACTCGTCTTCTTCTTCAAGGAATGTGTTCAAAACTTCTTCGATCATATCCCATTCTTCGTCAGATTCAATTTCAAGAAGTGAACCACCATCTTGTCCTTCTTCAGTCGGAATGAATGCAGACGCGTGGATTTCAACTTCCTCGTCATCATCTCTCTCTTCGCCGTCTAAAATATGATACAGGACGTATGATCTTTCATATTCTTTTGAATCAAATGTTAAAATTACTTCACATACGTGCTCTTCGCCGTTCTCATCTACGATTGTCATGTTCTCTTGTCCGTGTTCCATTGTGTAATCACCTCTAAATTTTTTGTGAATCTAAATATCCTTGCAAAATCATAACTGCTGCCATTTTGTCTATGACTGCCTTACGTTTTTTTCGACTAACATCGGCATCGATTAAAACGCGTTCTGCAGCCATAGTCGTTAATCTTTCATCCCACAAAACAACAGGTAAACCGAACTTTTCTCGCAATTTCTCTGCGTACTGTTCGGATGCTTCTCCACGGGGCCCAATTGTATTATTCATATTTTTCGGGTACCCGACGACAAATTCTGTCACTTCGAATTCTTCTATTAGCTGTTTGACTCGTTTCATCCCGAAAGAACCTACCGCTTCATCAATTTTGATAGTTTCGATTCCTTGGGCTGTCCAACCGAGACTGTCGCTTATCGCAATGCCGACTGTTTTTGAGCCGACATCCAATCCCATAATTCTCATTCGGATTTGCCTCTATTCTCCCGAATGTAGAACTTGACTAATTCTTCTAGAATTTCATCTCGTTCCAGTTTCCGAATCAGACTACGAGCGTCTTCGTGGCGTGGAATATAGGCTGGATCTCCAGATAGTAAATAGCCGACCATCTGATTAATAGGATTGTACCCTTTTTCTTCTAATGATTTGTAAACGTGGAGCATGACTGATTTGACTTCTTCCTCCATTGACTCCTCAGGAAAGTTGAACTTCATCGTTTCTTCTGATGAACTCATACTCGACACCCCGCTTTCCGATTTCCATTTATGTGAATAACGATCTAACGTTTTACTATATAAAGAGAACACTTAGATTAAGCACTGTTCCTCTCATCTATTTCCTCAACATAATCGCACTACATAATGGTTAAACAGATTTTACATAATCATACACGGATTGAAGCGCATCATCAAGTTTTGACGCATCTTTTGCTCCAGCCATTGCCATGTCTGGGCGACCGCCACCTTTTCCGCCACAGAGAGATGCAACGTGGTTGACGATTTTTCCTGCGTGGTAGTTGCTACCTTTTAAATCATCGGTAACTCCCGCTGCCAGCATAACTTTCCCATCCGTTACTGTACCAAGTACAATGACGCCTTTGGAAGTTTTTTGTTTCATTTCATCGATTAATTGACGTAAACCGTTGTTGTCTTTCACTTCTACACTTGCAGAAATGACTGTAACGTCTTCGATCTGCTGAGCTGTTTCCATGACGCTTGTCAATTGACTGTTGCCCATCTTCGCTTGCAGTGATTCGTTTTCTCGCTGAAGTTCTTTAAAGTCTGCGAGAATCGATTCAACTTTTGTGACGACCGTTTTCGGAGTTGCTTTAGCTGTTGTCGCTATTTGATCGATAACCGCTTGATCTTCTTTGAATGAACGGAAAGCTTGTCCACCCGTAAATGCTTCGATGCGTCGAGTACCTGCACCGATTCCGCCTTCAGAAACGATTTTGAATACGTTAATATCGGACGTATTGCGAACGTGGCATCCTCCACATAGCTCGATTGAGTAATCTCCAACTTTAACGACGCGTACGATATCACCGTATTTCTCGCCGAACAATGCCATCGCGCCCATTTCTTTTGCTTCCGCTATCGGTGATACCAATGTGTTGACTGGCGTACCTGCCCAAATTTGTTCATTGACTTGGAATTCGATGCGCTCTAGTTCTTCTTTTGTAACTTGTCCAAAATGGGAGAAGTCAAAGCGAAGACGATCCGGGCCAACATATGATCCTGCTTGATTGACGTGTTCACCAAGAACATCTTTTAACGCACGATGTAATAAGTGTGTAGCTGTATGATTCTTCACTGTCAGATTGCGAGAGAACTCGTCTACTTTGGCAACGACTGCTACTCCTTCATTCAATTCACCTGAACTGATGAAGACAGTGTGCAAGTTCTGTCCATTAGGTGCTTTTTTGACATCACGAACTTCCGCTGTGAACGTCTCGTTTGAGATCGTGCCTTTATCCGCCACTTGACCGCCACTTTCTGCATAAAACGGTGTCTGATCCAAAATAATTTGTACCGTTTCACCTTCAGATGCATGTGCAATACGTTGACCGTCTTGCACAAGTACACTGACGATCGCATTCGTTTCTAGTTGACCATAGCCAATGAACTCACTTGCTTCATGCACTTCACCAAGAACGCCGGATTGAACATGCATCGAGTCAGACGTTGCACGCGCAGCACGTGCACGATTTCGTTGTGCAGCCATTTCTTCGTCAAACCCGATACGGTCAACTGCCACATTTTCTTCTAGAGCAAATTCCTCTGTTAGTTCAAATGGGAAGCCATATGTGTCATAAAGTTTGAACGCGTCGCTACCTGAAACGATTGGCAAGTCAGAAGCTTTTGCCTTTTCAATGATTGTCGTTAAGATCGCCATTCCGTCATGCAATGTTTCGTGGAAACGATCTTCTTCGTTTTTCACGACTTTCATAATGAACGCTTGTTTATCATGAACTTCCGGGTAGAAGTCTTTCATGATATCTCCGACAATCGGTACGAGCATATACATGAATGGTTTATCGATGCCTAATTGTTTTGCGAAACGAACCGCTCTTCTCAATAGACGACGCAGCACATATCCGCGACCTTCATTGGACGGAAGTGCACCGTCACCGATTGCGAAGGCTACGGTACGGATGTGATCTGAGATGACTTTAAACGCAATATCCGCTTGCGTCGTTTCCCCATATTTTCTGCCTGAAACATTTTCAACCGCTTCAATAATCGGTAAGAACAAATCTGTATCGAAGTTTGTAGGTACATCTTGAATTACGGATGCCATACGCTCGAGACCCATCCCTGTATCGATATTTTTCTTCGGAAGCGGTGTGTACGTGTGATCAGGATTATGATTGAACTCAGAGAATACTAAGTTCCAGATTTCTAAATAGCGTTCATTTTCTCCACCTGGATATAATTCCGGATCTGAGAAATCGTCACCGTAACTAGGTCCGCGATCATAGAAAATTTCAGAGTTCGGACCACTTGGACCTTCGCCAATATCCCAGAAGTTTCCTTCAAGACGAATGATACGCTCTACTGGAATGCCAATTTGATCCTTCCAAATAGTGTAAGCTTCTTCATCTTCTGGATGGATAGTTACAGATAAGAGTTCCGGATCAAAACCGATCCATTGTTCATTAGTCAGGAAGTCCCACGCACGAATGATGGCTTCTTCTTTGAAATAATCACCTATTGAAAAGTTGCCAAGCATTTCAAAGAACGTATGATGGCGCGCTGTGTAGCCGACGTTTTCAATGTCGTTTGTACGAATCGATTTTTGCGCATTTGCAATCCGTGGGTTCTCAGGAATTACTCTTCCATCAAAATACTTTTTCAATGTTGCGACTCCACTGTTGATCCATAATAGTGATGCGTCATCAACTGGTACTAATGCAGCTGATGGTTCTACATTATGTCCGTGCTCTTTAAAATAGTCTAAAAACATTTGGCGAATTTCAGCTGCCGTAAGTTTCTTCATCGTTTTACTCCTCCTAAAATTAAAAAAACTCCCCCCCTTGTATAAAGGGGCGAAGGTTTCATTGATCGCGGTACCACCCTAATTACCGCATAAAGCGGTATCTCGAGTTGCCTTAACGCGGCAAGACGGCAGGGATTAGCCTGCAACTTCGGAATAGCGTTCGCCGTAGATCTGAGAGAGCCTTTTCAGCCAAGAAGCTCTTTTCTTTTGCACAGAATGTACAGGTACTTGTTCCTTCAACGTTTTTCATTATTTCTAAACGAATTATAGGAAAGTTCTCTCGCTTTGTCAATCAGTCACTTCAAGAAAGTCGAGTGGTGATACATTGTTCATACCAATGAGCGGATCAATTGCAGTGAAATTGTCCATCGTCAGCTTTGCTTGCGACATATCTTGTGGTTCAGCCGTCACTTTTACAGGTGCCGCATCGAGCGAGATCGTTTCCACTGTTTGTGTAGTCTGAACTTCTTGTGTTTCACCAGTTATGCGTTCTTGAAGTGTCGTCTGCCGCTCAGTTTCGTCAGTGCGCGCAATGCCTGCTTTAAATTCTTCTGCTTCACCGCAAAGTATTAAGAAGTTCTTTGCACGCGTAATCCCTGTATACAGCAGATTACGACGTAACATTTTCCGCTGACTTCTAACGATCGGCATGACAACGATTGGAAATTCACTACCTTGGGATTTATGGATAGAACAACAATACGCAAGTGTCAGCTGATTCAAATCGCTTCGCTCATATTGCACTTCATTGCCATCGTATGAAACGACCATGATCGCTTTTTTGTCAGTCGTTTCTTTCGCTAGCATGATTGCAACGACTTCTCCCATATCTCCATTGAAAACATTACTTTCCGGTTGATTGACGAGTTGCAGCACTTTATCCCTGACTCGATACGTCGTTTCACCGAAAACCATTTCTTTTCTTCCCTCGGCAGGTGGATTCGTAACTTCTTGTATCATCTTATTCAAACCATCTATGCCTGCCGGACCTTTGTACATCGGTGCCAGCACTTGAATGTCTTTAATGGAATGTCCTTTGGATGTAGCGTTTTGAATAATTTGTTTAACAGCAGGCAAAATTTGATCACTCGACGCTTTAATAAACGACCGATCTGACGTCTTCTTCGTAACATCCATCGTCCATTCTTTTTGCTTGATCATATGGGCCATTTCGATGATGGTTGAGCCTTCACTTTGCCGGAAAATATCGGTCAGTTCAACGACCGGGATTTTTCCTGACTGCATGAAGTCATGCAACACTTGACCGGGTCCTACAGAAGGTAGTTGGTCTTGGTCTCCAACGAATAATAACTGCGCATCGTTGCGGACAGCTTTCAACAGCTGATGCATGAGCCACGTATCGACCATGGACGTTTCATCAATGATAATGAGATTACCATCTACTTCCCGCTCCGTCTCTTCTTCGGCGTCTTGACCCGTAAATCCGAGTAGGCGGTGGATCGTCATGGCAGGTAATCCAGTTGACTCCGACATCCGTTTCGCCGCGCGTCCGGTAGGGGCTGCTAAGATGATCGGAAACGGCTCTTTTTTACGTGCATACTCTTCAATGTCGAGCGAGATTCCATGCAGTTCTGCGTACGCCTCAACTAAACCTCTTATGACGGTAGTCTTACCTGTCCCGGGTCCACCTGTTAGCACGAGCAATGAAGAATGAAGGGCGCGTTCGATCGCTTCGACTTGTGTTTCAGCATATTGTACTTCCAAACGTTCTTCAATTTCACCGATAGCTTTTCGTATTTCAGAAGCAGGAAATTGTTCCGCGACTTCATTTTCGAGAATTTTATTGACCTTAGTGGCAATCCCTATTTCAGAAAAATAAAGAGAAGGTAAGTAGAGACGCTGCATTTCAGCAGACAGTGTACCTTCTTCGACGAGTTCAATCACGGCTTGGGTGATCGATTCGTATGAGATGATATGTGCCTGACTTGATTCAAGTAGCTGCTTCGCTTGCGGCAAGATCACCTCTGACTCTACGTAGACATGTCCTGCTGACTGTACTTCACTATGTACGCTGTAATAAACAGCTGCTTTAATACGCGCAGGATGATCTCCTACGAGCCCGAGTTGCTTCGCGAGATCATCTGCACGTTGAAAGCCGATCCCTTCAATTTCTTTAATTAAACGGTATGGATTTTCCGTCAGAATCGTGATGGCATCATCTTGATATGCTTGGTATATACGCATAGCCACTTGCGGACCGAAGCCCCATTCATTGAGTTGGACCATAGTACGTTCAAGACCTAGATTCTCCTGCAAGACTGAAACGAGCGTATCTTTCCGTTCTTCACTCAAACGCGGGATCTGATCCAGCACACTGCGGTCTTCAAGAAC
Source organism: Sporosarcina ureae (assembly GCF_029267015.1). Lineage (GTDB taxonomy): Bacteria > Bacillota > Bacilli > Bacillales_A > Planococcaceae > Sporosarcina > Sporosarcina ureae_D. Next base: position 19,946 of record NZ_JARIEA010000081.1, on the reverse strand, counting down.
TTTCTGAATGACGTTATTGCCGAGTGTCTTCACGATATCACTAGCTGTTTTCTTCCCGATTCCAGGAAATAAATCACCAGATAAGTAGAGGATCAGACCCGCCTCTGTCGCAGGCAACTCTTTTGAAAACGTCTGCACGTCGAACTGCTGTCCATGTACTGGATGGTTAACGAGTCGTCCTGTGAATTTATACTCTTCTTCCGCGACGAGAGGAGGGAAAGAGCCTTTGATCACTATTTCACTGTCGCGGTAATCGGTATTGGTGGAAGTGACTTTCAACTTGACAATGGAAAATAGATTCGTCGTATTGTGGAAAATCGTCACGACCGGCCTACCGATTAGATATGGTGCTGTTTCACTCATCGAAGGGTTCCCTCCTTTTTCTACAAATATATTACTCGCCTTGTTCTCCAAGCTTGATCATATCGAATAAATAACGCGCTTGTGTATGGTCTGGTTCAGCAGTGAAAGCTTGTTCCAAATGAGACAATGCAGTCGCTTGATCTTCCGTGGAAACTGCGTACAATACACCTAAATTATAGTGCGTATCCGCATGATCTGGTGTGACTGCTAAAATAGCTTCGAATACAGGCTTTGCTTCTTTAAATAACTCTAATTTCGCTAATAAAATCCCGTAGGACAATGCGATTTCTTGATCGTCTGGATTCAACTCTACTGCACGCTGTAAATAAGGCAATGCCAAACGGTCATTACCTGCTTGCTCCATACTTTTACCGAGCATGAAATAAGCATCAGCAGAGTCCAATCCTGTATTGATCGCTTTTTCATATAATTTTGCTGCCTCTTCAAAGCGTTCTTGATTGTAATATAAATTCGCTAGTCCATAAAAAGCCGTTCCTGCATTCTCGTCAAGCGTTAATGCTTTTTGGAAAAATGGTTCCGCCTGCTCAGCATCTCCAAGTGACGCAAAAATATTTCCGATATTGATATAGCCTGTAGGCTCTTCCGGATTTTCTTCTACTGCTTTCATGAAAAGCTCGATCGCTTTCTCATAATTACCTTCTTGCATTTCTTTAATCGCATTTTGATGAATCGACATGCTATTGCCTCCTTATCCTACGTATGTCAGTTTCTTGTCGTCTTTAAACACTTCGTTGATTGTTCCGCCACCTAGGCACTCATCACCGTCATACAGCACGACAGCTTGTCCAGGCGTGACTGCACGAACAGGTTCATCAAACGTCACGATGGCTTCGTCACCAGATAACTGCACCGTTACTTTAGTATCCGGCTGACGATAACGGAACTTAGCTGTACAAGTGAATGTTTCCGGTAATTCTTTCGGTGAACAAATATTCATATCCGTTGCTTGTAGACTCGTTGAAAACAGTGTGTCGTGATAGAAGCCTTGTTCAACTAGTAACACATTGCGCTCTAAGTCTTTACCGACCGCAAACCAAGGTTCTCCAGCTCCGCCAATTCCTAGACCATGACGTTGCCCAATTGTGTGGTACATGAGTCCGTCGTGCTTGCCCATCTTCACTCCGTCCATCGTCTGCATCTCGCCTGGACGTGCAGGTAAGTACTCTCCGAGGAATTCTTTGAAATTGCGCTCACCAATGAAGCAGATTCCTGTTGAATCTTTTTTCTTCGCTGTTGCGAGTCCTGCTTGTTCTGCGATTTCACGGACTTCACTTTTCTCCATATGACCTAGTGGGAACATTACTTGCTGAAGTTGTTCTTGTGTCAATTGATTCAAGAAGTAGGTTTGATCTTTATTATTGTCTACACCACGGAGCATCGCTACACCGTTTTCGCGTTCTACGACTTGTGCATAATGTCCAGTCGCCAAATAATCGGCACCTAGACTTTTTGCGTGTTCGAGGAATGCTTTAAATTTGATTTCTTTATTACACATAACGTCCGGATTCGGTGTGCGACCTTTTTTATATTCATCTAAGAAATACGTAAATACTTTATCCCAATATTGCTTTTCAAAATTCACAGAGTAATACGGAATGCCGATTTGATCACAGACACTGCGTACATCTTCAAAGTCTTCTGTCGCGGTACAATGTCCGGATTCGTCGGTGTCATCCCAGTTTTTCATAAAGATTCCGATCACTTCATAGCCTTGCTGTTTTAAGAGTAATGCCGCAACCGAAGAGTCCACTCCGCCTGACATTCCAATGACTACACGTGTATCGGCAGGTGCTTTTTTCGTTGTCATATTGTTCATCCTTTACTGAATTCATTTCACTAGTCGTTTGACTACTTTTGCGATTCGATTGGCTGCTTCTTCTATAATAGATTCATCTAAGTCATAGCCGAAACTAATGCGGATCGAGTTTCTAGCTTTATCTGATTCCGTACCAAACATAGCCGTTACGACATGTGACGGTTCAAATGATCCTGCAGTACACGCAGAGCCACTTGATACGGCTACCCCTTCTAAATCCAAGCTCATCAAAAACGTCTCCACATCGGTACCCGGAAACGATACATGATAAATATGTGCTAAAGATTCTACTGCGTGGGGAATAGTCGGTTGGAAATCGATTTGATTTGTTTCAAAGACATCCGCCATTTTTTGTTTATACATAGAATAAGCTGTTTGCTTTTCTAGCTTGGTTTGCTCGGCAATCGAGACTGCTTCTGCAAATGCAATGATAGCTGGCACATTTTCAGTACCTGCGCGGCGTTTTTTCTCTTGTGAACCGCCGAGTACTTGACTCGACAATAACTTGCCATTTCGCTGATAAAGGAAACCGATCCCTTTAGGTCCATTCACTTTATGAGCTGAAACCGATAAGAAATCGACTTGCAGTTTTTCGACGTCTAGTTGGCATGTACCATAAGCTTGCACTGCGTCTGTGTGAAAAGCAGCTGAATGTGTAGAGAGCAACTGGCCGATTTCTGCAATCGGTTGGATCGTTCCTACTTCATTGTTACCGAACATGATGGACACTAAAATAGTTTCATCTGTTAACGCTTCCTGCACTTGTTGTGCTGTAATAACCCCATTACAGTCTGGCGATAGATACGTCACTTGATAGCCATGTGACTCCAATTGTTTACAAGGGTTTAATACCGCGTGATGTTCAATTTCGGTCGTAATAATATGTTTGCCTTCTGTATTCAACGACTGTACGTAGCCAAAAATCGCTAAGTTATCCGCTTCTGTTCCTCCAGAAGTAATAATGATTTCATTGGGGGATGCATGGATTGAAAAAGCTAGCGTTTTACGTGCTTCTTCTAGCATTTTCTTAGCGTGACGGCCAAATTGATGCGTACTTGAAGGATTACCATATGTATCATGTAGCGCAGTAGTAAATCTCTCCAATACAGCTGGATGCATCGGTGTCGTAGCGGCATAGTCTAAATATATAGCTGGTTTCATAACTAAACTCCTTTAAATATAGAACATGTATTCATCAGCAGTCGACGTATCTTCAAATTCAATCAAGTCTCTGATCGTCGTATGATCTAATACCCCTCGGATTGCGTCTCCGATTCGTTTCCATAGTTCCCGTTGCGGAATGTCATCGTCATCGAGCCCTTCGACTAATTGGATCGGCCCTTCAAGCAAACGAATGACGTCCCCTGCCATAATCTCGGAAGGATCTTTTGCGAGTTTATAGCCACCGTAGGCACCGCGAACACTTTTCACCATTCCGCTGTTGCGTAAAGGCGGGATCAGTTGTTCTAAATATGCTTCAGAGAGATTTTGCTCTTCTGCGATTTTACGCAAAGGCACAGGACCCTCTCCATATTTTCGTCCTAATTCTACTATTACTGTAAGTCCGTATCGTCCTTTAGTGGATATTTTCATTGGGCATCGTCCTTTACTAAAATTGCTGAAATCAGTATAGCATAATTGTATCACTGGTTCTTGCAAATGACTTCACTAATGTTTTACGGTATAATGAAAGAACAAACGTACGCTAGGAGGATGTACATGCATAATGAACCTTTGGCTTTTCGTATGCGGCCTGAGACGATTGATGATGTGATCGGACAAGACCACGTCATCGGCAAAAATACTCCCTTATATCGGATGATCAAGAACGGGCATGTCCCTTCTCTTTTATTATATGGCGAACCAGGTATTGGAAAAACGTCGTTAGCCTACGCAATCGCGGGTACTTCGAAACTTCCTTTCATAGCGTTGAACGCGACTGTGGCGGGCAAGAAAGATGTAGAAGATGTAGTGAAAGAAGCACGGATGACAGGTAAAGTATTGTTATTCTTAGATGAAATTCATCGTTTCAATAAATTGCAACAAGATACGCTGCTTCCTCATGTAGAAAGCGGTTCGATCGTCTTGATCGGCGCGACAACGGAAAATCCTTTTCACGATGTCAATCCCGCTATTCGGTCGCGCTGCGGTGAAATCGTCCAATTGAAACGATTGCAGCCAAAAGATTTACTGGAATTACTCGAGCGCACATTGAAAGACGAGAAAAAAGGACTCGGTAAGGAAACGATCGAAATCACTACAGAACAACTCGAGAAAATCTCAGAAGGCGTGAATGGGGATGCACGAAAAGCTTTAACGTTTCTCGAATCATTACTTGCTGCTAGTGACGAAGAAGATGGGAAAATTATTATAGAAGATGCATTGCTCGCTCAATTACTAACTAGGATTAGTTTACTAGGTGATAAAAAAGGCTCGCATCATTTTAACTTATTATCTGCTTTACAAAAAAGTGTACGCGGAAGTGATGTCGATGCGGCGCTTTATTATTTGGCGCAATTACTTGAAATCGGCGACTTGACTGCGGTTACTAGACGCATGCTCGTCATGAGTTATGAAGATATTGGATTGGCAGCGCCGGATGTTGGGAGCCGAGTTCTCGCGGCTACAGATGCCGCACAGCGTCTCGGCATGCCTGAAGCACGCATTCCACTTGCTACAGCCATTATAGAGATGTGTTTAGCTTCCAAGTCAAACTCTGCTTATAAAGCGATCGATGCCGCCACGAAAACATTGCATGAAAAACCAACCGGTGAAATCCCGATGCATTTACGTGATACACACTACAGCGGATCGGCTGCACTCGGTCACGGTGGCTATGTTTATCCACATGCAACACCCGTAGGCACATTCGGTGGGTGGACAGACCAACAATACTTGCCTGACAGCTTAGTACATTCTAAGTTCTACACCCCTGTAGAAGCAGGTGAGGAAACGAGAATGGCGGCCATTCACCAACGTCTTCAATCATTCAAAGGGAAAAAGAATCCACGTTAGAAATATAGCTAGAAACGACAAAAATCCACGCTCACCTTTAGTAGGTCAGCGTGGATTTTTTACGTATTACTCGAACATCGCTGCATCTTTCGGTGTGGAAATCGCATCGATATCATTAAAATAACTATACTTTGCATCGAGTTTTTGTTTATATCGGATATAATCTCGCTCGAAATAACTCGTGACATTTGCTGACATCTTCATCCCTGTGACAAACATCGTCTTTTCATTAACCGTTAGCTCTACATCGAGCTTCTCCACTACAGGAAACCCTCCATGCGTATGGACAAATTTCTCAGGTTGTGGACTATTCACGGATACGATTTCCATCAACTGACGATAATCAGCAGGCGATAAAGAAAACTGTATAGCATAACCGTAATCAATCTTTTCTAGTTCTGCGTCATGCAGAAACGGTTCTAATAGCGAGAAGTCCATTACTGGAGAGACGAACGGCACCCATACACCGAGCAATTCTGCACGCTGCGCTTCTGTTAACTCTAGCCATTCGCTCTTCTCTTCTTCAAATGTCTCTTGCATAGCCAATTGAGTACCTTGGCGGAATAATTGAATATTTTTCGCGCCTTGTTTTGGAATTTTCCAGACGACTTCCTCTGAACTCTTCAGTGGATTCTGTTCAATATCCGCCTGAATTTGTACATTTTTGCTTGTACGTTTTGCAGGATCGGATGTGACGCTACTTTCATCATACGCGATATTAGCATGGACCGATTGCAATTCTTCCATCGCTTGTTCTGCTTTCTTCATTAAATCTTCCGCACTCGACGGGGCAGAAGACGTTTTTCCGCATCCTGTCACTGTAAATAGCAGTACTGCCAGGAATAGAACGATCAAACTTTTGTTCATCAGGAAACTCCCCTTCAATCAAAACTATTAACAGTGTACTTCACAGCAACGCAGTTGTCACGGACCATTCCACCTTATTTGTGAGGAAACTTAGTCTACTGGCACGACCCAGTTAAACGAATCTTCCACTTTGCCTGTCTGAATGCCTGTAATCGTCTCATATAACTTCAATGAAAGCTCACCGATTTCATTATGATTGATCTCGCATTTTTCACCTTCAAAGAATAGTTCACCTATTGGAGAAATAACAGCGGCTGTTCCTGTACCGAATGCTTCTTCCAATGTACCTGCTCGATTAGCTTCCATAATTTCCTCGATCGACACTTTGCGTTCTGTTACTGGAATATCCCAATCTATCAATAATTCGATAACTGACTTACGCGTAATACCTTCTAAAATACTACCGTTAAGGCTTGGTGTAATGATTTCTCCATTGATCTTGAAGAATACGTTCATCGCTCCTACTTCTTCGATATAACGATGTTCTTTCGCATCTAGCCATAGCACTTGCGAATATCCTTCTGCTTCTGCTACTTCCTGCGCTTTCATCGCACCCGCATAGTTACCAGCCGTTTTTGCAGAGCCTGTACCACCAACTGCCGCACGAACATACTGTGACTCCACGGCAATTTTAACAGGATTGACTCCTTCTTTATAATACGGTCCTACTGGAGATAAAATAATCATGAGACGATACGTTTTAGACGGTGCTACTCCTAAATACGGCTGTGTCGCGAAAATGAATGGTCGCACATACAGTGAGGTTCCGGGTCTGTCCGGAATCCAATCTTTATCAAGGGAAATTAACTCTTTCAGTGCACTTAACACAAATTTCTCGTCGAACATCGGCATGCATAATCTATCATTTGAACGATTCAAGCGTTTCATGTTTTCCTCAGGACGGAATAAAACTACTTCTTTGTCTTCATTCAAATAGGCTTTCAATCCTTCGAAAACAGTTTGTCCATAATGCAACACGATAGCAGCTGGATCAAGTAGAAACGGCTTGTACGGCTCAATACGTGGATCATGCCATCCCGTTCCATCTGTATAATCCATCACAAACATGTGATCAGTGAAAATTGTTCCGAAAGCAAGTGGATCATCTGCTGCCGGCTTGTCTTTTGGTGCGGTCGTTTCATAGTGTAAAATGTTTTTTTCAGTTGACATAAATAAACCCTCCTACATATTATCTAATTTGTCCGGTCCCTCGAATCACAAATTTGGAAGAAGTCAATGCTTCTAATCCCATCGGTCCTCTTGCATGAAGTTTTTGTGTACTAATACCGATTTCTGCACCATAACCGAATTCAAAACCATCCGTAAAGCGAGTGGAGGCATTGACGTAAACAGCTGCCGCATCTACGCTATTCAAAAACTGCTCAGCATGTGCATCCGTCTGTGTAATAATGCACTCCGAATGCTTCGTGCTATATGCGGCAATATGATCAAGTGCTTGCTGTACATTTTCCACGCTCTTTACGCGTACTGTCAAGTCCAAGTATTCACTTGACCAATCATTTTGTTCAACCGCTTCGATAGCCGAGTCAAATGCCTGTAGTTGATCGTCACCTTGTATTTGAACATCTTGGTCCTGTAATGCTTTGATCAAACTCTTCCCATGTTGCGTCAACCAGTTGGAATCAATCAAAACCGTTTCGATCGCATTACAAACTGACGGGCGTTGTGTTTTAGCATTAACGACTATATCGATGGCCATTTTCTCGTCAGCGGATTCATCGATAAATACATGGCAATTCCCTGCTCCCGTTTCGATTACGGGTACTGTAGATTCTCGAATTACAGTCTGAATCAATTTGGCACCGCCACGAGGGATCAACACATCTAAATAGTCATTCAGTGTGAACAATTCTTTCGCTGTTTCTCGGCTTGTGTCTTCAATTAATTGAACAGAATCCACTGGCAATGAACTTTTTTCAAGCCCGCGTTGAATGACACGCCATAGTGCTAAATTGGAATGTTTAGCAGAAGAGCTTCCGCGCAAGACGACCGCGTTTCCTGTTTTCAATGCTAGGGATGCCGCATCAATTGTCACATTTGGACGCGCTTCATATATCATAGCGATGACACCGATCGGCACGCGCTTCTTGACAATATGTAAACCGTTTTCCTTGTGGATTTCTTCGAGTGTTTCTCCAATTGGATCTTTAAGATCTACTAACAGACGAACACCTTCCGCCATAGCTTCAATGCGTTCAGGCGTCAATAAAATACGGTCGAGAACCGCTGAATCGATTCCTTTTTCGCGGCCTTCTTCAATATCTTTTTTATTTTCCGCGAGTAATTGATCTTGTTCTTGCAATAGTTGATCGGCAATCAATTGCAATGCCTGATTTTTCTCTTCAGTCGTTGCCACGTTCAATACAACACTTGCTTGTTTTGCGGCTTTTCCTTTATCTCTAATCTCACTCATCATATATTCTCCCCTTTGATTACACTTGTACCCAGCGGTCACGGTGAATGACTTCTAGCATAGGCTTGAATTCTTCCAGTTGATCTTTATTGGAAATCGTTTGTTTTAGTTGTTCAGACGAATAAGTGACTTCCCCTTTACCGATTAAACCATTTAAACCGAACACTTCTACTACTTGTCCAATCTCAAAGTCACCTTGTACTTTAAAGACCCCGGCCGGTAATAAACTGCGCCCATTATGCACAATCGCTTCTTCGGCACCTTGATCGACGTACAGACGTCCAGTAGATTCGGAATGAAGGGCAATCCATTGGCGGTTTGTATTGATCGTGTTGGCAACGGGGCTAGAAATATATGTGCCGTCTCCATGACCTTTTAAAATATCCAGCAATTTTGACTGGCCGTGTCCTGTTCCGATGAACACGGGAACGGCCAATGTGTGAGCCGTTCGTGCAGCTAGTAACTTCGAACGCATACCGCCCGTACCGACTTTCGAGCCGGTATCATCAGCGCCACCAAGCAATTCATCTGAAATTTCATCTAACTTAGTCAAACGTACAGCATCTGGGTCTGTTCGTGGATTGCTTGTGTAGATCCCGTTGACATCGGTTAAAATAATCAATTGATCCGCATGTAGGAAACCACTGACTAATGCGGATAGCATATCATTATCACCAAACGTTAGCTCGTCAATAGATACCGTATCGTTTTCATTGATGATTGGCATGATGCCACGGTCAAGTAATTCGGACATGGCCGCAAATGCGTTGCGGTATCGATCACGATCCGCAAAGTCATGGCGCGTCAATAAGATCTGTGCCGGTATGACTTTATGTGCGCTAAACCTTTCGATATAGGACTGTATTAATAAGCTCTGGCCTACTGCCGCCGCAGCTTGTTTACCTTTAATCGTCTGTGGACGGGAGGAATAGCCGAGACGCGCAAAGCCTGCCGCCACCGCTCCTGACGAGACGACAATGACTTCATGCCCGATGTTTTTCAACATCGCCAACGCATCGACATGATCATTGAATTTCACCTGATCGATTTCTCCATGATCATTTGTTAACGAACTGCTACCGATTTTCACAACGATTCGTTGTCTTTTCATATGGATTCGCCTACCATTTCTACATATCATCTACTTATATACAATAAAAAAGCCCAATCGTCCCGATATAATCAGGACGAAAGGACGTAACTTCCGCGGTGCCACCATCATTGGATTCATTTTCACGAATCCCGCTTTCCTTCTAACGCCAAGGTGCGCGCCTGTATTTTCACAGGACTCAAAAGGCAGGTTCGACAAGGCATTGCGACGGAAACTTCCAGCCGATGGATTCCGCTCTCTAACACATGCTATTTATCTACTGGTCCTTCTTCAACGTTCCATATCATTTCTCCAATCATACAATATTCAGAGTAATTGTCAAGCACTGCTACATTACTTTCGCTGCAGCATACGGTCTAGCGCATCGATCGCATCTGCAGAAGTAGTTGCATCCACTTTGATGATGTTTTGCTCTTTCCCTTCCACAATACTTTCAAGACTCCATAATAAATGCGGTAGATCGATACGGTTCATTGTCAAACAAGGACACATTAACGGATTTAATGAAATGATATCTTGATCCGGGTGATTTTCTATCAGACGGTTGACTAAATTCATTTCCGTGCCGATCGCCCATTTCGTTCCAGGAGCTGCGGCTTGAATTTGATCAATGATATACTTTGTGGAACCGTCGTCATCGGACTTCATCACGACTTCATGTGAACACTCAGGATGAACGATAATTCGGCGCTCGGGATCATTTTCACGTAACTGACGAATATTTTCTACCGTGAAGTTTTCATGAACGGAGCAATGTCCTTTCCATAAAATCACTTGACACTCTGCGTCTTCACCCGCGTATTCTAAAGTATCTGTAATGGGGTTCCATACCGCCATATGATCGAGTGGCACGCCAAGTCCGTATGCAGTATTCCGCCCTAGATGTTGATCAGGTAAGAAGAGTATCCGCTTTTTCTGTGTGAAAGCCCATTGGACGATTTCTTTGGCGTTTGACGAAGTCACCGTCGCCCCACCATGCCGACCGACGAATGCTTTGATCGCTGCCGTGGAATTTACGTATGTCAATGGAAGAATTGTATCTCCAAAACGCGCTTGCAAGTCTTGCCACGCTCTTTCCGTCTGGTAGATATCTGCCATATCTGCCATCGAACAACCTGCACGCATATCGGGTAAATAGACGTGTTGATTTTCCGTCGTTAAGATATCTGCAGTTTCTGCCATGAAGTGTACCCCGCAAAACACAATATGTTCTGCCTCCTCGTTCGCTGCGCAAATTTGTGCTAATTGTAAAGAATCTCCTGTCGCATCCGCAAATTGAATCACTTCATTTTTCTGGTAGTGATGGCCAGGGATAAATAATTTGTTCCCTAACGTCTGCTTAATCGAACGAATTTTTTCTTCCATTTCAGTCACCGTGTAGTGTTTATACCGTTCCGGCAACATAGCGTTTGCCTGTTCTTTTACAAGATCCATCATCGACATGTTCTTCAGTCCTCCTGTGTAGTAAGTTGTATAGTTGCGCTAATGTCCGTTGCAATAACGGAATGCGTCAACGCGCCAACCGATATGTAGTCAATCCCCGTCTTGCCGTAAGAAGCAATCGTCTCTTCTGTAATCATGCCCGAAGCTTCGGTTACGATATGTGGAGGTACGAGTGGTAACCAGTCCGTAATTTCTTTCGGTGTGCGGTTATCAAACATAATAATATCCACATTGGCTTCAATAGCTTCTTGTAGTTGCGCTAGCGATTCTATTTCTACTTCTATTTTTACCGTATGACCTAACTGTGATCTAAGTAGCTGCACGGCATGTGTAATAGAACCTGCATATGCCAAGTGATTATCTTTTAGCATCACTGCGTCGTATAAACCGTTGCGATGATTAAATCCGCCACCGGTTCGAACTGCATATTTATCTAGCATACGAAGTCCAGGGGCAGTTTTTCGTGTATCACAAACTCTTGTGTTTGTTCCCGACAATAATGTGGTTAGATCCGCAGTTTTCGTTGCAATCGCACTCATTCGCTGGATGCAATTTAGTACTACTCGCTCCGCCGTCAATAGACTTCTGACCGGTCCTCTGACACGTGCTAGTATTTGCTTCTCTTCCATTCTTTCACCGTCTTGTAGAAGACACGTCACTTCAATAGAAGGATTCATGAGTTGAAAACCTGTTGTAATAATATCGGAACCGCAAAATATGCCTGAAGTTTTGGCGATAATTTGCATTTCACCCATTACATCAGCTGGAAATAATGTATTTGCGGATAGATCACCATCCCCTACGTCCTCTATGAAAAACTGCTCTAACATTGATTTCAATTTGATTGTATTCATCTGTTTTTCTTACCACCTTTATTTATTCTGGGTGTCTTTACATCTATCTTTACATAAGCGAGGATATATGACAAGATGAATATATTATTTATTGCAGGAGGTCTTTTCTTTGCATTACTTTGATTACGCTGCAACTACTCCTCTTCGCGAGGAAGCCGCTTCGGTATTCGTGTCGGTCTCACAGCAACATTTCGGCAACACGACGAGTCTCCATGACGCAGGAGGTGCTGCGCAAAATATTTTGGCATACAGCAGAACTAATTTATCGAAATTGCTCGGTGTCCGTCCAGAAGGATTGTATTTCACTTCAGGTGGAACAGAAAGTAACTCTCTCGCTTTATTATCGCTAGCACAATCTGCCAAGAAAAAAGGTCAACACATCATTCTTTCAGCAGCAGAACACCCTTCCCTTCATTCAGCGGCAGCCTATCTTGAAGGACAAGGCTTTCGAATTTCACTCATACCTTTCACAGCCAATGGCATAGTTGATCTACATGCACTTGAGGAAGCGATTACTGAAGACACGACTGTAGTATCTATTCAGCATTGCAACCCGGAAATCGGCACTATTCAACCGATTCGTGCGATATCTGAACTGGTGAAGCCTAAAGGAATTTATCTACATAGTGACTGTGTCCAATCTTTTGGCAAGCTATCCATACGCGATATCAGTCCATTCGTAGATAGCTTGTCGATTTCTAGCCATAAAGTGTACGGACCAAAAGGTGTCGGTGCCGTGTATATAGATCCACGCATTCGCGTCGTTCCTTTATTTCCAGGCGCTACACAAGAGAAAGGTTTCCGGGGAGGAACAGTCAATGTGCCAGGCATCGCTTCATTCGTAACAGCAGCCGAACTGGCAGATCCGAGTGAAGTAGATTACGTGGAATTACGCTCTATTTTTCTTAAGAAATTGAATGAAAATAAAGAGCTATTTACTATTTACGGTAGCCAGCAAGAATCGGAACAACTTCCACAAATCGTCGGGCTATGCGTCAAACACTCGGAAGGGCAGCTCATTATGTTAGAATTAAATAGAAGAGGATTTGCAGTGTCGACAGGTAGCGCATGCCAAGTAGGTCAACAACAATCTTCCACGACGATGAGTGCGATGAATATACCTGCACATTTGGCGAAAGGGCTCGTTCGAGTTTCATTTGGAAAGACATCGACTAGTGAAAATGTTACGGAGCTAGCAAACGTATTGCTTGAGGTCGCCGTTTCAACTCAAACTAAAGGCATTCTCTTAGATATTATATAGATAGCAGGTGAGAACTTTGCGACATAAATCAAAAGTGTTAGGTGAACAACGTCGGGATTTGATACTACGGACGCTACAAGAAGCACATCATCCTGTAACAGGTGGAGAGCTCGGGGATTTGACCAATGTCAGCAGACAAGTCATCGTCAGTGATATTAATCTTTTGAAAGCGAAAAACGAACCTATTATGGCAACGAATCAAGGGTATTTATATACTCGGGCCAACGAAAGGGTACGCGCTATTGAAAAAATCATTGTCTGCAAACACGCTCCTGAACAAACCGCAGAGGAGCTAAATATTTTAGTCGATCATGGCGTGACGGTGAAAGATGTCCGTGTAGAACACCCTGTGTACGGCGATGTACGTGCATCGATCATGGTGTCCAATAGGCAAGAAGTAAAAGCGTTTATAGAACAGATCGAGCAAGCACAAGCCCCCTATTTATTAAATTTGGACGATAGTGGAATTCACTTGCATGCTATTTCCGCTCCTAAACCAGAACAATTACATGATGCAGAAGAAGCATTAAAAAAAGCGGGATTCCTAGTTGAATAGGAATCTCGCTTTTCTATGGAAATAACCAAATACCGAATAACGGACCCGCTAGCGCACCGATAATCGCAGATAGTGTCATCGCTACCGAGCTCATGGAAGCTGTTTGTTCTCCGTATTCGAGCGCTTTAGAAGTTCCGATCGCATGCGCCCCCACTCCGAGACCAATACCTTGGCCAATCGCTGTATCAATCTTGAACCAGCGATTGATCCATGGACCCATGAGGATTCCAGCGAGTCCGGCGATAATGACCAATACCGTTGCTAGCGAAGGAATGCCACCGAGTTCTTCTGCTATTTGCATGGCGATGGGTGAAGTAATGGATTTCGGTAAAATACTCGCTAACAGATCATTCGAAAATCCAACAAGTCGCGCTGCTAAGACACCTGTCAACATCCCGACAATTCCTCCGACAACAACGCCACCGAAGATCGGCAACAGGTTTTTCTTGATAATATCTCGTTGCTTATAAAGGGGAATACAGAGTGAGACAATGGCAGGACCAAGCAATGCATCGATCCATTTCCCACCTACCATATACGTTTCGTAGGAAACATTGAATAACGATAACACGACGATAACTGCAATAGTCGTTGTCAGAATAGGTACTAGAAATGGCGAACGCAGCCTAACGTAGACCGCGTTCATCAAAAAGTAGAGCATAACTGTCAACACTATCATCGTGAAGGCAAGTGCTAGTGTATTCATGAAAGAGTCCCCTCCTCTTTCACTTGACGCTTGGCCATAGATTGGCTAACTAGACTAGCGACGACCATCGTGATGAATGTACTGCCGATTGTAATCACGATCAGTAAGCTACCTTTGCCGGCGAAAACACGGCCATAATCCATGACACCAACCGTAGCGGGAATCAGATAAAGCGGCAAAGTCGATAGAAATACATACGCGCCTTTTTCTACCCAGCGAAGCGGGATGACTTTGAGCGATAACAATCCCCACAACAACAGCAAACCAATAATGCTTCCTGGCAAAGGAATAGATAGTTTCGCACGTAAAAACTCTCCTGCTAGAAATAGTATGTACAAAAATCCTACTTGCAAAAGTGCGATGGCAATTTTCACTTCAACACTTCCTTACCTCATTCTTATAAATAAAATGAATACTTCCTCATTATAGGGAATAGTCAGATAAAAACCAATACTTTCCTCATTATTAGTAAATAGTAATCAGAATATTCTCCATATCATTGACACCGTTGTCCTACTCATGTATAGTATAAGAAGCCGTATTGGGCAAGTTTACAGTAATAGACTTGCACGTTACGTGTGGAGATGGATTTCTAATTGCCGAGGAGGAATTATTATGCACCAAGGTAAAGTGAAGTGGTTCAGCAGTGACAAAGGATATGGATTTATCGAAGCGGATGATGGTGAAGATGTATTTGTACATTTCACAGGAATTGCAACCGATGGATTTAAGACACTGACTGAAGGTCAAACAGTTTCTTTTGAAGTAATTGAAGGAAATCGTGGTCCACAGGCGGCTAACGTATCGACTCTTGAGGATGAAGTATAACCTCATCTCGGCGCAAACAGCTGAATTTATAACATAAACAAAGCATCCACGCAGTTGCGGGATGCTTTTTCAATATTTATTTGGAGGCCGTACTGATCTTGTTGATTTCTCTTCCAAGGAATTGCAGTTGGTCTCCTACAGTACAGTCGGAAATACAAAATTGGTGAGCGCCCGTCTTACCGCGTTCGTTTGTTAGTTGTTTTTTGACGTAACAACCTTCACAATATATATCGAGCAATTGATTAATTTCTTTCATGACAACTACTTTATCCATTAGAAAAGAACTCCCACCTTTCTTCCTTCTATTTTAAGTTGACTGACGGGATGTTGCAAGTGTTTCCACGTTTTTTACAATTCATTACCAGATTGGAGCGAAAATTTCATGTTGGAAGTGTACATAGATGGTGCTAGCGCAGGAAATCCTGGATTAAGCGGAATTGGTGTGTATATAAAAGGAGAAGGACAAGATGTGCGGATTAGTGAGCCGATTGAGCCAACGAATAATCATCACGCGGAATTTCAAGCGCTTGTAAGAGGTCTTGAGGAGGCGTCTAAGCTGACAACAGGTATGGTGTCGGTGAGGTCTGATTCGACGGTAGTCGTGCAGTCGATGGAGAAGGAGTTTGTCAAGAACGAGCAGTATGCACCTTATCTGAAACAGGCATTGCGACTGGCGGCGACGTTTGACTTTTTCTTTATAAAGTGGATTGCCGACAGCACAAACAAGACGGCAGATACACTTGCCCGGCAGGCGATTTTGATGCAAAAGAAGCAAAAGGAATAGACTGAGTGAACTGTTTTGTTGGCTATTATTACAGTCGCTAAAAGAGTGTACTGCTACTGCGTTATTTTTATTCGGAAAAGGTCGTGCTTCATGACGACCTTTCTCGCACGAGGTTAAGTAGTTGCAATTTGTCGCTCCAGCCGGACGTGTATGTTACACCGTCATTCGTTCCGATCAACTAAGTGAGTGCGTTATGGTGTATGCCAAAATAAATACATGACTACGAAGAACAATAAGTAGATGACAATAATTATCGGGAAAGTGTAAAGTGATACTCTCCCGAATTTGTCTTTTCTGCTGAACAAGGACAAAACGAATGAGAATACAAGAAGGATAAATCCAAGTGGCATTGTGATGAATAATCTACCCGAAAAAATAAAAAGGCAAAGAAAAGTCAGTCCCATAAGTAGACTAATAAAAGAAATCATGCCTAATCTCCGTGTACTTTGCAAGTATATGACCTCCTAATTCTCGACAAGAGGATAGCCCGTTACATGTTTTTCATTCCACATATCAACCTTAGTAAACGCGATATTCCATTGCCGAGGATTTGATTAGCTTCAATATACGATCTTCATACTTTTCGTATCGATTACTTTCCACTCTAGTCGGTTGATTCATTCCCCGAAAGCTTCAGCTTCTCGCCATTTTCCATATCGGTAATACATAAACGCAGCGATACTACTAATAACGAAACTGACGCCCATCCCGAGTGCAATTCCTTTCTCTCCCATGATGCCTGACAATATATACGTAATTGGAAAACGAAGAATCCAAAAAGAAATGATGTTTAACACAAGCACTTGGAACATAGCTCCAGCTGCACGGACAGCCCCATTTAACACAAAATTAATGCCTAGGAACGGATAAAATAATGCAATTGCCATTAAATAGTTTATACCAAAATCAGCAGCTTCCGGTTCTGTTATGAATAGCTTTATCCCATAATCTGCAAATAGGATGATCAGAATGGCGATCGCAAACATGACTATCAAATTATATACAAACCCGTACAACGTAATTTTATGAACTCGGTCCCATCTACCTGCACCAATATTTTGACCCGCCATACTATTGACCGCAGTTCCGAGTGCTTGGGCCGGCAGCATAATCAAACTATCCAATCGTTGTGCCGCCCCGTATCCCGCGACAACTGCTGGGCCGAATGATGCGACTACACTCATGATTGCCATCACACCAGCCGAAATGACGCTCATCTGTAAACCCGCGGGAATTCCCAACTTTAATATATCGAGTACTTCTCGGCGCGCTGGAATATGTGGTTTCGAGAATGGAACGAGGCTTTTACGCACCGAATAAATAGCGCCAGCGGCAAATGCAATTCCTTGTGATAATATCGTTGCATAAGCAGCGCCTTGAACTCCCCAACCAAAGACGTAAATAAATAAAGGATCCAGTACTGTGTTCAAAATAACTGCAGCTAACACAAAATAAAGCGGCGTCTTCGAGTCGCCTACCGACCTGAATACGGTACCCATAAAATTATAGCCGAATAAGAAAAGGATGCCGATGAAATTAATTCGCAAATACGAAACACCCATCGCCAACATTTCTTCGGGAGTTCCAAGTAAGCGCAAGAGTGGTTCCGCAAATATAAGTCCTGCAATACCGAGTACGATCGACATACCGGAAAGCAGAACGACAAATGCATTCAAATAACGCCGAAGTCCTGACTCGCTACCTCTGCCTTTTTGCTGGGATAAAATCGTCAGTGCGGCATTGTTCAAGCCGATGACGAATGACAAAACCGTAAAGACAACCGTCCCGGAAATAGCTACAGCACCAAGTGCATCCGCACCAATTAAATTCCCAACCCACAAGCTATCGATAAATTGATAGGATGCTTGTAGTAAATTTGTTATCATAATGGGTCCTGAAAAAAGCATGAGTTGTTTGATTATATTTCCTTCTGTGAAATCCTGCTGCCTTACCATCCTTTTCCTCCCCGTATTTAATAAAAACTTACCATTTTATCTATCCAAAATTTCAGC
The DNA here is from genome assembly GCF_029267015.1 of Sporosarcina ureae. Lineage (GTDB taxonomy): Bacteria > Bacillota > Bacilli > Bacillales_A > Planococcaceae > Sporosarcina > Sporosarcina ureae_D. The sequence goes on along the minus strand of NZ_JARIEA010000081.1, from coordinate 1,875 downwards.
GTCCTAATTACGTAAAAACTTTTTAATATCTTACTTAAAAATTATGCCTAGTTGTATCCTTCTTCTAAAAACTCTAGCCTTAATTTCTTTCTAGTTTGCATAACTTCAACATCTATTATATTTTATCCTGAACTATTCATTGCCACGTCCGAAGATTCCCTTCAAAAGACACTACAAATAGTCTGATGAATAGTAAACTTCTACTATGAAATACGGGCACTAATCTGTGTGAAAGATCAGTGCCCGTTATATTATTCAACGTATTGAATCGTTTCCAAGAATACTTCTCTTAATGACTTTAAATCAGTGACAGATTGAATCATAGCATGCAAATACTTTTCACTTTCGAGCGTTTCATACGACCATTCAATTCCTCTACTACTTGCGTAAGCATGTAGAAAAATCCGGATAGTTCTCCCATTCCCTTCACGAAAAGGATGCAACATATTTAATTCTGCTTTAAAGTAAGCTAAACGATCCGCAGCTTCATTCAGTGAATTCCAAGGTGGTTCCTCATTTAACTCCATAAACAAGTTACTTGCATAGCTATTCAAGAATTGAACTTGACAGAAACGAGTAGCACCTTTCATGAGTTGAACATTTCTAAAGTCTCCGGCAAACGGGTAGATATCTTGAAATAGATAATGATGCAACTCTTGAAACTTTTTCAAGGTAAATGATTCGAATATGAAATCGTTTTGTTCTAGTGCCATTGCACGAAGAGAAAACGCCAATGCTTCTGCTCTTTCAAGTTCTTTATGAGAATTAATCTCCAATAAATTGTGTTTTATTAGGTAATCATCATTTTCTTTATCATTATACTTTCCCATGTCGCAATATATCCTTAATTAAAGTAGGGGTAATTGAAGTCTTTGTATTTATGAGTTCTAAGACTTTTTCCTGCATATCAGAAGAAATATTTAAATTTTCGAGATGAAGATTATGCATCACTCGTTTAAATTCTTTTGAGTCAAGATCCAATGCCTTCATATAAACAACCCCTTTATCAGTATAACCTTACCTTATATTATACAGATCTAATTGGGTAATTACTAATTAGTCGTCTGATCAAATCCTTCTTATGGAGTCGTATCTGATTGCCGGTTGAACAACCCATTATCTAGAAAACACTATCAATCTCTAGTAAGTTCCATACTTCCTTTATTTGTTTCCCATCAAGAATAACTTTTCGAAGTAAATCCTTGCTGTCTTCTTCTATAATTTCACTTGCAGAATCATAAAACCTCCAAAACATAAATTTACCTGTTCCAGCACCTATATAGTAATTTTCATTTCTATAAATAAAATGAATCTCTCTTCCTGTATCTAAGTCTTCAAGAAATTCCTCGTAGCTATAATTCATTCGTTTGAACTCCTTTACATAGCCCACTATAGGGATTGGGTGCAAAACTCTTATACAAGAATCGCACCCTTTTGTTAAATAAACCACTATTCTGTTGTCTTTGTTATGTCTATACTAGGGTTCGATTCTATTGTAAAAAAGTAAAACCTCAATACATTATTTTTAAAAATTTATTCCTCAAGCGACTGATACTCTGCTGCAAGACCTTTTTGAACGCCTGGTCGTTTCGCAATGCGATGAGACCATTCCAATAGATGAATATATTCATCCATGTTTAAAAATTCATAAGAGCCTTCATACAATTTCCCTAAAGCTAAACGTCCGTACCAAGACCAGATCGCAATATCTGCAATAGTATAAGTGTCGCCAGCAATATAAGAACGCTGAGCTAATATTTTATCCAGTAAGTCTAATTGACGTTTCGTTTCCATAGTAAAACGATCAATTGGGTATTTCATTGGCTCTGGCGCATAAGCGAAAAAGTGACCAAACCCTCCACCAACATAAGGACC
>NZ_JARIEA010000012.1 GCF_029267015.1 Sporosarcina ureae | reverse complement strand
AGAGGGAGAACTGGTAATAAGTCTAAAACAACAATTTGTAGAGTCGACAATTAAAGTAAGTGTGACAAATACAAATAGTAACGAAAGTGGAAAAGTTGAAGTGACTGTAGAAGAAGAAGCTGTAACACAGTTGCCGAAGTAACATTAATTAAAATAAAAAATTAAAACGCCATCTGATAAATAAAAATTTATCAGATGGCGTTTATTCGTAAAAACAAAATAGTCTTCAGATTAGCTAAGTTTCAAACGACATAATATACACTACTCATTTCAGAAGAAATTTTGGTGATTTATTGCACTAGCGTCGCATTAAAATAACGAGACAGGATTTAGCAATCTGAATATTCTTTAATCGCTCTTTTCCACAAAAAAATCCTTTATAATGGGTTGGAGGCAGTAATCCATCCAAATCCAAAATAAAGGACAATCTCATGGATAAGATTACACGAAAAACAGCATTTGCGCAATGGGCTGCACCGATTTCCAATGAATTATTTGCGGAACAGGTTCAGCTTCATTGTCTTGATCACTATACAAAGAAGCTGCACATGGCTTCGTTTATGAACTTACTTTTGTACGCACAGCTTCACGAAACGGAAAGTTTGCGCGCTGTCAGTGACAGTGTCTTTTCTGAAGAACTGCAGGAAGCCACGAACTTGGACTCTATAAGTTTCTCACAGCTAGGTAGGCGTCTGCGCCAAGTGCCGACGGAATTTTTCCAAACCATTTTTCTTGATCTAGTCTCACAGATTCATGGCGTTACTAACTTCCCGACACGCCGTGAGCGGACAACACCGCTGAAAATCATCGATTCCAGCACACTGCCCTTAAATTTAAACAACCACCGATGGGCGGAATTCCGAAAAACGAAGTCCGGTATCAAGCTTCATCTACGTCTCATGTTTATGGAAAATGGTTGTTCGTATCCTGATCAAGCGGTCTTGACGAACGCCAAGGAACACGACCGTGGCCAACTGGAAGTGCTGGTGGATGACAAAGAATGTCTGTATGTGTTCGACCGTGGTTATTTAGATTACGAACGGTTTGACCTGATGACGGATGAAGGGTATTTCTTCGTCTCTCGTCTGCGAAAAAACGCAGTCGTACGAACGCTTGAACACTTCGAATTGCCAGAAGACACCGTCGTATTGTCAGATGAAATGGTTGTGATCGGCACCACACAAAATCGATCGGAAAATGCGTTTCGCCTGTTAAAAGTATTGGATTCCAAAGGCAACCAACTGAATCTGGTCACGAACCGTTTCGATTTATCAGCAGACGAAATCGCAGAACTGTACAAGTCTCGCTGGGCCATTGAACTGTTTTTCAAATGGATGAAACAACATTTGAATATCAAGAAATTCTACGCACAGAGTCAGCAGGGCGTGCACAACCAGGTGTATCTGGCGATGATTGTCTACTGCTTGAATGTGCTGGCACAGTTACGAACAAAAAGTAAGCTTACCTACTTGCAGATCAGCCGTTATCTAAAGGCTTCTTTATGGAAGTCTGCGCATGTTTGGATTCGAAAAATTGAAGATAAAAGCGTGCCGTAACGCGGATAATCCTTTTCTGTCACAGTAGCCAAAAGGTATAGTAAAAAAATGGATGTTCACTGTCTTTATTCAGCCGTCTTCGTTTTTTTCATTGTAGACAGAAAAATATAGACGGAATATTCCGTGTTATTTTATGCGACACTAGTGATATTATGTAAAAATATTAACTCATATTTTATTGTATACAGCTCTAAATGTTTACACACTATAATACAATACTAATTGTAAAAAAATTTGATAATCAAGAATTAATTCGATTATATATTCAGCATATCATCTAGCTTGCCATTCTCCAATTTCCGTGATAAATTGAACAATAGAAAATTTCATTTACGGAATCAACATGTATAACCTCGATAATATGGTTCGAGGGTCTCTACCAGGAACCGTTAAATCCTGATTACAAAGTCATTTTTGTAATCGGGATTTTTCTATGGAGTAATAAATGTGGTAGAACTGGTAGGAGGAATTAGTTTGAATTTACGTGTATTATTATTGGCTATTTCAGCTATAACAGTAGGACTGGTAGAGTTGGTAGTCGGAGGCATACTGCCGGTGATTGCAGAGGACTTACATGTCTCGATTGCAACCGCAGGTCAGTTAATTACAGTTTTCGCACTGGTGTATGCAGTAGCGGGACCTGTGTTATTATCCTTCACTGCGAAAGTGGAGCGAAAAAAATTATATTTACTTACGCTTTTTGTATTCTTATTAGGTAACATCCTAACGTATTTGAGCCCAACGTTCGGCTTGATGATGGCTGCACGCATATTAACTGCAGCAAGCGCAGCACTCGTCATTGTCTTGTCGTTGACGATTACGGCGCGTATGGTTGAACCTCGGATCCGAGCGAAGTCACTCGGCTATATTTATATGGGAATCAGTTCATCACTTGTGCTCGGTGTGCCAATCGGGATCGTCATAACAAATGCGTTTGGATGGCGTTCTGTATTCCTCGGAATCTCCATAATGACCATCGTTTCGATTATTTTGATTGCCAAGTTTTTCGAGAAAATTGCTACAGGCGATGTACAACCACTTTCTGTGCAAATTAAAGCATTGGCGAATAAAAAGATTTTCTTTGCTCATATGGCGACGATGTTTATGCTAGCCGGTCATTACACCGTGTATGCATACTTCACTCCGTTCCTTGAGACAACAATGAAATTAAGTCCTTATTGGATTAGTGTCTTCTACTTCCTATTCGGATTGGCTGCAGTTGCAGGCGGAGCATTCGGTGGAGGGTTGGCAACACGTCTTGGTTCTAAGAAAAGTATTTTGATCATTCTTGGCGCATTTGCTATTAGCTTATTTGCCCTTCCCTACTCTACGTTTTCGATTCCGTTATTCATCATTTTCATGATGGTTTGGGGTGGATTAAGTTGGGCGTTGGCACCTGCACAACAAGATTATATTATTCAAAGTGACCCTGTTACATCCGACGTGCACCAGAGTTTCAATAACTCGGCCCTACAAGTCGGTATTGCGCTTGGTTCGGGTGTCGGTGGTGTCGTGTACAGTCAGACAGGTACTGTAACAAATATGCCTGCTGTTGGCGGCATCCTTGTCATCATTGCGTTCATATGTGCAGCTATCTCACTTTCAATGGCCGTAAAGACTCGTCAAGCAACTGTATAATCATGTAGAATGGAGTGAACTCGGTACAGAGTTCACTCCATTTTTAATGAAACGAGGGATGATTATGCTCGGTCTGCTACTGGATGTTGTCATTCTGCTTGCATTTATTGTGTACGGTATTGCACTTTGGCATGGTAAAGGCGCAGCTCTGCTTACAGGTTATAATACGATGTCTATTGAGAAAAGGATGCAACTTAACGAACGTGCATTATTCAAGTTTATAGCAAAGATTATGTTCACTTTAAGTTTTTGTGTCGGTTTGTTCGCAGTGAGTGAACTGCTAGAAGAAGATATATATTTCATAGTGGGACTATCACTTTTCGTGGTAGTACTCGGTTTTGCATGGATTTATGCAAATACAGGAAATCGATTTAAAAAATAAGGCAGGTGTTGAATAATGGTTAGAAGACGTGGTATTTATGAAATTGAAGTACTAGGCATGCCGCTTCAATGTACACTTTGCGGTGGCACAACGTTTATTCACCGCGAAGTCTATATTGATTTGGAGCAAACAGCTAAAGACATACCTAATCAGCTAACATTGCAATCATTTGCTTGTGAAGTATGTAGTACAACGCAGCTGATTCAAGAACAGTCGCATCATGACGAGCCGAATATTGTCTATATCGAGGTGGATGCATGATGGTAGAAGAACTAGAAAGCGTTAGAAGCCATATAACAATTTTAGACCATCTGCTTATTTGTCGTCTTTGTACGCATGATAAATTTATCCCCTATCGAACCTTATCAAACGTGGAAGAACCGGGAGTTGGTGTGTTATCAATTGGCTATTCCGCAGTATGTGATCGATGTGGTTGCGTGACGAAGTTTGGTGATCCCAGTCATCCAAGTGAAGATGGAATGGATTATATATGGGCTCTTAAACAAACAATAGTACAGTAGAATTGAAAAAAACGCTCCGTATAAGGAAGCGTTTTTTCTTTTACTGTGAGACTTCCCCAATTCGCACCATCATGTCCAGTACACTTTCCAGGAAGGGACCGATCTCACACATATGTTCTTCCGTCAATTTCGGTTTAAATTGGATACGCACACGATTCATCAAGCCTGGCTCTGTTTGTTCATATCGAAAACTAAGTGTTTGCGTATAACTAATATCATTTTCCCAAACAGTACGAAGAATACACGCAATTTCCTCACATTCCCTATCTACATCTTGAATGAATGTGCGAACGAGGAGCGAGAGCGTGCAACCGGGCTCCGCATCTTCAACTTCGAGTATTTCATTCGCAAGTTCCTTGAGGGATGAACTCAAAGTGAGATCCACGATGACTGACGGATATCCGACTTTTGAAAAACGAATCGTAAATTCTCTTGCCATAACAGCTAAATCCAATTGATCTTTACGATTTAAAATATGGACTGTTTGTTCTAGATTGTCCAAGTCGTAAATTTGATTTTCAAATGCCACTCTTAAATTTTCAAATACAGTTGGATCGTACATAGCGCGGCCTCCCCATCTCTTATATGTATAGATTATTTCAATAAAGCCACATTATATGCAAACCGTGCAGGGAGGTTATGTATATGACCAACAAAGCCGCTTCGATTGCAAAGTTAAACACGGAGGAATTACATGCTTTACATCACCTGGAAAACAAACTAGGTGTGACACTCGTTGCGTATGAGAGTACTATCTCTCAAAACATGAAATAATAGTGAAGTGGTACTTTCTATTACAGAAAGCACCACTTCTTTATTTGAAATAAAAATTAAACACAAACCGTTGCTAATATTTTTTGAATATCATAAATGGCTTGATCTTTTCTAAATTGTTTTTGGATTTGTGGTGTCTCGGAACTTGATATCCAGATTTTCAATTCCGCATCCATATCGAACGTACCTGCAGTTTCCACACTGAACTGAGAGATACTTTTAAAAGGTGCCGAATGGTATTCCACTT
>NZ_JARIEA010000057.1 GCF_029267015.1 Sporosarcina ureae | reverse complement strand
CGTTCAAACGGCGTTTGCTTCATTTTATCTCCTCCTTAATTTTATATCTGAACTACAATTTTATTTATTATAACACCAACAGAAAACGCTAGTCTTTACAAGATCATTTATAAAACAAAATGGCCCGTTTGCTTAATACTGCCAAGTTAAAGTTAATCGATTCAAATCCAGACCACAGTAACATATTCTCGTAACACTCTATACAGCACTGAAATTACAGTCGCTGTATAGTTAGGGACATTATAACATAATTTTGAATAAACTGTTGGTCAATTACTATATTGATAGTGTACTTAAGATAGTTATGATTTACTATATAAATACAAAATAAAAACACTACCAAGTAAATTCGGTAGTGTTGATCCACATTAAAAATACTTACTATACAAGTCATGGCGTAGTTTCCCGCTTAAGTGCGCGTAAATTCGTGTAGTTTCACTTTTCTCGTGTCCGAGTAAACTTTGGATTACTTCTAGGGGAGCGCCGTTGTTAATCAGATGCGTTGCATAACTATGCCGTAATTGATGAGGGTGTATGGATTTGTTAATGCCTGAGCGTTTTGATACGCGCTTGAGAGTGTATCGCAGTGTGTCGATGCTCATACGTTTCTTCGGATTCCGCTCGGTGACGAATAGGCAGGGGTCTTGATCGTCGCGTTCTTCTAAATATCTTTTTAGCCAAATCGCACACCGTACATTGAAATACACTTCGCGTTCTTTGTCCCCTTTACCGAGCACGATGACCGAGTTACCGATGAAGTCGATATCTTGCCGATTGAGTGAAGCTACTTCTCCAATACGGCAACCGGTAGAATAGAAAAACTCGAACAAGGCTTTCTCCATCGTAGTATCACAGGCTTCGCGCAAATGTTCTATTTCATGTTTGGAAAGAAACTTTGGAATTCGTTGTCCCATTTTGGGCTCTTTTAATTTAGACGCTGGGTTTTTCGCCATAAAACCTTCTTCATGTGTCCATTTGAATAACGATCGGATGAATCGAACACGGTGTCCGAGACTCGAAGGTTTTAAGTGACTGCCACATTCGATCAAATAGGTTTTCAGTTCGTCCGTCGTGATATCCTCCATCGATACATCACCGACAAATCGTTTCAACATGTCGCATTGATAACTGTACATTTTCAGTGTCAGAGGAGAATATCCTTCAATGCGTTTATCTGCTTCGTATTTCGTCCAAGCTTCGCAAATCAACATCCTATTCACACTCCCATATTGGCAATCTAGTAGTAGCCAGTATGTCCGCATGAAAGAATTTTATTCATTGAAAAATAGAGTGTGGATGTCTACATAGTTTAGCGACCAGATCGCAAATACTCTTCATCCACGAGTGGTTTTCCTTCGGCGTCGACGAGAACTGTCATCCCGAGACCGTAGCCTTGTGCTTGCGACATATAAAGCACGCCTGTTTCATTGTCTCGTATCACTTGGAATTGCATCATTTTCCCCTGTTTCTCGATGATTTCAAAACGTTTCGTATCCACTGGATCAGCCTCCCTTTTTCTTACTATTAGTATATACTAGCATGACAGACTATTCAAAATACGATGTTCTTATAGTCGGTATATTAGTATTTAAAAAGATTTGAAACTATTTCTTTGGTTTCTCGTCTGTACGATACTTACCAAACTAGAGAAAGGATGAAATCGAATGAACAAGTTTTTAGCTGGATGTGCGATGTTCTTACTCGCTTGCAGTCTGCCAGTTGCAAGTATGTCAGCCAGTGCACAATCATTTCCGGATGTACCGGCGTCAAAACACTTTGCGGAAGCCGTCAATGAACTAGCGTCACGCCATATTATTGGCGGCTATCCTGACGGCACGTTCAAACCTGGAAATTCCATTACACGGGGACAGGCTGCTGCGATTATCGTCAAGCTGACAAAACTGGAGTCTGCGAATGTGAAAGATCCGAAATTCAAAGATGTCACTATGGCAAATGGCTATTATAAGGCAATTGCGATCCTTGCAGAAAATGGGGTGATCAATGGCTATGGCGATGGGCGCTTCGGACCGAATGATTCCATCACACGGGCGCAAATGGCTTCTATTATTATCAAAGCGTTTGAATTGCCATTGTATCGAGATCCGGACTATGGGTTCAAAGATGTTGTGCATAAAAATGGTCATAGGGACGGAATTTACAGTTTGTATCAGCTCGGTTTGACAACGGGAACTTCTCCTACGACTTACAGCCCGAATGCTTCTATTACGAGAGGGCAAGCAGCTAAAATACTGAAAGCGTCAGAAGAAGTGAAGACGGGGATTATGACGTTGCACGCGAAAGACTATAAGTGGAAACGGTTTAGCGACGTCAGCCAAACGAATTCGGAAGTATTCGATATTGTGGCGGACAGTGAAATTCCAAGCCATGTCAATTTGAAGACGAAGGTCCATATCGTTCCGAAGAAGGAAGGGACAGCTACACTGTCTTTCTCTGGAGGAGGAGTAGCGAATCCTGCTGATAAAGACTATAGAAAGTACTATGTGCATGTGAAACAAGTGAAGGGTGAGTGGGATATTTCATTGGAAGAGACATCTGATATTTATTCGACTCCGGTACAGTTATGGAAGCAGTATGAACAAATAGAAAGCAATGAAGCATTCATTGATGCGAAATCCATCACACTCGCGACAAAGGATGGAACACCAGTGGATGAAAGTGTGGAGTACGAGCGATGCGAAAATCAAAAGCTGCAGTATTGTAATAGTATTGAGCTCGATCAAGCGGGAGAATTCATTGCGACAGTTACGTATACAGACGGGAAAGAAGTGCGTTATTATATTTCGTCGATTAAGGTCGACGATGCGTTTTATTATTATACGCACGTAACACCGATCAAGCCAGATGAAGTGGTGGAAATATGGGATGGAGCTTTACTTGGTCAGCATGTGCTGCCTAAGGGAAGTGAGCAGATTGCGACGGTGACGAGAGATCCGGGGACGAATGTGTTCCGAATTACGCCGAAGCAAACAGGAGAATTCTTTATCGACTTCCCTGACAGCAAAGTAGTACCGGGAAGTCATCGGATTTACTATGGCATTACGGTACGGGTCAGTAAACTAGGGCCTTATCTGCATGTCTATGCGGAAAGTAGTGAAGAAGACGATATGATATTTAATGATTGAGTTAATATATGGAAGGAATGCACCGTATAAAGTACAGGCAGCCGTCGAGTGGATGGCTGCCTGTTTGGTGCGTCTATGCTACACTGTAATTAAATAGAAAAGTCTGACTCGAACTTAGGGAGGCATGCAGATGAACGTGATTGAGATGAAGCAAGTGACGAAAGCTTTCGGTGCGCATCATGCGTTGGATGGACTGGATCTATCGGTGATGAAAGGGGAAGTATTCGGCTTTATCGGGCCGAATGGGGCAGGAAAGTCGACGGCGATTCGGGTGTTGCTTGGCATGCTTCGTAAGACGAGTGGAACGGCGACGATTTTTGGTGAGGATGTGTGGCGCGATGCGGTGAAGATTCATCGTCGTATTGCGTATGTGCCAGGTGACGTAAATTTATGGCCGCAGCTGACGGGTGGGGAAGTGATTGACTTATTCGCAAGTCTTCAGGGGAAAATGAATACGCAAAAACGTGATGAATTACTGGTACGTTTTCAGCTGGATCCAACGAAGAAGTGTCGGACGTATTCGAAAGGGAATCGACAGAAGGTTGCGCTCGTAGCGGCCTTCGCTTCGGATGCGGAGTTATTTCTACTCGATGAACCGACGTCGGGACTGGATCCGTTAATGGAGAAAGTCTTTCAACAATGCGTGGCAGAAGTGAAGGCGGAAGGGAAGACGGTGTTGCTGTCGAGCCATATTCTGTCCGAAGTTGAGAAGTTATGTGATCGCGTCGGCATTATTCGGCAAGGTCGGCTAATCGAGTGCGGCACATTGAATGAACTGCGACATTTAACACGTATGCAACTAGCGGTGGAAACGAGAGTTCCAATGGAATCGCTCGCTTCCTGGCAAGGCGTCCATGACGTGGTACAGACGGAATTAGGTTGGACATTTCATGCGGATGCAGAAGAGATGGAATTGATTATGCAGAAGTTGGGCAGTTATGGCATACAAAGAATTGAAAGTGCACCACCGACGCTTGAGGATTTATTCATGCGACACTATGAAGGAACAGCGGAAAGCAGGGAGTCGTGATGAAGGAGCGCTTTGTAGGAGTCTCTCGTCTATCAATGTTCATTATCCGCCAAGATCGGCTGCGATATGTATGGTGGCTTATTGGGATCATTGCGCTGACGCTGATTGTTCCACCGGCTCTTAATGAATTATATCCAACACAGCAAGACCGGGATGTGTTAGCGGAAACGATGAAAAACCCGGTGATGGAGGCGATGGTCGGTCCTGGTGACCTTGCGAATTACACGCTAGGTGCGATGGTATCGCATCAGATGCTATTGATGACCGCTATCGCAGTCGCTATCATGAATATTTTATTGATGGTGCGACATACGCGAGCAGAGGAAGAAGAAGGGCAAGCGGAGTTATTGCGGTCATTTCCAGTCGCCCGGGATTCGCAGTTGACGGCTTCGATGCTGACGTTGACCGGAGTGAATCTACTGCTAGCTTTATTGATTGGTGTGGGTCTGTATAGTCTATCATTCGATAGTATGGGAGTAACGGGGTCGTTCATTTATGGCGCGGGACTTGGTGCGATCGGGATATTTTTTGCGAGTATCACAGCCGTTTGTTCCCAAATGGCCGGAAGTTCGCGGGGAGCGGTCGGGTTGTCATTCACGGTGATGATCGCCTGCTATTTACTACGGTCAGGTACGGAGTGGATTCCGCCATTTGGCTGGTTGACGCAAGTTCAGCCGTACAGTGAGAATAACTGGTTACCTGTAGGTGGCTTACTCGTCGCGGGTGCTGTGTTGTTTTTATTTGCGGTGATGTTACTAGGAAAACGGGATATTGGATCTGGCTTGATTCCGTCAAGAAACGGTCGTGCGCATGCATCTGTTTTGTTGCGTTCGCCGATTGGCCTCGCTTGGCGATTACAACGGACGACATTCATATCGTGGTCCATCGGCATGTTGGTGCTCGGTGTGTCATATGGTTCAGTCCTTGGTGATTTAGATGCGTTTTTTCAAGACAATGATATGCTCGCTTCGATGATTGTGGCGGATGAAAACAGTTCGTTAACCGCCCAATTCTTGCCTATGCTCATGGCGGTGTTAGCATTCATCAGTACGATTCCCGCGTTGCTATCGATTCATAAAGTGGTGGGGGAAGAACGTAAATCTCGTGTGGATGTAGTGCTTAGCCGTTCCGTATCTAGAACTGCGTTATTTATGTCGTATCTAGTGCTTGCATGTATTACGGCTGTTATGATGTTGAGTTTTGCAGCACTTGGTTTATGGCTAGCAGGAACTACTTCAATGGAAGAACCTTTTTCTATCCAAACGGTTTGGCAGTCAGCAATCGTACATTTTCCAGCCATTGCGGTGATGATCGGTGTCAGTTCATGTTTGATCGGCATTGTCAAGAAAGCAGTCGGGTTGGTTTGGTTATATCTTTTCTATGGATTTATGACGCTTTATTTAGGCGGGCTGTTCCAATTTCCTGTGTGGATGGAAAAGTTGTCACCTTTCGGATTCGTTTCAAAATTGCCGATAGAGGATATGAATTGGTTGTATGCTGGTGGGTTGATAGCAGTGGCGATCTTGTTGATGATGATTGGCATCAATCGCTATACGAACCGGGATATAGAAGGATAAGAAAACAACAAAAAACCAGACGAAGATGTCTGGTTTTTTGCATGGCTTGTATACTATTAAACTGTAGCTTTACTGCTCTTCGGTTCAACCAATAAACCACCGTCACCTTTAAGGTAGTTAATCATACCTTCAGCTGCACGATAAGCGAATGCGCCAATCGTTTCTGTTGGGTTCGAGTTACCGAAGTGAGGGAATGATGATCCGCCAACGACGAATACGTTTTCCATATCCCATACTTGTGAATACGTATTAACAGCGGAGATTTCTGGGTCTGTACCCATGATCACGCCACCTGCTGCGTGTGTATTGACGCTGGATGAAGTCATTTCTACATCGTCCGATACAGGAGGAGTATTGACGATATCCGCGCCCATTTCTTCTGCGATTTCTGCACACTTTTCAGCTATTGCTCTCGCCATATTGCGTTCTTGGTCTGTAAACTTAGCTGTGATTCGTAGAAGAGGATCACCGTAAATATCTTTATACGTTGGATCCAAGTCCAAGTAATTGTGCGTACGTGGTAACGTACCTTGCATACCACCAATATTTAAATAACGATGTGCATAATGAATGGATTTCTCTTTAAACTCTTTACCCCAATATGGAGTACCTTGAGGAACACGGTTATTCGAGATAGCCGCCGCACCGTCTTGGAAAATACTGATATTAAATCCAAGAAGGAAGTCTGTATCCGTGTTATCGATATGATCTCCGTTAAAGTCATCGATTACACAACCGAGTGCTCCAGCGCCTGCGAATGTATTGAACTTCTTATCTTCAAAGAATGCAGTAGCGGAGTTTCCGCCAGTTCCTGTGTAGTGAGAAGTGAAGTTTTTACCGATTACGCCTTTTCCGGTTTCGGGATTATATTGTTCTCCGATTCCAGATAGCATCATCAAACGGTTATTACCTGAGAAAAATGCAGCCGATACAACAAGGTCCGCCGGTTGTTCGAATTCCTCAAGAGTAAGTGGATCAACGTACAATACGCCAGTTGCTTTTTTCCCGTCATGTAGAATGCGTTTTACGTGTGCATTGTTACGGATCTCAAAGTTTCCTGTTTTTTGTGCTGTCTTAAGAACTGTAACGATCGGATCTGCTTTTGCCGCAAAGTCACAACCGTACATAGAACAAAATGCACAAAATACACATGCGTTGATTGTTTCGCCATCTGGATTTACATATTGTTGTGAAATCGTTGCAGCTGGCATACGGAATGGGTGATACCCAAGACTAGCCGTAGCTTCTTTGAATAATTTGATAGGTGGAGACTCTTTCATTGGTGGGTTTGGATAATCGTTTGCACGTGGTGGTCCTAATGGATTCACTTCACCTGAGATCCCCGCCGTTTTTTCCCACTTATCATAATACGGTTCCATATCATCGTATGTAACGCCCCAGTCCTGAATCGGCATATCTTTAGGGATTCGTTCTTCACCGTACTTTTCTACGATTTTAGTACGGACTTCAAAGTCGGAGGGAAGCCAGCGATACGACCAACCTGACCAATGCACGGATGTCCCGCCAGTACCTTCGTCGTAGATTGGGTATCCATTATGTTTACGCATAGGAATTGCGTCATCACCTATATTGTTTCGGAACGTCATCGTTTGTTTCGTTAAATCCTGAGCTAACTCATGACGTTTTGTATAACGAAGTTCGTCTTTTGAACCGATGAAATCTTTTGTGCTTCTTTCCTTACCGCGTTCTAGGCAGACCACTTTATAGCCAGCTTTACTTAATTCAGCCGATGCGATTCCTCCGGCCCAACCGCTTCCGACAACGACAACGTCTACTTTTTCTAGTTTTTCAGCCATGTATTAAACCCCTTACATTACGATTTTTGTTGATAACTTGTTAGACTCATTGGATCGCGTTTAACGAATTCGTCTTTTTCGATGATGTCTGCGTATGAAGGCACAGCACCAGGGAATTCTTGCATTTCCCAGCCAGCCATATTACGATTTCCACCATATAATGGGTCAGAATATGCGCCTTCCATTGTCAATTCACGAAGTAACTGGAACATACTACCCGCATTTACGCCGCGAAGTTTTACTTTAGAGCTCTCGAAGTCTTGTAAAATTTCGATCTGCTGCTCTTCTTCTGCTTTATCAAACGTTACATCAAAACGTTTTCTACTTTCATCATTCATTTTTCTAATTCCAGTGATAATTACTTGGCCTCTGTTTAAACTAGTTTGATCAACGGGCGGATCATTTGTTAAAAATGGTCCTTGTCTGTAATCGGAACCATTGATGCCCCAAGAGCCAGCCATTTGTTTATCGATGAAGTAAGGAACTCCTAATTCAATCGCTCCTGGACCATTATCGTCTTTTGGCAATATGCGCTCAGTTGCTTGTTCAAGAACGACGAAGTCTTCATATCTCGAAAAGAACATACGTGCTTCAGTTAGCTCTACTTTTTTCGTATCCGTTTTAACGGGTGCGCTTTTATCGGATTTAAATTGGTTAGTCAGTAGTCCACCTAACAATGAACCACCTGCGACTCCACCGACGACTAAACCGGAATTTTTCATAAATTGACGACGACTTGTATCGGGTGCTTGTCCAGCATTCGATCCGCCTGGTTTTACATCTTTATGATCGGTCATTTTCCATCCCCCTAATTTCAAAAAATCTTTAATGTTAAATAGATAGTTTGGTAATTTGACAATTTTACCTAATTCGTCATGGTATGTCAAGAAGATTTCAATAAAACGAATAATAAACAATATAAAATTATTTAGCGTTTATTTAATTTTTTTATTATATTTCTGACAGAAGAACCTTGCTTTAAGGAAAGAGCTGGACCTAGCCTTATGAAGAGATGTCAGTTGGGGTTCGAGAAGATATGATGTGCAAGTGTAGGGAGTATCCAGCGACAAAGCCAGTTGATGAGCACGAAGAAATTATGAATTTTGTAACTAGCGGAAATGCAGAAGGTGCTGAAACAGCGATGCGCGCACATATTATGCGGAGTTTGCAAAATACCATTCAGGCGTTGAGTTATTTAAGAGGATGATAGGAATCCATTTGATCGTAATTTTAAGATTAAATGGATTTTTCTGTTATAGATCCTCTGCAAAGCGTTCTAAATACCCTACAATAACAGGATGTTCATTGGTATTATGGAAATAACTAGTTTTTACTAGTCTACTAACTACTAAGGGAGTGGAAAAGTATGAAAAAAACTTTACGAGTTCTAGTATGGACAGCGTGCATGTTGGCTTTATCGCTAGTTTATGCAAATTCCAATGAAGCGTCGGCAAAAGAGTTCAAAGATGTATCGAAGAAGCATCCGAACTACACGGCCATTCAAGAGATGCAAAAAGCGGGCTATATCAATGGGTATCCTGATGGAACGTTCCGCCCGAGTGAACCAGTCAGTCGTAAACACGTCGCCTCGTTGCTTGATCAAGTGTTGAAGTTCCCGCAACCGCCAACGGATAAATTGGTTTTCGCCGATGTGCCGAAGAACCATATGTACTATACGCCCATCATGAAGTTATACAATAAGGGAATCATCAGTGGGGGACTGGACAAGAAATTTAATCCGAATGCATCGATTACACGAATCCAGATGGCGAAGATGCTCGATTTGGCATTTGAATTTAATATGAAAGAACCTGCATTATTTGAAGATCTACACTTCTTGCACTGGGGATATGCACATGCAAGTGCGCTGTATGCCAATGGCGTAACGAAAGGCGATAACGGAAAGTTCTTACCGAATCAATCCGTTACACGTGCGCATTATGCAGAGTTTTTATATCGTGCTATGAAAGTGGGGAAAACACCTTCTAGTAGTATGGTTAGTAAAGAAAAAGCGGTTGATTTGACTATGCGCCTTCCTGTTGTGATTGAAGGAATTCGCGTTCAAGGAAAATTGGATAAGCAAACATACAGTCAGCTTCGTTCAAAGCAGTTGCCTTATGCTACAAAAGCATTTGTCGATGGGTTGTTAAAAGCCGATTACCCGGATGTATGTACACAATGTGATTCATTTTTATTCCCAGATTTAACGATCGAACCTTCACTGCGTTTCGAATATACGCAACCAGATGCCAAGACACTTCAAGTGCACACGATTTCATTACGTAATATGTTATCGTCTGCTAGTTATGTTCATTATGTCTTCAAGAACGAATCAGGTGTATGGAAAATGGACGATTATTCAGGTGAGGACGTTGGAAAAAAGAATTTTGAACTGACGAAAGAAGAAGCTAAGCGTGTAGTGGAAATGAATTATCGCTACTCTTCAAAGGTGAAGGTGACGTATGTTTCACAAGCGAAAAAGACAGGTGAAGATTATGCAACGAAAGAAAAGTATCCATTTACTGAATATAAATTCACTGTAGAAACGGAAGATGGTCGGGAAACGGTTGTTGTGAATTCAGACGACGGCTTTACGTACTGATCCAAATCTATGGATAGAATAAGAGGAAAACTCCTACACCACAATAAAGTGGATTGTAGGAGTTTTTTTCTCTGCAAAATAGTTTCGGTAGATAAATAACAGATTATTCTAATAATGTATATCAAACTAGTTAGTTACTTGGTAGTATGGTAGTAGGAGACTGTCGATGAATAAAATATAAAGGGAGTGAAAGCATGAAGAAGATGTTCAAGATTGGTTTATGGACGTTACTGTTGCTTGCTTTGTCATTTGTTCATGCCGGAATCAATGAAGCGTCTGCAAAAGAGTTCAAAGATGTATCGAAAAAGCATCCGAACTATGCAGCAATCCAAGAAATGCAAAAAGCGGGGTTCATTAATGGCTATCCTGACGGGAATTTTCGTCCGAATGAGCCGGTGAGTCGTAAGCATGTGGCGGTGTTGTTGGATAAAGCGCTGAAGTTGCCACGGCCTTCTACTACGCAAGCTGTTTTTACAGATGTACCGAAGAATCATGCGTATTATACCCCCATCATGAAGTTGTACGATCAAGGAATTGTAGGTGGTTCCAATGGGAAGTTCAATCCTGAAGCTTCTGTTACACGTATCCAAATGGCCAAAATGCTGGATTTGGCATTTGAATTCAATATGACAGAGCATGCGGGTTTTTATGATCTTCTTGTTACCCACTGGGGATATGTCCATGCGAATGCATTATTTTCACAAGGGGTAACGAAAGGGGATAACGGACAGTTTAAGCCGAATGACAAAGTGACGCGCGCGCATTATGCGGAGTTCCTGAATCGCGCCATTATCGCACGTGCTGCTCAACCGGGTGGTGCAAAGATGAATAAAGATGGTGCCTTGGACAAATTAAATCGATTAACCTCATCAATTGAACGTGTTTTCGTGCTAAGCAAAGAGAACAATCAAACGTTCACTAAAGCCCGTCCAGAATTTCTTCAATACGCAACAGCAAGGTACGTAGATGACGTCATTGCAAAAGTGTATACAGGAGAGTTTGATTATTTGCAGTATGTAAATCATCCGTTGCACTCTGAAGTACGTTTGCGTTTTGATTTCTCACAACCTGACCCAGATGTGCTACATGTTGAAACGATCCAATTCAGAACTATAAACGATGACACGGGTGGATTTGTGCATGCCGCATTTACGCGAGAAAAAGGACAATGGAGAATTTCTGATTACGATATTGAGTATCCGGGGACTAAGAATTTTCAACTGACAGTAGACGAAGCGAAGTTTGCGATTGAAGACGAGTATAAGCGTCACGGTTTCCAACAGGTACAAGTGAAATTCGTATCGAAAACTAAAATGACCAATCAAGACTATTCCACTCATGAAACGTATTCATTCGATCAATACAAATTCACAGTGGACAGTAATATAGGTCGTGATACGGTGACGTTCCATTCTGATAGTGGTCTAATGTATTGATCGTGTTGCACTACCTATAAAATAGTCTCCTACTCTACACACAAAAAAGCGTCCCACTTTGTAAAGTGGAACGCTTTTTGCTATTCATTATGATGCATCGGCATCCGGTACAAGACGTTTTTCCGTTTTCGTGACAATGAAAATACTTGCTTCATACAAGCCAATCATCGGAATCAAAATGATCAATTGACTTAAGAAGTCAGGAGGCGTAATCAATGCAGACACTACACCGAGTGTTACATACGACCACTTTCTCACTTTTTTCATCGTGGCTGACGTCAAAACTCCGATTGCGGACAAGAAGAGCGCGACGATCGGTAGTTCGAACAATAAACCGATCGGCATCGTCGTCATCAATAGAAAACGTGCATATTCCTTTGCCGTAATCATCACATCGAAGTTCATTTTACCGAGCTTTACTAAAAAGTTATAGCTCAGTGGATTGACTACATAATAACCAAATGCCAGACCGCCGACGAACAAGAGCAGGATTGCAGGAGAGTAGAGGCTTAAGAAGCGACCCTCTTTCTGCGTGAGACCTGGCTTGACGAACTGCCAAAGGAAATGACAGACGAACGGGACCGATAGACCGAATGCCATGGCTGCAGAAATCGTCGTATAGAACGAAATGACTTCAAGCGGACTCAAGACGATCAGTGTATAACCACGCGTAACGTACGGGAACCATAGATTGATTGTACTGAAAACTGCAATGAAGAAAACTAGGAATACAACGACACTTTTGATCAGCTGTTTCCGAAGATCCGTGAGGTGGTCGATGAGCGCTGGGTCTACATCTTCCTTTTCTTTTTTGGGTTCTTCTGGAGGTGGCATTCTAGGCTCTTCCGGTTTTGGTTCTGGTTTTAGTTCTTCTGGTACAGATTGTGTAGTGGAAGAAGTCTCCGCAGAGTGATCGGGTAGCGCAGCTTCTTCATCTTTTGCTTTTTTGTCTAACGGGCTAAGGATTTTACGGTTGTGATCACTATACGGATCCATCTTGTCACCTACTTAATTAATATCTTTTTTGTCGTGTTCAATAGTCTTGGCAGGGGTAACAGTTGTTTTGTCTTTCTCTTCATCATCACCCATAATATCTTTTGTTGCTTTTTTGAACTCTGCCAACGTTTTGCCGACTGCTGAGCCGACTTCAGGCAACTTACGAGGTCCGAAGAGAATCAAGATGATAACTAGGATGATAATAAGCCCAGGTACACCGATCGCTGCTAAATTCATAAATATCCCATCCTTTCCTAGTTAATTTATACGAGTGATCCGCCTTGTTTACGGTATTTCTGAATGCCTTCCGCAGTACGGTAGGCAAGTGCACCGACTGTTGCAGTAGGGTTGTACCCACTATTATGAGCGAAATTGCCCGCACTCACAACAAATAAGTTTTCCATGTCCCAATGTTGCATATATGTGTTCACAACACTCGTGTTTGGATCATTACCCATAGTCGTACCACCCGTGTTATGCGTGGACTGGTACGGTACGATATCATAATCACCGAGTGGACCGCCACCTAATGTTTTCTTCGCACCCATGTTTTCCATAATATCGACTGTCTTCTGCGTAATGAACTTATGCAAGTTTCGGTCTTGTTCCGTAAAGTTATACGTCAACTGCATCAATGGTACACCATATTTGTCTTTATATGTTGAGTCTAAAGACAGGAAATTTTCTTTATGCGGCATCGAAGCACCTTGTCCGAATACGCTTAGTGTACGTGTGTAGTTCTCAATGGATGCTTTTTTGAATTCTGCACCCCATAGAGGTATATCTTCAGAAATTGGATTCGAGCCGATTGGTCGGTTACCGCCTTGAACAATTGAAATACTTGAACCATGGATGAAATCAAGATTCGCGTGGTCGAAACTATCCCCATTAAAATCATCAATCGTCATGCCGAGCGCACCTGCACCCATGAACGTATTCATCTGTTCATCGAAGAATCCGATAGAACCAGGTCCGAGTTGGTAGCAATAGTTTTTACCGAGCGTACCTTTGCCAGTATCGGGATCATACTGCTCGCCGATATCCGAAACCATCAACAATTTTGCGTTGTTTAACATATAGCTTGTCAAGACGACGACATCAGCAGGTTGAATAAACTCTTCTCCTGTAATCGTATCGATGTAGCGGACGCCTGTAGTTTTATCGCCTTGTTTCAATACTTCTACGACGTTCGCATTGAATGTTACATCGTAATTCCCTGTTTTCATTGCTGCTGGAACGACTGTCACTTCCGGAGAAGCTTTCGCGCCGTATTCACAACCAAATCTTTCACAGAAACCACAGTACTGACAAGCATTCAGCTTGGAACCATCTGGATTTTCATATGCTTCTGAAAGGTTTGCGGAAGGTACCATATACGGATGGAACCCTAGATCTTTAGTTGCGGTTTCAAATTTCTTCAGTATCGGTGTTTTCTTTAGTGGAGGAGTAGGGAAATCGGATGAACGCTTGCCCCAGAATGGATTGGTATCTTCTCCTGAAAGACCGAGTGTTTTTTCAAATGTATCGAAGTACGGTTCCATTTCGTCATACGTGACGCCCCAGTCTTGGAGAAGGTAATCAGATGACAACTTGTTCTTACCATACTTTTTTTCGGTTTCTGACTTAATTTCAAAATCATAAGGAAGAAAACGATACGTCATGCCGTTCCAGTGTGTACCGGATCCGCCTAACCCTTCACCCAATAGGAAAGAACCCATTTGGCGCATAGGCAATGCACGCATTTTACGATGATTGCGGAATGTCACGGTTTCTTTTGATAAATCTTGCATTAATTCATAGCGCTGTGCATAGCGGTATTCATCATGAATCATGGCGAAGTCTGCCGTGCTACGCTCCTTGCCGCGCTCCAAACCACGTACTTTCATGCCAGCTTTTGCGCATTCGGCTGCAATGATGCCGCCTGTCCAACCAACGCCTACCGTTACTACATCTACTTTATCGAGTGTTTTAGCCACAATCTAGCCCCCTTGTTCTTAATGTTGCATACTGCTGAGTGATTTTGGTTCGATCTTCTGGAATTTCTCTTCTTCAATAACATTGAGATAAGACATCTGATGGCCAGGGAACCCTTTCATCTTCCATCCTTCCATGTTGACGTTACCGTTGTATAGTGGATCTGAATACGCGCCTTCGATTGTCGCGCTGCGAAGTAGTTTGAAGAAGAAGCCTGCTGTTACGCCTCTCATTTCAATTTCATCTTTTTGTAAGTCTGTCAAAATCTCATCCATCTGTTCAGGTTCGATATCTGTAAACGACTTATCGAATCGACTCTTTGCTTCGCTTTCCATAACGTGTACACCTTGCAAGAAAATTTCTGATCTTGTAAGTATAGACTGATAGCCCTGTGTTGGCGCACCAGGGAAAAACGGTCCTTGCATATATTCTTTGGAGTTACTGCCATAGTTACCCGCTAATTGATTATCAATGAAGAAAGGTACTCCTAAACCGATGGCACCTGGTCCAAGATCATCTTCTGGAAAAATACGCTCTGTTGCTTGCGATAACACATCAAAATCATGACGGTTTTGGAAAAACATCAAACCCCGATTCACATTCGTGTCACCTGCTGCGTGGGAATCTTCAGTCGTCGTCGCAGGACCATCCTTTTTGACGTTATAGCCGACTAACCCGCCGATTATTCCGCCACCAACTAGTGTTCCTGCCGCGATCCCGCTTGTCTTCAAAAAGTCACGTCTTGAAACGCCTTTTTTAGAATCTGCCACTTCATTTCCCCCTTACTTTTAATAGGTACTTACTCAGGCACTTTCAATTGAACTATTCCCAACTGTCGAATGAAGTCGAAAAAAATCGAAAGTACTATAAAATTTAATGCTATCAAATTACCAAACTTTGGTCAATCAACTAGTTCCAAAATAAGCATATTTTCAAAAAATAGTAATCGTATTTTGTTTCTGGTCATTAAGATCTAAAATAAGACAATTCTCGAGAAAACCTTTAATTATTTTAAATATTCCGAAAATAAATATATACGAATCATTTGAAACTTGGTAGAATATTAATAACAAGTAACCAACAGCCGACAAAATAAATCACTGAGGAGGAAAGATTATGAAGAAGACTAGTCGGATTTTCGTTTGGACTGTATTGATCGTTATGCTTTCATTTGTATCACTTGGTTCCGCGCAAGCAGCAACAAAGGAATTCAAGGATGTGTCGAAGAATCACCCGAACTATGAAGCGATCCATTATTTACAGGATAAAGGCTTTATAGGGGGCTATACGGACGGCACATTCAGACCGAAGGAACAAATATCCCGTAAACACGTGGCGAAGTTACTGGACCAAGCATTGAAATTACCACAAGCCACAACAGGCGTGACGTATTATGATGTACCGAAGAATCATCCATATTATAGCTCGATCATGAAAATGACAGCGGCAGGCATTTTCAGTGGTGGAACAGATGGCTATTTCAATCCCGAAGCACCGATTACACGGATTCAAATGGCGAAAGTACTCGATATCGCATTTGATCTATACATGACGAAACAAAATTCATTTTATGATGTGTATATTGAGCACTGGGGTTACACACATGCCAATGCGCTAAAAGCTAGTGGAGTTGCGGGTGGTTATCCAGACGGTGAATTCAGGCCGAACGAATCCGTTACACGCGCGCACTACGCACAGTTTTTATACGCAGCTATCAAAGTGAAGGAAGCGCGTCCAGCTACGGATAAAGTAACAAAAGGTAAAGCGTGGGATCTCGTCAATCGCAGAACGTTTGAACTAGAGAAGACGATGCGGGATGCGCGGATGAATCAGTGGAGATATTCGGATATAGAGTCTACTCTACGTATGAATGCGACAAAAGCGTTTGTAGATGGGGATCTAAAAGGTTACTATGACCCTAAATGCCAGGACTGCTATATGAACGTTTTGCCATATATTAATAATGAGCCATTGGTACGTTTCGATTTTACACAACCCGATTCCACTACATTGAATGTAAACACAGTGGAATTCCAAAATGGCTATACGGTCGGCGGATTCGTAGCCTATCAATTTAAAAAACAAGATAATAAGTGGAAGATGAATTCGTTGAAGTATACGAAGGTCGGGACGAAGAACTTCCAGCTGACGATCAATGAAGCTAAAAAAGTGTTGGAAGCCGAGTTTACATCCTATGGACATAAAAATATAGTGGCTAAATACGTTACAACCACTCAGCAAATTGAATTGGATCCCGTAACAGATGCCAAGTACACATTTGATCAGTATACATTCAATCTGGATTCAGATAATGGACGCTTCAAAGTGAAATTCAATTCTTCAGATGGCTTCACTTCGTTTGTGAACTAACTAAAGAAACGTGCACACCGTCGATTGGGATGGTGTGCACATTTTTTGTGTGAATTCATATCGCACGGCGACCAAGGTGTTGGAATGGGGGCCGCTGAAAGGTTGATCTACCGATGAACTTTGTTAATCCATTCCGCTTGGCAACACTTTCTTTAGACCTTTGGACTCAATCACACTTGCGACCCCCTCCTGACAAAACCCATACGAACGCCAAGAACACGTCTCACAGACCACCGCAATATCTTCGGGTACTACATGCACTCGAATTCTTCTCTCGACCTCACGCCAAGGCAGCACGTCGCTGACCTTCAATCCAAGCTTGCGTAAAATTTCCGAATCTCTCACATAGATTCCGTCATCCTCGCAATGATACGGTTGCCCTTCAGGAAACTTTGCACATAAATAATCAGGCCCTTTCATGATTTGAATGAACGTATCAGGCTGTTCACGTAGTATGTCGTGGATATTCGTCATATTGGCTGCGTACTCTTCTGAATACCCCATCCCACGGTACCCGAGTAAACAAAATATATGATGCCCGCGTAATTTAATCATCGAACCCCCACCTTTTCTATACTCTTTTTTAGTTAACATGTTTTGTTATTTAGTATACACATAGTTGTGTTGTAGAGGGAGACATCGACACTTTTTAATAATATTTTTCATTTGCTGTCTTGACAATAACAAAGCTAGAATATAGATTTCTAATATGATGTAATTTTATAACTATGTACAATGAAAGAAAAAAGCGTAAATATATATATATAGGAGAGATACTATTGTCAAACGAATATAATGATCAATTGTCAGAACACATACCAATGTATATACGTATAGCCATGGATATTCGTAAGAAAATTCTCAGTGGTAAGTATTTGGAAGAAGAACAAATTTCTACTGAAGATGAAATTGGTGTTGAGTACGGTGTTTCTAGAATGACTGCTCGGAATGCTATCACTCAACTGGTCGAAGAAAATTTAGTATATCGCGTGCACGGTAGGGGAACTTTTGTTAGTAAAAATAAAATCGAACGAAATTTGAACAAGGTAACAGGATTTCACGAAGATATGCTTTCAATGGGGTTAAATCCATCTTCAAAGGTAATAAAGTTTATTACACGATTGCCTGATGCTAAGGAACAGCATGAATTAAAAATTAGAAAGAATGATAAAGTATTTGAAATCAACCGTATTCGTTACATAGATGACGTTCCTTACGGCTATCAGGAACTTGTTATTCCAGTTCGTTTATTACAAGATTTAAAAAAAGAGGATATAGAAAAGAGCTCATTATACACATATATGAATAAGTTGGAAAAACCGATATCTTATGCAAATCAACACATGGAAGTCGCAATCAAACCCGAGATTAACGAATTAATAGGAATTTCTGAAAACATTCCTTTTTTTAAGATTAAGCGTGTTTCTTTTTTAGCAAATAATGAAGCGGTAGAGCTTTTTCATTCCTATTTTAGAGGCGATAAGTTTTCGTATAGTCTTCAGTTATCAAACCATATAGAAGAGGAAGTAAGTGAGTAAGTAAGAAAAAGGTAATATTGGCTACAACTACATTAGAATTAATCCTATTTATTCAACCGTTAAAACTATAAATTGTTCATACTCTAAACTGCCAGATGGCCAAAATTCCATACCTTCGCTCCTGCTGAAATACAAATTGATAAACTACTTTATACGTTTAAAATTGCAAATTGTATTTTCTCTTATTATAGGAGAATGAGAATTACGGCCGATTCACTAATTAAGTTGTACAATGAAGTTTAAATATTATAAAAATACTTATTGACTTTAAAAATTTAACAAGTTAGGATATAAACATACCACTAGTCGTATATACAACTAGTCTATGTAAGCGTTTACTAAAATAGAAAGGTAGGGAACTGTAATGAAAAAAAAGGTAAAAATTCTATTGTTGTCAATGGTGGGTTCATTGTTAGTACTAGCAGGTTGCAGTAGCGAAAAAGAAGCAGGGGATACAGCAAATGCGGACTTTTCCAAAAGTCCAATTAAATTAATTGTTCCTTGGTCAGCAGGAGGAATAACGGATGTAACTGCCCGACTCCTAGCAGAAGAGGCGGTTAAATATTTACCTGAGGGAACTGATATCGTCGTTGAAAACAGACCAGGTGGAAGTGGCACAATTGGTGCTACAGAAGTTGCAAATTCTAAACCAGATGGTCACACTTTACTTATTTCTCCACTAGTACCAGTAACGGAAAGTCCAAGCTTTACCACTACACCTTATGAATACACAGACTTTCAACCGGTTGTGCAAGTCCTTTCTACTCCTACAGTATTTGCGATAAAAAAAGATAGCAATATGAAGACTTACGATGATTTTGTTAAATACGCAAAAGAAAATCCCGGAAAGTTCACTTACGCTACCGGCGGAGCAGGAACGCTTGATCACATCGTAATGGAAGGGATTGCTCTGAAAGAGGGAATCAAGATCGAACATATTCCTTACGAGGGCGCAGCACCAGTAGTTAACGATATTTTGGGCGGTCACATTGATGGTGGTCACTTACAGGTACCAGGGTTACTTCCATACGTTAAGGAAGGCGATGTTACAATTCTTTGGAATAGTGGTGGAGATGAATATTCATTCATGCCCGAAGGTACTCCGAGCTTGTCTGAGGAAGATTTAGATCTTCCTATCATGGATGCTAAAACATCTATTGTAGGACCAAAAGAAATGCCTGAAGAGACACTTGATATGCTTGTCGACGCATTTAAACAAGCTATGGAAAATGAGAAGTTTATAGACAAGATGAATAACGCAAACTTGGAACCTGCATTCTTAGGTCCTGATGAGTTAGCAGAGATTATTGAAAATCGCTATACAACAAGTAAAAAGATTATAGAAGAATCCGGAATGGCAGAATAATAGCCAATTACTTTAATAGATTGCAGACGAAGTGTGTATGAAGTCCTTCGTCTGTCTATCTTGATTAATAAAGTGCACAGGATTTCTAAAATTAGTAAGTGGGGTGAAAATTTGTCTGAAGCAAAAAAAGATAGATATTCAGGGATTGCTTTACTGCTTTTCAGCATTCTACTCTATTTTTTAATTCCTTATGGTATTCCAGGAGCTAAAAAGGGCAGTGATCTTGGTTCGGATTTCTTCCCCAAATTATTAGTTGTAGTCATGATAGTTTTAAGTGTCGGTATGATAGTAAAAAGTATATTTGATGCTAAATTCAGACCTATTGCTATAGAAGAAACGGAAGAAAGTGTCGAGGCCGAATATGAATCATATGAGCCAACCTCAAATCTCAATTATAAAAATGTAGCCATCGTGTTTGGAATTATGCTTGTTCACATATTCGTATTAGTGGACTTATTAGGATTTGTCTACTCAACCATTATTGCAATGGTTGGAGTAATGCTGGCTCTTTCAGTTAAAAAATGGTACTTCTATTTAATTATAATTGCCATAATATTCGGTATAGATTTTGTGTTCAGAGATCTATTGAGTATCCAACTTCCATAGAGAGGAGATGATGCGGTGTGTCGCAGGTGATTTTAGGAAGTCTAGGTGATGTATTTGCCTTGAATAACTTAGTATTTATGTTCCTGGGTGTGACGTTAGGTATTATTTTCGGTGCGTTGCCAGGACTCACAGCTACTATGGGTGTTGCGGTTTTATTACCTGTAACGTTTGGTATGGATCCAACAACTGGAATCCTGTTTTTGTTAGGAGTTTATTGTGGAGGTATCTATGGCTCTTCCATTCCGGCAATTTTAATTAAAACACCGGGTACACCTGCATCAGCAGCAATTCTTGAAGATAGCGCAGCATTAGTCAAGCAAGGAAGAGCTGGAGAGGCACTTCGGGCCACGGTATTTGCTTCCGCAGTTGCAGGCTTTATTAGTGCGTTGATCTTACTATTTGTTGCACCTCAATTGGCAAAATTCGCACTGAAATTCGGCCCTGCTGAATACTTTGCGATTGCGTTATTCGGTTTAACAATGATTTCAAAAGTAAGTGCGAAGTCAGTTCTTAAAGGGACGTTCATGGGGATGCTGGGAATGTTTGTGTCAGTAGTCGGAATGGACCCTATAACAGGTACACCCCGTTTTGCTTTTGGGAATACTAATTTATTAGGTGGGTTAGCACTCGTTCCGGTATTGGTTGGCTTGTTCGCTATTACTGAAATCTTTGTACAAACACAATCAGCAAATGAAGTGAAGGCAAAAGTTCAGGCAAAGATAACGGATAAGAAAGAGTCGCTATTCCATTTCTTTAAATATTGGAAAACTATTTTGAAATCTAGTCTTATTGGTACTTTCATTGGTATGATACCAGGAACTGGAGCACCATTAGCATCGTTCTTGAGTTATAACGAGGCCCATCGTAGTTCCAAGAAGAAGGAAGAGTATGGAAAAGGGTCGATGGAAGGAATTATCGCTAGTGAGGCAGGAAACAACGGTGTTACAGGAGCTACCTTGATTCCATTGCTTACCCTTGGTATTCCAGGTGACACGGTAACAGCTATCCTTTTGGGAGCATTATTGATTCAGGGGTTGAATCCAGGCCCACAATTATTCACAGAACACGCTGATGTTATGTATGGAGTTATGATCGGATTGCTGGTTATCAACGTAATTCTTTATATTCAAGGGAGAATTGCTTCAAAAGTCTTTGCGAAAATTACTTCCGTACCAATGAACGTGTTGATCCCAATATTAATTACCCTTTGTTTCGTAGGGTCTTATTCTGTAAATAATACTTTGTTTGACGTTAAGGTTATGATTGCTTTCGGATTACTGGGATACGTCCTAATAAAGCTTGGATTCCCGCTTATTCCGATGCTTTTGGGAATTGTGCTAGGTCCTATTGCTGAGCCTAACTTAAGAAGGGCACTAATTGCATCACAAGGCGACTGGTCAGTATTTTTAACGAAGCCAATCGCATTGGTATTTATTCTATTATCCGTATTTACTATTGCTCTTCCAATGGTGCAAGGATTAATCAGATCGATGAAAATGAGAAAAAAGAGTATGAGATAAAGTGTATAAAATAATATGAATAGTTGACATTATTCATATTTAACATATAGTTGTATATACAACTATATAAATAAAATCATTAGGAGGAAATTGAATGACTGAACTAAGAGGTTTTGCTTTAGAGCTATTTAAATCACAATTAGAAAACGCTATTGGACAGGAGAACGTAATTACATCAGAAGAAAGACGTAAAGAACTATCTCGTGATTATACGTGGTTAACTCATATGTGGTATGAACGTGATCAGGAGATGATTATCCCTTATTTCGTCGTAAGACCTGGAAATACTGAAGAAGTCTCAAAGGTAATGAAAATTTGTAACTCTTATAAAGTACCTGTCGTTCCACGTGGTGGGGGATCAGGGAGTGCAGGAGGAGCATCCACTCTCCACGGTGGTATCGTGCTGGACCTAACAAGAATGGATAAGATTATTGATATTGATGAAAAATCACTTGTATTGACTGCAGAAGCAGGAATCTTTGGAAATGTATTAGAAAATGTGTTAAATGAAAAAGGTTTGATGTTGGCGCATTATCCTTCATCTGTTGATATTGCAACCCTAGGTGGATATTTAGCAGCCCGAGGATCAGGAGTAATGTCTACTAAATATGGAAAAGCAGAAGATATGGTTCTTTCAATAGAAGTTGTTTTACCGGATGGAACAATTATCAATACATTACCTGTTCCAAACCATGCTTGTGGGCCAGGTCTGCTTCAGCTGTTTGTTGGCTCCGAAGGGACACTAGGTGTTATCACAAAAGTCAGTATTCGAATTGACCCTCTACCAGAAGCGCGTGTCTTCAGAATGTTCAAGTTCCCGGATATTCATGACGGAATTGAAGCAGGACGACAAATCATGGCGAGTCGTATTAAGCCAGCTGTCATGCGTTTATATGATCCAGGTTCAACTGACAAATCCTTTAACTCAACGGGCGTAAAACTTGAGGGGAACCACTTGGTATTGATGTTTGATGGGTATAAAGAAATTGCGGAAATAGAAGCGAAAAAGGCATATGAAATTTGCATAGCTAATAAAGGTGAAGATTTAGGCGAGGAATTGGGTAAGCATTGGTGGGATACAAGATATGTTGCGTATAAGCCACCGGTCCACCCAGAATTCCCGTTATTGTACGGTACGCCTGAAACGGTTACAACATACGATAAAATTGATGCAATCTACGATGCAAAGAAAGAACTTGTCGAAACGAAGTATGCAAAGTGGAATGCCAAATATACGGCCCACTTCTCTCACTGGTATCCTTGGGGCACGATGATCTATGATAGATTCTATGTTGAACATCCACCTGAGGATCCTGAAGAAGCATTCCGACTGCATAATGAATTAATGGCTGATTGTACACGTATTAATCTGGACCATGGTGCGGTATTAAATGAACATCATGGTATCGGATTCAAACTTGGCTGGTTCATGGAAGATCAATATGAAGAATCATTTAAAGTTCTATTAAATATCAAGAAATCACTTGATGAAAAAGGAATTATGAATCCAGGGAAATTAGGATTTGGTATCTGGTAAGTAAAGTTTACAGGAAAAACGAAGGCACATCGCTTGAGATGTGCCTTTCTACTAACAAGAAATTTAATAGAGGTGAACTATTATGAGAGCACTTGTTTATGAAGGAAATAAGAAGTTAACAATAAAGAACTTACCTAAACCACAAATTAAAGCCGACGAAGTACTGATAAGAGTAAGTTATGTCGGGATTTGCGGATCCGATATGGTAGCATGGAACGGAAATTATCCAAGAGTCAATCCGCCTGTAACACTAGGTCATGAGTTCAGCGGTACTATCGTAGAAGTAGCCAACGCAAACTCAGAGTACACAATAGGTCAAAAAGTAGTTGTAGAGCCATTGGCCTCATGTGGGAAATGTGAAGCATGCGAAAGCGGACACTATAATCGCTGTAGTAAATTGACATTGATAGGTATCGACTTTGATGGAGGTATGGCTGAGTATGTAGTGGCTAGTGAATATCAAGTTCACTCATTGCCGGATTCAGTGGATGCACAATCTGCAGCACTTATTGAACCGCTTGCAGTCGTTGTCCATATGATTAATCAAGTAGAGGTCAAAGAGTCAGACAAAGTGCTAGTGGTAGGTGGAGGACCAATAGGCCTGATAGCTGCACTCGTTCTACGTTCTTACGGGGCTGATGTACATATATCAGAAATTAATGAATTTCGATTACAAACCGCAAAGAATTTGGGATTCAATGTAATTGATTCAAAAGAAATCAAGGTGCCTAAGTTCGTAGAGAAAGAAATTCCAGAGGGTGTGGCATTTTCATTTGAAGTAACAGGAAGTTCAATCGGACTAAATGACTGTATCCTATCGACAAAGCCTGGTGGAACAGTTCTCATTGCAGGCGTTACACAAACTAGTGAGCTGAATGTATATGAGGTCATCAAAAGAGAACTTCTGATTAAGGGAACACGTGTTTATACTTCTGAAGACTACCGTAGTGCTATTGAGCTTCTCGCAACCAAGTCTTTTGACGCGCAAGATGTTATCTCTAAGGTGATTAATCTGGAAGACGGACTAGAGGGAGCTTTCCAAGCTATTGAAGATGGAAATCCGATTGTCAAGGTGCTTCTTTCAGTAGAAAACGAGGTGTGATGATTTGAGTACACAATATGTTTTGGGGATCGATCATGGATCAGGAAGCTGTAAAACAACTTGTTTGGATTCCAATGGGAATATTATCTCTGAGGCATCTGTTTCTTATCCATCTTATTATAAGCACGCACGGTGGGTGGAGCAGAAACCCGAAGAGTGGATCGATGCCGCGATTAAAGGTATTCGAGAGGTTATAAAAGAATTTTCACCTAAGCAGAAAAAGGAGATTAAAGGTATTTCTTTTACTGCTCCTGCACATGTTGGTGTTTTATTAGGAAAAGACATGAATGTCTTGCGTGACGTTATCATGTGGAATGATCAGAGGAGTGGGAAAGAAGCAACAAAATTAAAAAAAGAATATGGTTCACTAATATATAAACAGACAAATCATTATCCTACGCCCACATGGACGCTCCCCCACCTATACTGGTTGAAGAAACATGAACCGAATGTATTAAAGCAAGTCCACAAAGTGTTATTCGAAAAAGACTATGTGAGATATCGTTTTTCAGGTGAACTAGGTACTGATCTAATTGAAGCGGAAGGATCAATGCTGTTTGATATCTATGAGGGAAAGTGGTCCCAAGAATTGCTGGACTTGGTGGGATTAGATGCATCCATCTTCCCTTCTATTTATGAGGCGACGGCGCAAGCTGGTTCTCTGACAAAAGAAATGGCGGACATCTTAGGCCTTCCAAGTGGAATACCAATTATTATGGGGACTACAGACACGGCAGCTGAGGTGTATGGTAGCGGTGCAACTGAAGAAGGTGATGCAGTAGTGAAGCTAGCGACTGCAGGAAACTTTTCATTACTTTCTAAAGAGCGGCATACCAATCAAAACTTGACCTCATACAGTTTTCCGACAAATGGTTTAAAATATCAAAACAGTGGTACGAACTTCGCGGCTTCTTCCTATCGGTGGTTCACAGAAACTTTTTTCAGTGACTGGCTAGAGAATCCAGATATAAAGAACGTATATATGGAGTTAGACCGTGAAGTAGAAAAAATTAAAGTAGGTTCAGAAGGATTACTATTCCAACCATATTTAAATGGAGAACGATCTCCGCATTGGGACCCATATTTACGAGCTAGCTTTTTCGGGATGACGGCTCGACATAATCGCTTTCATTTTGCGCGATCAGTTTTGGAAGGGGTCGGTTACTCATTGAAAGACGCATCGAGTGAATTGCCCGGTACGCCTTCTAAAAGTGTCAAAATACTAGGTGGTGGAGGTAAGAGCGAGGTTTGGTCTGAAATCTTGGCTAATATACTGGATGTCACAATAGAAGTACCAAAGCATAAAGACGCTGCTTTTGGTGCATGTTTGATAGCGGCGACTGCAGTAGGCTGGTATTCAAATCTAACTGAAGCGGTTAAAGTGAATCAAATCGTCACAACACATATAGAACCGAATATTGAGACGGTTCAGTTGTACAAGTCCTTGTTCTCCATCTATAAAGACTTGCATACACAAACTAAAGCACTTTCATACAGATTGAACGAACTAGAAGAATAGGGAAGTGGTGTTTGACAGTGAAGACTATGAAAAACAGAATGATATTTCCGTTATTTGATACGTATGGCGATGAAACGACTGTAGAGTTTTTCACACAGGAAGCCATGTTCGAGGGTTGGTTGAGGTCGGAAGTAGCACTAGCCAAAGCGCAATCTGAAGTGGGAATCATTCCTGCAGAAGCGGCGAAAGAAATAGAAGAAAGTGCAAAATACGAAAAGTTAGATATAACGGGCTTTTGGGATGAAGTAAAAAATGTTGGCTACCCAATCGTACCTTTAGTCAAAAGGCTATCTCAAGCTGCAGGTGATTCTGGCGGATACGTACACTGGGGTGCGACAACACAAGATATTATGGATACCGGCATTATTCTGCAACTAAAAAATGCAGTACATCGGTTGGAAGAATTACTGGTGCATACGGGAGATTCATGTGCCGTTATTATTGAGAAACATGCGAATACACCACAGGCAGGCAGAACACATGGTCAGCAAGCGGTTCCAATCACATTCGGAATGAAAGTGTCTGTTTGGCTGGCGGAAATCACTCGTCATCTTCAACGTCTACAAGAAATGAAAAGCAGATTATTGGTAGGGCAATTATTTGGAGCAGCCGGTACATTGGCAACGCTCGGTGGGAAATCTGAACAGGTCCGTATCAGATATTGTGAGATTTTGGAGCTGAATGTGCCTGATGGTCCATGGCATGTCGCGAGAGATATCGTTGTAGAGTATGCAAATCTACAAGCATTGATTAGCGGTACTCTTAAAAAGATGGCACGAGAGATTGCGGACTTGGCGCGTACAGAAATTAAAGAAGTTTCTGAAGCGAAAGGGAAGTTGCGTGGGGCCTCTTCCACGATGCCTCAAAAAGAAAATCCAATAAGCAGCGAGACAATTATCGGCATGACGACTATCAACATCTCATTAGTATCTGGTCTTTTCCAGACATTAGCGCCAGGGCATGAGCGCGCTACAGGAGAATGGCAAGCAGAGTGGGATATGGTGCCGATGATTTGTGTAGGTACTGCTGGATCACTTTTATTGATGAATGAAACGCTAGATTCATTGGCGGTTGATTCTGAAATGATGAAAAACAACCTAAAAAAAGATCATGGCTTGATCATGGCGGAATCCGTAATGATGAAATTAACGAACAAGCTTGGAAAACAGGTGGCGCATGAGAAAATGTATGACGTCTGTCAAAGAGCTGATCAGGAAGACAAAGAGCTTGTAGATGTTTTAATTAAAGATCGGGATGTTACACGGATTCTGTCTGTGGCGGACATAAAGGAAGCATGTAATCCACTTCATTATATAGGGGAAGCAGTAGCGATTTCTAAAAGAACAGTTGACAGCTGGAATGTACTTCAAAAGAAGTATCAGTTGAAATCATAGAGAAAAGGAGTTTTAAAATGGATGCTCAATATCGATTGGATGGAAGAATGTTTATAAATGGGGAACGTGTAGATGCAATTTCCAGAAAGGAAATCGATGTGTATGATCCTTCCACAGGACAAGTGATGTCAACGATTGCTGCGGGGGATACGGGAGACGTTAACCACGCAGTGAGCACCAGTCAAAAAGCATATGAAGCTGATTGGAAGCGCTTTACGCCTTCAGAGCGTGCAAATATTTTATTTAGCGTAGCGGACCGAATAGGACAGTATAAAGAAGAATTGGCATATATCGAAAGTCTGGACGTGGGCAAACCACATAAACAGGCACTAGCAGACGTAGATGCAGCCATAGGTTATTTCCGTTTTTATGCAGGAATAGCAGACAAGATCTTTGGTACGAGTATTCCCTTGGGTGAAGGAATAGCAGATTATACGATACGCGAGCCTATTGGCATATCTGCGCAAATAATTCCATGGAATTATCCACTACAATTGTCTTCACGTGGTTTTGCACCTGCTTTGGCGGCAGGTAACGCGGTAGTGGCAAAAGTTGCAGAAGATGCATCCCTTTCAATCTTGCGTCTGGCGGAAATTGCTCACGAGGCTGGTTTGCCTAAAGGTGTATTGAATGTTATCACAGGATATGGTTCAGTAGCAGGGCAGGCGCTATCTGATCATCCTGATATTCATCACTTAACGTTTACAGGTTCACTTAATACAGGTATTCAGGTTATGAAAACAGCCGCCAATCATATCACTCCAGTTAATCTGGAACTAGGAGGTAAATCACCAATCATAATATTTGGTGATGCAGATATTGATAAAGTAGTTGAAACGGCGTCAAATGTAATCATTCAAAATGCAGGACAGACCTGTTCAGCAGCTTCCCGTATTATAGTGAACAATAAAGTTCATGCGGAAGTAGTAGAAAAGATTGCAGAAAAAATGTCCAAAGTAAAATTAGGCAGGGGTCTAGATAACCCGGATATGGGGCCAGTAGTTAGTGAGAGACAAATGAATAGTATCCTGCAAGCCATTTCCAATGGGCGTGAAAGTAATGCAAATGTTGTATTAGGTGGAAACCGTAGTAAACAACAAGGTCTGGAAAACGGGTACTTCATCCAGCCTACACTATTTGACAATGTCAAAGTAGGGAGTTTCATTGAACAGGAAGAGATCTTCGGCCCTGTATTGAGTGTAATGCCGTTTGATACAGCTGACGAAGCATTGGCGATTGCTAACGGAACAGAGTATGGACTTGTAGCAAGTGTATTCAGTAATGACTTGAAGTTAGTTCATCATATGACAAATCAGATCCAAGCGGGACAAGTTTTCGTGAATGGATATGGAGCTGGCGGCGGCGTAGCCATTCCGTTTGGAGGATATAAAAAGAGCGGTTTTGGTCGTGAAAAGGGTCTGGAAGCAATCCAAAACTACACGACAGTAAAAAATGTATGGATCGACTATCGATAAATTACTAGGAGGGAATAATGACATGAAGAAGTTTGAAAATAAAACAGTAGTAATTACAGGAGCAGGTTCTGGTATGGGTAGAGAAACTGCATATAGATTCGCGAAAGAAGGGGCTAATGTAATTGTTGTCGACTTGAATGAAGAACCAGCAAAAGAAACAGTGAAAGCAATTCAAGCAGATGGCGGCGTGGCTAGAGTTGCAGTATGTGATGTATCTAACCGTCAGCAAGTCATCGATATGGTCGATGAGGCTGCTAAAGAATTTGGCACAATTGATATTATGTTTAATAATGCAGGAGTACCGATGTCCTCGACGAAAACTGAAGATGTCTCAGAGAACCTAGCTAATCTTTTGATTGACGTGAATCTGAAAGGTGTTTTCTTTGGAATACAAGCTGTCATCCCCTATATGCAAAAGCAAAAGTCTGGTGTTATCATCAATACGGCATCTATCAATGGTGTAAAACCACGCCCATTCAACAGTATGTATTCTGCTACGAAATCAGCTGTAATTACGCTGACGAAGTCATTAGGACTTGAATTGGCTGAATATGGAGTACGTGTAGTCGGTGTAAATCCAGTAGCGGCTGAAACAAGTATGCTACAAGGCTTTATTGGAGATGGTGATTATGGTGAAGGCAAAGAGAAGTTTGCTTCCACTGTACCACTTGGCAGATTAGCAAAAGCAGAAGATATCGCAAATGCTGTATTATTCCTTGCTTCAGATGAAGCAAGCATGATTACCGGTAGCTTAATTGATGTAGACGGAGGTCGAGGGGCATAAAGGCGTTTTGAGGAGGGAGATGAATCGTTCTATTGGGGACAGTTCATCTCTTTCTATTTTTTTATTTAAAGAGTAATAAAATGAGTAAGGGGAGATAGATATGACAGAGAAAACTACATTTGTTCCTGTCAGTTATACAGGATGGGGAGCATTGGATCATTTACTAAGTGAAGTGGAACGATTTAAAGTGAAAAAAATATTAGTGGTCACCGATCCGTTTCTAAAGGATATCGGAATAACAGATAAAGTGACGGATCTACTGAAATCAGGAAAGTTCGACATAGATGTTTATACAGATGTAATGCCTGAGCCGTCATTAGCACTTGGTGAATCATTGGTCGACTATACACGCGCTCATCAATTTGACATGGTGATAGGTGTTGGAGGTGGCAGTGCGCTTGATCTGACGAAGTTAGCCGCCGTTTTGGCTCCTCATGAAGGAAAAGTAAAAGATTATTTAAATTTAACCGGTACAAAAAGAGTCATTGAAAAAGGGCTTCCTTTTATTTTGATACCAACTACCGCAGGGACTGGATCTGAAATTACAAATATCTCTGTACTCTCCTTAGAAACAACTAAAGATGTCGTGACTCATGATTATTTATTAGCAGATGTTGCTATCGTGGATCCAGCGCTTACCATTTCTGTGCCACCCGGTGTGACTGCGGCTACGGGAGTGGATGCATTGACTCATGCCATAGAAGCATACCTCTCAAAAAGTGCAAATAACATAACAGATGCGCTGGCTTTACAGGCTATTCGCTTAATCAGCAGTTCGTTAAGGACGGCTGTTAAGGACGGAGAAAATCGTCAAGCGCGCACTGATATGAGTTATGGTAGCTATTTGGCTGGTTTAGCTTTTTTCAATGCAGGAGTCGCGGGTGTGCATGCACTTGCGTATCCCCTTGGAGGGCAATTCCAGATTGCACATGGTAACTCAAATGCGGTTCTGCTTCCTTATGTGATGGGCTATATCCGTTCTAGTTGTGAAAAAAGGATGAAAGATATTTATGAAACAATGGGGTTCAGTTCTGCTAGTATGTCACAGGAAGAAGCATCTAGTCGATGTGTAGAAGAATTGACCAGATTGGTAATGGATGTAGGTATTCCATTAACTTTAAGAGGTTTTGATATTCCTGAATCTGCTCTAGATCAACTGACAAAAGATGCGATGAAACAAACAAGGCTTCTTTCTAGAAGTCCAAGAGAACTTGCGAAAGAGGATATCATCAAAATTTATAGGGCTGCGTTCGATGGAGTCGTCTCACAGTAAATAATTTAGTCATTAATTGTTAAAGACTGCTAGTGCAAATATGAATTTGCGCAAGCGGTCTTTTGGTGATAGATTGACAGAAGAATGTATTATTTTAGATTATAATTCACTTGAATTTGAAGTATTGATAAAGTTTACTTAAATAAAATCACATTGGTGCGAACTAATAATAAATATTTCACCTATGCTTGTGAATCGATGTACTGCTTATAAAATATTCTGCAAGAAAGGTATACACACTATGAAAGATTTAAAAGTCATCATCACGTTGATCCTCGTCATGTTTTTATGGGGAATTAACGTGTCAGCTCTCAAATACCTTGTCACGTATTTTGATCCCATCACGATGACATCGATGCGTATTATGTCAGCCGCGATTTTAGTCTTTATGATCTTGTTTTTTCTTAAGCAAATTCGTTTACCTAGAAATCGAGAATGGCTCTATATCATAGGCGGCGCCGCGACCAATGTCGTGTTGCATCATTATTTTCTGGCAGAAGGACTGTCCAGAACAAGTGCCGCTAACGGGGGGCTGATTTTAGGGCTAGGGCCGCTATTGACTGCGACGTTAGCGGTCTTCATTTTGAAAGAAAAAATCACGGGCGTACGGGCTATGGGTTTTATCTTCGGTGGTATAGGCGTAAGTATTGTAGTGCTTGGCGGCAGTGGAACATTGGGCAAAACGTCATTTGGAGATGTAGAAATCTTCTTATCGATCTTGTCGCAAGCCATTAGTTTCATGCTGATCAAAAAAGCATCCAGAACAATGGATGCTAGACTATTGACAGGATATATGATGTTAGTTGGATCCGTCATTTTAGTCATCGTCTCATTCATTAAGGAACCAGGCGGCTTTGCTGAATTAAGTAAAGGAACACCTACTGTCTGGGGCGTTTTCATCTTCTCTGCCTTGATCGCAACCGCTGTGGGTCACATGGCGTATAATTCCGCCATTCAAACAATAGGAGCAGCCCGCGCTTCCATCTTTTTAAACTTCAACACATTTTTCGCACTGATTGGCGCTAGTCTATTTTTAGGAGAATCCATTTATCCCGCTCACTTTATCGGGTTGATATTTATTGTGGCAGGTGTGATCTTCGGCTCAGGTTCTTTGGAGATGTTCATAAGGAGTCGGAGCAAGCAGCTTCCGCCCGTTGAAGAAGAGAACGAATAGAATGGAATCAACAGGTTTAAATATGTAGTGTTTCATGCAAAAAGTCGTCAGTCAGACTGTATGAAATCGGTCGAAGCTGTTGTGGAAAGACAATTCCCTTCTCTTCTAACTTATCAAGGGCCTGCTTGACTTTGTATCGCGAGTAACCTGATAAGGTAATCAGTCGACTAACCAATATATCGTCTTGGGAACTGAATACAGTCAATACAAGTAAGTAGAAAAGAATTTCTTGCTCCTCTTTCCCTAATTCTCGAGAATTGTTAATTAGAAAATGTTGTATACGAACTAGTTTCGCTTCACTAATTGATAAGTCATCTAGTATATTATTTTGTCCAGTAACCAATAACTCCAGCATACTTTTCAGATAGAATGTCAATTCTCCTTTATTCATAGGAAAGGGGACGTCTTCCAATGCCTGATAATACTTAGCTTTATCTTTATTGATAGCGTAGGAGAACGTAACTGCTGAGTAGCGTTCTAGATATTTGGAAAGATAACTACCAACTAACAGTCTTCCCGTTCTACCGTTACCATCATAAAAAGGATGAATATATTCATAGTAATAATGTGCAATTAAATACCGGAATAACTCTGGATGTGTATCGTCTTGTAAAAATTGAATAAGAAGAAAAAGTCCCTCTTCAATTTTTGCTTCAGTTTGCAGACCAACATGTGTAATTCTTGATCCCACTGTGACTTCCACTTCATCTTTCCTAAACAGACGACCATCCGGAGCATACTTCATAGGGATTTCATCGGAAACCAGATTATCGTATAGCGCTCTAAAATCCTCAAGTGAACGAAAAGGACCGATCTCTTCAATATGAAGATAGGTTTTCATCATCCCAGTGAAACGTTTCATTTTTGCATTAGGCTCATGTAAGCGTTGAAGCGCATGGCTTAGTTCTTTCTTTGTACTCCTAACTCCTTCAATTTCATTATTACTTTGTGCGTCATTAATAATTAGACGTTGAAAGTAAGGTTGTGCTGCAAAAGCAG
Source organism: Sporosarcina ureae (assembly GCF_029267015.1). Taxonomy (GTDB): domain Bacteria; phylum Bacillota; class Bacilli; order Bacillales_A; family Planococcaceae; genus Sporosarcina; species Sporosarcina ureae_D. The sequence goes on along the minus strand of NZ_JARIEA010000057.1, from coordinate 7,427 downwards.
GAAGTTTACCAACCAGTGATAGAATTTTACCACTGTTTAAAAGCGCTTCATTGTTCAGTTTTATGAGCTCGGGTGTCATTACATAGAAAAGCTCAAAATGCTCCCGGTCAACCCTTCCTTTTCTGAATGCCCGAATAGGTAATGATGTGTTCATGCTTCCATAACTAGTGACTCGTTTCTTATATTCATTCTCGAAGGAAACCGCATCTAATTTGTAAAATAGCTTGCTTAACTTTTCATAAGTCATAGTATAAACAACTCCTTAATTCAAATATACTCGGTTTTTTAAATTAGTATACATTTTTATTGAATTTAGAACAAGTGTATAATCAAATATCAAGATTATTTAAAATAGGAGGTATGCGCATGAAATTCACCATCCACACAAACCCACACCAATTTGCCATACAAGCAGACCCGATACTCGAACGTAATGAAGATGTATATAGCTTGTTCTATGGAGTACTCGAATCCATTAAGTCAGGAACCTATCAAAATCCGTTTATGGCGGTGCTTGAGAAAGAAGGACAAGTGTTGGCGTTATTACAAATGACGGCCCCTTATCCGCTGAATATCATTATTGTAGAAGAAGACTCTATAGAATCCATTATCGACGAGTTAGTAGCTCGGTTACGAGAAGAAGCCGTAGCCATTTCATCCGTTATTGGCGTTACACATGTAGCTTTTCACTTTGCCGGCAAGTGGTCAAACGTAGAAGCGACAGGACGTAAAGTAGTTAACGAAGGCATTTATCGTCTCGATACCATCCAAACCGACCCTACATATAGCGAAGGCCACTGGCGCAATGCAGTGGATGAAGATGTGGCGTTGATAGCGAAATGGTACACGTTATTCGAAATCGATGCGAAGTTGCCACCTACAGAAAATGACGTAGTGCAGCAACAAGTAGAAGCATTCATTCAAAACAAGGAAGTATTTGTTTGGGACGTGGATGGACGCGTCGTGTCTATGATGAAAAAAGCGCGTCCGACGAAACATGGTGTGACGGTTTCGATGGTATTCACTCCTGAAGATGAACGCAAGAAAGGTTATGCACGATCGCTTGTCGCAAAAGTATCTGCAGAATTACTAAAAGAATACGATTTTTGTATCTTGTTTACAGACCTCGCCAATCCAACAGCGAATAAAATTTATCGAGAGATTGGATATCAACAAATTACCGAGTTTGCGCATGTGGAATGGCTATAGAAAAGTAAAAAATGTCCGCCTACCATGATAAATTGAAAATAATCTAGTGATTATAACCACTCTTTCCTTACAAAACATTTACACAGCCTTCTCCGTATATTAATAAACTTCCAGTAGAGTAGAAGTTGATTACAAATACAGGAGGTTGTTTATTGTTGAAGAAAATCGTACCCGTAGTAGCACTATCGGCTGCATTAATTGGTGGAGCCATCTGGACTGGGAATTATTCAACGAGTTCAGCTGATGAAGTGAAACAGGACGACACACCGGAGATTAAGAATGTCATATTTTTGATTGGAGATGGCATGGGGAGTTCCTATACATCCGCTTATCGTTACTTCAAAGATGACCCGACTACCCCTGAGATCGAGTTAACAGCATTCGATCAACATCTAGTTGGACAACAAATGACGTATCCTGATGATGACGAAGAGTCAATTACAGATTCAGCGTCCGCAGCAACGGCTATGTCGTCAGGTATTAAAACATATAATAATGCAATTGCAGTGGATAAAAAGAAAGGGCGTGTGCAAACTGTCCTCGAAGCGGCAAAAGAAGCCGGGAAATCGACTGGACTTGTTGCTACTTCTGAAATTACACATGCGACACCTGCAGCTTACGGTGCCCATAATGAAAGTAGAAAGAATATGGATGAGATTGCCGATGATTATTACAATGAACGCATCAACGGTGAGCATACAATCGATGTCCTTCTGGGCGGTGGGAAAAAACACTTTGTCAGGGAAGACTTGAGCCATGCGCATTCATTCGAACTGGATGGATATGGATATGTCACAACAAAAGAAGAATTATTGAAGAATAAGAATGATAAAATACTTGGATTGTTCGCGGATGGCGGCATGTCCAAAATGATCGACCGTCCAGCAGAAACACCCTCATTGGAAGATATGACAGAAGCGGCGATTGAGCGACTGAAGAAAAACGAAAATGGATTTTTCCTTATGGTTGAAGGAAGCCAAATCGACTGGGCGGGGCATGATAATGATATTGTCGGTGCGATGAGTGAAATGGAAGACTTCGATAAAGCGTTCCAGGCAGCCATCGAATTTGCTAAACAAGATGAGCATACATTAGTCGTTGCGACTGCGGATCATTCAACTGGCGGATTTTCCATAGGAGCGGATGGCGTATATGATTGGTCAGTTGATGTGATCAAAGCAGTGAAACGCACACCGGCCTTCATTTCTCAAGAAATAGCAAACGGTTCAGATGTAGAAGAGACATTAATACGCTACATCGACCAAGAAAGTTTTCCGTTAGACCAGAAGGAAATAGAAGCAGTCCAAGCGGCAGATACAGAGACCGATGATATTGAAACAGCTATCAAACAAATCATCGACAAACGCTCCTATACGGGTTGGACAACCGGTGGACATACAGGTGAAGATGTACCTGTTTATGCGTATGGACTGTCCAAAGAGCGCTTTACAGGTCTGTTAGATAATACGGATCATGCGAATATCATTTTTGAAATTATTGCGGGTAAGAAGTAAGGCTCGCAGTCGACGACGTCCAGAAGCATATATGAAAAATACTATCATTGGTCAATTGTAATAATACGCCACAAAAAAGAAGTTACAGCTCAAAATACGAGCCGTAACTTCTTTTTTTGTGCGCGAATGTAAGCAAATAAAAAATAAAAATAAAAAAGCAGTATCCTTTTTGAAAATACTCTCTATATGACTAATGAAAGAGAAAATAACCAGAGAGGGGCGCGAGAAATGAAAAGACCAATCCAAAGTGTCAGAATACCGTTTTCACCTAAATTCGCAGCAGTAGTCGGCATTAACGAAGCATTATTTTTGCAACAATTGCATTATCGATTGCAGATATCAACCAACATCCATCACGGCCATAAGTGGGTGTATAACACCTACAAGCAATGGACGGATGAGTTTCCTTGCTGGACGATTCATCTAATTAAACGGCTCGTCACCAAACTCGAAAAAGAAGGATTGATCATTACATCCGAGTATAACAAAATGCCGATGGACAGAACGAAGTGGTATCGAATTGATTACGAAAAGCTGTCACAGCAAGGGGGCGAATTTGTACCCTTCGAGCAGACGGAATCAGTCTACTCAGAAGAGCAAAATCGTCTGTCAGAGAAGAGCGTTTTGCTCCCAGCAATAACCAAAGAACTTAAACAAACGACAAAGAATAAAAGAGCGAGCGAGAAAAATCTCGCTACTATTTCTTCTGTCATTGAGTATTTAAACCAAAAAGCTTCTAAACGATTCAAATGCCGAACGAATGCGACTATGAATATTTTGCAGGACCGCATGGAAGAAGGCTATACACTCGAAGACTTCAAACTTGTCATCGATACCAAAACAGCACAATGGCTGAATGATCCGCAATTCCGTAACTACTTACAGCCTTCGACATTATTCAAAGCGGAGAAATTCGAGAACTATCTAAACGAAGCACCTGTTAAAACGGCTCGTTCGATCGGATATGAAGTGTACAAATCACCGGAACTGGATTTCGGAAAAGGGGAGAATATATATGGGTTATGAATTAGCTGAAAAAAGCATACTAGGAACGATGTTTAATGAAAACTATTTGATTTTGGATAGCAACATGCAAGTCGAATTCTTTCGTGGACATGTCAATCAAACGATCTATACGGTCATGCGAGAATTAGCGCAAGAAGGGAAGCCGGTAGACTATATCACCGTGCTGACGAGAAGAGATCCGAGTGACTTAGGTGGAGCCAATTATCTATTCGACCTCAAGCGATTCTCCAATCCTGCACGTTTTGACGAATACGAAGAATTGATCATCACCGAATGGAAAGAGCATGAAAAGTCGAGAATCTTGCACCGGGCTAGCCAGCAAAACTGGAGTATCGTGGACATTCAGCAAGCATTTGATGACTTGCAAGGCCTTAACGCCGAAACTAGTCGTACCACTTTGACTGAAGACTTAGTTACACAATATGAAAGACCGTATATCCCGATGGAAACCATGACAGGCATACCAACAGGACTTACCGATTTGGATAAAATGCTAAACGGCTTTCAAGACAGTGAATATATCGTAGTCGCTGCCAGACCTTCCGTGGGAAAGACCGACACACTGAACCATTTTGCTCTGCAAGCTGGGTGGCAAGGACATATGCCACTAGTCTTCTCACTTGAAATGAGTCGAAAAACGATGATTGATCGTTTGATTGCTTCGACAGGTGAGTATAGTCGTTTGAAAATGCGCGATCCATATAAATACTTCACGGAAAAGCAAAAGAGCGAGTGGACGACAGTATTAAATCACTTAAGTAGTGCGAAATTGCGTATCGATGATGAAAGCGGACTTACAGTAAGTCAAATAAAAGCTAGAGCGAGATCGGTTATTAAAGCGAATCCAACGAAACGTCCAATTATTTTCATTGATTACTTACAAATCATTCGTCCGGAAGGCAAAGTAGTCAACCAAACATTAGCTATTGGTCAAATCAGTAGTGATTTGAAATCGATGGCCAAAGAGTTCAACTGTCCGGTTGTGGTTTTATCCCAACTTTCGAGAAATGTTGAAAATCGCCACGATAAGCATCCGATGATGAGTGACTTGCGTGACTCCGGAAACATCGAACAAGATGCAGACGTCATCGCATTTCTCTATCGGGAAGATTACTACGAAAAAGAAAAAGCACCGACGAATCTACTGGAAATCGAAATTGCTAAACACCGTAATGGTCCGACCGGTAAGATCACCACCATCTACAGCAAGCAAACTGGCAAGCTTTACGATTTCGATGAAAACAAATATAAAGGGGGAGCTAACTTATGATCACAGTGAAAGATATGTTGGATTACGCATTCGAAATCGATCTATCACACTTGGCGCACAGTATTTACTGGGCGCTCATGACCAACCAAATCACTTTACAAGACGATAGTGAAGAATTAAAAGGTATCGAATTCGACGAAGCAGAAGTACAGCGCATGATGGAGCAGAACATCTTGGATATCGGCAAGGTGAAGTTGTTCGTCATGGATACAGAAAACGACTGGTACGTGTTCTACTTAGCAGAGCATTCGCTCGATGCGTACCGGCTACACGAAGAGCTGTTCCGTCAAAACCAGCATAAAATTACGCGAGCAGACCGACTGATGATCAACGTGATGACGTTCGCGGATACAGGTGCTGAGGAAAGTTTGTATGATCATAAGAAAGAAGTACTCATGTACCCTGCGTATGTGGGACACGCGAAAGCAGGAGAGCGGACTTTGTATCGGATGGCGGGGGCATGAGCAAGGAAGAACGTGGTGTCTTGATTTTAGTCATCTGTCTACGGGCAAGTTATTCAGTGGGCTATTTAGAGCGTTTAACGGATGCGGAGTTGGAAGGATTGTATGATAGATACGTGTAGTATCGATGTTCTATGGGGACATGATACCAGTTCCAGTCAGAATGTGGATAAGTTATATTAATATAATTGAAGCATAATGCCCATATATATAATTCCCTATAAATGGTACATTTTACATAAGGAATTCTCTAACTCTCATAGGCCTATCGCCTGTCGAAGGAGAATGTAAAATGAAGATAGAAGAACTGAAATTAACCGATTGGCTGAATTTATACGTGAATTTGACGTCATTACAGGTCGGACATCGACAATCCGCAAGCACACAGTCGAGTTTGCTGCGGTAGTGGAGCAAAGTACAGCAACAGTAGAGGAGTTAAATGCGACGCTGACTGAATTGACGGAAGAACAATCAGAAATTGCGAAGTATATTACGGAAACGCATGATGAAGCAGTCGCGATTCGTAGAACGTAATACAAAAGACGTTACTTCCCAAAACGGGAGAAGTAACGTCTTTTGCATGCACTCTTAGTGTCCAGTAAAAACCATTACGCCAAATAGAGAGACAATCGACATGATTACTATTAATATAGATTCAGTAGGTTATCTATAAACAGTAGAAAACACTTACATATATACAAGAAACTACTAAGAGACTATCGTCAGAGGTGTATAAATGGGCTTATTTTTCACGGTGATTTTACCGATCATTGCAGTATTCGCAGTGGGATTCTTATTACAAAGAGTCAAAAACTTAGATATCAAATCGATCTCATCTCTTTCAATTTACATACTAACACCCGCGCTCGTCTTTACTTCGTTGTATAAGGCGGATTTTAATGCGAGCTATACGACAATCTTGATTTACATGTTTGCTCTTTTTTACGCCATGGTGTTTCTAAACAAAGTATTGGCGAAAATCTTTAAATGGGATAAAAAAGTGGAAAGCGCCTCGATACTGGCGACGGGTTTCATGAACTCGGGAAACTATGGCTTGCCCGTAGTGTTGTTCAGCTTAGGAGAAAAAGCGCTACCGTATGCGATCTTCATCATGGTCATCCAATCTCTCCAAAACAACTTCTTCGGTGTGTATTATGCATCGCGCAGTACGAGTGGCATGATGCGCTCGGTTAAAATGGTCTTCAAAATGCCGACTACCTATGCCGCTATTTTCGCTTTCATCTTCCAGTACTTTAAAATAACCGTACCGGAATCCATTATGTCTACGACTTCCATGGTAGGGGATGCAGCGATTCCTGTCATGATGATCATGCTTGGTATGCAACTGGGATCCGTCATGAGGAAGAAGCCAAACTGGCAAGTAGTCATTTCAGGCGTCGTATTGAAAATGTTCATAGCGCCGATACTCGCTTTCATTTTCGTGCTATTCGCAAACGTGGACCCTTTAGTAGGTACAGTCCTCATCATTATCTCCGCAATGCCTACAGCGGCCACTACGACGATGTACGCAATTGAATTTGACACGGAACCCGAGCTAGTCTCGACGATTACGTTGTTCTCTACAGTGTTGAGTGTGGTGACGTTGAGTATATTGTTGAATGTTATTATTTGAATGAAGTAGCTACAGTTTATTGGGATAATTCAGAAAAAAGAAGTTGGAGCCTAGACTGGCGTCAACTTCTTTTTCGTTGCGATTCATTTCAGTTAGGATTTCGGGAAACTAACGGTAAAGGTTGTTCCTTTACCAATTTGAGTATGCAGCGTTAAGCTTCCGTTATGATCTCTAATGATTTTTTCACGTAAGCGTCAAAAAATGAACACGTTGTTTCACATAAAAGAAAATGCCCCAAAAGAATCGACCATAAAGATTCTTCGGGGCATTTTCTATTTCTTTGACTGGATATAACAATTCTTTGGCAAGGTCTT
>NZ_JARIEA010000043.1 GCF_029267015.1 Sporosarcina ureae | reverse complement strand
TACCGAACACGGAAGTTAAGCTCTTCAGCGCCGATGGTAGTTGGGGGTTTCCCCCTGTGAGAGTAGGACGTTGCTAGGCACGCGAAGCCATTCCCTTTGGGGAGTGGCTTTTTTGTGGTTTCAGGGGAAATTTAATTGCATTAATGAGGAGATAATCCTGTTCATTTATTGCGTTACCTTTTTATCCACTATAATCAATCTTTCCCCGTGAACGCTCTATTCGCTGCGTTGACTGCTCTATTGGTGTCGCTGAGTGCTCTATTTCTACCTGTGACCGCTCTATCGGCCGCGCTAAGCGCTCTATAGCCTCCCGCAAACACTCATTGCCCCCCATTTACAAAGTTATTTAAGCTTTCAACTGCTTTGTGAAGGAACAAGTGGTATCATGAGTCCGATAGCTGATTATGATTGAAAAATTACGACGGCATATTATTCACTATATTCCAGCGTTTTATGTGGAACCTTTATAAGTATAAATAGTAAAGGAAGTGCAAGAAATGAGGAAAATACTTATTCCAATAGCGTGTGCAGGTCTCCTCATAGGCTGTACGCAAACCAAAGATGCTAAAACTGAAATGCCATCAACAGAAAATGAAGGTCCACTTGAAGCGCAAGACTTGAAAATATTAACTACTACTGAAGACGAGATTCGATTCGTTGTAGGTTGGTTGAATGAAACAACAATTATGTACGTGGATCATCATGCTACAGATGATCGTCTTCAATCGTTTAATTTGAAGACAGGGGAAATACATACTATATTTACGAGTTCTTCCATAATCTCTGAGGTGAAAATTCACTCTTCTGTTCCGCGACTACTCGTCAAAACAGCAAAAGATTCAACTGAAGCGATCATACATATACTCGATCATGATGGGAATGCATTAAATGAAGTGCTAGTAGAATCCTCAGAACTTGAGATTCAATGGAATGATATCGATGCTTCCCAAATACTGATCACAGCTTTTGCTGAAGATTGGAGTTATGACATTATGCGATATGATGCGAATGACGATACTTTGGTGGCAGTAGAACTTGCTGATCCATTTCCTGGCTGGCTAGGCAACGAAGAGCTGATATATATGGAAGATACGGACATATTGAAAGAATCATTATCTACTGGTGAGAAAACAACGCTCGCGAAAGATGTTAATCAGTTTTATTCAGCAGGTGGTCGAGTATTGATTGAAACGTTTGACGGTGAGCATATACGGTATTCCGTGCTAGATACGACGGGAGAACAGATGAACACATGGCTTGCAGAAGATGATTCATTTATGATGGAACAAGTTGTGTTTATGAATGAAAATACGCTGATGATGACTGTCACCAATCAAACCGAAATGATGCCGACGAGTTTTTTAGTAGAGATACAGGATGGCAAGGAAGTGATGCGCCAAGAGCTATCAGAAGGCGGCTCGCTTGATTGTAAAGGTAACAAGTGTCTAACAGGGTATAACTTGGATACGTGGATTGATGTAGAGACTGGTGAGGCTGTAAAGTGGTTGGAGATTGGTCCATTGGAATAAATCTAGCTATAAAAGGTAAGTGAGCTTGATCGAAGGATTTGGCTGACGAAGCACTCTCGAACCAAAAAAATAAGGACATCCCCGATAAAGGGGTGTCCTTATTTTTTGGAACTTATTTGTGTAATTGTGGTGGGTATCCTGAATATATAACAGTAGCAATCGTAAATCCTCCGATAACTACAACCGTTACCACATTGAAAACAATACTTAAAAGATTCCGCTCTTTAAAAGCTTGGACCGTTCCAAAGACTGCTAAAATTGCAATCAATCCAAAAATGATGACTAATAAATTCATTGAGTAGACACTCCTTTCAACATTGAAAAAATGAATGCCATAAAGCGATATTCCTCCTCTATTGTACTGTTAATGAAACGTTTTGTCGAGATTAAATAATGAACAATATTTGAAATTTGTGTCCATATTCATTAACATTAGACAAAGAGGTGAGATAAATGAGAGTACATATACATCCACTAGGTCCAATTCAGACGAATTGTTACATATTGGAAGACGAAAAAAAGAATTGTTTAATTTTTGATCCAGGCGAAGACGGCGAAGCTTTGCTTTATGAATTGCGAAAGCTATCACTGAAGCCTATTGCTATTATGCTGACACATGCGCACTTTGATCACATTGGTGCATTGGAAAAAATTCGTACTGCATATGATATCCCTGTATATTTGCATGTGGCAGAAAAGAAGTGGCTTGCAAATCCCGAGTTAAACGGCTCAGCGAAATATCCGGTACTGCCAGATGTTATTTGTAATCCAGCTGACATGCTACTTCATGATGAAAAATATTTAGAAGTAGGTCCTTTTAAGATGGAGACGCGTCACGTACCTGGACACTCTCCTGGAAGCGTTTGCTATATCTTTGAAGAGGATGGATTCGCAATCGTAGGGGATACATTGTTCCAAGGAAGTATCGGTCGTACGGACTTGCCAGGAGGCGACACAGAAACATTGCTTACAGCGATCCATGAACAATTATTGACACTCGACGACGAAATGTTGCTGTATCCAGGACATGGAGCTGCAACGACACCTGGAAGCGAAAAAGATCAAAATCCTTACTTGCATGGATTTTGATCAAAAGTAAAATAAACAAAAAACAGCTTTCCATTGAGGAAGCTGTTTTTTGTATGTACGGATTAGTGTCCTCCACCAGGTACGTGAATGAAGATTGAATAGTAACTGAAACCAACCATGAAGATCATCAGGTATGCTCCGAATAAGTAAATATACATACGCTCTGAAAGCTTCAAGTATCCAAGTAGAATAAAGAAGATAGTACCCGCGACCATAAGTAAAGAAGCTGGAATCATATTTCCTACATAGAACATTACAGCAAAAATACCTGACCAGAATCCTAAAAGTTTAAACATATTATCCATCTAAGAATCCCTCCTTCACAACATTACAATAAGCTCTTATCCATTATAATAGAACGTTAGCCTAAAAGTAAACTCCAATCGATTTTACATTGTGACAAAAGAGTGTACTTGTGTGTGCGGCTTTAGACAGTAGCTAGTTACAGTATAACAGAACATGAACTAAAATAATGTGAAAATTGATTTTTGGTAGCAAATTCTTGATAAGAAATAAGTTTTGACTGAATATTGACTATCAAAAATGAATTAACACAAATGTAGTGTGTTTTTAAACAATTTAATTCCCCTATATACTTCTTTCTAAGATGAAAAGTGGTCTTTTGTCGAATGGAGAAAGGAGAAAACTATGGAAATTGATAAGAACCCTATAGAAAAAACATGTTTACAACTGCTTGAGAAAGCGATTGAGTCTGAAGCGACGGATATTCACTTTGTTCCCACGACACAAGGATATGACGTAACCATTCGCAAGCACTCGTACTTTTCAAAGATCGGTGAGTATCCACATACATTAGGTGGCCGTTTAATTTCATTCTTAAAATTTTTATCTTCATTAGATATTAGCGAACAGCGTCGTCCCCAAAGCGGTTCCTTTCATCGATCATTCTTCGACTGTAACTTCTCTTTTCGCATTTCAACAATCCCATCTATTCAATTGAGAGAAAGTGTTGCCATCCGTATTCAAAAACATGACAAAATTGTCCCGCTAAATCAGTTGTGCTTTAATCCTGACTGGACTGAACAATTAGCCGAAGCCGCCGCATGCAAACAAGGGCTGTTTCTTGTCACGGGACCCACTGGTTCAGGTAAAACAACAACACTTTACTCGTTGACATCGCATTGTGTAAGCGAACTTAAGCGTCATGTCATTTCACTAGAAGATCCTGTTGAGAATAATCACAGTCATCTACTGCAAATCCAAGTGAATGAGCGTTCGGGTATTACATATTCTGCGGGTTTAAAAGCTATTTTACGACATTCACCTGACGTTATTATGATCGGTGAAATACGTGATGCAGAGACGGCTAAGATCGCTGTTGAAGCAGCACTGACTGGACATTTGGTTCTTAGCACCATCCATGCGAAAGATCCTGTCGGTTGCTTGTATCGTTTGCTAGATCTTGGCATTCATATGGAAGAACTTAGACAGACGATTATTGCAATATCCGCTCAACGCTTGATTACTCAACAGTCTGGAGAAACAGCAGCGGTTTTTGAGATACTACAAGAGTCAGATTTGCAATTAGCGACCGAAGCTATGGGTAACGGTCAACGGTTTATAACGCCATTTGATAAGAAAATCGAAGTACAGCAAGCTTTGTATGAAAAGGTTCCTTATGATTCGGAATAAAATAGTCAGTCAGTCTTCCAATAAAAAGTTAATAAAACCAGCAGAGTTTTTAGTGCGACTTTCCGTGTTAATACAAGAAGGCTATACATTTCACGAAGGCCTAATTTTGATCTTGCCCTACCATACAAAGGAATATGATGAGAAGCTACAACAAGTTGAAGATCAATTAAAGATGGGATATGGGGTTTCACATATTTTGAAGGGGTTAGGATTCGGTAATAGTATTATGCTACCCATTGTGATTGCGGAAGTAGATGGCAACTTGATACGCGCGTTGAAAGAAGTAGCGGACCGTGTCAATCGAAAAGCGGAAAAGCAAAAGCAGATTCGTAAACTACTAGCTTATCCGAGTGTGTTGTTTTCTTTCTTACTACTTTTATTAGTAGCATTCAGACAGTTTTTTCTGCCGAATTTTGAAGCGTTGACTGTAATGCGGGCGAATGAAGAAGGTGGACTCGTTCAACTATTGCCAAAGCTTGTGTCTTCCATACCAGATGTATTGTTAGTGCTAGCAGTTATTTTGGGAGTTGTTTTTTTGTTAAGCCGAATCTGGTTGAAAAGGTTGTCCCCATACGAGGCTTTACACTATATTTTGAAAGTTCCTGGACTGAAGACATTCTATAGTGAAATGAAAACTAGGGATTTTGCGAGTGAACTTGGTAGTTTACTGCAGTCAGGATTATCGATGCAAAGCGCCTTAGCGGTTCTGAATGAACAGACGGAAGACCCTATATTATCTGTTATCACAAACGAACTGAGTCAACAAATTATTTATGGAGAATCTTTGCATGAAGCTATCCGTTTAACTGACGGGCTGTCGCCGAGACTTGCAGATTTTGCGAAGCATGGCGCTGATACAGGCTATTTATCGAAGGAACTTATGCTCTATAGTGAACATACGACGAAACAGCTAGAAGAGCAGGCTAATAAATGGATTGCAATTCTACAACCCGCTCTATTTGGCGTGCTTGCCGTCTGTATCCTATTATCTTATTTATCTATTCTGCTACCGGTTTATAAAATGATCGACAGTATTTAAAAGGAGGAAAAATATTGCTGAAGAATGAAAAAGGTTTCACGTTAATAGAAATGATGATCGTGTTGCTGATCATTACTGTTTTAATTTTGATTGCAATCCCGAACGTCACGAAGCATTCCAAATCTATAGACGAAAAGGGCTGTGAGGCGTACGTGAAGATGGTAGAAGGTCAGGTGCAAGCGTATAAAATGGACAAGAAATTCGTCCCCACACTTACGGCGCTGACTACAGATGGCTATTTACCAGATAACCCTGCGTGTCCGAATGGTAATGCGATTACAATCGCTGGAGATGGTAAAGTCACGGCAACTAATGGAGGAGGTTAAACAAGCTATTGACGATCAGCGCGGCTTTACTTTTTTAGAACTTTTGCTTGTGTTATCTATTATGATGATTATAACAGCCGTTATTCTTCCCTTTAGTGAGAAACGCTTACAGAGAGTGACGGAAGAAGATGCGTTGCAATTATTCATCGCGACTGTTCATGAAGCACAATTATATGCTATTACACATAAGGAAAGAGTTAGTTTAAAGTTTTATGAAGGGGGGCAGAAATATACGGTCGAAACGAATGATTTTGTAGACATATTACATGGTGAACTTCCTTCGGGAATGCATAGGTCGAAAAATTCTCCGTTAAGACAGTTGGATTTCGCTGAAACAGGTTATTTGATTCGTACAGGAAAAATAACTATTAATACAGAAAGTAAAGGTCTTGTCACAATCTCATTCCAGTTTGAACGTGGGAGGATGATCGTCTATGAATGAAAAAGGACAATCGTGGCCTGAAGCTATGCTGTCTTTAGTAATTGTCATGGTCATTTTTGGTTCGCTTTTGCCCTTGGCTACCACATTGACGTCATCCGTGGCTGGGAAAAAGTCCGCGATGATTGCAGCACAGACCACATATCAAGCGGCTATACTGTTTAAATCTTCAGGACAAGCAACAGGACGGAGATCACATGAAGAATTACATTATGATTGGACCGTCCAAGATGGCCGAATTTGTGTAGTTTATGAAGTACAACAAGTCGCAAATCGTAAGTGTGTGAGTATATGAAACTTTGGAATGAAAAAGGCTATTCATTATTGGAAAGTATTATTCATTTACTCATATTCACTATGCTTATCCAATTAGCGGTGCTGTTTTTTTATTGGCAAACACCTATAGAAAAAGTATATCAAGGAGATCTGCTTGGTGAATGGGAACTGTTTTCTTTAGAGTTTCAGGAAGTATTAGAAGAAGTAACAGCAGTTACTGAAATAAACCCTACAATTTTATCTTTTCGAACTAAAAGAGGGGAAATTATTATACAACAATATAAGCAAATGATTCGAAAGGTGGTAGATGGCGACGGTCATGTTCCGCTGTTGATGAATGTAAAAACCTACGCATTCACAGTGAACGGTAGCGAATTGCAGATTGCTGTCGAAATGATGGATGGTAGGCGCAAAGAAAGGACGTTTGCGATTGGATTATATCAAGAATGAGAAGGGAGGATCATTTATTTTCGCGATTGTATTATTATTTTTCGTTAGTCTCTTTCTTTTCTCCCTCGTTTCATGGCATGATAGTATCTACAGAATATACGACTGGCTCGAAATCTATTATGAGCGTAAAGCAGTTGAATTAATGAAACGGGATGGATGAAAATGAAAAGGATTTATTTGGTAGGTTTCATGGGTTGTGGAAAAAGCGCAATTGGTAAACGGCTGCATACGCTGACTGGTATTCCGTTCTTTGATATGGACCATGAGATCTCAGAACATATGCAAATGACGATTCCTGAGATATTTGATCAGTATGGAGAACTGTACTTCCGACAATTGGAGACAGAATTCCTGGAGAAGTTTCCGGAAGAATATTGTATTGTAGCGACTGGTGGCGGTGTGGCAGTAAAGGAAGAGAATATTCGACTGATGCGAGAAACCGGTATCGTATTTTTTCTTAATGCATCATTTCGCGATATTTGGCGAAGAATCTCGACGGATGTCAATCGGCCGATCGTGCAACAATCTTCGCGTCAGGAATTAGAAGCACTGTATAAAAAGCGTAAACCAAAATATTTGAAGTCATCTCATTTTACAGTGGAGACGACGGGTAAGTCTTTGACGGATATTTCGGAGTATATTATCTTTCAAATCGAAAGATATCAATAATTACGGATAAAAGCGAATGATTTAGTTGTACATTAAACTATCATTCGCTTTTTTACTGTTATAAGAAATAGATTGCGCTTACTTCTATTAAATGTTAAGATATCAATGAAGAAAAATTAATTGAATCATGCGAATGATTGTATGGGGAGAGCGCGCATTAGGCGCCGCCGAAGGAGCAAGTAACGATTGTTATGAATCTCTCAGGTAACAAAACGCATACATGACGCATCTCTGGAGAGTGCTGAGTAATCAGCGGCCGAAGAAAGTATGGAAACTGTAAAGCTTTCAGGCAAAAGGACAGGGGTTCTCTTTCATAGGAGACCCCTGTCCTTTTTTTGATGAATTACCTACTGATCGTTTCTTGATTAGAACACAAAGGAGGAAACAGTTTGACGAATCCATTATTACGTACACCGTTATTTGAAAGTTACAAAGAGTACGGAGGTAAAACAATCGACTTTGGCGGTTGGGAGTTGCCTGTGCAGTTTTCTAGCATCAAGGCAGAACACGAAGCCGTTCGAACAAAAGCGGGATTGTTTGATGTTTCGCATATGGGAGAAGTGTTTGTTAGTGGTAGCGGAGCACTTGACTATTTGCAGAAACTTGTAACGAATGACGTTTCCAAACTGAAGATCGGCCAAGCGCAGTATACTGTGATGTGTAACGAGCAAGGCGGAACGATCGATGATTTCTTAATTTATAAATTAGAAGATGAACGCTATTTATTAGTAGTTAATGCATCCAATATTGAAAAAGATGTTGAGTGGATGGAAAAGCAGCAGACAGATAATGTTGTCATCGATAACCAGTCTTCGAACTATGCGTTACTCGCATTGCAAGGTCCTGAGGCGGAGACAATATTACAGAAACTAACAGATGAATCGCTTGAAAAGATCAAATTTTTCCGCTTTAAAGAGCATGTTCAAGTAGGCGGGGAAGATGTTCTTGTTTCACGTACTGGTTATACAGGAGAAAATGGATTTGAAATCTACGGTACACCTGAAGCCATCCAGAACTTGTGGTCAAAGATTTTGCAAGAAGGCAAAGAAGATGGTGTCGTACCTGCAGGTCTTGGTGCACGAGACACATTGCGCTTCGAAGCGGGGCTGCCACTATACGGTCAAGAGCTAAGAGAAGATATTTCTCCACTCGAAGCAGGACTTGGTTTCGTCGTGAAAGTGAATAAGGAAGAAGACTTCATTGGTAAAGAGGTACTGGTGAAGCAAAAAAAACAAGGCGTCGAACGTAAGCTTGTTGGACTCGAAATGATCGATAAGGGGATTCCGCGTACTGGTTATAAAGTATTTGCGGGCGACAAAGAGATCGGTGAAATCACAACTGGCACGCAGTCTCCTACATTAAAGAAGAACATCGGTTTTGCGCTAGTGTCTACAGAGTTCACTGAGCTCGATACAGAAGTTGAAGTAGAAATTCGCACGAAACGTCTGAAGGCAAAAGTTATTGCAACACCTTTCTATAAAAGATCATAAGTGAAAAGGGGTAAACTATTATGAAGCATCGTTATCTACCTATGACGGAGCAAGACCAGAAAGACATGCTTGAAACAATCGGAATTTCTTCCATCGATGAACTTTTTTCGGATATTCCCGAAAAAGTACGATTTAAAGGTGAATATAAGATTAAGCCTGCGAAATCCGAAACATCTCTTTTAAAAGAACTTGGACGTTTAGCTGCGAAAAACATCAACGCTCAAGACTATGCTTCATTCCTAGGAGCGGGAGTCTATGATCACTATCGTCCGATCATCGTAGATCATGTAATTTCACGTTCTGAATTTTATACAGCGTACACACCATACCAACCCGAAATTTCACAAGGTGAGTTACAGGCGATTTTTGAATTCCAGACGATGATCTGTGAATTGACAGGCATGGAGCTTGCGAACTCTTCTATGTATGATGGCGGAACAGCACTTGCGGAAGCGGGAACCCTTGCTGCAGGACACACACGCCGTAAGAAGTTACTAGTGTCTGCTACTGTTCACAACGAATCACACGCAGTAGTGAAGTCGTACGCTGACGGGCAATACATTGAAGTAGTAACGATTCCACATAATAACGGTGTAACTGATATCGATAAGCTTAAAGAATTGATTGACGATGAGACAGCAGCAGTGCTTGTTCAATACCCGAACTTCTACGGACAAGTAGAAGATCTTCAGGCAATCAGTGATATTGCACATGAAAACGGTGCATTATCGATCGTTTCAGCGAATCCCCTTGCTTTAGGACTCTTAACACCACCTGGAGCGCTTGGAGCAGATATTACTGTTGGAGACGCACAACCATTCGGCATTCCAGAGTCTTTCGGTGGACCACACTGTGGATATTTTGCTGTATCGAAAAAGTTGATGCGTAAAGTGCCAGGTCGTCTAGTCGGTGAAACGAATGATGATCAAGGTCGTAGAGGATACGTTCTGACTTTGCAAGCGCGTGAGCAGCATATTCGTCGTGATAAAGCGACATCCAATATTTGTTCGAATCAAGCGCTCAATGCTCTTGCAGCATCTGTTGCAATGACAGCCCTTGGTAAAGAAGGAATTAAGGAAATTGCGTATCAGAACATCGCGAAAACAGCTTACGCGAAACAAGCATTTGAAAAAGCAGGCTTCGAAGTGAAATTCGGTGCTGCTCATTTCAATGAACTCGTAGTAGATTGCAAATCACCGATTAAAGACGTTAACAAACGTTTGCTGGACCAAGGGATTATCGGTGGATACGATTTGAGTCTTGTCGACGAAAGTCTTGCAAACCACGCACTGATCGCGGTAACAGAACAACGTACGAAAGAAGAAATCGATGCATACGTGCAAGAATTGGAGGCTATCCATGCATAAGGAAAACCAATCACTCATTTTTGAAGTATCCAAACCTGGACGAATCGGTTATAGCTTACCTGAATTAGATGTACCTGAAGTAGATGTTGCGTCTATTTTATCTCAAGGTGTTATTCGCACAGAAGACGCAGAACTGCCGGAAGTATCTGAACTGGACATCATGCGTCACTACACTGCATTGTCTAATCGTAACCATGGAGTCGATACAGGATTCTATCCATTAGGTTCTTGTACGATGAAGTATAATCCGAAAATCAACGAAGCGGTTGCACGCTTCCCTGGATTCGCACGCGTTCACCCGTTACAAGACGAGTCTACGGTTCAAGGTGCGCTCGAAGTAGTGTACGATCTGCAAGAGCACCTAGCTGAAATCACAGGGATGCCACAAGTTACATTGCAACCTGCTGCGGGTGCACATGGTGAGTGGACGGCATTGATGATGATCCGTGCTTTCCATGAAGCAAACGGTGATACACAGCGTACGAAAGTACTTGTTCCTGACTCTGCTCACGGTACAAATCCAGCTTCTGCAACGGTTGCAGGCTTTGACACAGTGACAGTTAAGTCGAATGAAAAAGGCTTAGTTGATCTTGAAGACTTGAAATCAAAAGTAGGTCCCGATACTGCAGCATTGATGTTGACGAATCCAAACACACTGGGTCTTTTCGAGGAAGATATCTTGGAAATGGCGGCAGCAGTTCACGGAGTTGGTGGAAAGCTGTATTATGATGGAGCAAACTTGAATGCTGTTATGTCCAAAGCACGTCCTGGCGATATGGGCTTCGATGCGGTTCACTTGAACTTGCATAAGACGTTCACAGGTCCTCACGGTGGCGGTGGTCCAGGTTCAGGTCCAGTTGGGGTAACAGACGAACTCGCTGCATTCCTGCCAAAACCGGTTGTTGAAAAAGTAGATGATCGTTTCGTACTAAACTATGATGTACCACAATCTATCGGTCGCGTGAAGCCGTACTACGGAAACTTCGGTATTTACTTACGTGCATACACGTATATCCGCTCAATGGGTCCGGATGGCTTGAAAGCTGTTACTGAATATGCGGTACTCAATGCAAACTATATGATGCGTCGTCTAGAGCCCTACTTCGACCTTCCGTATACACAGCATTGTAAACATGAATTCGTCTTATCAGGCCGTCGCCAGAAGAAGCTTGGTGCGCGTACACTTGATATGGCAAAGCGCTTGTTAGATTTCGGATATCATCCGCCTACAATCTACTTCCCGTTGAATGTCGAGGAGGCTATGATGATCGAGCCGACAGAAACAGAATCCAAAGAAACATTGGATAACTTCATCGAAGCGATGATTCAAATTGCGAAGGAAGTAGAAGAGAATCCAGAAATCGTCCAAGAAGCACCGCACACAACTGTCATCGGTCGTTTGGATGAAACAAAGGCAGCACGTAAGCCTGTGTTACGTTATAAAAAAGAAGAGTCACCTGTAGAAGAAACTGTACAATAAATATATGAGAATGGAGCACCGTTGAAACATAGCGGTGCTCTTTAATTATTTTCCGGGTAATTTTATTGAACTTCAACATCGTGTAGGCTGGACGACTGACGAGTTATCTCATTGTTTTCAGAGGAATATTAGGAAGCTCTAGTGAATATAATTGAGAGCTATATACTGTCAAAGTACACTATGTTTTTTTCAATTGAACATGATGAAATTATAATCTCTACGTAGACAGTAGTAATAGTAATACTAGTAACTCACAGACTCTCTATCAAAATGAAAATTGTATATTATACGATAAACAATTGAGCGATGTCAACTAAAAATTTGAGAAATTTCTGATTACATGTTATACTATATAAGTACAAGTAATCGGGACTGCATTTGATGATCCTGCGCAGCTTATTCCAGCAAGGAATGGAGGGCGCTTTTTTGATTTTGAAAATTGGCTTGTTCCATTTAATTTAATAATTTTTTTAAAAAGCAGGTTGTAGCAGGGTGTCTTGATAAGACTAACTGTCAAGACGTGTATCAAAGAATTTAATAGGAGGAGAATGTCTAGTGAATTTGATTAACGAAGAAATAACTCATAACGTGTTTGGTGAAGGAAATATTGTGGAACACGAGGAATCATTCATCACCGTTGATTTTAACAAGGATCTTAAAAGATTTGTTTATCCCGATGCTTTTGAAAACTTTATTAAATTAAATGATCGAAGTATGGCAGAGTCATTAGAAAAAGTCTTTGTAGAAAGAAAAGCTGAAGAAAAAATTCTTGAGAAGAAACGAAAAGAAGAAAAAGCTGCTCAAAGATTAGAACAGCAACGTAGAGAAATACTCAAGAATCATAAAATTCATGAAAGCTCACAAATCGTTTTCTGGTTAGATTCAGAAAAGAAATCAGACATTTTGAATAGTTGGGAAATAACTACAGGCAACATTCAGAGTGGGAAGAACAAAGGTCTACCGAACCCTGTTACTCGTTTGCGCCCTAATAGTGCTGGTATTCTAACCGTAAGAACATCTGATCAAACCGAAACGGAAAGAATTATTTTAGGTCTTTTCATGGTTGATGATACATTTACAGGTACTATTGGGGAAGACGGATTGGTTCCTTACCACCCTGAATATAGAATCCGACTGACGGAAGAAGAATCTCAGAAAATGCTTTTCTGGAATTACTATAAAAATAAAAACTACCCAGAACGTACTTCATGGAATTCAGGAACATTCCGCTATTTTGATAATATTTGGACTGCTCAAATATTGCGAGATATCATTGCGTTGAAAACGGATGAAGAAGAAATCAAAGAAGCACAAAATTTCATGGACTACTTCTGTAGAATGAATGCGATTGACATGACAAATATTCCAGAAGCTGAAGGTGCACTGAACTCGTAACTAAAACAAGTTAAACGAGGCACTTTATGAATAGCTGAACAAATTAAAGCTGCCAGGTACGAGCACAGGATGACTGTGTTGGTACCTGGCAGCTTATTCATTTTCAAGAAATCATAGTCAAGATACAAGTCATTCCCGGTGTGCAGTGTACTATTTTGGATAGCAATACATACTAGTAGTCAATTCACATGAGCTTTTCTGATATAATTAAAGTTCAGACATAAACACCATACATGTTGCTTCTATGGTAAATAGCCATCATACATATACAGTAAATTAAAAACTAGTACCAGGGGGAATGGATCAAGATGCGAAATACAGTAACTGCGATGGACGTCGCTAAGCTGGCTGGCGTTTCACAGTCATCAGTTTCAAGAGTTTATTTTGAAGGTGCTTCTGTTTCGGATAAAACTAGGAAACGAGTTCTGAAGGCGGCAGCAGAACTTGGTTATCGTCCTAACGTATACGCGAGAAGTCTAATTACGAACCAGTCTAAAATTATTGGGTTGGTAATGAAAAATGTGCAAAATCCATTTTATGCGCATGTGTTGAAACGATTCAGCTCCATCTTTAAACAGCAGGGATACAGCATCTTATTTGTTTCAACAAATAATGATGAAATTCAAGATGAAGATGTGGAAACATTACTCAACTACAATGTAGCAGGTGTAATCGTGACGGATGCGACGATGTCACAAGAAGTAGGGGAAGAGTTCGAAAAAAGTCAAATTCCCATAGTATTCTTTAATAGAAAGCCGCGTAACAACGTCTATCATTCAATAAGTTGCAATAATTTACAAGCAGGTCGCTCTATTGCACAATTTTTATTAGCTACCGGATCAACTGAATTAGCGTTGGTGACAGGTAATGAAGATACGTCAACGAGCAGTGAACGAAAAAAAGGCTTTTGTGAAATACTCGATCAACAAAATATCCCACTCCGTACGTATAATTCAGACTACACTTACGAAGGTGGATATACTACGGCAATGACCATTTTAGAAGAAAATCAGTTACCTTCTGCAATTTTTGTTGCGAATGATATTATGGCGCTAGGACTACTGGATGCCTTTCGCAAGTATAAAGTTCTTATACCAGAACACACTAGGGTTATTGGATTTGATAATATCGCGATGACTTCTTGGCCTGCATATGAGTTAACTACATGGGAACAGCCAATAGAAGAAATGATCGAGAAAACAGTGACTTATCTGATGGATGAAGTCCAGTCCTATACGGGATTAGTCCGTACAATAGAAGTGGATGGAAAATTAGTTGAAAGAAAAACCACATAATTTCTTGGCTTTAATGAATAGTTGGACTAGGATTTTCATATAGAGTCTCTTGCATACGTATGCAAGATTATTTACTCTTACAAGTTCTACTAGTATAGATTAGTAAAATGTCTAAGGAATAATGTAAGCGGTTAAAAAATAGGAGGCGTACTCATGGTAAAAGTGATTAAAGCAGGTAAATCTCAAGAAGAAGTTTTAGCAAATGACACAAAGGTATCCGAAATCGTTGCAGGAGCTTTAAAAGATGTAGAAACTCGCGGTGACCAAGCAGTTAGTGAATTATCTGAGAAGTTCGATAAGTGGAGCCCTGAATCATTCAGATTGGGCGAATCGGAAATTAAAGATATCGTGGCACAAGTGCCTGATAGCGTCATTGAAGACATTAAGTTTGCGCAAACTAATATTAAAGCGTTTGCAGAAGCACAACTGGCTTCATTGCATGATGTTGAAGTGGAAAATATTCCAGGAGTTATTTTGGGGCATAAAAATATTCCTGTAAATAGTGTAGGTTGTTATATCCCTGGTGGCCGTTACCCGATGGTTGCATCAGCACATATGAGCGTGTTAACTGCGAAAGTTGCAGGAGTGAAACGAGTGATCGCATGTACACCACCGATTAATGGTGAAATTCCAAAAGCGACGATAGCGGCTATGTATTTAGCAGGAGCAGACGAAATTTACTTGTTGGGTGGCATTCAAGCGATGGCTGCAATGGCGATCGGGACAGAAACAATTGAATCTGTTGATATGATTGTCGGACCTGGTAATGCGTTCGTTGCAGAAGCGAAGCGTCAATTATACGGTCGTGTAGGAATAGACCTCTTTGCAGGTCCAACCGAGACATTAGTTGTAGCAGACCACACAGCAGATGCAGAAATGATTGCAATTGACCTTCTAGGACAAGGTGAACATGGACCAACGTCTCCTGGCGCATTGATTACGACTTCTGAAGAGCTTGCATATGAAACTATTAAAGAAATTGCGCGTCAATTGGAAACGCTTCCGACCGCAGACGTTGCAAGCGTATCGTGGGAAGACTATGGTCAAATATTGGTCGTGGATTCCATTGAAGAAGCTCGTGTAGAAGCGGATCGTTTGGCATTTGAACACGTAGAGATTTTAACGGAGAACCCAGATTACTTCCTTAAGAATATGACTAACTACGGTTGCTTGTTCTTAGGACCAGAGACAAACGTAGCGTACGGAGATAAAGTAATTGGAACAAATCATACATTACCGACTAAAGGGGCAGCTCGATACACAGGTGGATTGTGGGTTGGTAAATTCATCAAAACAGTAACTTATCAGAAGATCACAACACCTGAAGCTTCAGCCTATATCGGCGAATACGCAGCAAGACTTTGTCTATTGGAAAACTTTGAAGGGCATGCAAGACAAGCTCAACTTCGAGTAGATCGTTACGGAAAAAACTAAAGAGAACTTTTAAGGTAGCAAGGTAATTAGGAGGAATGACTATGTTAGGGATGATCGGCCTTTTTGGGGGACTTGCGATCTTGATCTTTTTGACAATGAAAGGGATGAACCTTCTTATTGCGGCGCCGATTACAGCGCTATTTATCGCAATTTTGAATGGAATCCCGCTGTTCCCACAGTTAGTAGAAGAAGGCGCGGTTAACTTCTTAACGAACTATATGGGCGGATTTACAGGATTTATCGCCTCTTGGTATTTGATGTTCTTGACAGGTGCAATATTCGGTAAAGTCATGGAAGACAGTGGCGGTGCTGATAGTATTTCAAAATGGATTGTCAGTAAAATCGGCATGAAGAGAGCGGCATTGGCTGTAGTTATAGCTTGTGCAGTGTTAACGTATGGTGGGGTGAGTTTGTTTGTTGTTGCATTCTCGGTATATCCGATGGCGCTCAGTCTCTTCAAACAAGCTGACTTGCCAAGAAGATTCATTCCTGCAGCACTGGCATTCGGTTCTACGACATTTACGATGACGTCTGCAGGATCTCCTGAAATCCAAAACTGGATTCCAATTGAGTTTCTTGGGACGACTCCATATGCCGGATGGGAAGTTAGTATTTTCGTAGCCGTCTTTATGTTCTTGTTTGGCTATTGGTGGTTGAAACGAATGATTTCAAAAGCTGTTGCCAATGGCGAGAAATTCATCTCAAGAAAAACAGATAAAGAAGTAGATATGAAAAGAGATCTTCCTAATCCAATTCTTAGCATGATTCCGTTGGTTGTTGTACTTGGTCTCACTTTACTTTTACACCAATCACTCGGAACGTCCGCACTGATCATCTCTTTAAGTGGTGGTATATTAGCAACATTCTTGCTGAATAAAAGATACTTCCAGAACTTTGGACATGCGGTTGGAGAAGGGGCAATGGGTGCAGTGATTGCGATCGCCAACACTGCAGCAGTTGTTGGTTTTGGTGGTGTAGTAAAGGCGACACCGGCTTTTGAAGCGGCGGTCAACGTGATGACGGATATACCAGGTAGCCCTCTGATCGGTGGGGCATTGGCAGTAGCGGTCATTGCCGGACTGACTGGATCTTCATCAGGTGGACAAGCTATCGCCTTGCCACTGCTAGCACCACATTATTTAGATTTAGGCGTCGATCCGGAAGCCTTGCATCGTACAGTTTCCATATCTTCAGGGTCACTCGATTCACTTCCTCAAGGTGGATATGTTGTAACGACGATCCGATCCATAGCAGGTGAAACGCATAAAGATGCGTACCCAGCATTTGGAGCATTGTCAGTTGTTGTACCTATACTTGGTGCTGCATTGGCAGTGATTCTATTCTCAATCGGACTATAAGAACATGAACCCAACGAGCCATAACTTGGTTTGTTGGGTCTCTTAATTTCCCAGGCAATGAAAAGGAGTGAATGAAATGAATGCTATAACGATTATAGGCTGCGGTACAATGGGCCACTCTATAGGACTGGCGGCTGCTTGGTCAGGTATTCCTGTTAGACTGGTTGGAATGAGCGAAGAGGATCTTGATACAGCACGAGCTGGGTTATATAGTAAGTTAGATACTATGATGGAAAACGATTTACTGGATGTAATTAAGATAGAAGAAATACAGAAATCCATCGAATTCACAACTTCCTTAGAAGAGGCAGTTGTTGACTCTAGTTTTATATTTGAAGTAATTCCTGAGCAAATTGAATTAAAACGGGAATTGTATAAAAAGTTAGAGCAACTCGTCAGTAAAACAAGCATTATTGCCAGCAACACATCTGGATTTAAACCTAGTGAACTAGCTAGAGAAATGAAGTATCCTAATCGATTCATCGTCACTCATTTCTGGAATCCGGCACATTTGATTCCACTTGTAGAAGTCGTAATGGGAGAGTATACAGACGACGAAACAGTAGAGTCGACAATGGAGTTACTCAGGTCGATGAATAAGAAGGCGGTACTGGTGAAAAAAGAAATCACAGGCTTTATAGGCAATCGCCTTCAATACGCATTGTTTAGAGAAGCGCAGTATTTATTAGACATTGGGGCAGCGTCGAAAGAAGACATAGATGCTGCAGTTACCTATAGCATCGGACGTCGTTTGCCTGTTACTGGACCTCTAATGACAGCGGATATGGGCGGACTGGATGTGTTTTCCGCCATCTCGGATTACTTGTTTAGTGACTTGAGTGTGGCTGAGCAATCAGGGGAAGCGGTCACTAGTCTCGTGGATGCGGGTCATTTAGGGGATAAAAGCGGACGTGGATTTTACGACTGGGATGAACAGACTTCGCACAAGATCAATAAAGAACGAGAACGCATGTTGATCGAATTCTTGAAGAATGATAAGAAGTTGGATGAGGAGGTAGAAAAATGAGCAGCTATTTCACTGAACTTGCAGGCAAGACGGTGATTGTTACCGGTGGAAGCAAAGGGATAGGAAAAGATATCGCGCGTACATTTGCGGAGCTTAAAGCGAATGTCATCGTTACTGGACGTGATAAAGAAGTTCTTCAAAAAGCAGTAATAGAGCTGCAGGAGCTGAATCCAAGATGTATGGGTATACCGGGAGATTTAAGCGATTTATCTGTAATCCAACAACTGATCGAGACCGTCGTGACGGAGTTTGGAACGATTGACGTGTTAGTTAATAACGCGGGAGTAAATATTGCGAAGCCTTCAATGGAAGTGACTGAAGCAGATTGGGATACCGTACTTGATTTGAATTTGAAGTCGGTGTTCTTTAGCAGTCAGGCAGCCGCACGTCATATGCTGAAGCAAAACAGCGGTAAGATCATTAATATCGCTTCACAAATGGCTTTCGTAGGTTATTACAAACGTGCAGCGTATTGTGCCAGCAAAGGCGGGCTAGTTCAATTGACGAAAGCGCTAGCGGTAGAGTGGGCAGAGCATGGTGTGACGGTCAATGCAGTAGCTCCTACGTTCATTGAAACCGAGTTAACAGAGAAAATGTTTGAGGATGTAGATTTTAAATCCGATGTAGAGAAGCGTATCTTGTTAAATGGATTGGCGAAACCGAAAGATATTTCAGGGGCGGTTCTATATTTGGCTTCTGATATGGCCGGTTTTGTTACAGGTGAAACCATTAAAGTTGACGGTGGATGGACAGCTATTTAATGAGTGCATCATTGTCATATAAAGAAGCGTCACTCGAGAGGAACCGAGTGACGCTTTTTGCTGTATATAATCAGTAAATATCTCGATCCCAAAAGCGTTGCTGGGTAATTGCGAGTATATACTCGTCGTTAAATGCAACATTATTTTTAGCGAGTACAATGCCCGGTCCTTTTTTTGCATCAGATGCTGCGAATAAAGAGTTTCCGGTTTTGGCTACACTGATCGGTTTATAATGCATAAATGCTTCATTAATATAATAGACATTATCCGAATTGAATTTCGCTTGATTCGCTGCGTTTCCACCTACTACATACAGAGAATCAAATAGCACCGGAGCTGTCGTTGAAAATGTTTCATTGACTTGAATCTCCAGTCCATTCTTACCTCTTACTGTACCCAGTTTTTCGCCAATCGTGTACGTCCACACGCCATACTTTGCTAAGTGTTCAATTGTAGATTTCACTACATCATCGTCAAAACCGTCGCCAATTAAAATGCCAACTTTCATGCTATATGGATAGCGAGCAGTGTTTTCCTGGCTCAGCGCAGGGGAGGATGCCGTCACATCCACTTGCTCACCCGTCGGCTTGTTGACTCCTACATTATTCGCTATTGCAGTAGCCATTTCCCGATCAACGTTTGAGAACATATCTACCACTTGTTGTCGAACACTTATACTATTCACTTTTCCTACTTCGAAGCTAAACGCGTTAATAATATGCTGCTTTTCGGGAGGCGACATACTGTTCCAGAACATTCGAGCTTGTGAAAAGTGGTCTTTGAATGATTCACTCCGTGCTTGAATGATACGGCCTTCTACTTTCTCAGCGTAATGTTCAAGACCGCCTTCTTTAGCCGTCGAAGTGGAAGGAGTGTTATTAGCGAGTGAATTTTTATGATAGCTAACTTTGCCGACATCAATCCGCTGACGATTGAACCCATTACGCTGGTTATTATGGAACGGACAGACTGCACGGTTAATCGGGATTTCAGCGAAGTTCGGTCCGCCTAGTCGGTAGAGTTGGGTATCTAAATAAGATAGTAGCCTTCCTTGCAAGAGTGGATCGTTGGTGAAATCTATTCCAGGCACTATATTACCTGGGTGGAAGGCAGCTTGCTCGGTTTCAGCGAAGACGTTCGTGACGTTTTGGTTTAATGTCATTTTCCCGATAATCTTAACTGGTACCATCTCTTCGGGCCAAAGCTTTGTAGCGTCAAGAATATCGAAATCAAACATGAATTCATCTTTTTCGGCAATCATCTGCACACCGAATTCATATTCTGCAAAATAGCCATTGTCAATACAGTCCCACAGGTCTTGACGTTGGAAGTCTGCATTTTTTCCTGCGATTTTCTGCGCTTCGTCCCATACTAACGAATGTACACCAAGTATAGGTTTCCAATGGAATTTTACGAATGTGGCTTTTCCTTTACTGTTAACGAATCGGAAAGTATGAACGCCAAAGCCTTCCATCATCCGCCAGCTTCTTGGAATGGTGCGATCGGACATTTGCCACATGACCATATGGGCGGACTCTTGATTGTTTGCTACGAAATCCCAAAACGTATCATGCGCTGAAGCGGCTTGTGGCATATCCGTATCAGGTTCAGGTTTAACCGCATGAACGAGATCAGGGAACTTCATGCTGTCCTGAATGAAAAATACAGGTAGATT
>NZ_JARIEA010000054.1 GCF_029267015.1 Sporosarcina ureae | reverse complement strand
CAAACCACTGTAACTCGTCGCGCAAACGGACAACTTCACCAATCACAATCATACTTGGATTTTTGACATCTTCAAGGCGTGCCGTTTCTGTCATAGTAGAAAGTGTTGCAGTAACTGTACGTTGCGTCTCTGTAGTCCCCCAATGAATAAACGCAACAGGTGTGTCTGGATCCTTGCCATGTTGAATTAATTGCTTCTGTATATAGGAAAGATTACTGACCCCCATGTAAATCGCAAGTGTATCAATACCTTTGGCAAGAGCTTGCCATTTCTCAGCCTCATCGGCTCCTTCTTTACGATGGCCCGTGACGATAGCGAATGATGCACTATAATCACGGTGAGTAACGGGAATACCTGCATAGGCAGGAGCTGCGATTCCAGACGTGATGCCTGGAATCACTTCGAATGGGATGTGATGCTTCACCACAAACGCTGCTTCTTCACCGCCGCGACCGAATATAAATGGATCGCCGCCTTTTAGACGTACGACTTGTTTACCTTGCTTCGCATGCTTAACCAATAAGAAATTAATCATATCTTGCTGGACGAAATGATGCTTCGGAAGCTTGCCTACGAATATCAACTCCACATCCGCCTTAGCGTACGTTAAAATCTCTTGATTGATCAGTCTGTCATAAAGAATTACATCCGCTTGTTGTATAGCTTTCACTGCTTTGACGGTCAATAAATCTGGATCTCCTGGACCCGCTCCGACTAGCCAAACTTTTCCCATTCTAACCACTCCTTAATTAATCCATTTTTTATCACGCAAGTAGCCGATTAGTTGCTCGACACATTCTTCCACTGTATATTTATCCGTTTCCAATGTAAGTTCAGGATTTACTGGTGCTTCATAAGGCGATGAAATCCCGGTGAATTCAGGAATGACACCGGCACGCGCTTTTTCATACAATCCTTTTGGGTCACGTTGTTCACAAGCGTCTAGCGGACAACTAATATACACTTCGACAAATTCGTCTTCTTCAACGAGGTGTCTCACGCTGTCACGATCTTCTTGGAAGGGGGAGATGAATGCTGTGAAAACAAGTTGACCGCTATCGATGAATAACTTTGAAACTTCACCGATGCGACGAATATTTTCTTTTCGTGCTTCATCAGAAAAACCAAGATCTTTATTCAAGCCGTGGCGGACGTTATCTCCGTCAAGTACATAAGTATTAGCGCCGAGATCATGCAACCGGCGAGCGGCTGCATTTGCAATAGTGGATTTACCTGAACCGGATAGACCGGTAAAGTAGAGAACTGCGCTATGATGACTGTTTTTTGCTCGTTGTTCTTCTTTAGAGATTAATTGATTATGCCATACAATATTCTTTGTCATTTCGCTTCTCCTCACTTCACCGGTTCTTTTTCTTTTAAGCCATTGATCAATACATCGACAACTTCTTTACGACTGAATTCCGGTGGAGGCAAGATGCCGTTTTTCAACATCTCACGTACTTTGGTTCCTGATAGAATGACATGATTTTCACTGGAATGCGGGCAAGTTTTTGGTGTTGCCATGTTGCCGCAAGTCTTACAGAAGAAACTGTGTTCAAAGAAGAGTAATGTAATACCGATTTCATCCGCTGTGAAGTTCGAGAAGATCTCTTGAGCTTCATACGTGCCATAGTAATCGCCAACACCTGCATGGTCACGACCGACAATAAAGTGGGTACAACCATAGTTTTTGCGTACAAGCGCATGGAAAATTGCTTCACGTGGACCTGCATAACGCATTGCGGCAGGGAACACAGCTAGCTTGACACGATCTTCAGGATAGTAATCACGCAGCAGTACTTGATAACTTTCCATCCTTACATCTGCGGGAATATCATCTGATTTCGTCTCTCCGACTAGCGGATTGAGTAATAGGGCATCGACAATCTCCAGTGCAGTTTTTTGAATATATTCATGTGCACGGTGAACAGGATTACGTGTTTGGAATCCGACAATAGTCTTCCAACCATTAATTTCGAATGCTTGACGAGTTTCAGAAGGATCGAAATAAAACTCAGCAAAATTTTTCTGTTCAATTCGTCTAATCAATTTGATTGGCCCGCCTAGATAGATATGGCCGCGATCGAGTAACTTGGCTACGCCAGGATGAGCGCGATCAGCTGTTTTATAAACCTTTTCCGCTTCTATTTGTTGATCAGGTTCAAAAATATCTTTAATTTCAAGCGTTCCATAGATATCACCTTGGTACTCAAGCAAAACCGTGTCACCTATTGAGTAAAGAGAACGATCCTTCACAGGTAGCGTAATCGGTAAACTCCAAATAGTGCCGTTTGCCAAGCGAATATCGTTAACAACTGCGTGATAATCTTCAGAAGTCAAGAAACCTGTTAACGGGCTGTATGCTCCTGTTGCGATCAATTCCAAATCACTAACCGATGTAGCGTCTATTGAAATTGTTTTGTGTACTCCTTCAATTGAAAGACTGGGATCGTATAAATTCACTAAACTGCCGCCATGTGGTTGTATCGTTGTCATTATATAAACACCTAACTTTCTTATATTAATAAGTCATATAGAAATACTTGGTTTTGAATTTAAAAAAATTTACGTATGCAGTCCGCATTCTGTCTTGCCGCTACCTGTCCAACGTCCAGAACGCATATCTTCTTCGGTGAATGCTGGTTTTGTACACGTTGCACATCCGATACTCGGGAAACCTTTATCGTGAAGCACGTTATAATCGAGTTCATGTGTATGGGCAAAGCGCCAAACATCTTTCCATGTCCAATGAATCAGTGGACACACTTTAATCTTTTTAAAACGATTATCTAAGTTCAAATACTCTGTAGAACTTCTCGTTTCGGATTGTTCTCTACGTAATCCTGATATCCAAGCAGTGGAAGGAGAAATCGCTTCTTCCAACGGCTGAATCTTACGCAAATCACAGCATTGATTCGGATTGGTTTTCCAAAGGTCCAAGCCGTATTGTTCTGTTTGTTCATCGATAGTCAAATTAGGTTGTTGTAAATGAATTTGAAGCTGTGGATAACGCTTTTTCACCTTTTCTATCGTTTCATAAGTCTCTTTAAAGTGATAATTGGTATCCAAAAAAATAATTTTGGCATCTGCCTTCACGCGTGAAATTAGTTCGATCAATACAATGCCTTCGATACCAAAGCTACACGCATAGACTAGCTTTTCTCCATAGTGTTCATACGCCCATTGCAATACTTCAGAAGCCCCTTTTGTCTCGGAATCTACTGGAAACTCCGGCAAGACCGATATCTCTTTCCACGATTCGAATGTGACCATTCCAACCCCCACTCTCTTGTTATAGTATTATCAGTTTAACAGACAATTAAAAATAGTCAATGCAAATTAGAATAGTAGGGATTAGAAGTTTTTCTGTTTTATTTGTAGTTGAGGTGAGAGCGAGGATTTGGGATTTGGTGTAGTAAGTAAGAGTCGGCACTAGGTAGTTGTTTTTGCAATATCTTACTCTTCCTTGTTTTGCAGAGGTAGTGGTTTGACTAAGTAAGTGGAGCGGTCATTGGCCCCACTTCGGCGGTGGTGGATGGCTTCCGCAATGAGCCAGACAGGAAGAGCGCCTGGCTGTCTCATTGCTACGCCTACCACTGGCAGCCGCCTTCGTTGGATCATGTGTAAGGCAGTTCATGTACTTGTTTTTCGAGTACGAAGATAATTTGTTCGTACAAGTAAGTAGGATACGATGTGGGGTAGTTATTTTTGCGACCCCCTTGCTCTTCCTTGTCTTATGCAGAGGTAGTAGTTTGATTGTCTATGTAAGTGGGGCGGTCATTGGCCCCACTTCGGCGGTGGTGGATGGCTTCCGCAATGAGCCAGACAGGAAGTGCGCCTGGCTGTCTCATTACTACGCCTACCACTGGCAGCCGCCTACGTTAGATTGGGTGTAGGGCAGTTCGGGTACTTGTTTTTCGAATATGTGGGAAGGTGTTTGTACAAGTAAGTAGGATACGATGGTAGGTAGTAGTTTTTGCAACCCCTTACTCTTCCTTGTCTTATGCAGAGGTAGTAGTTTGATTGTCTATGTAAGTGGGGCGGTCATTGGCCCCACTTCGGCGGTGGTGGATGGCTTCCGCAATGAGCCAGACAGGAAGAGCGCCTGCCTGTCTCATTACTACGCCTACCACGTGCAGCCGCCTTCGTTAGACAGTGTGTAGGGCAGTTCGGATTCTTCTTTTGCAAGGATAGGAACTAGTACTACCCAGTCACTGGTTTGATCTACTATAAACC
>NZ_JARIEA010000053.1 GCF_029267015.1 Sporosarcina ureae | reverse complement strand
ACGCCGGTACATCAGGTCGCTCTGGATGAATATCATAAAACGTCTGTAGTATATTCTCCATTTCATCTGTCAGTAAATCTTCAACTGTCACAGCCTCATTTCGTTCACAGCACTTTTTATATTTCTTTCCACTGCCACATGGACATGAGTCATTACGTCCAACCATTAAAACACTTCCCTTTTTAAAATTACTACATCTCTAAGTGTACCAAATGGAAGGCGAGTTCGCATGATATATGTATAGTAAATAGAAGCTTTGAATACGAAAGGTCATTCTTTGAATCGGCTAGATTCAAAGAATGACCAATTAAATTATATCAAGTTTCCAAACTGTGGACGAATTGCAATACTTCCTCTGCAGTAGATAGGGAAAGAATATGATCTATTTGATTTTCTAAAGTGGCCTTAGATAATTTCTGGATTTGTGAACGTGTACGAAGTATGGAAGATGCACTCATGGAAAACTCATCTAATCCCATTCCAAGCAGTATAGGAATTGCCGTTTCATCACGTGCCATTTCTCCACACATTCCTACCATTTTACCTTCTTTGTGAGCCGCATCAATAATCATTTTGATAAAGCGTAAAA
Organism: Sporosarcina ureae; assembly: GCF_029267015.1. Taxonomy (GTDB): domain Bacteria; phylum Bacillota; class Bacilli; order Bacillales_A; family Planococcaceae; genus Sporosarcina; species Sporosarcina ureae_D. The sequence continues at coordinate 5,738 of NZ_JARIEA010000053.1, read as the reverse complement.
TAGATGGATTATACGGCTGGTAGAGGTAAGAAACGTGTTCATTCATCCGATCAGCAGCCATCGTATACTGAATTAAATCATTTGAACCAATGGAGAAGAAATCTACTTCCTTGGCAAATACATCAGCCAATATAGCTACAGCCGGTGTTTCAACCATAATTCCGAGTTGAATCGTCTCACTTACTTCGATTCTTTCACTAATAAGTTGTTGCTTTACGTCTAAAAATATTTCTTTTGCTTGCCTGAATTCATTAATCGTTGCGATCATCGGAAACATGATCCGCAAGTTGCCATATATACTGGCACGCAATAAAGCGCGTAACTGTGTTCTAAACATCTCTTCATGATCAAGACATAGACGGATTGCTCGTAATCCTAAGAATGGGTTGGCTTCATCTGGAAGTTGTAAATACGGTAATTCTTTGTCTCCACCAATGTCCAGAGTACGAACAATGGTAGCGCTTCCGTTCATTTGCTCTAGCACGCTTTTATAGGCTTCAAACTGTTCTTCTTCAGTAGGAAATTGTTTTTTCCCCATGTATAAAAACTCTGTGCGGAATAATCCGATCGCTTCTCCACCATTTTTCAAAACACTTTCTACATCATCAGGTGTGCCGATATTTCCCGCCAATTCAACACGATGACCATCAAGCGTAATGGCAGGCTCGTTCGCAAGTAATTGCCATTCTGCCTTTTGTGCAGCATATGCCAGTTGTTTTTGTTGATAGGATATTAATGTGTCAGCATCAGGATTGATAATGATTTTGCCAGATTCACCGTCCACGATAATCATATCGTCATTTTGAATTGTAGCCATTGCCGTTTTGCTTCCGACAACAGCAGGGATTTCTAGTGTTCTTGCTAAAATAGCAGAATGGGAAGTAGGTCCTCCAATATCTGTCACAAAACCTTTAATTAAAGCAGGATTCAATTGAACCGTATCGGAAGGTGTTAGATCTTCCGCGATGATGACCACTTCTTCAGAAATAGCTTCTGGCGTCTGAATACTGACACCAAGCAAATGGGAAATGATTCGTTTCGTCACATCTCGAATATCAGCAGCGCGTTCTCTCATATATGGATCATCCATCGCTTCGAAAATTGAAACGTATAAGTTTGCTGCCTCTTGTACTGCATATTCAGCGTTTACGTGTTGCGTCTGAATTGTATCTGTAATAGCCGCTCGTAATTCTGGATCGTCGAGAACAAGTACATGTGCACTGAAAATAGCTGCCTCCTGCTCACCGAACTTTTCTTGTGTCTGTTTCTGAATCGTCGTCAATTCTGATCGGGAATGAGATAGAGCGTTTTGTAGACGATCTATCTCTGCTGACACGTCTGAAATGGATTCCTTCAGTACAGTCAACTCCGCATTTTCTAGACGAAAGGCTTTGGCGATAGAAATACCATTGGAGGCTGCGATGCCCTGAAGGATCTTTTCCATTAGTCTTCTGCGCCTTCAGATCGTAATAATTCCTCCAGCTTATTCATCGCGTCTATTTCATCTTCACCATCCGCAATTAATGTAATTGTAGATCCTCCAGCGACGCCAAGTGACATCACACCAAGAATAGATTTTAGATTTACCTTTTTTTCTTTATACTCAAGTGAAAGCTCTGATTTAAAAGGGGTAGCAGCAGCGACCAATTGGGCAGCTGGACGAGCGTGAAGACCTTCACCATTGCTGAATACGAATTGTTTTTTTATCATTACGAAAACCTCCTATGAATTGTTTTGAATGTTTTTGACTGCTTATGAATGATTATGATGGATTTTATTGAAAAATTCAAGTAATATGGTGTTATTGATAGAGAAGGTGGGTTGCATATGCTGACAAATGAACGGTTTGAATTGATTTTAAATAAATTAGCTACTCATAAAACAGTAAAGATCTCAGAATTAGTAGAAGCAACCAGCGCATCGGAATCTACCATTCGAAGAGATTTGACTGAACTTGAAACACTTAATAAACTTCAGCGTATTCATGGTGGAGCTACGATGCCAGATCGGGATATGCAGGAACTTAGCATCTCAGCGAAGTCAGAAAAGTATTTAGCAGAAAAAGTTCAAATTGCTTCATTGGCTGCGGACCTAGTAAAAGACGGAGATTTTATCTATCTAGACGCAGGTACAACTACGTATCAAATGATCCCTTTTCTAAGAGACCGTAATATAACGGTTGTAACAAATGGACTGACACATGTGGAATCGTTAACTGAGCATGGTATCTCCTCTTATTTAATTGGAGGTTATGTCAAAGCGACAACAGGTGCACTTGTAGGGCAACAGGCAACGACATCATTGAAACAATATCATTTCAATAAATGCTTTCTCGGTACGAATGGAGTGGATTCAGTTCATGGCTATACGACTCCTGATCCTGATGAAGCATCAGTGAAAAATTTGGCTGCTGAGCTATCAAGAACCACGTACATTTTGGCAGATCATTCCAAATTGAGGAAAAGTAGTTTTATTAAATTTTTATCTATCGATCAAGCGGTATTACTAATAGATAAATTACCAGACGAAATCTTGAATGAATTAGAAGAAAAAACGTTAGTAAAGGTGGTACAGAAATGATTTATACATGTACATTCATGCCATCAGTGGACTATACCACTTATATACCCACTTTTGAGCTTGGAGAACTGAATCGTTCAAATGATGTGTATTATTACCCTGGAGGAAAAGGTATAAACGTATCGAGGGTAGTCAAAAGACTAGGTGTAGATACTATAGCAGGCGGCTTCATTGGCGGTTTCACAGGAGATTATATTGAAAGCTTTTTACGAGATGAAGGAGTAAAAACGGATTTTATTCGGACACCAGAAAACACTCGAATTAATGTGAAGATCAAATCTACCGAAGAAACAGAATTAAATGGACCAGGGCCTGATTTGAATGAACAGAATATTCAAAGCCTTATCGAGCGAATTGGACTATTAACAGAAGAAGATTGGTTGATCATTGCCGGAAGGATACCAACCTCGTTACCTTCATCTTTTTTAACAGAACTTGCGACACATTGTGAACAAAATAAAGTGAAGCTGGTAGTAGATACGTCAGGGCCAGCTTTGAAACAGATTATGGAAATAATCAAACCGTTCTTCATCAAACCTAATGTACAAGAACTTGAAGAATTGGTTGGTAAGACTATACACAGTAAAGAAGAAGCGATTGTTTACGCCAAAGAATTAATAGGTAACGGAATTCAACATGTAGTCGTGTCGATGGGTGGGGAAGGTGCTCTCTATGTATCTTCCGAAGAAACCTTGATTGCCACTGTACCAAAAGGAAAGCTAGTTAATTCAGTAGGCGCGGGAGACTCACTAGTATCCGGTTTTATTGCGTCTTATTCTCAGGATGGTTGTGCGGAAAAAGCATTCAGATATGGCGTAGCAAGCGGAAGTGCCACTGCTTTTCAATCTGATTTATGTAAAAAAGAAGATGTTGAATCGTTAGTAAGTCAAGTGATTATTAGCAAACAATAGGAAGAGGTGCTATTTTATGAAAATTACACAACTCTTGACGGAAAAGACAATTAATCTGCAGTTGCAGTCCAGCTCCAAAGAAGCGGTACTATCAGAACTAATCCAGCAACTACATGATGCGGATAAACTGCATGATAAAGAACAATTTACAAATGATATACTACAACGTGAGAGTCAGAGTACAACGGGGATTGGTGAAGGAATTGCGATCCCGCATGCGAAGTCAGCTGCAGTGCAAACACCTGCTATCGCATTTGGTCGATCTATTGAAGGAATAGATTTTGAATCGCTTGATGGTCAACCTGCACATTTGTTTTTCATGATTGCTGCGAGTGAAGGGGCTAACAACGATCATTTGGATGCACTGTCTAGATTGGCTACATTCTTGATGGATACGTCATTCCGCGACAAAATCTTGTCTGCACAAACAGCGGCGGACGTATTGCAAGCTGTTAATGAGAAGGAATCGGAATTAGATGAGGAATCCGTGGAAGAAGTACAAACAGCTCAAGAAGAGAAGTCAACTGTACGCCTGCTAGCGGTCACTGCGTGTCCCACAGGAATTGCGCATACGTATATGGCTGCTGAAAAACTGAATGAGAGAGCAAAAGAACGTGGTCTTTCTTTGAAAGTCGAAACAAACGGTTCATCAGGTGTGAAGAATAGATTAACCGATGCAGAAATTGCGGAAGCAGACACCATTATTGTCGCGGCAGATACGAAAGTCGAAATGGCACGATTTGCTGGTAAACATGTTATTCAGACGAAAGTCGGGGATGCGATCTATGAAACCGACGCGTTACTGGACAGAGCGATTCAAAAAGATGCACCGATTTATCAACCTGAAAAAGGTCAGGAAGATACATCATCTGGCGAAAAGAAAAGCGGTTTTTATAAGCATTTGATGAATGGCGTATCCAACATGCTACCATTCGTTGTCGGTGGGGGGATATTGATAGCGCTCTCTTTCTTTTGGGGAATTGAATCATCCAATCCTGACAGTCCCGAATATAATGCTTTTGCAGCCATGCTTAACACTATAGGCGGTGGCAAAGCGTTCTTCCTAATGGTTCCTGTATTGGCTGGTTTCATTGCTTCAAGTATAGCGGATCGACCTGGTTTTGCTCCTGGTATGATTGGCGGTTTGATTGCTATCACAGTTTCGGGTGTAGATGGAGCAGATGGCGGTTCTGGATTCTTAGGCGGTTTGATTGCGGGATTCCTAGCAGGATACATTACTTTACTCGTCAAAAAACTGTTTGCCCGTTTGCCTAATTCATTGGAAGGGTTAAAGCCGGTACTGTTTTATCCAGTTTTCAGTATTGCAGCGACAGGATTAATCATGTTGGTCATCAATCCGCAGTTGGCTAAACTATACACAGGATTCTCTACTTTCCTTGAAGGAATGGGTGGGACAAATCAAATTTTGGTTGGCTTAGTCATTGGTGGTATGATGGCTGTGGATATGGGTGGGCCTATTAATAAAGCAGCGTACACATTCGGTATTGCGATGCTTGACGCACAGAACTTCCAATTTATTGCGGCTGTAATGGCTGGCGGTATGGTACCACCGCTTGGGATGGCTATAGCGACTACATTATTTAAAAATCGTTATACAAAAACTGAGCGTGAGGCTGGTAAAACAGCATATGTGCTGGGTGCTTGCTTCATCACAGAAGGTGTCATTCCGTTTGCAGCAGCTGACCCATTGCGGGTAATTCCCGCTTCCGTAGTGGGGGCAGCAACGGCAGGTGCACTGACGATGGCTTTTGATATCGCCTTGCGTGCACCACATGGTGGAATCTTCGTCATGGGTCTAGTTGAAGGTGGAATCAGCAAGATTCTGCTCTACGCTTTAGCAATTGTCGTGGGTTCTATCATTACAGGACTGCTTGCAGGAATGTTACGGAAGAAGCCTGTTTAATTTTGAGTTATATAATTAATAAGAGCTGGCCATGCGAAGTGATCAATTTGACACTGCATGGCCAGCTTTTTACTATTTCTATCCTATTCTCCTGCAACATGGTAAACTATTCTGAATGAGTACTGCCGTATGAGATAGAAAACTATTGCTATATCATACGGCAGTGTATGGTGACGTTTTAGACAAAACTATACCGAAGTGGAATACCATTCGGCACCTTTTAAAAGTATCTCTCAGTTCAGTGTGGAAACTGCAGGTACGTTCGATATGGATGCGGAATTGAAAATCTGGATATCAAGTTCCGAGACACCACAAATCCAAAA
>NZ_JARIEA010000052.1 GCF_029267015.1 Sporosarcina ureae | reverse complement strand
GCTGCTAGTTGTCTCATGGCCACGGCCTACCCCGCAGTTGTGCCTGCACTACTAAGTGGTTGACAAGTTGGATTGTGGTTTATAGAAGATGAAGATCAGTGGATCGGTGATACCTTTCTTCGGTTTTGGAAAAGTAGGTAACAGATAGATTGGATCGTTGCTCGAATTTGGCTTGGTCATGGGAAGTGGTGAGGGTCATGTTTTGGACTCGCGCAGGCACGTGGGGGATTGCCTCCAGCCATGAGCCAACTAGCGGTGGGGCTGCTAGCTGTCTCATGGCCACGGCCGACCCCGCAGTTGTGCCTGCGCTACTAAGTACTTACCAAGTTAGGTTGTGGTTTATAGTAGATAAAATCAGTGACTGGGTAGTACTAGTTCCTATTCTTGCAAAAGAAGAATCAGAACTGCTTTACACACTATCTAACGTAGGCGGCTGCCAGTGGTAGGCGTAGCAATGAGACAGCCAGGCGCACTTCCTGTCTGGCTCATTGCGGAAGCCATCCACCACCGCCGAAGTGAGGCCAATGATCGCCCCACTTACATTGCCGGTCAAACCACAACCACTGCACAAAACAAGGAAAAGTAAGGGGGCGCAAAACCACTACCTAACATCGTAACCTACTTACTTGCACGAACAAATTATCCATGTACTGGAAAAACAATTAACTGAACTGCCCTACACATCATCTAACGAAGGCGGCTGCCAGTGGTAGGTGTAGTAATGAGACAGCCAGGCGCTCTTCCTGTCTGGCTCATTGCGGAAGCCATCCACCACCGCCGAAGTGGGGCCAACGACCGCCCCACTTACATAGCCAGTCAAACTACTACCTTTGCACAAAACAAGGAAGAGTAAGGGGTTGCAAAAACCACTATCTAACCTCGTATCCTACTTACTTGTACGAACAAATTATCCACGTACTTGCAAAACAAGTACCTGAACCGCCTTACACCCAATCTAACGAAGGCGGCTGCCAGTGGTAGGCGTAGTAATGAGACAGCCAGGCGCACTTCCTGTCTGGCTCATTGCGGAAGCCATCCACCCCCGCCGAAGTGGCGCTAATGCCCGCCCCACGTACATAGCCAATCAAACTACTACATTTGCACAAAAAAACCGCCACTAGAAATCGCTAATCCACGACTTCCAGCAACGGCTTATAACACTCTACTACAGCAATCTATTTCGGCCGTACATTTTCCAACACGGCAAAACCATCACGAACCTTTACATCAGCAATCAACTGCCCTTTGCGTGAAAGGTCCTCCAACTGCATACCGGTGTTTTCTGCCACATAGTAACGATCAGGAAGGAAATTGGCGAAATACGTTTGAATTTCATCAATATTGAATTCACTGTAGTAATACATATCTCCCTTTAAAAACAATCCATCATTTGGTTTCTTATGTGTGACCATCTTCAATCCATAAAGATCTCCCTCTTCTTGTTCCAACACGGCATATACCGTAAGCTTTCCAGTATCGTGTTTGGAAAACTCTTCAATAAGCGCTGGATCTAGATCGTCTTTTGTGAATTCTTCAATCGCAAACTGAAGACTGACATAATCACCATAAAGAATATCGCGTGGGTCGACAGGTACGGTTTCCAATGTGATAGTTTTACCCGTATTCACTGTATACAAAGGCTTCCAAGTCATCGCTAAAAGCAGGATGATGGGGACGATTAAGGCAACAAGGAATAGATTCCGTTTATTCTTCATGACGTTTCACCGTCTCTCGTCGTGATTTTTCAAACCAGAATCCAAAGCCAATTAGCAACAAACCGCCTACGATGAAAAATAATGACTTTGGCATAAAGTCGTATGTGATATCCGTGTAATAGCGATAGATTAACGCACACGTGATCAAGATAGCGGGTAAGCTACCTTTCTTCAATAAATACACCAACAAGATTACGAATAGAGCAGTGAAAATATAGGGCGCAGAACCATCAAATCGTAATCCCTCCCAATTGAATGGGAAAGTTAGCATAATACCTGTGATTCCAAATAGTACCGAACCCGTCCAAGAAGCCTCTGTCAGATAATGCTTGATAGGTGCAAGTGCAAGGAGTACGCCTAATATAAAGACAATCAAGATAGAAATCCATTCATCAACGTGGAAAAACTCTAGCATATTGACGATGAAAGACGCGCTTAGTAAAACACTCATAACAAACAATGAACTCTTTCTACCAAATCGAGTTTCGTTCATCCAGAACAATACAGGAATCAAGAGGAGTAGCCAGAGAGGACCGAAGCTTCCCGATTCATAAGCTGAAAAAGCGCTAAAGCTGTAAATAATAAAAAATGCACTAGCAAATACTGCGAGCAATTGATCCTTAAGATAATAAGCTAGCGGTAAGATTCCAACACCCCATAAAAGGAAATCCGTATACACCGTATGTTGCAAATGAAAGCTTTGGCCAATTAGGAATATACCTGCTCCAAAAATGGCAGCACCGATGTAGTACATACTACGAGATGTTCGTTCGTAATCAATTTCCAGCTTATACCCTGCAAAGTACGCCAAGATCATCCCGACAACAATTAATCCAAACTTAAAGAATGGCGTGAGTCCTGCCCAGTTGCCTGCAATGAAGCTTAGTATTCCTATCCCTACTAATATAGCTCCAAAAGCCAGTAGAATTCTCACGAAATTAGGGCCGCCTTTAGATTCATAAAGCGAGAGCATTTCGTCGGCATCTGCTGCTTCCATCTTGCCTTGCTGTTGTAGAAAAGAAAATTCTCGTTGCAAGAAATCAAATTGTTGCTTGTTGATTTTTCTTTTCACATTGATTTCCTCCCTTCATAATGGTTACTTAGTAGACGAAAGAAAGCGATTTTTGTTACAAAATTCTAAAAAGTATAGAAGTAACAAAATAGAAAAATATCTAGTTGAATATAGTATCTCTTAAATTTTCTAAAAACACAATAAGTACTAGAAATATACATATATCTCCTTAAAATCCCTATTGATTTATCTTTTGAGAACGATTATCATTGATAACAGCAAACTAAATCGTGGGAAGTGGGAATTAAAATGAAGCAAACAGTAGTAACAGCATTCGCCTTGACGACAGGAATTCTTTTGGCGGGCTGTGGAACGGCAGACGAACCTACAGAAAAAGAACCAGCAGTAACAGAAGCGGTGGATCTAACTGCTGAAACAGATGCATATAAAGAGTTTGCACTTGAACAGATGGATGAGTTCGTTATCGATACAGAGAAATTTGTTACGGCAGTTAAAGCAGGAGAAATAGAAGAAGCAAAAAGAATCTATCCGATTGCTAGAATGTATTTTGAACGCTCTGAACCAATTGCAGAAAGCTTTGGCGATTTAGACCCGCGAATTGATGCGCGTTTAGCAGATGTTCAAGAAGAAGGTCAAGGAGAAGAAGAGTGGTCTGGCTACCATAAGATCGAATACGGGCTATGGGTAGAAAATACAACTGAAGGCTATGCAGATGTTGCAGATCAGTTGCTAAAAGATGCAAAAGAATTGCGCGCACGTGTAGAAACAGTGGAAGTGTCTCCAGACTTGATGGTTACAGGTGCAGTCGATTTATTGAATGAAGTATCGACTTCCAAGATCACGGGAGAAGAAGAAATTTATTCTCATACGGATCTATATGACTTCAAAGCAAATATTGAAGGCGCTGAGAAAATTTTTGAAATCTTTAAAGATAAAATGATAGAGAAAGATCAGCAGTTGGTCGACGAACTTGAGTCGAAATTCGAAACAATCAATGGGTTGCTTGCAGAATATGAAGATGGTAACGGTGGCTATATATCTTATGAAGAGTTGACGAAGGAAGATACTAAAGCTTTATCAGAAGCAGTAAATCAATTAGGTGAGCCATTAAGTATGATGGGCATCGTAACGGAGTGATAAAATGACAGACCACACTGAAGAAAGATTCTATGATAAGAAAATTTCACGTCGTCAAATGTTGAAGTATACAGGAGCAGGTGCAGCAGGTGTTGCGATTGGTGCATCAGGTCTAGGCAGTGTTCTCAAAGTATTCGGAATGGTAGAGGAAGAAGACAATCCACGGTCGAAAAATAAGATCAATTTCTATGGTAAGCATCAATCAGGAATCGCTACAGAATGTCAAAGCTATGTATATTTTGCTTCGTTGAATGTATTGGTGAACTCACAACAAGAATTGATAGATCTATTTAAAATGTGGACCCCTATTGCGGTACGCATGATGAATGGTGAAGAGATGGATGGCCAGACGTCTAACATGCTCATTCCCGCTAAAGATACAGGAGAAACAGTCGGGTTGGACGCTTCAAACTTAACATTGACATTTGGTGTAGGTCCGTCACTATTTGAAAAAGATTCATTAGGTTTAGCTTCAAAAAAGCCTGCTGAGCTAAAAGATTTACCGCATTTCCCAAAAGATCAGCTAGATCCTGCGTATACTGGCGGAGACATTTGTATTCAAGCATGTGCTGATGATCCGCAAGTTGCATTCCATGCGGTTCGAAATTTAGTGCGGGCAGCTTCGGGAAAAGTAACACTAAAATGGACGCAAGCAGGTTTTAATTCGTACCCAATGAAAGGTAAGAAAAAAGAAACACCTAGAAATCTATTTGCATTTAAAGATGGTTCCGTCAATCCGAATGGATCCAAAGAAGCTGAGATGAATGAAGTCACTTGGATTGATGCGGGTCAGTCAAAGTCTTGGATGACCAATGGAACATACATGGCTGTTCGTCGCGTCCAGATGCATCTGGAAACATGGGACAGAACTGCATTGCAGGAACAAGAAGCAACATTTGGTCGCCATCGGGATACAGGCGCGCCAATCGGTAAGAAGCATGAGATGGATGAAGTAGACTTAGACGAAAAAGATGCAAAAGGGGAGTATGTCATATCCGAAGCTTCCCACGTGCGGTTAGCGAAGAAGTCCAAGCAAAAAATATTCCGTCGCTCTTTCTCTTATAGTTCAGGTGTAATGGATTCGACAGGTACATTTGATGCCGGTTTATTGTTCATCTCGTTCCAAAAAAAGCCTGAACAATTTATTGCCATTCAAAATAGTTTTGGGCGTGAAGATAAATTAAATGAATATATTACCCATCGCGGCAGTGCATTATTCGCTTGCTTCCCTGGAGTCCAAAAGGGAGGCTTTATCGGTGACTCACTCTTCTCGATTATATAAATGGATAGCGGTTATGCTAATCGTCATCGTTTTACCAATACGCCCAGCGTTCGCTGAAACCGAAACAAATTATAGTGATCTATATATATCCATCAGTGATTCGATCATGCAAACGAAAAAAGCAAATGATGCAGAAGCCTTGTCTTCTTTGCAAGAGTTTGAATCAATATGGCAACAACAAAAGCTGGAGAGTTCAGAGTACACGAAGGAAATCGATAAGACGTTAAAGAAAGCCTTGAAAGCTCACTCTGCAACACGTGGAGAGTTATTGAGTTCATTATCCAAAGCAGTACACGAGCTGGAGAAGTCAGAAAATCCAGTTGACGAACTAGCAGAGCGCGAGAAGTTCGGCAAAGCAATGGAACCTGCGCTTGCAGATTTACAACAAGCAATTGAGTCCGATTCGCTTGAAGAGATCAAACAAGCTAATCAGCAGTTCGTTTCCACGTGGACACGCAATGAACGACCTGTGCGTGAACAGAGTATTTCAGCATATGGTGCAATTGAAACGAGTATGGCATTCATGCGAATCACGTTAGCAGAAGAAAAACCTGATCTCGAAGCATATCGTACACAGTTTGACGATCTGACTATCATTGTTGATCAGTTCGTCAACGGGACATTGAAAGAAACAGCAACTGAAGATTATTCATTGACCACGTTGATTGCGTTATTAGATAAAAGTTCAGATTCGTTACAAAGTGGAAAGCTTGATGACGCAAAGAAGTCATTACGTGAGTTCATTCAAATCTGGCCGAATGTTGAAGGGGAAGTACGTACGAAAAACGCTTCACTTTATACACAGCTTGAAAATGAATTACCGTTGATGATCGGCCAATTATCGAATAGCGGCTATGATGTTGAAAAAGCGGATGATCAGTTACAAGATTTTAAGCAGCAAATCGCCTTACTTCAAACAAATGACAGTTTCAGTTTCTGGGACTCTGCCTTGATTCTTTTACGTGAAGGTCTGGAAGCATTGCTGATTATTATGGCGTTGCTGACGTTCTTGACGAATGCCAATCAGCAAGGAATGCGCAAATGGGTATATGTCGGCGCAGGTGCAGGTATTACGCTGAGTATTATAGTAGCTGTTATGATGTCGACGGTACTACAGTCTGTCACGATTGGTAATGACCGCGAAATGATGGAAGGTTATGTCGGACTTGTAGCTGCAGCATTGATGATCGGTGTTGGAATTTGGATGCATCAAAAATCCAATGTGGCTTCATGGAATCGCTATATATCCAAGCAAATGGGTCAAGCGATTTCTAAAGGGAGTGTACTTGCGATGGCTTCGGTCAGTTTCCTTTCTGTATTTAGAGAAGGTGCGGAAACGATTGTGTTTTACGCGGGGATTGCGCCAAAGATGTCCACACTAGAGTTTGTGATGGGTATTCTGCTAGCTGTTGTCATATTAGCGATTGTAGCAGTTGTTTTCATGAAGTTAAGCCACCGCATTCCGATTCATCGCTTCTTCGCAGTGGCGACAATTTTGATTTATGTACTGGCGTTTAAAATTATCGGTGTGAGTTTGCATACGTTGCAGTTGACGAATGTAATTAACACAACTGTGCAACCGCGCTTGCCAATTATTGATGTGATCGGTTTTTATCCTACCACTGAAACGATCATGGCACAGCTTGGGTTGCTCGTAATTATTGTAGTGGTGGCTTGGGTCAGAAAAGCAGGCAACCATTCCAAAGCACAGCTTTCGAATTAACTAAACAAGGATGTTCCAGAAGTGACTTCACTTCACTGGGGCATTCTTTTTTTGTATGGTTTTAAGTTCAAGGTCTTAACGTGAATTTCAGAGTTGGTTACTTTGTGGGGACGAGGGGATGGAAGTTCCAGCTGGCGGACGCTTTCCCATGGGCCTGCGGGAAGTGCCGTAACGAAGAACGGCTTTTGCTAGTAAAAGCGCAGCGTTAGGAGCACATCTTTGCACTTCGCGGCCTGCTTCTGCTTCCATCCTAATTTGATATTGAAGGTACTTTTATCACTCATTATAAGTAGTGTGTGAACTATTATTTTACGTAAACTTATTCAAAATCAAAATAGATTACAACCATAGCTTTAATGATCAACTAAAAGTGTAATCCACTCATATTGTAAGGGATTGGTGCGTAGGAGGGGCGACTCCCAGAGGATCAGGCCGACAGATGAGACAACCAAAGAGAGTGCAGCGAACTGGTTGGCTCATCGCGGCCCCTCAGGAAAGCGTCCCCTCCGAAGCGCCAATCCCCACCCCCAACAAAATTTTCACCCACTCTATTTCAAAGAAGTCCACTTCATTATATTAAAAACCTACTTGACTAATAGGTTTAATAACATTACAATGAAATCATCTTAAAAATAGTTGTCAGTCTAGTCAGATTTTGTTTGGTGAAAAATATATAAGAAGTTGTGAGGGTGATGAATATGGCTTTACAAGTTTCGAACAGTCCTTTCAGTGAAGAACAAGTAGAATTGCTCAATCGTCTGTTGCCAAGTATTTCGGTAACACAGCAAAGTTGGCTGAGTGGTTATTTAACAGCGGTCAGCTCAGCTTCAGTGCCTTCTGGTGGAGTCGCTGTATTAGATCGTCCTGCTATCGAAGTTCCGACGGCAGTAAAAGAAATAACTGTACTTTACGGCTCACAAACAGGCAACGGACAAGGAATTGCGGAACAAGTAGCAGCTAAGTTAAAAGAGCAATCTTTTGAAGTAACAATACAGTCCATGAATGATTTCAAACCAAATAATCTGAAGAAAATTGAAAACTTATTGCTTGTCGTCAGTACACACGGAGAAGGAGATCCGCCTGATACAGCCTTACCATTTTTTGAGTTCTTGCATGGAAAACGTGCTCCACAACTAGATCATCTCCATTATTCAGTATTGGCACTTGGCGATAGCTCATACGAATTCTTCTGTAAGACGGGCGCTGATTTCGATCAGAAACTATCTGACCTTGGCGCTGTTCAGTTAGCACCACGTGTAGATTGTGATTTGGATTATGATGAGCCAGCAGCACAATGGCTAGCAGCGGTGGAAGTTTCGTTAGACATCCAAACGGGTGGTCAATTGACTGCAGCTAGTGTGGAAGTCGAAACTTCATCTTCAACTCAATATTCACGCACGAATCCATTTAATGCAGAAGTATTAGAAAATATTAACCTAAACGGCCGCGGGTCTAATAAAGAGACGCGTCATGTAGAGATTTCATTAGAAGGATCTGGATTGACGTATGAGCCTGGGGATAGTGTAGGTATTTTCCCAACAAATAATTCCGACTTAATCGATGAGATTATTAGTATTGGTAAATGGAATGCGGAAGAAACTGTCGAAATTAACTCACAAGGAGAGCGCCGAGCTTTACGCATTGCTTTACTGAATCACTTAGAAATAACTGTAGTAACTAAGCCGTTACTTGAAAAGCTATCTAATTACTCTAAGTCAGAAGAATTGAAGAAACTTCTGAGTAAAGAAAATGTGGATGAACTTCGTGCGTATATCAATGGAAGGGATTTACTAGACGCATTAACGGACTTCGGACCAATAGAAGCATCAGAACAACAACTAGTTGCGATTCTGCGTAAATTGCCAGCGAGATTATATTCAATTGCAAGTAGTCTAGAAGCGAATCCTGAAGAAGTGCATCTGACAATTGGTGTTGTTCGTTACGAAGCGCATGGTCGCGACAGACAAGGCGTTTGCTCTATCCAATGTGCAGAAAACCTTGAGCCAGGAGATACATTACCCATCTATATTCATAAAAATGATAATTTCCGGTTACCTGCTAATTCCGAAACACCGATCATCATGATAGGACCAGGAACGGGTATCGCGCCATTCCGTTCGTTCATTGAAGAACGGAGTGAAACAGGAGCAGAAGGAAAGTCTTGGTTGTTCTTTGGCGATCAGCATTATGTGACAGACTTCTATTATCAGACTGAATGGCAGAATTACGTGAAGGATGGTGCGTTAACACGCCTCGATGTAGCCTTTTCACGTGATACAGATGAAAAAGTCTATGTACAGCATCGCATGAAACAAGCAAGTCAAGAACTGTACCAATGGATTGAAGAAGGTGCAGTGACTTATGTATGTGGTGATGAACAGAACATGGCAAAAGACGTCCACGCGACGTTGCTGGAAATCCTTCAACAAGAAGGTGGTAAATCACTTGAAGAAGCCGAAGCATTCATTACACAGTTAGTTCAAGAAAAACGCTATCAGAGAGATGTCTATTAAGTATCCGAAGGGGAGTGGGAGCATGTCTTCAACAACAAAACCGATCCATATACAAGATGGAGCACCGAGTGATGTAGAAGAAATAAAAATTGAAAGTGATTACTTGCGTGGAAATCTTATCGAAACGATGAATGATTCCATCAGTTCAGGAATTCCAGATGATGATAACCGTCTAATGAAATTCCACGGAAGTTATTTGCAGGACGACCGTGATTTACGGGTAGAGCGTCAGCGTCAAAAGTTAGAGCCGGCCTATCAATTCATGATCCGCGTGCGGACACCAGCTGGCTTCGCTACGCCAAAGCAATGGCTTGTTATGGATGAACTGGCACATAAATACGGTAACGGTACATTAAAGTTAACGACACGCCAAGCATTCCAAATGCATGGAATTTTGAAATGGAATATGAAGAAGAATATTCAAGAAATGAATGACGCGTTACTGGATTCTATTGCGGCTTGTGGCGACGTCAACCGAAACGTCATGTGCAGCCCGAACCCAAATCAATCGTCAGTTCACGCAGAAATATATGAGTGGTCAAAGAGGTTAAGCTTAGACTTATTGCCACAAACAACGGCTTATCATGAAATTTGGTTAGATGAGGAAAAAGTTGTCGATACAGCGGGGGAGGAAGTAGAGCCGATTTACGGTGCGACGTATTTGCCTAGAAAATTCAAGATAGGAATTGCGGTACCTCCAATGAATGATATCGACGTATTCTCTCAAGACATTGGGTTGATTGCGATAGTAGAAGACGAAAAACTAGTCGGCTTCAACGTTGCTGTAGGTGGCGGTATGGGAATGGCGCATGGAGATGAGCAGACGTACCCTCAGTTAGGTCGTTTGATTGGATTCGTACCTGCAGATCAAGTAGTAGAAGTATCGAAGCATTTAATGATGATCCAACGTGATAACGGAAATCGTTCTGTACGAAAGTATGCACGATTTAAGTACACGATTGATTCTCGCGGACTTGATTGGTTAATTGGAGAGCTTCACAATCGTTTAGGTTGGGAATTGGAAGAGACGCGCCCTTATCACTTTGATCATAATGGTGACCGCTATGGATGGGTGCCAGCAGAAAATGGAAGATGGAATTATACGTTCTTCATTGAAAACGGTCGTGTGCGTGATACTGAAAACTATAAACTGATGACTGCTCTTCGTGAAATTGCAGAGATCCATACAGGTGATTTCCGCCTGAGTCCGAATCAAAACTTAGTGCTAGGCGATGTAGCTGATTCAAATAAGAAGAATATAGAAGAGATTATTTCGAAGTATGGTTTGGAGTCTCCAGCTGAGCAGTCAGCATTACGTAGAAACTCCATGGCATGTGTATCGTTGCCGACATGTGGTTTGGCGATGGCAGAGGCTGAACGTTATTTACCTTCATTGATTACAAAAATCGAGGGCTTACTAGATGAAGCTGGGCTTGGCGATGAAGAGATCGTGACACGTATGACAGGATGCCCGAATGGATGTGCACGTCCTGCGATAGCGGAACTCGGCTTTATCGGTAAGGGACCAGGTAAATATAATATGTATTTAGGCGGCGGATTTACAGGACAGCGCCTAAGCAAAATCTATCGTGAAAATATTGGAGAAGAAGAAATACTAAGTGAACTAGGCCCTATATTAAAACGATATGCAAAAGAACGCGATGAAGGTGAGCACTTCGGAGACTTTGTGATCCGTGCTGGTATTGTTGCAGAAACTACGGACGGTACGAATTTCCATAAGGTATAAATAAGACAGCTAGAGTAACATCTAGCTGTCTATTTTTGGACTTTATAAGTTTTAAGTAAGCTAAATAATTTTTGGATTTCACTGGAAACCATGATTTTACTATTACAGCTCTTTTTCAATTGAAATGTAAATAAATCTGGTATAAAAATTATATGAGTGGAGATGATTAGTAATAGAAATAATGGGGAAAGGAAGAAAGAATGGGTTCTCTTAGTATGAGTCTTTAATTAAACGATATTTATCAAACTAAAGGAGATGTTTGGATGTCAAAAGTTAAGTTAGCAGTAATTTTTTACAGTATGGGTGGAACGAATTATCAATTAGCAAAGTGGGCAGAGGCAAGTGCGAAAGAAGCAGGCGC
>NZ_JARIEA010000040.1 GCF_029267015.1 Sporosarcina ureae | reverse complement strand
ACGTGGTAGGCGTAGCAATGAGCCAGGCGCTCTTCCTGTCTGGCTCATTGCGGAAGCCATCCACCACCGCCGAAGTGGGGTCAACGATCGCCCCACTTACACTGCCAGTCAAACTACTACCTCTGCACAAAACAAGGAAAAGTAAGGGGGCGCAAAAACAACTACCCACCATCGTATCCTACTTACTTATACGAACACCTTCCCTGTGTACTCTAAAAACAACTATCTGAACTGCCCTACACCCCATCCACCACTGCCGAAGCAGGGCCAATGACCGTCCCACTTACTTCCTCCACCAAAACATAACTCTCACAAAAAGAACTATCCCTTAGAAGTACCAACTTCCAAGAGATAGCTCATTTTTAATCAGATAATCCGTCCCACTTCCTGCGACTGGCTCTCCAAATCAGCAGCCGACGACGCAATCGAGCGGAAGTCATTCATAGCAATTTCGATTTCATTCTGACACTGCACAATATTTTGCTGCGCCAATGAAGTACCTTGTGAAATCACACCAATATCCTCCGTGATCGTTTCAATGCCTTTACGCACCTCGACGATGGAATCCTGTACATTACCTGAAAGTTTCCGAACTTCTTTTGCCACCACATCAAACCCACGTCCGTATTCTCCAGCTCGTGCCGCTTCAATCGCTGCATTCAAAGCCAATAAATTGGTTTGGCTCGCGATCGCGCGTATGGTCGTCACGATGCCTTGAATATCTTGAGAGTGAACTTCTAGATTTTGTAATGAACTCGTGTTCTGTTCAGAGACAGCGGCTATCCGCTCGATCATGGTCAATAATTCCGTACTTCGATTCATTCCAGCATTTGCTTGTTGGGTGAGGTCTTCTGCCATTTTATGCATCTCATTGACGACTTCAACGATGGCATTTTGTCGTTCTGTAATGTCCGTCGCGATTTTTGTAACCCCGATCACTTTTCTATGCTTATCATCCAAAACCGGCATATATGTTGCTTCAAGCCACACTGCAGACCCATCTTTACGTTTACGTTCGATTTTGCCTTGATAGCTAATGCCCTTGTTGAAATCTTGCCATTGTTTTTCATAGGCATTACTTTCAAGGAAACTATCGAAGCAAAGTTTTTCATGCTTCATTCCAATCATTTCTTCTGGCTCGTAGCCAACCGTATGGGCGAAGTTTTTGTTTACATAGGCGATACGACGGTTCATATCAAAACGAATGATGGCCAAATTGTCTTCTAAAGCTTGTACGACTAACATATCGGTTACTTGATGTTCGGTAGATTGTACCATGAATACAGCTCCTTTAGGCTTACAAATGTTTATGAAAGCTCTTTCATCTATTAAACCATAGAGTCTAATGAAATGGCATAGACTGTAAAAATATATTTTGAATGTGTGTCTATAATTCAAAATCCCTACTGGCAAGTAATAAATCAAGGTGTGCATGTTTTCAACTTGCTGGAATTTCGGCTATACTAAGAACATAAGCAATTTGAAGATTGGATGTGCAACGATGAGTCATTTAGTAATAGAGAAATTAACTAAAACAGTTGGAGAGAAAACACTTTTTAAAGATGTGGAGTTTAATTTGAAAAGCGGCGACAAGATAGGTTTAATTGGGATTAATGGTACGGGGAAATCTACGTTGTTATCTATACTTGCTGGACAGGGAAGTGCGGATACGATCACTATGGATCATCCGAATAAATTCCGTGTAGCCTATTTGCCTCAAGAACCGATTGTCAATCCGGACTTAACGGTAATGGAAGCGGTATTTGAAAGCGATGCGCCTGTTATTCGTACAAATCTTAATTACGAGCATGCATTGCAACTGCTTACTGAAGATTCTTCAAATGAAGAGTATCAGGAACGTTACTCATTTTATCAAAATGAAATGGATGCAACGGGTGGTTGGGATTTAAATGCATTGGCACGTACTATATTAATGAAGCTTGGTATTGAGACATTCGATAAGAAAATGGGCGAATTATCAGGTGGTCAACTGAAGCGTGTCGCCCTCGCTAAAGTGTTAATCGAACCAGCAGATTTATTGTTACTAGATGAGCCTACGAACCACCTGGATGTTGCGTCAATTCAGTGGTTGCAAGATTTCTTACAAAATGTTCAAGGGGCAGTTTTATTTGTTACACACGATCGATACTTCTTGGATCAAGTGGCTACGCATATTTACGAATTAGCTGACAAAACCCTTTATTCGCATACAGGAAATTATGCTGATTATTTGGAGTCAAAAGCACTGCGTGAAGAGATGTCAGCTGCTTCGGATCAGAAAGACCGTAATCGCTATCGTAGTGAATTGAAATGGATTCGCCGTGGTGCTAAAGCGCGTTCGACGAAACAGAAAGCGCGAATTGACCGCTTTGATGATCTTCAAGCGAAAGTGAAGCAGACCGATGAGTCACTCGACTTTGAAATGGATTTACAAACGACACGTCTTGGTAAAAAGGTGTTGGAAATTAATAATATTACGAAACGATTTGACGATAAAGTTATTTTAAATGGTTTTTCTGCTATTCTACAAGCGAAAGAACGTATTGCGATTATCGGACCGAATGGTGTAGGCAAGACGACACTTCTTCAAATGCTAGATGGAACGACCATGCCGGACAGTGGAGAAGTCGATACAGGCTCTACCGTAAAGATTGCTCATTTCCATCAGCATTTACCACCAATGAAGGAAAATCAGCGGATTATCGAATATATTCGTGAGACGTCCAATGATATTGAATCAGGAGACGGTGAGCGATTGTCTGCGACGCAAATGTTGGAGAGATTCTTATTCCCTTCCTCTGCACACGGAACGCCAATTGGTAAATTATCAGGTGGGGAACGTAAACGTCTCTATCTATTGAAGTTATTAATGGAGCAGCCGAACGTTTTACTGCTGGATGAGCCGACGAATGACTTAGATCTCGAAACACTTTCAGTTTTGGAATCATTCATTGATACGTTCGCTGGAGTAGTCGTTACGATTTCCCACGACCGTTTCTTCTTGGATCGGATCTCACGTAAGCTGTGGATTTTAGACGGCTCAGGTGAAATCGATGTACGCCTTGGTCTGTATTCGGACTATCTCGATGAAAAGAATACAAAAGACGTGAAGCCACAAGCTAAAGTTGCGACTGCTGTTCCGACTCCAGAAGTTAAAGAGCCTAAGAAGAAAATGACTTACGCTGAAAAAAAGCAGTTCGAAACCATTGAGTCGGACATAGAAAAGTTAGAAGAAAAAATAGCAGAAACGGAACAACAGATGACGACTACAGGTTCAGATTACGATCAGCTTCGTCAACTTGATGAACAGCTGGCCAACCTGAATCAGCAATACGAGGAATTAGTCGAGCGCTGGTCTTATTTGCAGGAATTAGCTGATTAATTATATTGGAGGAGATTTTCTTGAAAATCAAATCGATTGAACCGACACCAAGTCCAAATTCCATGAAAATTGTTTTAGATACCCCTTTACCTGATGGAACTAGTCATAACTATAAGAAGAAAGATGAAGCACAGGCACCTGAGCCGATTCGTTCTCTTTTGGCTATTCAAGGAATTAAAGGAATCTATCATGTATTAGACTTTATGGCAGTAGAGCGAATTGGAAATGTTGCGTGGGAATCCATTCTTGCCGAAGTACGTTCCGTTTTAAATGAAGGCGGCGAAACGACAACGCAAGCCGAAGAACAAGAGATAGATGAGCACTTCGGGGAAGTCTATGTTCATGTACAGACATACAAAGAGATTCCGTTACAAGTGAAAGTATTCAATAGTGATGAGGAATCTAGATTTGGATTAAGTGAACGTTTCATTCAAGCAATGGAAAGCGTTCACCATTCCGAGGTAGAAAACTATATCTTACTTCGAAAATGGGCAGATTACGGAATCCGTTACGGAGAATTGCAAGAAGTAGGCGAGCAAGTGGTTTTAGAACTTGAAGCTGCATATCCTGAAGCGCGATTGCATGAGCTTGTGAAGAAAGCGGAAAAGGCAGACGAGGAAACCATAACTCGTGGAAAGAAAGTGACAGTATCGGAATTTATCGTTCCGGAATGGGAAACACGCTTCCGATTGCTTGATCAAATGCCGGATCCAGACGAGTCAGACTATCCCGTATTGATGATGGCACTGAAAGACGAGAAAACGTCGATCCGCAGACTCGCTACAGTGTATCTCGGTATGATTGAAGATGAAACCGTCATTCCGTATATCGAAAAAGCATTAGAAGACAAAAGTTGGGCGGTCCGCCGTACAGCTGCAGACTGCATGAGCGACCTTGGCTATGTTGGTTTTGAAGCTGCGGCTATCCGTCTGCTACAAGATAAAAACAAGTTGGTCCGTTGGCGTGCAGCTATGTTCCTCTATGAATCCGGAACAGAACAAGCCTTGCCTGCACTGCATGAAGCAGAAAATGATAACGAGTTTGAAGTGAAACTGCAAGTTCGTATGGCGATCGCAAGAATTGAAGAAGGCGAAGAAGCAAAAGGTTCAATCTGGCGCCAAATGACCGAAAGAACTAAATAAACTACTCTAGTCCATGAAGATTCATTATGAATCTTCATGGACTTTTTTATAGAATTGTTGACAGAGAATTCAAACGGGTTTATGATAGAGGTAGATATTCGGAAAGTCATTCCGATAATCGTGAAAGTATATATTTTGTGGGAGTAGAAGAATGGAGGGTTTTACATGTTTAAATTAGCTATTGAAAACACAGATGCGCTAAGACCGGCATCTGAAGTAATGGACATCCAACGACTTGGCGTAATGCGCTCAACAAGTCTCAGCTTTTTGCGCATTTTAGTTCGTAAAATGATGCGTGAAGCTTGGGAAATTGAGCAAACAACTTTTGATATAAACGATGAAGGTTACGGTGAAGCGCTTTATAGTATTACTACCCCACAAGGACAGTATACATTTGTCGCATTATCCCGTGAGATCAGTGAAGAAACTCGAAGCGATCGAGTCATTTCTGAAAGATGGGATGTTACATTTGCACTTTGCGATGGAGCGATTTCCGATAAAAAATTAAAACGAATGAAACAAGAACTTCCGAAACAGGAAATGGGCCGAGGAGATGTCACGGATCTCGTATGGTCGAGAGCGAATAAGAGCCAACGTGTTTTTTCTCATGTAGTGGAAGCGCTATCTCAAGGTAAGCAGCCTGATGCAGAAATCATTTACGATATTGGCTATCTATTCCGTACAACTGCAGTCTATGGAAATGGTAAATTTGGAATTGCACCTTATGAACATATGAAAGATAATCATACGTTTAGTGGCGCCTATCTATCTCAAATGTTTGCTGTCTATATGTTGCGTCACTTCAGTTTTGATCTGGTGGAACATATTGCGCGCAAAAATAATCCACAAGCAACTACATTAAATCCTGAAATTAAAAAACTATTCGGGACGGGGAATGCAACAGGACTTGGAATGGTACCTTACTTGATCTCCCATCCAAAACTTCTCCATCAGTGGATGTGGATTCGTGAAGTAGCATTGGCTCGTGCAAAGAAAATGAAACCAACAGCAGATGATTGCAAGCGCTTCATTGAGAAACTACAACAAGTTCATACGTTCTTTGAAGACGCTCCCATTCCGAATATGGAAGTATTTAATAATCCAAGGGACTTGGCAACAGAAATCGGAGAGATTTCCAAGTTAGTAGAAGATGTTTGTCACACAATAGAGCATTCCAATCATGAAGTAGGCAGACTGTGGTTGGAGCTAACGGAAAAAGTACAAGCCAACTACACTATGGAAGCACAGGAATTGATTAACTCAGAACTGATTGATCTTTATCCAGAAGTAATCGTCGACTTAGAGCATCAGACGAATGCGGACGATGGTCTTCATTTGATACCTGAAATGTCTATTGGTTCATTGCGTGAAATTATTCGAAAACAATATCAGTGGGCGTTTCAGTACGATTTCACAAAACCTGAATCAAGACATTATTTCTGGTACCGTTCTGCTGAAAAGGAAGAACCGCGTATCGGAGAACGTGGAGTTGATCCGGGTGATGAGTTGTACATGCCGATGAATATTGCAGAACAAGTACAGCAACTAGCTACGGAAATAGAGGTCTGTGATGATGATCTGAAAGTAGCGGCATTCTTACTGAAAAAGCCGGAGCTAAGAGGGATTGTTAGAAGAATCCAATCGTTGGACGGTCTCGAGTATGGTGAGATACAAGCGAACCTGACAGGAAAAGATCTACTTCCGGTATATCTATTGCGTTGTAAACTAGCGATATATGGTGCTGAACGGTATGATCCGAAGTCCAATCGTTGGGTACGGATTACGCTATTCCAAGGAGCACCGCTAGTTGAAGAAATTGGAACTACTTCATTCGAAGATGATTGGTTCTATCCATTATTACCGAAAGCGGAGGAGATCAAATGACTGTTGATATGAGAGATATGATTGTAATAGATGCTTTAGAATTAAGTAAATGGGACCGCGATTTTGTCATTATGCTACAAAAAGGTGGCGTAACAGCTGTTCACGCTTGTGTAGGACTATGGGAAAACGCTCGTGAAACGTTGACGAAAGTAGCGGAATGGCATCGCTTTTTTAAAGAAAATGACGATTTAATTCTACCGGTGAAAACGGGAGCCGACATTGATGAAGCAAAACGTAGTGGTAAACTCGGAATCATGTTGGGTGCACAAAATACATCCGCTTTAGAAGACGAGTTAGGCCTCGTATCTGTATTCAATGAGATGGGCGTTAAGATCATGCAACTGACGTATAATAACCAAAACTTGATCGGTAGTAGCTGCTATGAAGAGACAGATCCAGGCCTTTCACGATTCGGCAAAAATGTCATCAAGGAAATGAACCGTGTAGGTATGGTTATTGACTTGTCGCATGTCGGAACGAAGACATCCCTTGATACATTAGCACTTTCAAGTCGTCCTGTAGCTATTACACACGCTAATCCAGATTGGATCTATCCGTCGAAACGTAACAAGTCAGAAGAAATTCTTACAGCATTACGTGATAACAAAGGGGTACTTGGAGTTTGTGCATATCCTCATTTAATCAACGGAGCGGATACGAAATTGGAAGAGTTCTGCGATATGATTGCCCGTACAGTTGATTTCATGGGGATTGACCATGTAGGAATCGGAACGGACTTAACGCATAATATGTCTACAGACTTCCTAGCGTGGATGCGTATGGGGCGCTGGACACACGAAATCGATTACGGTGCAGGTTCGAAAGCGAGTCCAGGATGGCCGGATTGGCCGGAATGGTTCCAGACACCAGACGATTTCCCGAATATCGCAAATGGATTAGAAGCTCGCGGTATGACACATGAAGAAATT
Source organism: Sporosarcina ureae (assembly GCF_029267015.1). GTDB lineage: Bacteria > Bacillota > Bacilli > Bacillales_A > Planococcaceae > Sporosarcina > Sporosarcina ureae_D. Next base: position 17,482 of record NZ_JARIEA010000040.1, on the reverse strand, counting down.
TCCAAAATTATGGGCGGCAACTGGCACCGGTTCTTTACGGAAGGGTTCAAGTCTGAGAAGGAGTTGGCGAAATGCGTGTCTCTCACTTAGAATTATATACTCACTGCAAGAAGATCTTCCAAGCGCTCGGAGTTCCTTATGGGTATGCGGAAGAAGGAGCCGAAACCGTAGCGAATGCGGAGTTCCTAGGGTTGTATGGCTTACAGCAACTTTGGGATGAATTACCGGCTTTGCAAGGTGAAATAGAAGAAATCGAAATACTGAATGAATCTAATAGCGTAACGGTGATCGATGGCGGAAAGCAAAGCGGTATGTTGCTTGGAAAAGCATGCGCTGATTATTTAATTGCACGCTTAGAAGACCAATCGTCAGTAGCGGTCTGTGTACGTGATACACGACCGTCACGTGTTCTCGTGCAGCAAGCGATGTATATCTCGCGAAAAGGACATGCGAGTATCATTTTGTATAAGAAACCCAGTCATTCTTCATTGATTATTTCATCACCTAATTACATGTATCCGATCATGATTCATAAGCGTGATAATGAAGATATTATAGAAGGTATAAATAAAGAATTGGGGCTGACAGGTGACAATAAACTGAAGTTACCTTCCGTCACAACGAGGTTTTGTATGTTCGGTACTACTAAGGTCGAGGAAGTCGACGAAATAATAGATCGGTTCGAGAACACAATAGACACGAAATATATTTTAACAACGACAGACGATTTTGAACAGAGATGGGAATCATCTTGGCAGTTTGGAACGGAAGTTAGCCGAGAATTATGGTTAGACTTGAACGAGACAGGCAAGCGTATGTTAGTGGAGTCTACTGATCAATCGCGTGAACGCGGCGCAGGAGAAATGGCATAACGAACTAAATTTATTAGCTGGAGGAGAATATACATGATGACAGTTACAAATGAAGTGAAAGTATTGAAGAACTATATTAACGGTGAATGGGTAGAAACTTCTGGTACAGATATGTTGGAAATCAGAAACCCTGCGAATAAAGACGAGCTAGTTGTAAAAGTTAAGCAATCTAATGCTGACGATGCGCAAGCAGCTATCGATGCAGCAGCAAAAGCATTCCCAGAGTGGAGCAAAACACCATCTCCTGCAAGAGGTGAATATCTATATAAAATTGCAGCCATCATGGAAGCAGAAGCAGATGAAATTGCACGCATTATCGTTCAAGAAGAAGGAAAAACATATGCGGATGCATTTAAGGAAGTAAACTATGCAGCGGGCATCGTGAAGTTCTACGCAGGAGAAGGTCGTCGCATGACAGGACGTATCGTTGAATCAGACATGCCAGGCGTTCAAATCGAATTGCATAAAGAAGCACTAGGTGTTGTATTAGTTGTTACACCTTGGAACTTCCCATTGTCAATTCCAGCTTGGAAAATCGCACCTGCCATTCTAAGCGGTAATACAGTTGTGTTGAAAGCTTCATCTGAAACACCATTAACAGCACAGAAGTTCGTCGAAATCGTTGAAAGAGCTGGCGTTCCTGCTGGGGTTGTTAACCAATTAGTAGGACCGGGTCGTCTAGTAACAGAAATGATCAATCATCCTGCAGTAAAAGCCATTACATTCACAGGATCAAACCGTGTAGGTAACTTGATTTATAAAGAAGCAGCAAAAGATATGAAGCGTGTATTGCTTGAAATGGGTGGTAAGAACCCATTGCTCGTCATGGAAGACGCAGACGTGGATGCAGCTGTTCAACTTGCAGTAGCAGGTGGATACGGTCAAACAGGTCAAGCTTGTACAGCAACTAGCCGCGTACTCGTGCACAAAGATATTCGTCAGGAGTTCACGGATAAGCTAGTGGAAGCTTCTAAGAAAATTAAGATCGGTAACGGTATGGACGAAGGGGTAACTATGGGACCTCAAGTTAGTGACGGAGAGCGTCAATCAACACTTGATTTAATCGAAAAAGCGAAAGCTGAAGGCGGAGAAATCTTAACTGGTGGCGGTATTCCTGAATTCGAAGGTTCGGATAAAGGATACTTCGTAGAACCGACAGTAATTAGCGGCGTGAAGACGGAAATGACGATTGCACAGGAAGAAGTATTCGGTCCTGTTATTAGCATCATCGAAATCGAGTCGATTGACGAAGCGATTGAAGTAGCTAACGACGTAGCATTCGGCCTGTCTGCAGCGATCTGCACACGCAACTTGACATACATGAACCGTGCGTTGAATGAAATTCAAGCAGGTATTGTTAAAGTGAACATGACAACGACAGGTACGTTCTTCCAAGCACCATTTGGCGGATATAAGCAATCAAGTACTGGAACTTACAAGGAACTCGGCAGTGAAGCGGTTGAATTCTATTGCCAGAACAAAACACGTTATATCAACAGCAACTAAGTTAGGGTAGACAAAGAAGAGGAATAGAGCATTCATTCCTCTTTTTTTCTATTCAACGCGTAAAAGGAGTTCATGAAAATGACTAAGACACCAGAAGTATCATCCACAGTAGTGCGGGCCATATCCGTGATCAACTATTTGAACGACGTATCGGGTCCACAAGGTGTCAGTGATATAAGTAAAGGTCTTGGTTTATCGACAACAATCGTGCATCGCTTGCTTACAACATTGAAACTAGAAGGTATGGTATTTCAGGATCCTCGTTCAAAACTATATTCATTAGGTACAATCTTTTTGGATTATGCCAATAAAATTTTGACGGAAATGCCTATTGCACCCGTCGTAGAACCATGGCTTATGTCATTGCGAGATGATACTGGAGAGACAGTTGGATTTTATATGCCTACAGGGCAAATGCGTATTTGTGTACTGGAGTATGAAAGCCAGCAAGAAATCAGACGCACAGTTGGAATCGGTAAACGATTGCCGATTCATATAGGTGCAAGTGGACGGGCTATTCTCGCTTTCCAGCCACCTGAATTACAGGAAAGATTACTAGCTTCGCTACGCGTGGAGGAAAGAAACGAGCTAGAACAGATTTTAGATGAAGTTAGAAAACAAGGCTATTCAACGAATGAAGAAGAAATCAATACAAATGTTGCTGCGTTGTCGGCACCAGTTTTTGATAAGCAACATCGAGTAATTGGTGCTTTATCTGTTTCAGGGCCCATGTTCAGATGGAATCGCAAAACGATGGAACCGCATATAGCCACATTACTTGCTGCCACAGAAAAAATAAAGAATGCATTATGAAAAGGATGGGATACAAATGAGACCAGAAGACAAATTACAAGAACTAGGATTGGAACTACCTGAAAAACGTGCAAAAGGTGGAAATTACATATCTTGTGTACGCTCAGGTAATCTTTTATTTTTATCCGGTTCATTATCGTATGACGTAATTGGTAAAGTAGGCGATACTCTGACAATTGAAGAAGGTTACGCGGCATCAAGACAAGCTATTCTTTTCGCACTTTCTACGATTAAAGAAGAAGTTGGCGAGCTGTCGAACGTGACAAAGTTCGTTAAATTGCTCGGCATGATTAACACTGCGTTCGATTTTACTGGACAAGCAAAAGTTATGAACGGTGCTTCGGATTTACTTGTTGAGGTATTCGGTGAAGATGTGGGCGCACACGCACGTACTGCAGTAGGCATGATGTTACCACGTGGTGCTGCTGTTGAAATCGATGTTATTGTGGAAGTGAAATAATAAAGTGGAGAAAACTTCTCCGCTATACATAAAGTAAGCGGTTACAAGCGATCGCAACTTAGAGGAGGCAAGACTTTGAATAAGTATGAATCAAAAACGGATCGTCCCGTATTATTTATTAGCGGCGGATTGCTTGTAGCTTTTGTCGTGGCGTCATTCATTAACTTGGATTTCGTGGCAAATATGGTAGATTGGACATTTGCATTCGCTGTAAAATATTTTGGAGCGTTTTGGCAAATATTATTAATGGGTACATTTTTTATCGCGCTATTCCTGGCATTCTCAAAGTACGGGAAGATACGCTTGGGTGGAATGAATGCGCCAGAAATCGGTTATTTCAAATGGCTAGCAATGATTATGACGACGTTGCTTGCAGGGGGTGGCGTTTTTTGGGCCGCAGCAGAACCGATGTATCACTTTTTAGATCGACCTCCACTTTTCACAGAAGCTGTATCCGGAACGGAAAGTGCTATTATCCCAGCATTCGCTCAATCGTATTTGCACTGGGGGTTCCTTGCATGGTCGATACTTGGTACGTTAGGGACGATTGTGCTCATGTATGCTCATTATTCTAAAGGTATGCCGTTAAAGCCACGTACATTGCTTTATCCAATCCTCGGTGAAAAGATCATGCGTAAAAGTGTTTTAGGGACTACTATTGATGCATTTTCCATCATTGCAGTAGCTGCCGGTACAATTGGGCCGATTGGATTTCTTGGTCTGCAGGCCGCTTATGGAATGGAAGCTTTATTCGGCGTACCGAATACGTTAACGACACAGATTCTTATCATTATCGGTGTCGTAGCAATTGCTACTGTTTCAGCTGTAACGGGATTACGCAAAGGAATTCAATTCCTGAGTAATTTAAATGTAATCATTACATTGATATTAATGGTGGCAATTCTGATATTGGGACCAGGTGGATTTATTATCAATACGTTCATTTCATCATCGGGTGTCCATCTTCAAGAATTCTTTGGCATGGCTACATTCCGGGGGGATTCTAGTTGGCTTGGATCATGGACAATCTTTTTCTGGGGCTGGTTCCTCGGTTATGGACCGATGATGGCAATCTTTATCGCTACGATTACACGCGGACGTACAATTCGCGAGTTAGTATTAGCGGTATCCATTACGGCACCAATTGTTACAGCATTTTGGTTCACTACTGTCGGAGGTGCAGGCATATTTTATGAACTCGCACAGCCAGGCGTAATATCAGAAGCGCTAAATACTTCGGGTATGCCTGCGGCGATGATAGCCATTACCGAGCAGCTGCCATTAAATATGGTAATTGGACCATTATTCCTCCTTGTAACCATATTATTCGTTGTCACAACAGGGGATTCCATGGCGTATACGATTTCCGTTGCGATTACGGGGGACGGACATCCGCCTAAAACTATGCGCGTATTTTGGGCAGTCATCATGGGTGCGGTTGCGAGCGTACTATTAATGATAAGCGAAGGCGGAGTGGAGGCAATCCAATCATTTATTGTAGTGACAGCCATACCGGTCTCACTCTTACTATTACCTACATTTTGGGCTGCTCCAAAAGCTGCTAAGCTACTATACGCAGAACAATTTGGTGAGGAAGCGACAGCGGAAAATGTAGAAATCAATTCTACAAAGAAAAAGAAAAACGAAGCAGTAAGCGACGAAATAAACTAAACGGAAGACCCATAATAGTCTGAAATTCACCTTGTCTACTAGGCAAGGTTTTTTATATGTGACATTCATCTAAAACAGTATACATTTAGTAAGGACTAAAGGTATACTGTTAATCTAATCATAAATTACTAGGAGGACCAATAAAGTGAAGAAGTCTGCAAGTATTGCGATGAAACTCTCAGGATTAATTATCGCGTTATTCTTATTACTGTTTTTAGTCTACTCAGTCGTTACAAGTGTCATGCTACATAAGCAAAGTATTAAAGACGCCGAAGAATTTGCATTGGAAAGTGCAAACAAAAGTTCACTCGTACTGAGTGTGAAATTAAAAGAAACGAATGAAATGCTACGTACAACTAGTCATATACTAGAAACACTACAAGCGACAGGTGATATGCATCCCGATGAAATCATTCAAATTATCAAGAACAATTTACAGAAGAATGATGACGCAACAGGTATGGCAGCTGTAGTTAATCAGTCTGCATTCTCTGAAGAGGAAGTAATACCCAAAAATCTTCTTGATGAAAATCAGCAATTCATTCCTTATATCTTTAAGAAAGACAATACGACTGATGTTGAACCATTAAGTGGAATGGACGATCCCACAGCGAATAGCTGGTATACTGTTCCGAAAAATGAAGCACGCTCCATTTTGACGGAACCATATGCATATGAAACGAACGGTCAAACGATTCTCATGACTACTATTTCGGTACCATTGATAGATGCGGCAGGAAATTATTTTGGTTTGTTGACTACCGACCTATCAATTGATTTCTTGACAGATGTAGTAAAAACCATTAAACCAGAAGGCGGTTATGCTTCTATTATTACCGATGCTGGTTTTATTACGGCAAATAGCTTGAAGCCTGAATTGAACGATACCAATATGGCAGATGCGATTGATTGGAACTCTGCTAAAGTCGTACTCGATAAAGGCGAACTGACAAGTACTTATGTAGACTCCCAAAGTTTAGGAGAACAAGCATTTAACGCTTTTGCACCTATCAACTTACGAGATATTAATGAAAAGTGGACAGTACAAACTGTGACACCAAGATCGGTTATTCTAGACACATTCAATACCATCTTATGGATTACAATTATCTCAGCTATTGTGATTGTTTTGATGATGTCAATCGCATCGACAGGATTTATTTACCGCCAATTAAGACCTTTAAAAACGTTGCAGAAATCAATGGAAACAGCTGCTGCAGGAGACTTAACTATGATGGTAGATGAACAGAATCTACACCGTGATGAGATAGGATTAGTATCACTCGCTTATAATGATATGCTGCGCCAGACTAATGCAGCCTTGCAAACAGTCCAGCAGTCTTCGGTTCAATTAAGTGATTCATCATCGCAAGTGACACATGCTTTTGAAGAGCTTGTAGCTGCGAACCAAGAAGTGTCGGTAGCGACAGATGAAATTGCACAAGGCGCATCCAAGCAATCCGAAGATACAGAAGTGACAAGCTTACGAATTTCAGACCTGGCAGACCGCATGGATCACATCCATACTATGTTCATGACGATGAACCAATTATCTACTGATGCATCTAATTCTTCGGGAAATGGAATGTCGGAAGTGAGAAAACTGCGTGATCATAATACGGCAGCAAATGAAATGAATAAAAAAGTACAACTTCAAATCCAGACGCTGACAAATAAGATTTCATCTATTAATCAGGTCATTCAAACATTGCATGATATTACAGCGAGTACGAATCTGCTAGCGCTCAATGCAAGTATTGAAGCAGCACGTGCGGGTGAAAGTGGTAAAGGATTTGCAGTGGTTGCCAATGAAGTACGTCAGCTAGCGGAGCAATCTCGCAGAGAAACAGAAGTCATTCAAGAAACTGTAAAAGAAATTTTATCGGAATCACGTCAGACGGTTGAAGTTATTGATCTAAACATGAAATCAATGGATGGTCAAAATCAGTCCGTTACGGACACCGAAGAATCCTTTGTACAAAATGCAAGTATCACCGATCAAATACGCGAGTCAATTACGGAACTATCCGAGAAACTTGCTGAAATGATGGAATACAAAGATGAAGCTATTTTGGCCATCCAAAATGTTTCCGCTATTTCAGAGGAGACGGCCGCATCATCTGAACAAGTGAGTGCATCAGCTGCCGCGCAACAAGGCGAATTAGAAAATGTGGCGGACTCTACGAATCAGATGAATCAAATTGCAGGAGAATTACGAAATGTTGTGGATCGATTTAAATTATCATAATGAATAATATGAAAAACAGAAGTGGCATTGTCCACTTCTGTTTTTATCTGTCTATGTACATTGTTACATAAGTTTTGTATCGTAAATAAACAAGGAAATAGAATAAAAGACTTACTAATATTACATGAGAGAGTTGAAGCCAAATGGTACGTTTATTTAAAAGAGATAAAAAACAACTAGCAACAGATAAAGACCAACATCCCGCACAGTATAGTATCGGTAGTATATCGTTAGAAAAACACCCTGATATAAAACAACAACTGCGGATGATTAATCTAACAGAGTCAGATTTGAAGTATCTCTCCTGTATGCAGGGGCAAATACAACCTGTATTACCTATGATGACGGATCGTTTCTATCAAGCAATGGATGGACAACCTCAACTTCTGCATATTATTGCGGAACATAGTAGTATGGATCGCTTGAAAGGTTCCTTGACAAAACATATGCAGTCAATATTTCGAGGGACGATTGATGAAAGCTATTTGAAGCAAAGACGAATTATCGCGAAGGTCCACGTACATATCGGTTTGGAGCCGAAATGGTATCTAGCAGCAGTTGAATCATTGTATGAAGAATTTTTCTCTTTTATTGAACAACAAGACATGCCCAAGAAAAGACAATTTAGTACATTGCGTGCTTTTATGAAGGTTATGAACTTTGAACAACAGTTAGTTTTGGATGCGTATGAAGAAGAAAATGCATTGAATCGACAAAAGGTTGAAGAATCAAAAGAAGTAGTGAAGAATCAAGTATTGAATACGTCCCAGAATCTAGCAGCAATTAGTGAGCAGACGAACGCGTCGACAGAAGAGTTATCCGATAAAGCACGTATGCTAGAAAATATGACGATACAAAACCTTCATTTTATTACGGAGACAGAAAACACTTCATTGGCGGGGAAGGAACTAGTGGTCACTCAATCTGAACAATTTGCGCAAATAGTCGAACATATGGCAGATTTTACTACTCGGATGAAGGCGCTACATCATTCTTCTGAACAAATTCAAGGTGTAGTGACGCTTATTACTTCCATAGCCGACCAAACAAATTTACTTTCATTGAACGCCGCAATTGAAGCAGCACGCGCAGGGCAACACGGCAAAGGGTTTGCTGTAGTTGCGGCTGAAGTGCGAAATTTGTCGACAGAAACGAAACAAGCGATTGGTAAAGTGACCGGCATGATTGAGGAGACCAAAACGAATATCACTGAGATGGCAAATTTTATGAAAATGATGGAAAAGCTGATTCAAGTAAGTGCAACAGAAAACGAACTAGTGACGCAATCCTACGATGAGATTGTTCAAGCGGTAACAAGAATGAAAGTACAAACGGATGAATCACGAGTATCCATTGAAAATACTGTTCAGATCTTGGAAGAAATCAATCAAGCAATTGAAATAATCGCCCATTCTTCAGATGGGTTAATTCAGTTAGCGGAAGACTTATAAACTAGAATGTCATTCTAGTATGCATACTGCTCGTCATTTGGTACACTGAGCAAATAATAAAATCATTATGAAGGCGGGTGTATCGATGGAAGAAGCAGCACTAATTAGCATTGTAGCCATTTTAGCGCTCGGTATTTTCTCGCAATGGCTAGCGTGGAAAATCCAATGGCCATCTATTTTCATCATGTCGATTGCGGGCTTACTAATAGGTCCGATTATGGGGTGGGTGAATCCAGAAGTTGCTTTGGACGAGCTGTATAGTCCGCTCATTTCACTAGCCGTAGCAATTATTTTATTTGAAGGAAGTTCCAATCTAGACTTTCGGGAAATAAAGGACATTTCGAAGTCTGTTTTCCGAGTTGTTACATTGGGTGCATTTTTAGCATGGATTTTAGGTTCGTTTACAGCACACTACATTGCGGGATTGACGTGGGAAGTGTCGTTCATCATTGGAGGCCTATTTGTCGTAACGGGTCCAACGGTCATTATTCCGTTATTACGCAATGCAAAGTTAAAAGCGCGAACCGCGGCCGTACTAAAGTGGGAAGGGATTATCGTAGATCCTGCTGGTCCGTTGCTAGCGTTGTTTGCTTATGAAGTGATCAAAGTATTGACGAATGATCATTTATCGATGAATTACTTATTAAACTTCTTTGGTGGTGCTGCACTTGCTGCACTTCTAGGATTAGCAATGGGATTATTGATTAGCGTCATGGCGAATAGAGGTCAGTTTCCTGAGTACTTGAAATCACCCGTCATTCTGGCGTTTGTGCTGCTGTGCTTTACGATGGCAGAAGTCATTATGCACGAAACAGGAATGCTTGCCGTAACGGTTATGGGACTTGTTTTAGGTCGCTCAAAGCGCTATGTTTCATCTATTGGAAACGTCGGTCATTTTGTTGAAAATGTGTCCGTCATGTTGACATCTACAGTCTTTATTTTATTAACAGCTTCGCTCGCAAGAGAAACGATTGCGCAGATCTTTACATTACCCATTATAGGATTCGTGTTGGTTATGCTGTTTGTTGTTCGACCATTATCGATATGGATTTCGACGATTGGTACCGAACTGGTCTGGCGAGAGAAGTTGCTTATTGGCTGGATTGCGCCTAGAGGAATTGTCGCATTGACTGTTGCGGGTTATTTCGCTTCGACACTTGCAGAAGATGGTTATGAAGAAGCTACTTTGCTGACAGCATTGACCTTTGCTCTGGTGTTTATTACGGTTACTGCGCATGGATTTACGTTAGGACCGTTAGCGAAAAAGTTGAACTTGGCAAGTAATGAACCGCCAGGCGTGCTCATAGTAGGCGCGAGTAGTTTTTCGATTCAATTAACTATGCAATTAAAAGAGATGAATATTCCGGTATTGATAGTCGATCCTTCACAAGGACGTTTACGCCCTGCGATTGAAGCAGGAATTGACACGTTCATGGGGCAGATGTTATCGGAACGATCAAGATTTTCTATTGATTTGGCACCGTATGATACGATTTTGTCGATGACTGGAGATGCGTCGTATAACGCATTGATCACGCAATCGTTTGCGCCAGAGTTTGGGTTTAACAACACTTTTTCTCTGACAGCTGTTTCCAATCATACGATGAGTAAGTCGGCATTGCCGATTTCGCTGAAAGCTCATTTGTTGTTCGAAGAGGGGGCTACGTTCCCAGAGCTAAACCGCAAGATTAATACGGATTATGAAATTGGTTTGTTCGAGTGGGAAGGTACGGATACTGATTTAGTGTTTAAGGAGATTATTCCGGAGACGGCGACTGCGTTGTTTGTGAAGAAGAAGAATGAGACATTGGTATTTGCTACGCTTCAGAAGAAGATTTCGTTGGATGCTGGTGATCAGTTGGTGGTGTTGAAGTTAAAGCAGGGTGTTCCGGCTAATTCTTAAGTAAGTAGGGCTGTCAAAGTGAGTTTCTTGCTTTGATAGTCTTTTTTTCTTGGGGTAGGGGCGTTGTTCGACGTTACAGATAGATTGGATCGTTGCTCGAGTTTGGCTTGTGCATGGAAAGTAGTGAAGGCCTTGCTTTGGACTCGCGCAGGCACGTGGGGGATTGCCTCCAGCCATGAGCCAACTAGCGGTGGGGCTGCTAGTTGTCTCACGGCCACGGCCGACCCCGCAGTTGTGCCTGCGCTGCTGAGTACTTACCATGTCAGGTTGTGGTTTATAGAAGATGAAAACCAGTGACTGGGTGGTACAATTCTTCGTTTTGGCAAAGTCATTAGGAGATAGATTGGATCGTTGCTCGACATGGGCTTGTGCATGAAAAGTAGTGAGGGTCATGTTTTGGACTCGAGCAGGCACGTGGGGGATTGCCTCCAGCCATGAGCCAACTAGCGGTAGGGCTGCTAGCTGTCTCATGGCCACGGCCGACCCCGCAGTTGTGCCTGCGCTACTAAGTACTTACCAAGTTTGGTTGTGGTTTATAGGAGATAAAACCAGTGACTGAGTAGTACTAGTTCCTATCCTAGCAAAAGAAGAATCAGAACTGCCCTACACCTGATCTAACGAAGGCGGCTGCCAGTGGTCGGCGTAGTAATGAGACAGCCAGGTGCACTTCCTGTCTGGCTCATTGCGGAAGCCATCCACCACCGCCGAAGTGGGTCCAATGATCGCCCCACTTACACTGCCAGTCAAACTACTACCTCTGGACAAAACAAGGAAGAGTAAGTGGTTGCAAAAACCACTACCTACCATCGTATCCTACTTACTAGTACAAACAAATAATCCGTGTACTCGAAAAACAAGTACCTGAACTGCCCTACACATTATCTAACGCAGGCGGCTGCACGTGGTAGGCGTAGTAATGAGACAGCCAGGCGCTCTTCCTGTCTGGCTCATTGCGGAAGCCATCCACCACCGCCGAAGTGGGGCCAATGCCCGCCCCACTTACATAGCCAGTCAAACCACTACCTCTGCACAAAACAAGGAAAAGTAAGGGTTTGCAAAAACAACTACCCAACATCGTATCCTACTTAACTTTACGAACAAATTACCCGTATACTCAACCCAGTCACCAGCACTACTCCCCACTACGCACATTCAACACAGTTAATTCTTCACTATTCTTCAACAACTCAATAAAAACCTGCAACGCCTTCGTTTGGAAAGGGGAATTCGTCACAATCGAAAAATGACGTTTGAATGGCGTTCCCTTTATAGACAACGCCTTCATATCACCGTAGTGTAACTCTTTTTGGATCGCCCACTGCGACAGCAAACTCACGCCAAGACCTGCCTCCACGGACTCTTTAATCGGTTGCGTACTACTAAACTGCATAATACGTTTCGGATAAAATCCTGACTGATAGAAGAATAGTTCTGCCGCTTCGCGCGTACCTGATCCTTCTTCGCGCAACAGCCAAATATCATCTTCTAACTCAGTAATGGGTCGACGTCCTTTTTTCTGTGCAACTGGATGATCGACGGAAGTGACGACGTACATTTCATCTTCTGCAAAATCTTCATTCTGCAAAGGCGCGGCTTCTTTGAAGTGTCCTTCGATCAGGCCGACATCGAGCTGGTGGGTGATGACTAGTTCCGCAATGTCTGCTGTATTGCCAATCGTCACCTGCGGTTCGATCAATGGATAATCCGCGACAAGCTTGGACAAGATGTGTGGAAGAACATACTCTCCAAACGTATAACTGGCACCGATCGTAAGTGGACCACTTGCTTTGTTAGCTAAATCATCAACTAAATTCTGCATTCTAGAATACAATCCGATGATTTCTTTCGCGTGATGATAGACAATTTCTCCGGCTTGATTGAGCCGCACGTATTTATTGGTCCGCTCAAGTAGTCGAACACCAATGGATTCTTCTAATGAACGAATATATTGACTGACAGCGGGTTGTGTCATATGCAGTTCTTCCGCAGCTCTTGAAAAGTTCTTTTTCTCGGCTACTTCGATGAATACTTGCAGTTGCTGGTCGATGGGAAAGCAACTCCTTTCCGTGTATAACGTTTTACTTATCATACCTATTATAAATTGTTATTTCACTTATAGCGAATGGTTTTATATACTTGTGACAGGAGGTGATGTCATCGTGGTTACTTCAAAGATGATTCAAAAACGTCCATCCAAATGGGTGTCGTGGATCGGCGGAATAGCATTTACATTCTTCATTGCATTTTTAGGTTATTTATTAGCAAAAGTACCAGGTTTCGATCATATCGGACAACTGGCATGCGCAATTATTATCGCGGTGGCATATCGTCAATTTTTCGGTTATCCTGAAATAATTCGAAGTGGGATCGCTTTTTCATCGAAGCGTTTACTACGTGCTGCTATCATTTTATACGGCTTGAAATTAAATATAGATACAGTTTTAAGTGACGGTCTTGGTTTACTTGTTCGAGATGTAGGGGTCATCATTTTTGCTATCTTCATGACGATCTGGCTCGCTAAAGTATTTAAAGCAGATAAAAATATTTCCTTGCTCTTAGGGGTCGGAACAGGGGTCTGTGGCGCGGCTGCCATTGCTGCAGTTGCACCAATCATTAAGGCAAAAGATGAAGATACCGCAATTGGTGTAGGAATTATCGCGTTAATGGGAACTGTGTTTGCGATTGGCTATACCATTTTACGTCCAATCCTTCCGCTTGATTCAATCGAGTACGGAATGTGGGCAGGTATCAGTTTACATGAAGTGGCGCACGTTGCATTAGCTGGTGCACCCGCAGGAGAAGACGGTTTAGCTATAGCTTTACTAGCCAAACTCGGTCGTGTATTCCTATTAGTACCGCTCTGCTTTATCTTGATCTTCATAATGAAACGCAAAAACAAAGATACTGACGAATCGGGTGCTAAAATTGAGTTCCCATGGTTCTTAGTAGGATTTATTATCTTAAGTGTCCTTGGAAGCTATGTATTCGGACATTCTATTCCTGTATCTGACAACGTAATGGAAGGTGTTTTCACGCTGACCACATGGCTACTGACAGCGGCTATGGTAGGACTTGGACTAAACGTCAGTTTACGAGACTTAAAAGATCGTGCGATGCGTCCGCTAGCTGCCATGACAGTAACATCCATATTACTATCCGTCATCGCGTACTTTATTATTTAATAGATTATTTCAATGAAGGCCAGCAGGAGAGAAAATCTCTTTTAAGCTGGCTTTTTTGTTGACTTTATTTAGTCCACCCCCTAAACTATTAATTATTGGTTTAGGGGGTGGACTACTTTGAAAGATCAACTTCAAGAAGCAGTAGAATTATTTGAAGAAGTTATAATTTACGGAACGGAACATGTTGTGAAAAATTTGGATGTACCGATCTGGAAAGACTACTCTCCAGAACAAATCCAAGTACTAAAAATTCTTTCTGCCTATGGCTATCTATCTAGTGGACAATTGGCGGAAATTCAAGGAGTACATAAAAGTGCCATTTCGACACGTCTTAAGAAACTCGTCGAGAAAGATCTTGTCCAGTCAGAAAAAGATCCAAACGATCAGCGGATCAATCGAATCTCACTGACTGCAAAAGGTCTTGAAGTACTGTCTGTTTCAAATGCAGCAATATATGATAGTATCGAAAAATTGTTCGAAGATCGAATAGACGAACAAGAACTGGAACAATTCATTGAAACATTCCGTAAATTAAAATCAATTTTAGTAACGAGGGGGAGATAACGGGTGAAAACTGTGTTGAAATTCAAATGGCCTATAGCGATAGGATTAGTTGTGTTGACTGTCGTCCTATTCATACTTGCACCTGATTTGGCGAAGCAAGCAGAGAAGGCGGGATCATTCCAATTGCTCGATTCGGCAGATTCGCAAAAGGCTGCGCAAATGCTAGAAGATGCAGGGCAAGCAGATGAAACGATTTCGCTAGTATATGATTTAGAAAAAGCAGCAGATCAAACAAAGAAAAAAGAAATTTCAGCTGCAGCTAAAGAAATTAAGAAAGTTAGTAAAATCGTAACAGATGTCTTAGATCCATTTGAAAGTGAAGAAATGGAAGGACAACTCGTTTCAAAGGATAAGAAAACCGTCTTGCTTCCGATTACTGTAGACGGTACACAAGAAGAAATTATTCAGTTAGCAGAGAAAATCGAGAAAGATATTGTGTCAAAAGATGATAAAGTCTATATGACAGGCGAAGCCATCATTAATAATGATGTGAATGAGAGTGCACAAGAAGGATTGAAAAAGACGGAATTGATTACCGTTGTATTGATATTTGCTCTTTTGCTCATCGTGTTCCGCTCGATTATTACTCCATTCGTACCGTTAGTGGCGGTGGGAATTGCCTATTTATTGAGTCAGTCATTCGTGGCATTTTTCATCGACTGGTTTGGATTCCCTGTCTCGAACTATACACAAATATTCTTAGTGGCGATTTTATTCGGTCTTGGGACAGATTATTGTATTTTGTTGCTAAGCCGTTATAAAGAAGAATTACTCGCAGGTCATGAAGTAGAAGAAGCGATTATTAACACCTATAAAACGGCAGGTCGTACACTATTTATCAGTGGACTTGCAGTATTTATCGGTTTCGCAGCAATCGGTTTTGCAGATTTCCCGATATTTAAGTCAGCAGTTGCAGTAGCTGTGGGAATTGCCGTATTAATGCTCGTTCTATTCACTGTTGTACCATTATTGATGTCTATATTAAAAGACAAGTTATTCTGGCCAGCTAAAGGTGCTGCTTCTCATAAAGACAGTAAATTATGGATTGCATTCAGTAAAGTATCCGTCATGCGCCCACTACTTTCCATGTTAATTGTAGCGATCATTACGGTTCCGCTACTGTTGACGTATGACAATGATCTCTCATTCAATACAGTAGATGAAATTGATGGAAGTAAAGAATCTGTCATTGGGTTGAATCTCATTTCTGATGCATTCGGTGAAGGGGATTCACTGCCTGTGCAAGTATTACTGAAGAAAGATTCTCCAATTGTTAAAGAAGGAGACGTTACGTATTTAGAAGCCATTTCTCGCGATTTAGAGAAAGTAGATGGCGTGAAAAGTGTCCGTACTGTTACACGTCCGACCGGTGAACTATTAGAAGACTTATATGTAGATCACCAAATTGGCTTGATGGCGGACGGCATGCAAGAGGCGAATGATGGAATACAGGAAATACGTCTAGGATTGGCAACTGTACAATATAATTTGCGAGATGCAGCTAACCAACTACCTTCCGGTGGAGCGGGTGGCGGTAGTGGATTAATCCAAGCAGCAAATGGTATTGAGCAAATTAACGGTCAGCTCGCTCAGATTTCCGGCGGCTTACAGCAAGGGTTGCCTGCAGCACAAGCAGCTGGTGGATTAAATGCATTAGGAAATGAATTGGATAAGATCAGTAGCGGTATCGCAGGAGCTGGATCACAAATTAACCAAAGCGGTTCACAAATCGGCCAATTAAAAGGTGGTTTGAAACAGCTAGGTAGTGGCGTGAAAGCTTCGAAGGACGGGTTGGCTGAAGTGACAACAGGTCTTCAGGAGATTGCCGATATGCTCGCTGATATGGCGGATACGAAAAGTGTGCGCGATACGGGGTTATTCATTCCTAAAGGAACGCTTAATAATGAAGAGTTCACTCCAGTGATCGATCGTTACACATTCGACGATAAAAAAGGAATCTTGATGGAAGTCATACTGGAGGAAAATCCTTATTCACGTGAAGCGATTTCTACGGTTCATGATATTAAAGATTCTGTGAAGCGTTCCGTTATCGACACACCATTTGAAGATGCGGATTTAGCGTTCAGTGGTATTTCAAGTATTAACTCGGATTTAAATGATATATCTTCGGCTGACTTTACGCGTACAGTAGCGATCATGTTAATTGGATTGTTCATTGTGTTATTCATTTTATTCCGTTCGGCAATCATGCCGCTTTATATGATCGGTTCGTTACTTCTGACATATTATACGGCGATTTCGATTACGGAACTGATTTTTGTTAACGGTCTAGGTTATGACGGTATCAGTTGGGCTGTTCCATTCTTCGGATTCATCATGCTCATTGCGCTCGGTGTAGACTACTCGATCTTCTTGCTCGATCGTTTCCGTGAAGAGAGTATTGGAGGCATGAAAATCAAAGAAGCATTGATGTATTCAATGGCGAAAATGGGTACAGTTATTATTACGGCAGCCGTAATCTTAGCAGGAACATTCGGTGCCATGATGCCTTCAGGTGTTTTGAGTCTCGTACAAATTGCAACTATCGTTATTTCAGGATTATTGCTATACGGCTTAATTATATTGCCATTGCTCATTCCGGCAATTACGGTTTCATTCGGACGAGGTGTCTGGTGGCCGTTTAGAGGATAAAGTATGGACACTCAGTTGTAATGGCTGAGTGTCTTTTTGTGCGCCCAGCATGGGCGCAGTCTATAGGGTGCAAGTCCCGAACTGTGAAGGCGGAAGTAACAGTTAGCTTAACGCAAGGGTGTCCGTGGTGACGCGGAATCTGAAGGAAGCGAGCGGCAAA
>NZ_JARIEA010000005.1 GCF_029267015.1 Sporosarcina ureae | reverse complement strand
TCGATTAGCTCGAGTTTCATTTGCTGGCATCAATTAAGATACTCATTTTGTTTGTGTCACTGGCAAGCCAGGCACAAACTATATTTCGTTAACGTTTTGCTGTTCAGTTTTCAAGGTTCGTGTTTGTTGCCTGTGTGAAAGCAACTTCTTTATATTACACTCAGCGCTTCTCGAAGTCAACAACTTTTTAAAAAGTTTTTTCGTTGATTTCGTTTACGTCCGAAGCGACAAGAACTAATATACAATAGATCATATAGAGAAATCAAGTGTTTTTCGTAAAAAGTTTTTTCTTTATTGATTTTACATCGATAATAAACAGTAGAATCCCCGTCAGAACAACGATTGCACCTATTAATTGAAGTGTAGTTATTTTTTCGTGTAACACGAAGTAAGCGGCGATTGAAGCAAGTACAGGTTCAAATAGAATGGCGATCGATACTACATTTGTGCTCACCCACTTAACTGCCCAGTTAAATAATGTGTGCCCGAGTAGATTTGGCAAGATTGCTAAAGCTAAGAACCAACCCCAATCAGATGAGGGATATCCAGTGAACGGTTCTTGTATGGCAAGTACATAGATAAATAATGCAACCGAACTCACGGAGTATACAAGAAAGGTATATGTCACGAGCGATATTCTTTTACGTACATTTTGACCAATTAATAAATAAGCTGTAACGAATGCACAAGCGAGCAACGCCAAGATATCTCCAAATAATGCGGCCCCACTTACTTGAAAGTCTCCCCAACTAATAATAAAACTTCCGGTTAATGCAACAAGAACAGCAGTTAGCATCTTCCCTGTAATAATCTCTTTAAAGAACAATGCTGTGCCAGCCAATGCAAATACCGGCTGCAGCGTAACTAGTACGGTAGAGCTGGCTACCGATGTGTAGTTCAGGGATTCAAACCACAGTATAAAATGGATTGCTAAAAATATTCCTGAGCTCGCAGTAAACAACCATTCCCTTTTCGTTAACGTGGTTAGTTCGCTACGATACGAAATTAAAAATAGCGGAAGCATAATGACTGCCGAAAAGAACATACGATAAAAGGCGATGACTCCTGCATCTGCAGTGGCCAACTTTACGAAGATTGCAGATAAGCCGACAGTAAGAACACCAATCGCGATCGGTATGTAGGGATGAATTGTTGGTTTATTCAAAATATCACTTCTCTTTCTATCTCCCTTCCCATTACAATAGAAAGAGAGGCATGTACGAGTTGATTGCCGTATAAAAGAAAGTATATAGGTAATCTTCCTATTTTGTAAGTGAAGGAGGATAATTTATGTTTACATTACTTGCGGATTCATTTAATGGAGAAGCGCTAATTAAAATCAGTGTCGCCCTCGTACTTAGTATCATTATTGGCGTGGAGCGAGAAATCAAGAAAAAACCTATTGGACTGAAGACAAGTGCTGTCATCGCTACATTCAGTTGTCTCTTGACGATTATCTCAATGGAAGCAGCTTATTTAGTGCCCTCCCGCGATGATATTAATATTACAATGGATCCTTTACGACTATCTGCACAAATCGTCAGTGGTATCGGATTCCTTGGCGCTGGTGCAATATTGCGTAGGGATAATGATAATATAACAGGACTTACTACCGCCGCTATGATCTGGGGCGCCGCAGGGATTGGTATTGCAGTAGGGGCCGGCTTTTACTTCGAAGCATTCTTCACCGTAATCAGTGTAATGATCGTTATTGAGCTAATCGCACCTATGCTAGGTAGATTCGGTCCGAAACGGTTACGTACAAAAGAAGCAAATTGCACGATCATCATTACGCAAAAGTCTAAGATTGATGATCTCATAAAATACTTACATGAAGAAAATATGGAAATTGACCATATGCGTATTAGACAATTTCAAACATCCGAACATCATTACCATCATGAATTGCAATTTAAACTTATGGCACACCCCAAAAAATCTACCTCTTCACTCTATATAGAACTAACTACACTTTCTTATGTAGAATCGGTAGAGCTCGTTATTTATCCATAAAAAAACGCCAAGCCGAAGTGACTTGACGTTGCAGACTGAAAACAACCCTACTACAGGTAGTTGTTTTCAGCCTTTTTACATATTTAAAAGAAACATAGTGTCAGGAATTATAAACTAGCTTTCAACAAAGTAAGAACTTCATCCTTAGAAAGCTTAGCAAATCCACCGACTGGTCCATTCACAGCAGCTTTTTCTGCCATTAGCTCTAATTTGGAGTCATCAATATCATAATCTGCTAGCGTGACAGGTGCGCCAATCTTCTTCCAATAGGCACTTAAGCGATCGATTCCTTCCATCGCAACTTCTTCATCCGTTTTACCAGCTGGATCTACACCGAACACATTAACAGCTAACTGTACAAAGCGCTTTGGATTTTTAGGGAAAGTTTGCTTCATCCAGTGCGGGAATAGAATCGCCAAACCGCCTGCGTGCGGAATATCGTAGACAGCAGATACAGCGTGTTCAATATTATGCGTACCCCAGTCCCCTCTTGTTCCCATCGATAAGAAACCGTTCAATCCCCAAACTCCTGCAAACATCATGGATTCACGAAGCTCTATATTTTCTGGATCTTTTACTAGTTGTTCACCAGTCTTCATAACAGAGCGCAATGCCGCTTCGCAGACTTCATCTTGCAACAACGCGTTGTCTGCCGTGTGGAAGTATTGCTCGAAAATGTGAGACATCGTATCGACAATACCGTTGACTGTTTGATCCAGTGGCACTGACAATGTGTATTTCGGATCTAATATAGAAAACTGTGGATAGCTTAATGGCCCACCCCAGCCGTATTTCTCTTGCGTCTCTTCATTCGTAATAACAGAACCCGCATTCATTTCTGAACTAGTTGCAGTTATAGTCAGCACCGTACCGAATGGAAGTGCTTCTTTAGGCGTTGCTTTACCTGTTACAAAGTCCCAAGGATCACCGTCGTATTTCGCTGCGGAAGCAATTAACTTCGTACAGTCAATTACGGAACCGCCACCAGCTGCGAGGATCACGTCGATATTATGTTCTTTACAAAGGTCTGCGCCTCTCTTAGCTGTCGACAAACGAGGATTGGGTTCAACACCTGGCATGTCCACTACTTCGAAATCATTGTCGTTCAACATCTTTGTAATTTCGTCATACAGGCCATTGCGCTTAATGCTGCCGCCACCATACACGAGTAACACCTTTTTACCGTATTGTTCAAGCTCTTTTGGCAATCGTTGTAATTGATCTTTACCGAAAATTAATTTAGTCGGATTGTTAAAAATAAAGTTATCCAAATCACACGCCTCCTCTTTCTTACTCTCTATTATGAAAAAGATGTATTTACGATGCAAGTATAGTGTTCTAAAAACAGGATATACTTTTTTCAGGAGGAGATAAAATGGAAACACTGCAAAAAGTTACATTGGCCATCGCGCTGATCGGGGCATTAAACTGGGGAGTCGTTGGAATCTTTCGTTTTGATGTCATCGCACAACTTACTGATGGTGCCTATCAGCCACTAGCACGCTTTCTGTATATCATCATCGGATTGTCTGGTCTCATGTCGTTACAAGTCCTCTTTACGTATTGGCGAAGGGAAAACGAACATAGACCCGCTGAAGAAACTCATTCCACTTCATCCGTTGAACAAATTTAAAAGGCATCTCCTCGTATATGAGGAGATGCCTTTAGTTGTAATTATACCCAGCCACGGAAACGGCTTGCTTCCGCTGTTCTACGTACACCAATCATATATGCCGCTAAACGCATATCAATATTACGTGTAGACGATACATTATAAACATTTTCAAATGCTGCAACCATTTTTTGCGTCATTTTTTCACGAACTTCTTCTTCAGTCCAATAATAACCCATATTGTTCTGAACCCATTCGAAATACGATACTGTTACGCCACCAGCACTAGCTAATACGTCTGGTACTAGTAGAATACCGCGATCTGTCAGGATTTTTGTAGCTTCCGCTGTAGTTGGACCATTTGCTGCTTCCACTACGATATTCGCTTTAATATTGTGAGCGTTTTCTTCTGTAATCTGGTTTTCGATAGCAGCTGGAACTAAGATATCACAATCCATTTCGAGCAATTCCGCATTGGTTAGCGTATTGTCGAATAATGTAGTAACTGTTCCGAAGCTGTCACGACGATCTAATAGATAGTCGATATCTAAACCGTCCGGATCATGCAACGCTCCATATGCGTCAGATATTCCGATAACTTTCGCACCGGAGTCATGTAAAAACTTAGATAGGAAGCTACCTGCGTTACCAAATCCTTGAATGATAACACGTGCACCTTTCATATCGATGTTACGACGTTTTGCCGCTTCATTGATAATGATCGTTACACCTTCAGCTGTTGCGCGCTCGCGGCCGTGTGAGCCACCAAGTACGACTGGCTTCCCTGTAATGAAACCAGGAGAGTTGAATTCATCAATTTTACTGTATTCATCCATCATCCATGCCATGATTTGTGAATTCGTAAAGACGTCCGGTGCAGGGATATCCTTTGCAGGCCCCATGATTTGACTAAGTGCACGCACATAGCCTCGGCTTAGTCTTTCTAGTTCACCCATCGACATTTCTCGCGGATCACAGATGATACCGCCTTTAGCTCCACCATATGGTAAATCCACAATTCCCGCTTTTAGCGTCATCCACATAGATAGCGCCTTCACTTCATCAGCACTAACGTTAGGATGGAAGCGAATTCCACCTTTTGTAGGTCCGACTGCGTCATTGTGTTGTCCACGGTAACCGGTATATACTTGTACTTTTCCATCATCCATACGGACCGGAATACGTACTTCCACCATACGAAGTGGTTCTTTCAGTAGTTCATACATCCCTTCATCATAGCCTAGCTTTTCAAGTGCTTCTTTTATAACAACTTGTGTAGACGTAAATAGATTCAGGTTTTCTGTCATTGTATGGCTCGCCTCTTTGTTTGGTATTGTCTTTCACGGACACATTATAACACGGACATGTTGAAACTTCCACCCATCAATTCCAAACCTTTTGCGAATTTATTTTTATGCAGAGATCGAATGGGTGGATGAACGTTACTTACTTGCTAAATACTGTGCGAATCTTCTCTAATGCCCAGTCCAGCTCTTCTTGAGTAATAGTCAGTGGAGGAGCAAAACGAATGACAGTATCATGCGTTTCTTTACATAGTAAACCTAGTTCTTTGAGCTCTTCACAATATGGACGTGCTTCTTCTGTTAGTTCCATCCCAATGAATAATCCACGGCCACGTACTTCCTTAATTGCAGGATGAGAAATTTTCTTCAATTCATCCATAAAATAATTTCCTAATTCTTTGGATCGCTTCGCCAGCTCTTCTTCTTCCAACACTTCAAGTGCTGCTATGGATACGGCGCAAGCCATCGGATTTCCACCAAATGTAGAGCCGTGAGATCCTGGATTGAAAACGCCTAGAATGTCATCATTTGCAAGCACACAAGAGATCGGGAATACTCCGCCACCTAGTGCCTTACCAAGAATATACATATCCGGTGTAACATCATCATAGTTACAAGCAAACATTTCACCCGTACGGCATAGTCCCGCTTGGATTTCATCCGCAATTAATAGAACGTTTTCTTCCTTACATAGTTTCGCAGCTTCCTTCATGAACCCTTCTGGAGGAATGATGATTCCAGCTTCTCCTTGAATCGGCTCGATTAGGAATGCCGCCGTATTGGAAGTAATCGCAGCTTTTAACGCATCGATATCACCATATTCTACCAACTTGATACCAGGTAGTAACGGACCGAATCCTTTTTTATATTCAGGATCAGACGACAGTGAAACTGCTCCAAGCGTGCGACCGTGGAAGTTCCCGACACATGCAATGATTTCTGCATGATTGCCAGCTACACCTTTTACGTCATATGCCCAGCGTCTAGCTGCTTTTAAAGCTGTTTCCACTGCTTCTGCACCTGTATTCATAGGTAATACCATGTTTTTACCTGAAAGCTTTGCCATCTTTTCATACCACGGACCCAATTGATCATTGTGGAACGCACGTGAAGTTAACGTTACACGGTCCGCTTGGTCTTTCAGCGCTTGAATAATTTTTGGGTGGCGATGTCCTTGATTGAGTGCGGAATATGCAGCTAACATATCCATATACTTATTGCCTTCAGGGTCCTTCACCCAGACACCTTCCGCCTCCGAAATTACGATAGGTAGCGGATTATAGTTATTCGCACCGTATTTTTGCGTTTTTTCAATAACAGTTGTTGTTTTCGTCATATTTGTTCACTCCTCGAATTCTCTTAATCGGTTTATAGCGTTTCTGAAGTAGTCTTCCCTTGCATATGCAACTGCAAGTAATCCGGTCCTCCAGCTTTCGAATCCGTACCAGACATATTAAATCCGCCAAATGGCTGATATCCTACGATAGCACCTGTACAACCTCTATTGAAATACAAGTTCCCAACATGGAAATCTTCGCGAGCCTGTTCAATGTGATGACGGTTATTCGTAATGACAGCACCTGTCAAACCGTAATCTGTATTGTTCGCAAACTCAATCGCTTCTGTAAAGGATGAAGCTTTAGAAAGCGCCACGACCGGTCCAAAAATCTCTTCTTGAGAAATACGTGCAGTCGGATCAACGTCTGCGAATACTGTCGGAGCTACGAAATAACCTTTGGTGTCATCGCCAGTTCCGCCTGCAATGAGACGTCCTTCTTTCTTACCGATTTCAATATAGTCCATAATTTTATCGTATGCAGCCTGGTCAATTACCGGACCTGCCGTATTTTTGCTATCTACCGGATCGCCCCAGTTGTACGTTTTCGTAATTTCTTCTACACGCTTCACTACTTCATCGTAGACATCTTCATGAATGATCGCACGAGAACATGCAGAACATTTCTGTCCACTGAATCCGAATGAAGATTTCACGATAGATTGTGCAGCTAATTCAAGGTCTGCTTCATTATCGACAACAATCGTATCTTTACCGCCCATTTCCGCAATTACACGCTTCAACCAAATTTGGCCGTCATGTACTTTAGCCGCACGTTCGAAAATGCGTGTACCGACTTCGCGTGAACCCGTAAACGAAATGAAACGAGTATCTTTGTGATCTACTAGATAGTCACCAATTTCAGAACCTGATCCTGGGATATAGTTGACAACGCCTGAAGGCATGCCGGCTTCTTCCAGTACTTCGATGAATTTATATGCAATTACTGTTGTAGTAGATGCAGGCTTCAACAATACTGTGTTCCCTGTCACTAGTGCTCCTACTGTCGTACCTGCCATGATGGCAAATGCGAAGTTCCACGGTGAAATAACTACGCCTACACCAAGTGGTATATAATCGAATCGGTTAAATTCTCCTGGTCTGCTCTCTACGTGCATACCTTCTTTCAGTGTAAGCATTTGACGACCGTAGTATTCTAGGAAATCGATACCTTCTGCAACATCTGCGTCCGCTTCGTTCCAAGGCTTACCTGCTTCTTTTGTTAGAAGTGCAGAAAACTCGAACTTACGACGTCTGACGATTGCCGCAGCTTTAAATAGTACATCGGCACGGAATTCAGGCTTCACTTTTCTCCACGTTTTAAATGCTTCTTTTGCTGTATTCATCGCTTGTTCTGCTAAATCGCGACTAGCTTGCGAGACATTCCCGATGATCTCTTTTTTATCTGAAGGGTTAGTAGATGCTAACTTCTTGTCTGTCATGATGCGCTCGCCACCGATAATTAACGGATAGTCTTGGCCAATATAACTTTCTACGGTTTTAAAACCTTCTTCGTATGCTTTGCGGTTTTCTTCTACTGTAAAATCTGTGAATGGTTCGTGTTTGTATGGAATCATTTGGGATCGAGTCCTCCTTTATATTTGAGAGTGCAAAATATATTTGCGTTTGTTAACGTTTACATTTATAATGATGCAAGAAAACATTGCACTTTGCAAGTGTTTTGATAAATTTATTTTTCTTTTTAGTATTTTACTAATAGAATTCTGATAAATACTACTTTTAGGAAGGTGTTTTTGATGAATAGTTATAAAGATGCATTAGATATATGCAATCAATTTGCAGTGGATCATGCAAATATCGGAATACATGCCGTAGACCATTCAGGACGCACACTTGTCTACAATCGTAAAATGAAGGAAATTGAAGGATTAAATCTCGAGGATATAAAAGACCATTCTATATTGGAGCTATTCAACTTCGACAAAAGCGAAAGTACCTTGATGAAAGTATTGCAGAGCGGAGAACCACAATTGCGAGTGAAGCAGAGGTATTGGAATACGAACGAATTAGAAATCACCACGATGAATGACACCTACCCTATTTATGAAGAACAGGAATTGATCGGTGCGATTGAATTTGCCCAAGATATTACCGCATTGGAGAAGTTCGTTCTGCAACCATTGCGTAAAAACCGTGGACCGATTACATTCAATCAAATCACAGCCCACTCTCTTGCGATGAAATCGGTCATTGCGACTGCTGAAAAAGCGGCAGATGCAGGATTGCCTGTTTTATTAATTGGCGAGACTGGCGTCGGGAAAGATAATCTTGCTGAAGCTATTCACTACGGAACCTCAGAAAATCAAAGAGTATTTCACACATTCCATTGTCTACATGCTGATACAGATATCATTCAGCAACTTAACGAAACTTTACAACAGCAATTGCCGATGACGTTATTTTGTGAGCGAATCGACTCATTATCAATTTCCTTGCAACAGTCATTACTTTTCGTTTTGCAAAAATCATCCACTCATCAGTTTATCGCGAGTATTGGAGATGACCCAGTTGAACTTATTGCATCCGGGACTCTTTTAAAGGAGCTTTATTATTTTTTCGCGTCATTCGCTATCCGGATCCCTCCCCTACGTAAGCGCCCTGAAGATATTATTCCTTTTGCCGAATCCTATCTGAAGACGAGAATAGAATCGCTCGGAACAGGGTTAACAAAAATCGATGAAAAAGTCAGCGAGTTACTATGTGCATATGAATGGCCAGGGAATTTGCGTGAGCTGGAGTTTTTGCTAGACGAGGTATCCTCCATGCGTACAAGTGAAGATACATTGACGTTTGATATGCTGCCATTGCAGTTTAAGTTAAAGGTGGAGTCCATTTCGGATGAATCATCGCAGCCAAAAGACTTTATTGTTCAAAGCGATTCAAAGTTAGTACCACTTGATCAGTATTTGCGCGAAGCGGAAAGGTATTATCTTCAGAAAGCGATGAAGTTGCATGATGACAATATTACGAAAACTGCCAACTCACTCGGTATGAGCAGACAGAATTTGCAATATCGATTAAAGAAGTTGAAGGAATAAAGATACTGATTTTGCAGAAGTGATTTTAATGACGTTACTTGCTAATTTAAAAGCAAAAAAGGACTGTTACAGGAAGTTATATTCACTCCCTGTGACAGTCCTTTTTTATTAACGTCCGGATTGTTCGATCCAGCCTTGTAGCTTATCTTTCAATGAATTAAAGCCGTCCGCGTCTTGCTGATCTACACGTTCCTGCAATGATTGACGGGAACGTTGATTGTTCAAGTAAGAGTTCGGTGGCTCTTGTAATGCACGAATAGACAAACTGATTTTACTCGCTTTTTCATCCACATCCAGTACTTTGACGTGAACTTCTTGCCCAACTTCCAAAAATTCGTGAATGTCTTTAACGAACCCATACGTGATTTCAGAGATGTGCACTAACCCTTGCGTTGAAGCATCCAGCGCTACAAACGCACCGTACGGCTGTATTCCGGTAACTTTACCGGATAGCTCATCTCCTACTGCAAATTTGTGAGACATGCAAAACAGCTCCCAATCTAAAGTAGTATCTAGTCTGCCTTTGTGGCCGTTTCATAGTATACCATATTTCAAAGTTTTGAACAAAAAAACGCCATCCAAAAGACGGCGTTAACTATTTAATATTGGACGATTGAGTTAGCTTCATATTTAATCGCAATTAATTTATAGGATATATCCATACACTTCTCTAAAGGTATCCAAATATCGTGTGTATGCTCATAGACATCGCGAATACATTTAGCCAAGTCAGCTGGATGATCCACATCATGAAGCTTCGTCACTACATCTGCAATTTCTCTATCATATGCGTATTCTCCTTCTTGGAATGGATCCCACTGCTTAAGAAGTACAACCGCTTTTTTATTCATTTCGATGGTTTGCACGATTCGTCACCTGATTCGTATTTTCTTTTAATGATAGCACAGTGTTGTGAAAGAAAACAGAAAACAGTTACAAAGAGATTGATAGCATCCGAGAAAACTCAAAAAAAGAACATCCCGGTCAATCGATGGGATGCTCTTGATTTTTAATTTGTTGTCGTTCTTTTAAAATACGATGTTCCAGCTCTTTCGTTTCTTCTTCCTGCCGTTTGGACTTCTTGAGAATCCAACGAAATACGAACAGCATAAGCGTCATGAAGATGACGAAAGAGATTGCTGCTGGAATGTATTCTGATTTATCTTCAGGAAAATAAAGAAACGGCATCAATAGAACGAAGTCCATGCTAGTTTCCCCCTATGAATCAAACCTTCTTATTTTTGAAGGATTTCGATTGACTCAATTTTAATTTCTTCTTTTGGCTTGTTGTCGCGGTTAGCTTTTGCGTTTGCAATTTTATCAACTACGTCCATTCCTTCAAGTACTTGACCGAATACAGAGTGCTTCTGATCCAAGTGTGGTGTTCCACCATTTGCTTCATACGCATCTGCGATTTCTTCAGGCCAGCCACCTTTTTTCAATTGTGAAGCTGATGCGCCTGCAAGTGAAGATGCTTGGACGATGAAGAACTGGCTGCCGTTTGTGTTCGGTCCAGCGTTCGCCATAGATAGTGCGCCACGTAAGTTGAATAGGTCCATAGTGAACTCATCTTGGAATGTGTTGCCATAGATGCTTTCTCCGCCCATTCCTGTTCCAGTTGGGTCTCCACCTTGGATCATGAATTCAGGGATTACACGGTGGAAAATAATACCGTCGTAATAACCGTTTTCTGCGTGAGTCAAGAAGTTTTCAACAGTCTTTGGAACTTGCTCTTTAAAGAGCTTTATTTTGATTGGCCCCATTGTTGTGTTCATTGTAACGAGTGCTTCGTTTTCTGCTACTTCAGTCGATAATTGTGGATACATAATATTCCTCCTCTAATTTGCATACGTGTTCATTTTGATACTGTTTTGTGTATGAAAACAGTTTATCATACATGACTAGAAAATTCGATAATTGTAACTGTGACAGTTAGTTGACAGAGTTTTTTCGCCGAGATAGAGCACACTATTTGAAGTGGACAATGTTGATCTAGTGTGTTTTTTCGCGTGTGAGATGCTCATAGTCCACGCGTATTCGCTCTATTGTGACCCCCAAGCGCTCTATCACGATCCATTTGCGCTCATACTTTCCTGTTGATCGCTCTATGACAGGCCGTAAGCGATCATAGTCGCCTTGCAACCGCTCATAGCTATCCGCCTTTCTACTTCAACAGAATACAAAAAGCCAATCTACCTCCTTTACTCCAACTGTAGGTGCAAGCACTATGTTTCCTTCGACTGCCGAATTGATTTATACTATAAATCATCTAATATTCACAGGAGGAAGGCGTTACAATTTTGAGTCGACATAAGAAGAATTTCATCATCATCTGGGTCACGAACTTTCTTGTAGCAGGGACGATGACGATGATTATGCCGTTCCTGTCGTTATATATTGAAACGTTTGGAGATTACTCTGATGCATATGTCCAGAAGTGGGCAGGATTAATTTTTGGTGCAACATTTATTACCGCGCTCATTATGTCTCCTATTTGGGGACGATTTGCAGATCGTTTCGGCTTTAAGCCTATATTGCTAATTAATGGTTTCGGGATTACGATTTCGGTCTTTTTAATGGGCTTTGTGAATTCCGTAGAAACCTTTTTTGTCTTAAGACTTCTGATGGGTCTAGTTACAGGCTTTTTACCGACCTCATTAGCTTTCATTTCATCTCAGACGCCACGTGAGGAAGCTGGTAAAATGCTCGGGACGTTGCAAATGGGCGGTGTCTCGGGAATGCTATTCGGTCCTGTTCTTGGCGGTATGATGGCGGATACGTTCGGTTTTGAGTATGCCTTCATCATCACGTCCGTTTCCGTACTGTTTGCCACAATGCTTGTGCTATTTGGAATTAAAGAAGAAGCGCGTGTAAAAGTGCGGAAAGTAGCGAAGTATTCGCGGAAAGTCATTTTGGGCGGATTATTCAAACACCGTCTGATGTTCAACGTCATGCTCGTTACGACGTTGATCCAAGTCGGGAATTTCAGCATTCAGCCTTTGCTGTCACTCTACGTAGCGGATTTGACTCATGCCGCAACCAATGTTGCGTTCCTTGCCGGATTGACGTTCAGTGCTACAGGACTCGGTAATTTACTCTTTGCCAGGTACTGGGGGAAGGTTGGCGACGATGTCGGGTATGAAAAAATTCTTGGATTACTGCTCATCATGTCGTTCGTCTTCATTATCCCCCAAGCGTTCGTTACGGAACTTTGGCAACTGGTCTTATTGCGGTTCTTGTTTGGTATATCGACAGGCGGTATGATTCCACTGACGACAGCACTTGTCCGCCGAGAAGCTCCACTGGAAGTCCAAGGCGAAGTAATGGGGTACAACACCAGTTTCCGCTTCCTTGGTAATATCATCGGGCCAATGTTCGGTGGAATTGTCAGTGGATATATCGGTATTCCGGCAGTATTCGTCGTGACAGGCGTATTGTTCATCGTTGGGTATCTATTCTTATCCATGGCTGTACGACGACCTACGCAGGATTTCGAACACTTCTTGGAAGACCGGCAAGTTGAAGCAGATGAACACATATAATCTTCGCCTCGCAAACCGTTAATCGGTTGCGAGGCTTTTTATGTCCTATGATTCAGGCGGCACTTGTTTCGATATGTTATATTTTTCTATAGCTATGCGAAAGTACAGGGAGGCTAGTAAGTTGAAACAAACGATTGGACTAGTGATCACGCTTGCTTGCGTTCCACTATTATTATTTATACAAAACCAAATCCAGGCGGAGACGGTGCAGACTGAAAATTTGCATGCTTCTATTCGTGACGCAGTGCAATTAGAAGCACCCGCCATGGTCTCCCCTATTCAAATGAAAGACCGTAATGGCGAATTATTCGCAGAAGAATATACTGAATGGCGGCGACCGATCGCTTTGGAAGACATGACGTTCTTCACTCGTCAATTATTTTTAAAAAGTGAAGACCGAACATTTTATGAGCATCGTGGCTATGACATTGCGGCTATCATTCGGGCTTTTACGATCAATGCTGCGGCAGATGACAAACGGCAAGGCGCATCGACCATTACACAGCAAGTTGTGCGCATGCGTTATTTATCAACAGAGAAAACATACGAAAGAAAATTTAAAGAGTTATTCCTCGCTGCAGAGTTAGAAAAGCAATCGACAAAAGATGAAATTCTAGAGATGTATTTGAATGAAATGTATTTCGGCAATCAAGTGTACGGAATTGGCGGCGCGGCAAGCTATTACTTCAGCCGCCCTCTCGAAAAACTACATGAAGCAGAAATTGCATTTTTAGCAGCCATTCCAAACAATCCTTCACTTTATAATCCCATCAAGCATTTCGATAAAACGAAAGAACGTCAATTACGGCTTCTTCGAGTAATGCTTGATCAGCAAGTGATTACACAAGAACAATTTGATGGATACAGTACATTTCCCATTAATTTACACGTGAAGAAAAAAGAACAGTTTCATCCTATGTACAGTTCTTATGTATTGGAAGAATTGAAAGACCTTATTGCGCAGACGGAAGGACTCGATGTGTCGAAGAACAAGGCCAAGACACCTGAAGAACGTCAGCGTTGGCAAAATGAAATCAATCGTCGCACCCGTGATGTGATTAGTAAAGGCGTAACGATTGAAACGGCTCTTGATCAAAATAAGCAACAACACGATGAAAATCGTTTGAATGCATTGATTGGAACGGGCGGGGTTCAAGCGGGTGCTGCCGTTATCGACAATGAAATGCGCGAGATTATTAGTCTGTATGCGGGTTCAGGTTATAAAAAGACAGACTTCAACCGAGCTTATCAAGCCGTTCGACAGCCTGGTTCAGCAATCAAGCCACTGCTCGTCTATGCACCGTTTTTCGAAAGCGGCCCGTATCATGCGGATACACCTGTCAACAGTAGTAATATTTGTATTAACGGGTATTGTCCGAAGAACTTTGGTCACTATCAGTTCGGCACGACGACTGTACGGGAAGCGTTCCGCAACAGCTATAACACGACGGCTGTGCGTTTGTTGCAACGTGTAGGTATAGATACAGCATTTTCTCATCTAGCTCCATTTCATTTTCAGCATGTAGTGGCAGCAGACCGTTCCTATCCTGCTGCACTCGGCGGATTTTCTAATGGCGTCACGCCACTCGAACTTGCCGGAGCGACAACGAGTTTTATCGATGGGATATATTTGACACCGCATGCAATTCGCGCGGTAAAGGATAATCGAGGTGAAGTGCTATATAAGTGGAAGGATACGTCAAAAGCGGTTTGGTCTCCTTCAACAGTCCGCAGTATACGTTCCTTGATGAAAGAAGTAGTCGTCAACGGGACAGGCGAAGGGATTCCATATACAACTAGCTATACGGGAGCGAAGACTGGAACGACCGATTCGTTTAAAGACTTGTGGACGATCGGCATGAATGATCGCTATACGTCCGCAGTGTGGATCGGCTATGATAAACCAACACCGATACCACGTCTACGCGATCAAAAAATCCATCTGCGTGCTTTTTCCTCTACGATGCGACCATAAAAGCCTTGCAGATCCGAAGTGACGGATCTGCAAGGCTCTTTTTATTTCACCGGATTCGCAAACGGTATACTGGCTAGCAAGCCGTTATACAGCCTGAAAATAATATAGACAAGTCCCGCCACCAATACACTCCAGATGATGATTTGAAAGAAGATCAACCCTACTGTATGCGTCAACGGCATAAATGGACTTAATTTGTAGATTACATAAATGAAATAGACGAAAGAAGTGATAAGGAAGATTAACGCCAATGTCTTCCAGGATTGAATGCCAATTACCGAAGCAAGCGCACCGATAAAGTAAATGACTGCGCCAGATTTCGAAGCACTATATGACGCATCCGCTTCTTCTTTCAAGAAAAATAATAAGGCCGTTTCATGAATAGTAACCGCAATCAATTTTAATGCAGCGAATAACATAAAGAATAATAAGGAATACATAGTCAACAAAAACATTCGCAACTGAAAGTCCGATAAAAACTCTCGCATACCTTGATAGAGACCGATTTCCTTAAACAGGATCAATGTCTCCCCCACACTGTAGACACCGAACGTTAAACTGAACAACAGTACGGTGACAAAGGGCAAATAACCGAATAAATATGGATTTTTCATACTACACCTCAAAAATATTTTTTCACCCTCCTAATAATATAAGAAGGAAGTCGAATAAAGCAATAATTGGACAACTGTCGTCTATGCAATTTAAAATGTTTTACGCTATACTAACAAATACGCCCACGCATATTGCTATGGGAATTTGAATATGTGAAGAACATGGTTGGAAGGAGGATTCTCTTGGAATTCGTGTTATTGATTTTTTTACCTGTAATCTTCGCAATACTTGTTCCTTTTGCTTATAAGAAAATCAAAGGAATACATACGGGTTGGTTCGTCTTTCTCGTCCCGCTAGTATTGTTCGGCTATTACTTAAGTTTCTTGCCGTTAGTGATGGATGGTGATCATGCTAGTTCTGAATTAAATTGGATTCCATCACTAGGTATTGCATTTACTTCGTACATAGATGGTCTAAGTTTATTATTTACGCTATTGATCACCGGTATCGGTTCGTTAGTTGTATTGTACTCTGTATTTTATATGGATAGAGAAAAAGAAGATCTAGGTAGTTTTTATGTCTACTTACTGATTTTCATGACCGCCATGCTTGGAGTCGTACAATCTGACAACACGATGACACTCTATTTATTCTGGGAGTTAACATCGATTTCGTCCTTCTTATTGATTGGTTTCTGGTACACGAAGGATAAATCACGTTTTGGTGCATTGAAATCCATGATGATTACAGTGTTTGGTGGATTGATGATGCTCGGGGCATTCATTTTACTCAGTATCATGGGAGAAACATTCTCTGTTCGTGAATTGATTGCGCAAGCTCCTGATCTTGTAAGTCAACCATATTTCACACTAGCTTTAATCTTACTATTGCTCGGCGCCTTTACGAAATCGGCACAATTTCCATTCTACATCTGGTTACCGGATGCAATGGAAGCGCCAACACCAGTCAGTGCATACTTACACTCCGCCACGATGGTTAAGGCGGGTATTTATTTGGTTGCACGTTTTACACCGATTTTCGGTACGTCGTCCACATGGATTTGGCTTGTTACTGGAATCGGATTGCTGACACTCTTCTGGGGTTCGTTCTTTGCAGTGAAGCAAACGGATTTGAAAGCGATTTTAGCATTTTCAACAGTCAGCCAGCTCGGATTAATTATGTCTTTGCTCGGTGCAGGCGCCATCTCGTATCATGCGACAGCGGCCATGTTCGGCTTCGCGACGTATGCGGCGATTTTCCACTTGATTAACCACGCAGCATTCAAGGGTGGACTCTTCATGATTGCAGGCATTATCGACCATGAAACCGGTACCCGAGATATTCGTAAGCTCGGTGGATTAATGAGCGTGATGCCAATCAGCTTTACTGTTGCAGCTATCGGTTCATTATCCATGGCTGGACTGCCACCGTTTAGCGGATTCTTGAGTAAGGAAATGTTCCTTGAATCCATGGTAGCGCTTCGACACTTTGAATTATTCAACTTCGATACATGGGGTATTATGTTCCCGATCGTCGCTTGGATTGCCAGTGTCTTTACGTTTACGTACAGTATGTATTTTGTGTTAAAAACATTTATGGGGCAGAAGAAATTTGACAAATTGCCGAAACAACCGCATGAAGCGCCGATTGGCATGCTGATTGCACCTATGATTTTGGCAACGATCGTCATTCTTGTGTTCTTCATTCCGAACGTAGTTGGTAAGTGGATTATTAAACCGGCTGTCATGGCCATTCAACCGACATTGTACGCAAACCCTTCCGCTATTGATATTCATGTCAAAGCTTGGCATGGTTTCGGAGCAGTTGGCCTATGGTTGACTATTGGCGTGATCGCATTCGGTACATTACTTTATCTGACCATTCCAAAATGGCAGCCACTCTATCGTATCCAGCCTGATAAGTTATCGTTGAATGAAGGCTATGATGCATTGATGCGTGGAAGTGAAAAAGGATTGAATCGTGTTTCTCGTCTTTATATGACAGGCAAGATCCGGACATACTTATTGTATATGTTCGCTTTCATGTCCGTTTCGATCATCGCGCTATTGTTCATTAAGGATGCATTTGTTGTCGATATGAATAGTTTCGCAGCGATTACATTATATGGATCGTTAAATGCGATTGTGTTAATTTTATCTGTCGGATTTGTTGTGTTTGCGAAGTCTCGTCTTGCTGCGATTATCGCGCTCGGCGGCGTCGGGTATTCCGTCGCATTATTCTTCGTCATCTTCAAAGCGCCTGACTTAGCGTTGACGCAACTCGTAATCGAGACCGTATCCGTTGCGTTGTTCTTGCTGGCATTCAAGCATTTACCGGCACTCAGCACGCACGGAGAAACGAAACGCAATAAAGTAGTGAACTTGATTGTTTCATTGAGTGTAGGTGTGATGGTGACATTGGTCGCCCTATCCAGCCACTCACAAAAAATGATCCCTTCGATTTCTCAATACTATAAAGATACGGTTGAGTCAGAAGCAGCTGGCGGAAATATCGTCAACGTCATTCTTGTAGATTACCGTGGATTTGATACATTATTTGAGATCGCAGTATTAGCTATTGCGGGGATCGCGGTACTTGGCATGATTCGCTTGCGTGTATCGAGAAAGGAGCCGAACGATGAAAACAAATGATGTTATTTTACAAACTACAGCCAAAGTAGTGTTTTTCATCATCTTCCTGTTCTCCATCCACATCTTTTTCGCGGGTCACTATGCACCAGGTGGAGGATTCGTTGGTGGCTTGTTGACAACAGGGGCAATTGTGCTGTTGTTGTTGGCATTCGATTTACGGACGATCCAACAAATTCTACCGTTTAACTTTACGATCATGACTGCAATCGGATTATTGCTTGCATTAGGGACAGCGGCCGGCTCGATTTTCTTTAATTTGCCGTTCTTCACGCATGCTTTCAGTGATTTTGATTTACCACTGTTCGGACATACGTCTCTTCACACAGCGATGTTATTTGATAGTGGCGTCTACTTAGTTGTCGTCGGTTCCGCCATCACGATTATTCAATCAATTGGAGGCGATGACTGATGGAGTTTATTCTTTCAATTCTCATAGGGATATTATTTACGGCAGCCGTCTATTTGATATTATCGAGAAGTTTACTGAAAGTGATTTTAGGTACTGGTTTGCTTAGTCATGGAGCACACTTGCTCATTCTAACGATGGGTGGACTTGGAGGCTTAGCGCCTCCCGTTGTACTCGACGGTGTGACTGAATTTGCAGATCCCCTGCCTCAAGCATTGATTTTAACTGCAATCGTCATTAGCTTTGGTGTGACGGCAGTCATGCTCGTCATGGCGTATCGTATGTATGCTGTACATCAAACGGATAATATGAATGAATTGAGAGGGAATGATGAACATGATTAATCTTCTTTTATTTCCGATCATTATTCCTTTCTTTTTCGCGATGATTTTATTGTTTTTCAAAGAGCAAGTGATCGTCCAAAGAGTTTTGACACTGATCGGATTGGCTCTCAGTCTAGTTGCTTCTTTGTTGCTTATCGCGACAGTGAAGACAGAAGGAATCCAAACCGTGACGCTCGGAAGCTGGCCTGCGCCATTCGGAATTACGATGGTGTCGGACATGTTCTCCGCCATGCTCGTCACGACGACAATTAGTATTACATTTTTTGTCGTCCTTTATAGCTTTTCGTCAATTGGTGTAGAAAGAGAAAGGTTTTTCTACTATCCTGCAATTCTTTTCATGATTACAGGAATCAACGGCGCCTTTACAACAGGTGATATTTTCAATATGTTCGTATTCTTCGAAGTGCTACTGATCGCATCGTATTTACTGATCGTGCTTGGCGGCGAGAAGAGACAGCTTCGCGAATCCATCAAATACATATTGATCAACGTTATTTCATCTGCAATTTTCGTTATTACAGTAGCGTATTTGTACTCCATTATCGGCACATTGAATATGGCGGATATTTCAGTGAAGATTGCTGAAATTAATCAACCGGGGATCATCTCGGTCATTGCGATTTTATTCTTGATCGTCTTTGGCATTAAAGGGGCAATCTTCCCTCTATACTTCTGGTTGCCTAATTCGTATGCTGCGCCGCCAATTCCGGTGCTCGCATTGTTCGGTGCCTTGCTTACTAAAGTAGGTGTCTATGCGATTACGCGTACGTATACGTTGTTTTTCGTGCATGATATCGGATTTACACATCAGTTTCTAATGATTTTGTCGTTACTGACAATCATTGCAGGCTGTATCGGTGCTCTCGCTTACTTCGATGTAAAGCAAATTATCATTTACAACATCATTATTGCAGTAGGTGTGATTTTATTCGGTGTTGCACAAATGAATACTGCTGGACTCGAAGGGGCAGTATTTTATTTGATTCATGATATGTTGATCAAAGGGGCGCTATTTGTCTTGATCGGCATCATCATTTATGTGACCGGGACTTCTAACTTGCGGGAGATGGGTGGTTTAATTAAGACCCATGCCACGCTCGCTTGGATGTACCTAATCGCTGCATTCGGTCTAGCAGGTATCCCTCCATTAAGTGGATTCATCGGAAAAGTGCTCATCACAAAAGGGGCATTTGAAGCGGATCACATAATTGGCAGCATCATCATTCTCGCATCGAGCTTAGTTGTGTTGTTGTCTGTTATACGGATTTTCATTTATGCTTTCTGGGGTCCTCAAAAGAACGAGTTACCTGCTCGGGACAAAGGCGTTTATCGTCAGATGATGATTCCAGCTATCCTGCTGGTTGTCATTACGGTAGCGTACGGTGTCGGGACAGAGTGGCTTATGCCATATATGACGGATGCAGCAGATGTACTAGCTGATCCATCCATCTATATAAATGCGGTGTTAAAGGAGTAGAGGTCAATGGCTTTTCAGATACTTTTAAATTTCTTCATTGCAGTCGTTTGGATGTTCATGTCAAGTTCATTGACACCTTCTACGTTCATCATCGGATATATCATCGGACTGTTGATGATCATTATGACTCGCCGCTATTTCAGAGACCGCTTGTACATTTGGCGAATCTGGTCTGCAGTGAAACTTGCAACGATTTTTCTAAAAGAGCTTATCTTGTCGAATATTTCCGTGTTATTACTAGTCATAAAACCGGATCTTTCTACTATGCAACCTATGTTTTTTGCTTTACCGACTGAACTAGAGAAAGATTGGGAAATCACCTTATTATCCAGTTTGATTACATTGACACCTGGTACAGTCGTCGTGCATGTATCAGATGATCAACGAACGTTATATATCCATGCGATCGACGTGGATGATGTGGATGAAGCAATCGACTCTATTAAGAACACATTCGAGAAAGCCATCATGGAGGTGAGCCGAGGATGAACCTATTTTACTCAGTCTGTCTCGTGCTGGTCATCTTGTCTATGCTCGGATTATTATATCGTGTATGGAAAGGCCCGTCTGTTCCAGATCGGCTAGTCGCGCTCGATGCGATTGGTGTCATGCTAATCTCGGCTATCGCGCTGCTATCCATCCTATTTGATACACCTTTCTTCATCGATGCGATTCTATTAATTGCGATTATGTCGTTTATCGGTACGGTATCCTTCTCGAAATTTATTGAGAGAGGAGAGATCATCGATAGTGGATCTGATCGCTGATATTATTATTGTGTTTCTTGTCACAGTGGGGATCATTTTTACGATCGTCACAGTCATCGGAATTTTGCGGCTGCCGGATGTCTACACACGCGCACATGCCGCTTCGAAGAGTGCAACACTCGGAGTTATGAGTTTATTGCTTGGCGTCTTCCTCCATTTCTGGTGGAATGAAGGCCACTTCAGCGTCGCACTGTTGCTCGGTATCGTCTTCTTGTTCATCACTTCCCCCATTGGCGGTCATTTGATGACACGTGCAGCTTATATGGCAGGAGTCGAACCTACCAAATTAACGGTTGGAGATGATCTGAAAGAAGCTGCAAAAAAGCACCGCAAGGAATCAAATAAAAACACGCCGGATGACAAATAGTCATCTCGGCGTGTTTTTTAAAAGTATGGATAATAAGGATAATACGGTTGTTGATAGTATGGATAGCTGTTGTAGTAAGGTGGGTAGTACCCTCCACCATAGCCACCGCCGTAACCGTAGCCGTAACCTGGAGAAATAGCATTGCCTAAAAATCCACCGACCAATCCACCAAGGAATGGACCGCCGAATCCGAAGCCACCGCCTCCGCCAAATCCGCCACCATGATAACCACCACGACCGCCACCGTGTCCACCTCTGTAATTTCTAGTCATGTAATAAGCTCCCCCTTTCCCTCTATCCTATGACCAACTAGAAAGAAGGAATGGGTAAAGCGCCTAGAGTAAATTATTCTTGTGATTCTGTTTCAGCGGCTAAGCGCTCTACAAATGTTGCTAATGTACGGACCATAACGCCAGTCGCACCTTTAGGGCCAAGCACATGTGGACTTGCGGCGTCAGATGTGCCTGCGATATCTAAATGAATCCAAGGCGTATCCCCAACGAATTCCCCTACGAAGCCGCCTCCGAATATCATATGGCCGTCGCGTCCAGGTGAGTTGTTCAAATCAGCGACATCACTTTTACGAATCCGCTTGCGATCATTTTCAGTTAACGGCATTTGCCAAACAAATTCTCCTGTTTCCTCCGCTGCTTCCTGGAACTGCTTATAGAACTCCTCGTTATTCGTCAGCGCACCCGTTTTATCGTTACCGAGCGCTACAATGACACCACCTGTTAACGTGGCTACATCAATCAGATATTCAGCTCCCGCTTGCTTCGCATACGTCACGGCGTCAGCCAGTACTAAACGACCTTCTGCATCTGTATTGAGCACTTCAATTGTTTTGCCGCTTAATGAAGTGATGACGTCGTCCGGTTTGAATGCTTCGCCAGAGATCATGTTGTCGGATGAAGCTATAACGGCAATTACGTTCTTTCTTGGCCGTGACTCTCCTATGATGGCCATAGCGCCTAGAACAGCCGCTGCACCACCCATGTCACCTTTCATGCCTACCATGCCGTCTTTAGGCTTCAGCGAGTAGCCACCTGTGTCATACGTGATTCCTTTACCTACTAATCCAATTACATCTTCCCACTGTTCAGTCGCTTGATACTTCAGCACAATTAGTTTCGGTTCTTCTACTGAACCTTGATTGACCGCAAGAATTGCACCCATACCAAGCTCTTCCATTTCCGCTTTACTAAGAATGTCGATTTCTAAGTCATAGCTTTCGGCTAATTCCCGTGCATACTCCGCCATCTTAGTCGGCGTCAATAGATTTGGTGGGACATTGACGAGAGTACGCGCCTCGTTCACTGCATGCGCAGAAATCATTCCTACTTCTCCTGCCGCAATGATGCTTTGTTCATCAGCATTCGTAATGAAGGTTACTGTTGTAAGTGGTACGTCTACTTCATTAGAAGTGGTTTGGAATCCTTCATATGCATACGAGCCCATACCGATACCTTCAGAGGCTAGGAACGCTACATCCTCACAATGGATCTCTTCATTGCAGAAAGGCGCTGTCCAGACCCCTACAGTACGTACACGGTCCTTATGTAGTTGGCTACCTACAGCAGCGAATAGTTCGCGTACTTTTTGTTCTGTCAACTGTTTCTGATTGCCGACACCTACAAAATATACACGGTCGTAAGTTTGCTTAGATAAGGCGGGCATTTTTGTGATAGTTTTAAATTTCTGTTGAATATCATGCGATTTAATCCAGTCTGTCAATGAAGGATGGAATGATTCGACGAACTGATCAAACCCTTCTACGTTCTCTGGATGGTCAGGTACTCCTACAACTAGCACCTCTACTTCCTTCTGATTCATTGCCGATACGGTTTCTACGTTTATCATCTTTTATTCCTCCCCTTTTCTTTACGCTTACCCCATACTAGTATAGACTAGTCAGATTACCACTTACAACGACAAGGATTGTTGGGTTTATACGACGATTCAATACAAATTATGATATACTGTTTGCAAAACTACTAACATAAAAGGAGTGGAATCTCTTGGCTATTTTTGAAAACATACCGCTCCTCGCAGCGCTATTCGCCATTTTATTTGCGCAATTCGTAAAAATACCCATTCATTTTTTATTAACGCGTAAACTCGATTTCGGACTTATGACTTCCACAGGTGGCATGCCCAGCTCCCATTCAGCAGCAGTCACCGCACTAACAACTGCTATCGCATTCGAAGCAGGCTTAGACTCCCCTCTATTCGCTGTCTCTGCCATTTTCGCAGTCATCGTTATGTTTGACGCAACTGGCATTCGCTACCAAGCGGGACAACAAGCCGTCATCATCAACCAAATGCGCTCTGACTTCCAAATGTTTGTCGACGATCTAAAACACTGGCCAAAAAAAGACAACGACGCCAAAATCCAGGAACTCAAAACTCTACTAGGCCATAAACCAAACGAAGTGTTCTTCGGAGCCCTAACCGGCATCCTCATCTCTATTCTTACGTATACAGTTATATTGTAATCTTTAAAAAGCAAAAAAAACGGAACTGTCACAAGATGTCGTAAATCACGACTTCTTGTCCAGTTCCGTTTCTTCTTATCCACATAATCAAAGCATCAGAACATCTGATACCCCATCTTGCGTAAAACCTTCATCACAAATCCTGCGATAATCGCTCCGACCATACCACTCGCCAAAATCACGATATCTACCACATGAAGCGACATTAAATTCGCACCCAACTCACTAAACGCATAGCCTGGCTTCGTAAAGTACTCATACATCGCCACATCATCAATAATGAAAATCACGATAATCGGATAAATAATAGCCATCAGCCAAGTCATACGCAATAGCATGTTTAATAAAAAGCCGATACCGAAAAACATAACAATAAATATCAAGATCGATAGCATCACTTGCGCTATAGATATAGTTTGCATGCTTGCTAACCTCCAGTTCATCACCTCAACATTTTACAGGATGACGGGAAGTCTTTCAATAGAATGAGACAGTGTACACACAACGTTCTTCTAAGATGTCATGAATTCTTAAAATCTGACAGACGATTTTCTCTACTTCGACTGCTTTCACAGTTGACTTGTTGCCTGTTTTGTTGCATACAAAAAGCACTCGCAAAAACGAGTGCTCTATTATAATCATTTCAGAACGTTAAATTTACCTTTTTTAATCGTGAGTCCAAGACCACCGATCATGAATAACGCACGGTTATCGATCATTTTCTTCATAAATGACGCTTTAGTACCTGTCACTTTTTTATCAAATACGACACCAATTGCGTCAGAATCCCCTAATGAACAAACGCTACCTTTTAAATCAGGTACGAATTCTTTAGTTGGGTTTCCTTTCATCAACGCGATGATGTTGTTCGCAATCATATCACCTTGTTGCATAGCGATTTGTGCTGTTGGAGGGAATGGACGATTGATCGC
The DNA here is from genome assembly GCF_029267015.1 of Sporosarcina ureae. GTDB lineage: Bacteria > Bacillota > Bacilli > Bacillales_A > Planococcaceae > Sporosarcina > Sporosarcina ureae_D. The sequence goes on along the minus strand of NZ_JARIEA010000005.1, from coordinate 5,557 downwards.
TTCGTTGATCATCAATGCACAGTCACCTACGACAAATACATCGTCGAATCCTGGCGCACGCATATCTTTTTCAACTTTTACGCGAGCACGCATGTTTTCGATACCAGATTCTTCTATTAGACGGTTACCACGAACACCCGCAGCCCATACAACCGTTCCAGCTTTGATGAATTCAAACTCATCTTCGCCTTTTTTAATCTTCACGCCTTCAGGAGTTGCTTCTACAACCGGTGTTCCGATTGAGAATTCTACACCTTTCGCGCCTAATTGACGTACTGCATATTCTACAAGTTCCGGATCGAAACCAGGTAATACCATTGGAGCCGCTTCTACACATAGAATACGAACCTTTTTAGCTGGCACATCATATTCTTTACATAGTTCAGGTACACGGTTTCCTAGTTCCCCAAGGTACTCAATTCCTGTGAATCCTGCTCCACCTACGATAATAGTTAAACGGCTATCATCTTTTACTTCTTCAGTAGACCATGTTGCGAATTGATATTCCATGTGATCACGAATTTGACGTGCTGCATTCACATTTGCGATAGACAATGCGTACTTGTCCAAGCCTGGAATACCGAAAGTTTCACCTTCGAAACCAAGTCCGATCACAAGGTAATCATATGTGTGTGATCCAAGATTTGTCTTTACGCTTTTTGTATTCACATCGATGCCAGTTACTTCAGCTTCGATGAATTTAACTTTATTGCTATTGATTACACTTGAGATATCGTAGCGAACTTGTTCTGGAGTTAATGTTCCAGCTGCCGCTTCATGCAACCATGTAGATTCATAGTGATAATCATTTTTGTTGATTAGAACGATGTCTGCCTCGTCTGTGCCTAATGACTTCTGTAAATTGACAACGGTCATCAAGCCACCGTAACCTGCACCCAATACTAAGATTGTTGGTCTTTTCACGTAAATCGAACCACCTTTTAGTTTATTAAACGCCGAGTACGTGTAAAATCAATCTAACTTGGTTTTGCAGTGCCGGCATTTAGTTTGATATTGATTTAATCTTACTTTCATTACTTATAGTAGACCTTTTGAGCGAGTATTTCAACACAATTGATATTATGCAAATAATCAAATTTAATTAGTAGAATTCCCCATGGATAATTCTACCTTATTTCTTATGATTTCTTGATCACATTTCACTTGTACCCGCTAAATCATAGGCTTTCTTAAGCCTTGCTACATGAAGTTCAGCAACTATTATCTGTAAGTATATGAATTTTATAATCGTCATAACGTTATCCAAAATATTACTTTTCTTTTTGATTTTGCTTTTTCTCCAAATAATCCAAACGTATTTTTTCAAGTTGTTGTCTTTTATCAAATTGAGCTGGTTTATTTTTTTCATGATACTTCGCTACTGCCATCTTACCTTTGGAATCCAAATGATATTTCCCCATCGTATTCACCTACTTTTGTATTATTTAAAGAGAATGTGTTCAATACCATTATATTAAAAACCTTTACTATTCTACACTTGTACTTTATTAGTGTAGCGCTTTATTCGACATATAGCAGTAAAAACTTACTGAGATCATGCAAGAAATATTTTCTATAATGCAGGCAACTTATTAAGCTGAGCGTTTATATTATCTTGATTCGATAGTCATTTAACTATAGGTAGACTTTGTCGTCTTTTTAACTATATAAAAAGGCCTCTTTGACTTGTTCTGTTTTAGCAACAGACAAATCAAAGAGGTTTATTTTCTCACTTTTTCAGGATGATGCGAGTATTGCATTCCAACTGTTAATCGCATTCTGCAGGTGCGCCAGCTTTTTTAGCTGTTCTGAACGAAGTACCGCAACCACAATTTGCAATCGCATTCGGATTGTCGATCGTGAAGCCGCCACCCATTAAAGATTCTTTATAATCCACTTTCGTACCTACGAGAATAGCTGCATCCTCTTCTTTCACCACTACAGGAATACCGTGTGCTGTATAAGAAATATCATCCGCTTCTTTTTCTTGTGCAAAGCCTAGACCATATGTTAACCCGCTGCAACCTCCGCCATTAACGGAAACGCGCAAGAAAGAACCTTCTTCTTCGTTATGTTCCATCATCTTTTTCACGTGAAATGCTGCTGCTTCTGTAATTTCTACTGTATTTGTCATATCTATCACTCACTTTCCACGTTTTCTTTTTATCATATCAATCTTTTTCATCACAATGCAAACAAATAGTCCCCCTACTAGGTCTATTTTAATGTATAATAAGACTCAGGATAGAAAGGAATGATATTAGTGGAAATCAGCCCATTTTACGAGAAGAAAATGCATTGTTTACTTTGTAAAGAGCATTTTCCTACTACTAAAATCCGTTCACGCCAAGTAAGAGTAATCGACCACGACAGCGATTTTAGACCTATTTATATAGATAAGACAATTAACCCTATTTTTTATAATGTTGCCGTTTGCCCACATTGCGGTTTTGCGTTCACTGATGATTTCGCTCCGTATTTTGCACCTGGCACAAAAGAAATGATCGCTAAAAATATAACTGCTAAATGGCATAGCCGTTCATTTGGAGGCGAACGTACAAAAAAGCAAGCTGTAGAAGCCTATAAATTAGCCTACCTAAGTGCCAACTTCAAAAAGGAAAAGCATTTAACTATGGCAGGCATGATGTTACGTATAGCTTGGATCTATCGAGAAGATGAAAATCTCCCTAAAGAAATGCGGTACTTAGAAATTTCCCGTGACCTATACATACAGGCATTCTCTGAAGGTGACTATATAGGAACACAAATGTCTGAAACCCGCGTACAATATCTAATTGCCGAACTATCTTGGCGCATCCATGATCGTGCAGAAGCCATTCGAAACTTTTCTCGCGTCATTGAAACACAAAAAAGATCGACTGAACCTAAAGTAATCCAGATGGCCAAAGATCGTTGGCAAGAAATTCGGGATGAAGAAGCCGTTCATAAAACAAGTTGAATAATGAAAGCCGTGCAAAGAAGATCAAACTTCATTTACACGGCTTTTCTCTTGGTGAAATTAAAAGACCTGTTCTACTTCTACTACACCTGGTACTTCTTCAAGTAATGCGCGCTCAATACCAGCTTTTAATGTAATTGTTGAACTCGGGCATGTTCCGCAAGCTCCTAAAAGGCGCAGCTTCACAATTCCTTCGTCAATATCCACTAATTCGCAGTCCCCACCGTCTCGCAAAAGGAATGGACGTAATTTATTTAGCACTTCTGTTACGGGCTCATATAATTTAGTATCTGTTGTCATTGTAATCACACTCTCCTTTCCTTATACTTATTATAAACTGCCAAGCAGAAAAAATCCAATAATGAATCGGAGGATTGACTAATATGTCACAATCACCTGCAACAATTGAAGTTTATGGAGCAGAAATCATCTGCGCAAGTTGTGTAAATGCACCTTCTTCTAAAGATACGTATGAATGGCTTGAGGCGGCAATTTCAAGAAAGTACCCTGACCAGCCTTTTACTATTACGTATATCGATATCGATCAAGAATTAGCAGAATCTCGCCAGCAAGATATTGCAGAAAAAATCCGTGATGACGAGTACTTTTATCCACTTGTAATGATTAATGACGAAATAATTGGCGAAGGTCATATACAGCTGAAGCCTGTTTTTAATGCATTGGAATCACAGGGTTACCACGCAGGATAAATTGATAATTTGCTTGATTAATTGAGAACACGAAATCTGTATATTTAAAGAAGCGACACGTTCTCGGTGAACATGTCGCTTCTTTTGTATGTACTTACTAGCTACGAAAAATAATGCATAAAAAGAAGCCACCTCATTGAAGTGACTTTTACATACCCAATATTATCCATTATGCCATTTGTACATCCATAGCAAGCCAGATTTCATTAGACGTGCGATTCTTCCGGTAACAGTACGATCTGCCAAGTATGCAAATCCTTGTTTCTTTCCTAATGAGCCCATGAAGCCTTTTAGTTTCAATTCAGGCATTTCAAGCATCAATGGTTCACCTTTCCAAGTAGAGCGTAGTACTTGAACGATTTGTTCTCCTTGTACTTCCGCCAACTGAGCGCTCGGTGCATGTGGAAGCGCAGCAATATCCCCTACCACGTAAATATTAGGATAGCTCGGAATTTGGTGATATTGATTGAGTACGATTCGGCCTGAACGGTCTTTTTGAACGATTAAATCATCCACAACTTTGCCTGGTTTAATACCAGCCGTCCAAACGACTGCGTCTACATCAATCGTATCTTCATGATTATATAGGACATGTTCGCCCACTTTCGTGATGTTTGAATTCGCAACAACTTCTACTTCGTTCTGATCAAACCATCCTTTGACGAAGTTACTCAATCGCTCAGGGAAGTCTCGTAAAATACGTGGGCTACGGTCGAATAATTTAATATTCAAATCAGGACGACTCTCGCGCAATTCACTAGCTAACTCGATCCCACTTAGTCCAGCGCCTACAATTCCTACCGTTGCGCCACCGCCTAAACCTAGCAATGTCTGATACGTCTCACGTGATTTACCGATTGTTTGGATACTCAACGTGTGTTCAGCAGCGCCAGGTACGTTGTGATAGTTGTCTTCGCTACCTAATCCAATAACTAATTCATCGTAGGGTAGTGCTCGTCCATCTGCTAGTAACACTTCTTGTTCTTCAGGCTTGATTTCTTGAATCTCACCTTCTACCACTTTCAATTGTTCATGGACTGGAATCGTTACGCGAACATCCGAGTCGGGAACCGTTCCTGCTGCTAGTGCATAAAATTCAGTCTTCAAACTATGAAAAAGGGTTCTATCGACAAGTGTAATTTCGATATCACTTGATAATTCTTTATTTAGCAAACGCAATAAAATTCTCATATTACCATAGCCGGCACCTAGTAAAAGTAATTTTCTCATTATGCTCTCCTTCTATGTCTATTTTTCTCGTGCATCTCATTTGCTATTATAGCAGTTTGTGATGACTTTCACAATATGCCAAGTTCATTGACGCATTTGCAAAAAAAGAGTACCATTTCTAGTAGGCGAGGTGAGAAAGATGAATCCCATCGTGGAGTTTTGTATCAGTAATTTGGCCAATGGTTCCTACCCTGTATTTGAGGCGTTGGAGCGTGATCCGAACGTTGACGTGTTGGAATATGGTTGTTTGAGCTATTGTACGAAGTGTAGTGATACGTTGTATGCGCTAGTTAATGGTGAACTTGTCGAAGCGGATACTGCGGATGAATTGACGAAGCGTATTTATCAGTTCATTGAGGAGAATCCACTTTTTTAATACAAATAGAATTCATGAGACATTTGGGAAGTGTAGTGCTTCTTGGACGTCTTTTTTCAATCCCTGATAGATGATGGAATTAAGGAGTAAATTGGTGAGTACGATAAGGTCAAAAGCAAGAGCGTAGGAATAGTGAGTGAGTTTGTGAGTGGTTCGGGATGGAAGCTCCAGTTGGCGGACGCTTTCCCATGGGCCTGCGGTGAGCCAACTAGTCACTGCGTTCCTTTAGTTGTCTCACCTGATCAGGCTGATCCATCGGGAGTCGCCGCCAACTTCCGCTTC
>NZ_JARIEA010000030.1 GCF_029267015.1 Sporosarcina ureae | reverse complement strand
GGAATCGGACTGGATGGTAAAAGATCATCACCTGTCAATGCGTTGATTGTCGAAGATTTTCCTGCCGAAAAGTGTCCGGCAAAAGCAATCGTATATTCTTTGTCGATTATTTTATTAGCAAGTAACGTCGTTTTTGCTTTACGTTCATCGTCTTCATTATTTGAGAAAATTTGTCCATATGTAGCAGTTTGCTGTAAAAATTCATGGTTTGTAGACATAATCGTCGTCCTTTCAATTTAAACTCATCTCATCATACCATTAATGCGTGAAAAAATAGATAGTTACTTTAGAAGATTGATTATTTAGAGGGCGAAAGCAATAAGTACCTCATTTGAACTTAAACGAAAAATAGATAAACAGGAAGAATCATAAGGAATCATGACAGTATGACTATCTCCATCAAATTCTTCTAGTCTTTTAGGTGTGTTTGGTGATATGATTGAACTACTAACGCATTTGTGAAAGGGTGTTTCTTTAGATGGATACAGCAACAAACGTACAAAAAGTTTTGAACGCGACGATTTCATCACTCACTACTGTCGTACCACTGAAATTCCAAGTCCTCTCTCCCGCCCTTATACAACAACCATACGAACAACGTGAAATCAGTGTATTAATTGGACTGATTGGCGATATCAAAGGCCGTTTAATTGTAGAACCTACTCATTCGATTATTAGCGAAATCGGTCAAGCGATGTTTGGCATGCAAATCGAAGGAGAGATGGCCGAATCCTTCACTGGCGAGCTTGGTAATATGATTGCAGGAAATCTTTGTACCGTCTTGGAAAAAGATGAGTTGACGCTAGATATTTCACCACCGACTGTCATGACGGGCCAAACGAAATTTTATGGCTTTAAACAAGCATTTAAAATCCCAGTTAAATTTGAAGATGACCAAATCCTCAATTTATTGCTTACAATTGACGAAGAACGATAATATAAAAAAACGTGTAGATGCCGGAAAACTCCGACGTCTGCACGCTTTTTCTATTGCGATCAAGAGAACGGTACAGGAAGTACACGTTCAATGACCGGCAGCAATTCTGTATTCTCAGGTTTCATAAACAAATGAATCGAGCCATAATCATCGCTTGTTCGGATCAATCGACCAATCCCCTGTCGCAAACGCAACAGCATAAAGGGTAGATCGACTTCGTCAAACGGATCTTCCGCAAACTCTCTTCTTGCTTCAAACAATGGGTCATGTGGCGGGAATGGCAAGTCGAAGATGATGACACGCGTCAACGCATCGTTCGGCAAGTCCAAACCTTCCCAGAGATGATAGGAGAAGAAAACATTCACTTTGCGTTGCTGGAAGTCTTTCACCAATGAAGAAAGTGAACGCTCCCCTTCATACGTCACCATAACGCTCTGTTCAAGCGGTAATTGTTCGTATGCATCCATCATCGATTGCTTAGAACTAAATAACACCAATGTCTGCTCCTCAACTTCTAATAACTCGGAAAGACGTGTGACATGCTCTTCAGTAGTTCCTTGTTCCAAATGAATTTTCATAACGTTTTCGTAATCAAACGGTGAAGCGATGGAGAAGGATTGATAATCGACGATACCTAAACTGTACGCCAAATAATCAAATGATTTCTCAACTGATAAAGTGGCAGAGGAGAAGACGATCGGCATAGTCCCCGTAAATAACTTTTCTTTCAAGATAGACGTGACAAGTCTTGGCATAATCAGTAATGTACTTTCATCACGTCGATTTTCAAGCCAATCCACCGCGTCATTGTCGCCGGCAAACAATTCCATGGAATAGATATATTGCTCCAAATACTCTTCAACAATTTTTAAATCATATTCTGGAATGACATACAATTCACCTTCAAAGACAAACTCTTCAAGCAGCTCATGAGATAATGAAACAGCAGTTGCAGCGAGACTCATCATTTCTTGGTTCTTTTCGATTGTCAGGCGCTCATTGTCATTTTGAATTGCATTCGTTTTCAGCTGGGTGAAAAATAGTTCATGTGTTTCAAGCAGGTGCTCCATGAGCTGCAATGTTTTCTCACGGATACCATCGACCATAATACGCTCCAGCAAATTGATAATCGTCTGCTCTTGCACTTCATATGTCAAGGCACGCTGAGCGGAATACTCAAGCAAATGTCCTTCATCAAAGACCACCATCGAAACTTCAGGCAATAAAGGTAACTGTCCTTGTCTGACGCGCGATTCCTTAGTCCACAAATGCTCCATATAAAAGTCATGCGAGCAAATGATCAAGTCCGCAGCTTCACGGTAATGATTACGATGGATAGTTTGCCCACAACGGTTACGAATATCACAAGCCGCACACTGCATGATCGGATGATAATTAATCATTTCCCATTCTTCATCAGCCAAATAAGGATAATCCGAACGCACACCGTAAGGATATACCGACTGCAATGAACGCTCTGCATGAACAAATTCCGGTATTTGATCTTCAACTAGATCGACAAAATCTTCATTCGTCTTCATGCTAGTTTCTTCTAGACGCTTCAAACAAATATACTGATTACGCGCTTTAGCTAAACGGACGTCCACTGTCATATTCAGAGCGGTACTCAATTTTTGAATATCGCCTTCTTCTTTGATCAATTGATCGATCAGTGTTTCATCTGCACAGGAAATTACAGCTGGCTTCCCTGTATAACGCGCATAGGCAATGGCTGGCAATAAGTACGCAATCGTTTTTCCCGTACCTACTCCCGCTTCCGCAAGCAATACATTCTTTTCTTTCAGTGCTTTTTCTATTTGAAATGCCATATAAATCTGCTCATCACGGCATTCGAACCCTTTTTCTGTTAAATCATCATATAGCGTATCGCCGAGCCAATCGTTGAGAGATTCAAAAAATGTTTGACCTTTATCCAACTCAAATGGAATTTTTGTTTTCATACTGACTCCTCCTGAATGCAAGCGAAAGGAAGAGGCATCTATTCCTCTTCCTGCTCGTTTAATTATGAACGTTTTCCCCAGAACTGATACAAGTCCGTCCGAATGAATCCGTTGAATAGTTTACGTTTTTTCGTTGCACGTTTGCCGTACATCGTTTCATAGTTTTCAAGTGAAGATAAAATATATACGGACCAGGATGGATATTGTGTCATAATCTCACCAAGAACTTCTGCAATATCTTCTGCTTCTTCAACTTCACCGAGTCGTTCACCATATGGCGGATTGGCGATCAAGACGCCATTTTCTCCTTCAAGTCTCAAGTCACGCACGTCCCGTTGCTCGAATGAAATCAAATCTGTGAATCCTGCTTCCATCGCATTACGTTGTGCCACAGAGACGATATTGTGATCTACATCAAAGCCGCGAATATCAAGTTCTAAATCATACTTCGCAACGTCTTCTACTTCTTCGCGAATACGATCCCATACATCCGCTTGCATCCATGGCCATTCTTCACTTAAGAACGAACGGTTATAACCAGGAGCTAGATTTTGTCCAATCATTGCCGCTTCGATCGCGATTGTACCCGATCCACAGAACGGGTCAACAAATGGACGATTCGGGCTCCATTTTGAAAGTTTAACGAGTGCAGCAGCCATCGTTTCCTTCAATGGTGCATCCCCTTGTGCCAAACGATAGCCGCGTTTATGCAAGCCTTGGCCACTTGAGTCTATTGTCAATGTTACTGTATCTTTTAATATAGAAACTTCTAATTTAAAGAGCGGACCTGATTCGCTTAAGAATCCAGTACGTTTATAGGCGCTATTCAAACGTTCCACTATGGCTTTTTTCACGATTGCCTGACAGTCAGGTACACTGAATAATTTGGACTTGACAGATTTACCAGACACAGGGAACGCTGCATCTACTGGCAAGAACTCTTCCCATGGCAAAGCTTTCGTGCGTTCGAATAACTCATCAAATGTGAAGGCTTTAAATTCGCCCACAATAATTCGTACACGGTCGCCTACGCGCAACCACATATTCGCTCTTGCTATTGCTTCTTCGTCTCCCGAAAAATAGACTTTTCCGTTCTCTGTCTGGCATTCATAGCCAAGATCTTTTATTTCAGATGCTACGATGGATTCGAGCCCCATGGCAGCGGTTGCGACTAAATTGTATTTACTCATGTTTCAACTCTCCATTCTTTTGTTTCGGTCAATATGTCCCTTCTATCTTCAGAAAGGTATATGTATACGTTCGCTTCTATAAAAAGAAAAACTCTCCCAAAACTGTAGGAGAGCAAATTGTAAGATAAATGCCATAGAATATTCTGTAAGCCATGTTTTGTTCTTCGGTACTCAAACGGCTCGCGCCTCGTACTTGAAGTGGTAATCATCTATCTACAGACAATTGCCTGTTCCTTCCTCCATTGAATTCTTTCGGAAGAACGCCCCTACCATAATTTGGGTTTCTCACTCGTGGGGTTTACCCGTTCCACTCGACATGTTTCCATGCCGACTACGTCACTGTGGCACTTTCAGAGAATCTAGTCCATATCCGAAGACTTAGGAGTTATTCCCGCCATCAATGCAAATGCATTGCCCCGGCTTATTTTTTCACCGAGCACGAACACTACGGTCATCTCAGATCCGTGTGAGCATGGACTTTCCTCTACAACCGAAGTTGCAGCGATTACCTGAATACTCTCTATGGCACTCCTGAGTATACACCAGAACTCGAATTTACACAATGGATTCGTTTGGAAAGTGTTAGATTTAATTGTTGTTGTGAAATGTTAAGAAAATAGAGAGTGAATTGGTGAGTGGTTCGGGATTGAAGCTCCAGCATACTCCTACCTATCAATTCTTCAAATTACATAGTGTAACTTCTGTAATTTAGGGAAATCATCTAGCAGAACTACTATTTACTGTTTTGAGGAGGGCTCTTATATGAAGGAAAACAAAGATGAGATTGTTTTACGTGGATTACGAGAGAATAATTTGAAAAATATAGATATAAATTTGCCGAAGGAACAGATTACGGTGTTTACTGGCTTGTCTGGATCGGGCAAGAGTTCGGTAGTGTTTGATACGCTTGCAACGGAGAGTAGACGGCAGATGACATTGAATTACCCGCTCTACGTACGAAACCAAATGCCTCGTTATGAACGACCGCGTGCAGATTTAATGCAGCATTTGAGCCCAGTTATTGTAGTAGAGCAAAAGCCGGTTGGAGGTAATACTCGCTCAACAGTTGGGACGTATATGGACATTCATCCATTGATTCGTCTATTGTTCTCGCGTATCGGTACACCCGCAATTGGTTCGGCTACGGACTTCTCTAATCAAAGTTCATTCGGTAAATGTCCACAGTGTAATGGCTTTGGCGAAGTAGTGTACCCTGATTTGCATAAAATTATCGACTTGGACAAGTCGCTTCGAGAATACGCTGTAAAGTTTAAGCCTTTATCCCCTTCTGGATGGCAAGGTAGGTGGATGATGACCGGTGGGTTATTCGATCCCGACTTGCCAATTAAAGAGTATCCTGAAGATCAATATAATTTATTGATTTATGGACCACCTGAAGGCGAAAGAGTGTTTGCGCCATTCCACACGAAAGATGGTCCGCATGATCATGAGTGGGATGGATTATTGCCTAGATTTGTACGTCTTTATATTAATCGAGATATTACAAAACTTAAACAAACGTCACAAGAAGATGTGCTGGCGGTGTCAACACATACATTATGCCCTACTTGTGAAGGTTCAGGATTAAACCCAGAAGTGTTGAAGTCTAAAATTAACGGTTTCAATATTGCGCAATACGATAAATTGGAATTAACAGAGCTTTTGCCCGAACTGCAAAATATATCCGATCCTCTCGGCGAGTCTATCGCACGACAGGCAATTCCCAATGTACAACAACTGATTGACTTAGGTCTCGGCTATTTAAGCTTGTCTCGAAAAATGGGAACACTTTCGGGTGGCGAAGCACAACGAGTCAAAATCGCACGACATTTAGGAAGCAGTTTAAACAATATAAGTTATATTTTCGATGAGCCAAGCGCAGGTCTTCATCCAGAAGAAGTGGATATGTTAATAGGCATGCTCAAAGGTCTGAAAGCTAACCATAATACCGTCATTGTCATCGAACATGATTTATCTGTTATAAAAGTGGCAGATGAAATTGTGGAAATGGGTCCCGGTGCAGGTGCAGCAGGCGGAGAAATCGTCTATCAAGGGAAACCCGATGGATTACAGAAAGCTTCTGCACTAACAAAACTCGATCACAAATTAGAAATCAATATGCATCCACGCGAATCAAACGATCATTTTGTCGTGACGAAGGCGAATACTAACAACCTCAAAGATGTATCCATTGATATCCCTAAAAATGTTCTCGTTTCTGTCTGTGGTGTCTCAGGTTCAGGTAAAAGTTCTTTATTATTTGAAGCATTTTCGGCAAAATATCCTGACATCATTAAAGTAAGTCAAGGACGTATTGGGATCTCTAGCCGTTCTACACTCGCTACGTATATGGGAATCATGGATGATATTCGGCAAATCCTAGCGAAAGAAACAGGACAACCCGCAGGACTTTTTAGCTTTAACTCGTTAGGCGCTTGTCCTGTATGTGACGGAAAAGGGGTGACTACGCCTGACGTCGCATTTGCGGATCCGGTAACTGTTGTCTGCGAAGCCTGCGGTGGATTGCGCTATTCGGATGAAGCCCTTTCCTATGTGTACAAAGGGAAAAACATTGCAGAAATTTTAGAGTTAACAGTAGACGAAGCGAAAGAACATTTCGTTATGCCGAAAATATTAAAAAGGATGGATATGCTGGATGAAGTCGGTTTAAATTATCTCACGTTAGGACAAACGACGAGTTCATTGAGCGGTGGGGAAATACAGCGACTTAAATTGGCTAGCCACTTACAAAACGAAGGACAAATCTATCTATTAGACGAACCGTCATTAGGATTGCATATGAGTGATAATGGCAAGCTACTTGAATTGTTCCAAAGACTCGTAAACAAAGGCAATTCAGTCATAATCATTGAACATAATCTAGACTTTATCGCAGCGAGTGACTGGGTAATAGAACTCGGTCCAGGCGGAGGAAAACGAGGAGGAACGATTCTCTTCGAAGGCACACCGCAAGAGATGTTGTCTGCTGATACGCTGACGGCCAAATGGATGAAGGATGGTGTCTGATTCATTACATTTTGAAGACTAGAGGTGAACATTTTGGAAACACTTCACATAACGACAGAGGATCCAGCAGTTCAATCGATTAGCGCAAAAGATCCTAGACTGAAACAGTTGATATCGCTCATTGGCGATATTGAAATACCTTTACGAACAGATTATGTATCGTCTATCGTTCGATCCATCATCGGTCAGCAAATCTCAGTAAACGCTGCAAGTGCGATCTACGCTCGTTTGCTCGATTTACTTGGCGGGCATATCACGGTGGACGGCTTAATCATGACGTCAAAAGAACAGTTGAGAGAAGTAGGCTTGACTATGAGAAAGTCTGACTACGTCAAGGATCTTGCAGACAAAATAGCGAATGGTGATCTTGATCTACACCATATCGCATCATATGACGATGACGAGATTCTCAAACAATTAATCCATGTCAAAGGCATCGGTAAATGGACAGCCGAGATGTTTTTGATCTTATCACTTGGCCGACCAGATATACTTGCTGTAGATGACGTAGGAATCCAGCGATCTGCACAGTGGCTGTACGGAGTGGAAAAGGCGGAACGACGTCAACTACTCATTGAGAAATCGCCACTATGGGCGCCTGAACGTTCCATTGCGTCCCACTATTTATGGGAAGCCATTCATCTAGACTTCGTTCAAGAGTTTCAATCGCTAGAAGAAGTCCTCGAAACGGGAAAATGAATACATCGAAAAAGAACCGCCACTTTTTACTGTGGCGGTTCTTTCATTTCACTATCTAATTTTCACTGCTCAGGCTGAACCAATTTGTCGCCAAATACTTCTCTTTCAAGATTCGCGATGCGCTGAATGATATCAATATTCGTCGTTTGAGGAGCTGGTGTTTGAGAGCGTCTTTGAGATGAATTGACTTCTGACTTCAATCTCGTATTTTCTTCTTGTAGACGTGCGATTTCTTTTTTGAATGTTTCATAGTCTTGAATGACGTCATCCAAAAACCAGTCTACTTCTTCTTGTTTATACCCTCGAATAGCTTGCTTAAATTCTTTTTCTAAGATCGTTTTCGTATCTAGCTTTAATTCCATGACAAAACGTCCTTCCATCTATGATTCCATAAGGTCATTATAGCATATGTTGTCATTCTTTGTCTTACTGAAAAAGACTATTGTTCTTCTTGTGGCGCTTCTTGCGCTTGCCCAGGAAATAATTTTCTATTCACTCGCATTTCCCGCTTGGCTAACGATTTCTTCATGCGATGACTAAAACGCATGGTCAAAACATTTGGTTGCTGCAAGAGTTGATCTGCACGTAGTATGTGCTCATATGCGAGCGAGTAGTCCTTTATTTGATGTTCATATAATTTGGCGAGTTCCTCGTAAGCTAGTACTTGTTCTCTGCCAGTACCGTGTGTTGCGACGATTTCAAATGATTGTATGGCTCGGTCGAATTCTTTATGACGCTTTAACAAAAATCCTAAATGATAATGCGTTATAGGATAACTCGTCCCGTACTCATTCGCTATTCGTTGAAGTTCCTTATAACTATGATCTTTCAAACCAAGGTCTTGGAACCATTTGGCAATATTTGTTGCGATTTGAGCGTTATGTTGACTAGTTTCTTCCATGACAATATCCGTAGACAGACTAAACAGCGTCACAAGCGATAGAATATCCCATTCATTATGCCACATGACTTTCATTAAAATTTCAGCACGACCGTTTTTCACCGCGTCTTGATAAATAATAGGTGCCATATGGCCAGGTATATCATCTTTCCGATGAAAACCTAGCTGCGTTCGCTCTACTTCCGTCAACTTGAATGATTCCATCTGTCCTTTCCAAATTCGGCGCGATCCATGTAATAAATCGACTTGATGTGGGACAGGCAGTGGCGGTAAAAGTTTCCGATGCAAAGACCAACGAGTTTGGAGTTGAGGAAAGTCAAAGCTTTTCCCGTTATATGTGACGAGAGTGAGTCCTTCTTTCCATAATTCTGACGCATAAAGAAACGCCGCTTCATGGTCGGGATTCGGTAAGACGTACTGCGTCATGACGAATTCATCGGACTGTAATTCCAATAATCCAATGAGAAAAATCACGGCTCCAGCGCCTTTTAAACCCGTCGTCTCCGTATCAAAAAACAGAAGCTTGCCCGCATTCGGAGCTAATGGATGCATATAATCAGCTTCAGACCATTTCATCAGCTTTTGCTTTACATCGCCCAAACAAAAATCACCGTGCATCGTATCTAGCGGATAATGAATTACACGCTTATAGACGACTCCGAATTCATTTTCTATTTTCTCCATGCCCGTTGTCAACCAACGTTTTTCATAACTAGGTGCGGGTGGCACCTTAAACGTCTCTTCCACTTCTTTAACTACTGTCGTCTTCTTCAACAGCGACTTCATCGCCATTAATTTCTGCTCATATGACATGACGATTCAACTCATCTATCTGTTCCCCTATTTGTTGGCTATCCACTATATGCTGAACCGTTTGACTATAGAACGGATTCACTTTTATGTTCGGTACATTCTGGTTTATCATACCTTCACCTCAAAAATAATCGTTATTCTCTAAATTATACATGATTTATTTAGTTTTATATGAAATTTGATTTTCAGTCGGTTCAGTACTTTATACGTAAATCAATAAAAAAACGATGGATCCTGACAAACGGATACATCGCGTGAGTTCTTTCTATTACTATTTTTATTAAATGACAATCGCTTCTTTCACCGTCACAGGAACAACTGCCAGTACACGATCAATTAGGAAAGTCCGTTTGGAGTTACGCAAAAAACAATACGCTGTAAATGTTTTACCATGTATATTCAGTACACGAATTTTCCGTTTGCTAATGGAACCATCTTTTGCTTCATACATTACTTCGAGAACTTCACCATATTGTAATGCCTTTTCTAATGAATACCGCACATTCGTTCCCTCCCTTTTATTTGAGTATAAAGAATGTACGTTCGATTGTAAAGTATTTTACATGATTTATTCTCACGTTTTTTAACATTCCAACGTGGGTAAATAGAAGTAAAAGGATGTGAGTATATGCCTTTCAATTATGATTTGGATTACAGTACGTTAGATTTACGCAAAAACCCCGAATTATATAGAGTCGGTAAAGGAGAACAAGGTGTGTTATTGGTCGAGCCTTATAAAAGTGAAATTTTACCTCATTGGCGATTTAAAACACCTGAAATCGCAAAAGAGTCTGCAGATCAAATTTGCGAACTGTTTGAAGAATATCGAAAACACGACGACTTTGTTGGCATGGATATGGCACGAAAATTCATTCAGATGGGCTATACGCGTGCACGACGTTATGCGAATCATAAAAGCGGCCGAAAGTATAATGACGATGGGACGGTAAAGGAACGTGATTTGGATCCTATCAAGGCAGAATCCGCGAATATTTTCAAAGAACGATGGGATGCTATTCGTGCAGATGAAGATTATATTAAGCGTAAAAAAGCACATCAGAAAGCGTATGGATAATATCTAGTAAAGAGCAGTATATGCTTACTAGGCATGTATTGCTTTTTACTTCGTTAGTTCGTCTATTACTTGACGCTTCTCTTGCAGTCTTGCGCTATCTAACGGTTCAAGTACTGAATGAGTGAAATGATTCCATGCATAATTGGTCATCAACTGAACGGTTTTTTTCGTTTTGTCATCTTCCAAATTACGTGCAATATACAGAAGAGCATCCAATAAAGCATTGAGAATGCTTGCATCTTCATTACCGTAATAACTAATTTGGCTGAACGCTGCATAAAAATAGTCTTCCGAACTTGGATACGCCACGACCAAACACGGTTTGTTCTCCTCGGTATACGTCACCGCAATACCTCCTGGTAATAAAGCAGCTCGCTGCAACACTTCCCCTATCGAATGAATGCACCGGATCGCCGTATTCGGGTCGTTGATTCCTGGAGACAGCGCACGCAAAGCAATTTCCACAATTTTTTCGATACCATACTCTACATCTTGTAAAATCGAGCGTTCTTCACCTAATACAAAATATGATGAAAGATTATCAATGGATAGTTCTTTCTGAGAGTACACTGTGGCAATACTCGTATGCGTTCCACAAAATGCACCAATTGGCTTTACTATATCTATGATCGCTTGGTGTTCATTTGCCCATTTCGTCATTTTTTCATATTCGATATATTGTATGTACCCAAAGTTTCCACTCTTTACTTCAGTAACAAAAGTAAAACTCTGTGCGAAGAATGGTTTCTCGTTACTCCACACGACGCGATTTTCTTTCATTCCATCCTTTTCACTGTCGAGCGCAATGAGTACATCATCAGTTAATTCACGAATAAGCCGACTTACTTGAACCGAAGTTCCCACATTATGTATGAAGAATGCGAAGAACGCTAAACAGATCACGGCAATCACAACTCCGACAGAAGCAGAAATGACTTCATGATTAATTGATGCTTTACGCATGAATAGTAACGATAATATGGTGTAGACAAAGCCTCCCATAAAAATTCCTAACACACGTTGAGTAGATGATTTGTTCAAGAAGTTCTGAAGTGCTCGAGGTGAAAATTGCGACGAGTACATCGTCAGTACGACCATGATCGTTGAGAACGTGACGGTTGTCATAGTTAATAATGCGCCTGATAACGTCCCTAAAATAGTTTGTGCTAAATCCACTGTTGTTCGGAAATAACTAGGTATGTACTCTTTCAAGGCGTTGTTATACTTGGTGTCGATTAAAACCGTGGTTAGCGCAAAAATGGATGCGAGAATCGTATAAATGCTTGGAATAAACCAAATACTTTCACGCATCCTCACTGCGAAACGCTTGAACATGGACATTTTCTTCACCCCTTAATTATTTTTTATTGTATTCTGTCTTTCAAAAGGAGTAGCGACATTTCTTGCATGTCATGATTAAACTTGTTGATGATCTAAGATTTCTTTTAATACTACAGCTTGATTATTCTTTTCATCCTTCGCTCCAAACACTAGCGTTATATTCTTCTTATGCTCTTTCGTCCAGTCTTTCAACTTCTCTAACTCTTCCTTCTGTTGTTCACTATTCTTTAATTCTTCTTTGTACTTTTCCTTGAATTGATCAAACTTATCGGGATCATGATCAAACCATTGACGAAGTTCTTTACTCGGTCCTATTTCTTTTAACCATTCATCCACTTGTGCATCTTCCTTACTCATTCCACGTGGCCACACACGATCAACTAGAACGCGCAGTCCATCTGCTTTCTTTGCTTCTTCGTAAACTCGTTTAATTTGAACTGGCATATAGATCTCCTCCTGTTTGTCTCTCTTATTTCTTTTACCCTAAATTCTATGAATTAACATAATATTTGCGTTTGAAAATAGTTTGTTAAAAAATGCAACGTCGAGATTCATCTCGACACTATCTTTATTCTTTACTTACTTAAAGTACATTGGTTATTGGTATACCCAGTACGGATAAATCCATTTGTCCATTTTGAGTGCATCCGTCGTTTCTTTTTGTGATGCAGTCGTTTCAATCTGAAACACCCACCGTACCATTTTGAGTTTGGAAGATCGGCTTCGTATAATCGATGCGATACCATTTCGTTCTATCAATTTTCATTTTATTATACGAAGAATTCGAAAGTAGATACCCTTGAGATTCTAAGCTGTAAATAGTACGCCGAATTTTATTGAGTGACCAAAATGGAATCTCTTCCTTCCAATCCTCGTAAGTTTTATACACCCAAGTATATCCATCGCGTTTGTTTTTTGAAATGAGTGAACGATAATGCAGATGCTGCAGTAAAAAAGCTTCATTAAATCCCACTTCCATAACCAAAGTTGTTTGCAACGTAAATGATGGTTCATCGAGTAATAAATACATATAGTTTCCTCCTAATGAAATCAAATGTAGGAGATACATTTTCATCTCCTCATATGCTATATAGAGGCATAATGGGGTAAAGGATACATCTACTAAAATTATTTTCAGGACAAGTGATATTGAGCTTTACTGAATATTCCATAGTAAAAAGTTACAGGGAAACTATAAAAAATAACATCATGACCGTTTGAAAGAGAGCAAATTTGTGAATAGAAAGAAGAAGGATAAAAGGAGAGTGTCACTACATGAAGACAAGTCGCATGGAAGCTTTTAGTGATGGTGTACTAGCAATCATCATTACTATCATGGTTTTAGAGCTGAAGCCACCAACCGCCATTGATCAAGAAGCGTTCCTCATACTCATACCGACCATCGTAAGTTATATGTTAAGTTTCGTATACGTGGGTATTTATTGGAACAACCATCACCATTTAGTTTATAAATTAAATCGGTTGAACGGCCGCGTACTTTGGAGTAATTTGCATTGGTTATTTTGGATGTCGCTCATTCCGTTTTCGACCGCTTGGGTAGGAATGAATCCGTTAGAAGCAGTTCCGACATTATTTTATGGTGTAATTCTTTTCCTATGTGCTGTTTCGTACTTATTCTTACAAAAACAAGTCGTTCAATGCGAAGGGGTCAAGTCAGATTTAGCGAAAGAAATAGGTTTTGACTGGAAAGGTAAAGTATCCATGCTACTTTATATCACGGGGGTAGTGTTTGCATTTTGGGTACCAGCTGTTTCGTATACTTTGTATTTAGTAGTTGCGATTATTTGGTTCATCCCAGATAAACGAATCGAAAAAACATTTGTCCAGTAACCCAAAAAGGTTGATGTATGTAACTTTTATTTCACATAACCGGTTTCATCGCAAACAGATAGAAAAAACGTGGGTACGATACGGATATGCATCCTAGTTTGCCGATGATCATTATGTAGGGAATTTACCCTGCTCAAGATTATTTTAAGTGTTTTTTCTTTTAAGCCAACTTTCTTTTTCCAGTTTCATATTGATAGAATCTATCCATTCTCCTTCAAATTCTAAATCATTTTTATCAATACTTACTATTTCAAAGCCAACCTTCTCATAGACATGCTTGGCCCTTGGATTAAAATCAAAAACACTTAAAGTAAGTTCGTTCAGTGTGGTGTTATTAAATATATAATCGACTATAAGTTGGGTTGTTTCAGTTCCTAATCCACGATTCCTCCCCCTCGGTCCAATAAGAATCCTAAAATTCATGCTGTGATTTTTTTCATCGTATAAGTTGACCACTACCTCTCCGACTAGAAAGCCCTGGGATTGGTCAACTATAGCAAGATCTAAGCGATCGGTTTGTTCATTTCTTGTATTGTACCAGCGGAGAGTTGATTCTCTATTAAAATCCGAACTGCTTCCTGTCAATTTTAATACTTCGGGATCCTTTAAGCATTCTTCTATAAAAGGAAAGTCTTCATCCTTAAAAGGTCTGAGAACAACTTTCTCTCCTTCTATCAGTGGTTTATGACCTACATACACCATTTCTTTTCACACTCCATTAACTTAATTTAACATTTACGTTGTGATTCCCAACAATATCGTCCAATTGCGATATAGAGCGATCACTTATGGGCAGGCGGTAAACTACCCGTAAAAGCCGTTCTTCGTTACAGCTCTTGCTGTCCTCCTGGAGTCGCTAGCTGTAACGAAGAGCAGCTAAGCGAGCGCTTCTGAACTTTATTTCACAATTACTCCAGATAAAAGAATATGCTAATCCCAACAATTAAAAATAACTTGTCCGTTTGTATTCGGTCTCCAATATTTCTCGTTTTTTAATTCAGTCTCTGATAAGTCATGAAAATTAGGAATAAAGGATTCGTTAAGAAATTCCATCTCCAAAACTGTATAGTATGGTCGTAATTCGTTTATTATATCTTCAGAATCAAAATAATGGATTTGAAGTTCATTTTCATATGAAGCGGTAGCTACATAAGGAAAATATTCATGAAGTAAAATGGACATTATATTTTCACCTATCTTTATATCTAGGCGAAAATAATTTAACGGATACTTAGGTAAAATATAACCAATTACTTCACCATGAAATTTCCTGGCAACTTCGTATCCTAACTTTTTAAATAAGTATCCATCCATCTTCTTCAAGTCAATATTGTGATTTTCTATACATGTAATATACATAGGTAATCTCATTTCATTCACCTCACTCCACATGCACTTTATTTCTATAATCCATAATTTAAATTAGTATATTTCACAATAAAACGGCCCGATTGAAGCATAATCCTTATACAGCAATCGCGCCCGATAGTAAAATACTCAAAGTAAATTTGATATCCTTAATAAGCCATATAGCATTAGTAGAAGTCCTAAATAAAACAAAGCTGTTAATCCTGTAAAAGGGTCTAAAAAAAAATCAAAAAACTCACCCCACTTTTCCTTAATAGAATTAGCTTTCTTTATACTGGGTATGAACATAAACAACGAAATAACTATACAAATAACTCCTGCAATTAAGGATAAAACAACCATCAGTAAACCACCTTGTTTATGTTTTTATATCTTTTTATTTGGAACTCAATCTTAAACTAAATGGCCCGATTGTATAATTTACGATAGTTTATAATAATTTTCTGCGGTGTATATAGACCACCACCAAAACTTTGAACCTTGACTTACAACAAATCTATCCAGCCATAATTCAAAGTTCATTTCCAATGGTTTAACTTCTTCAAATGATTCTATATGGCTTTTCCAGAATAGATAATTTCTTTTATTTTGTGAATAAGATTCAGACTTTATTACAATGTTATCCTGATAAATATTCGCAATATCATAACATCCTTCAAATTGATCGTAGTGTTTATTTAATTCTATAATTTGTTTTAAACTATAAAGTTCAATTTCACCACCGTAATTAATATCATCAAATAAACGACAACCATTCGTTATTTTAAGAAAAGCTTTATAGTCTGGAGGAATTATAAATCCGGTTTGTTTTTCAAAGATATTTATTTCCTCATCACTTACTGGAGAGTTGAATGTGCATTTAGCTTTATATAAATAACCTTCTTTTTCTTGGATTTGAAGAATATTATTGTTTTCATTTAAACGTTTTTTTAAAGAACTCAAAGTTTGTATAACTACACTACCTTCCTTTTGCGCCAAGGTAATCTACCTCCTTCATCCATATCAAAACTACCGTCCTGTGTTTTTTAATATAACAAAGAATTTATATTCAACGTTTTGGCCATTCGTTGAACAAACCATCCTCTCATAATCTACTTTATCATAAAACACTTTATTGCCTTCAACGTTTCATTTGTTTCAGAATTACTTACAGGAAAATTATTCCAACTGTCAATTAACAAGCTGACAGGCAGCACTGTTGCGTACCCAATTCATCATTATGTAGCATAAAAATGTTAATTCAACGATAAAAAGAAGGACGCAAATTCAATTGTGAATTGCGTCCTCATTTATTATGCTTTTTAACGTTTCCTTCACATGTTCCGAATCCGTTAGATTAAGCACTAACGCTTTTCAGTGAACATATTACTTATTCAAATCGATAATGCGTCCTTCAATCTCAGGCTTAACTGTTCCAAGCTTAACCATATGATCGCGTAAGTTGACCCAATCGTCCAAACCAAGATCAGTTACTCGTCCGTTTTCATATGCTTCTCCAAGCAGTTCAAACCCATCTCCGCCTCTTGCTGTAAAGGCATTTGTCGTAATCACGTATTCTTTATCCATTTCGATATCCACAAACTCACCGTTCATTTTTACTTTCATAGATTGAACACGTTTGCCTACTTCTTTACTGCTGTCAAATGTCATTTTCATTCCAGACATATGCAAGAAACCGCCCTCTTCATTAGGAGAGTTTCGAACACTATGTTCAAGTGTGTTTTTAATTTCTGCACCTGTCAGCGTGACAAGAGATAATGTATTACCAAATGGTAGTACTTCAATTACAGCGCCCACTGTAACAGGCCCTTTATTCAAGTGATTGCGAATACCTCCACCATTTTGTAGAGCAATTACCGTTTTCGGATCATATTCTTTCGCTTTTTCGAGCATTCCGTCTGTTACTAAGTTACCAAGCGCTGTTTCATTGGCACGGACACTATCAGTCGGACCTTCTTCTCCGCGACTTCTCGGATTTGGCAAATCTACTTCTAACGTTGCGCCGATTTCCTTACCAAACGTTTCATCAATTTTACCTGAATACTTCAGAAGTGCTTTCGCTGCTTCAGCGTCATTCTCTTTATCTTTCAAGCTGATTAATTTACCTGCTTGTCCTGTAATTACACCGTTTTTATCAAATTCTACATCCAATGTTCCTAGATGAGTCAAGTACTGGTCTGCTTGAACAATGACGGTAGGATCCTTCTGATCTCCATTTGCTTTTTTATCGACAATAACAGGTTCAGATAGTTTCGTATGTGAATGCCCACCTACGATAATATCGATTCCATCAACCGCTTGAGCTAGAAGTAAATCATTCCCTACAGACGGATCACTGTCAAAGCCTAGATGATTTACGGAAATAATTTTATTGACACCTTGGCTCTCAAAATAGGCTACAGCTTTTTCAGCAGACTCTTTATAATCCAAGAACTCCACAGCACCTGGACTAGCAACGAACGCTGTGCTTTCAGTCGTCAATCCGAAGATCCCAACCTTTTCTCCGTTCACTTCCTTAATCAAGCCTTTATGAATTTCTCCCAATGCCGGTGTGCTTGTAAAGTCCGTTTCACTTACAAGGCTTTTCAAGTGAGCATCTTTAGAGAAATCTATATTACTACTAATTACAGGGAAATTAGCGCCTTTCACAAAATTCGCCAATGATTCGTGACCGTTTACACTATTACCTAAATCAAATTCATGATTACCAAATACCATTGCATCTAGACCCATTAAATTCATCAGTTCTAGATCGGCTTGTCCTTCAAACTCTGAGAAATACAATGTTCCTGAGAATACATCTCCGCCGTGAAGAAGCAATGCATCCGGCTTTTCGTTTCGAACTTCTTTAATAGCGGTAATCGCTTTCGGCATTTCCGCAACACGCGCATGCGTATCATTCATATGCATCAATGACAATGTAAAGTCGCCTGACTCTGGTTGTAATTGCTGCGCCCGGTGAATGAATGACGCAAATGCGCCGCGCGTGACAGGCTCATTCGGTCTAAAGTTATTTAGCTGATCTGTCAAACCAAGGTTCGCCATGATTTGTACACCTTTTTTATGTGAGTCTCCTACATTCGATAAGTTGATTTGAACTTTCTCACCCGTATCATACTTCTCCAAATTAAGCGCTTTCACAAGTACGTTAGCCATTTGCTGACGAGTAAGCGCTGCTGTCGGGTTGAAGTTACCTTTTGCATCACCATTGAACACATTTGCATTCGTCAGTGTCGCCATTTCTTTTGCATAATAACTAGTACCGGATACGTCTTTATACTTTTTTAATACTTCCCCTACATTAGTTGGTTCTTCAAAGTCCCCTAGCTTGGCTAAAATCAACGCGGCATGACGACGCTCAATTGAATTACCTGGCTTAAATAGATTTTCAGAATACCCCTGGATAATGTTTTGATCTGTCAAAGATTTAATTCCAGCGTAATGTGTATTTTCCTTCGACACATCACTATACCACTGCTCCGCTGCACCAACTGATGCCCCTGCTACTACTACTGCACTAGCGACAACAAACGTCGCGCCAAACTTCCGGAATGTTCTTTCCTTCATTGGTCTGTACCCCCTATTTTTTAGTAGTTTAATAGCTCTACATACTCATAATAGCAGAATATAGTTAGATATAGTAAGGGGCGTTGTAATTATTACTAAAATTAATAGAAATTTCTATTCATTCGAATGGATGTTTTATAAAAAAGAGCCGAAGCCGTAAGCTCCAACTCTCCCCAATCATTTCGCCAACTCTGCCAGCAAACTATGCGCTCGATGTTTGTTGTTCTTCTGCCCTGCTTCCTGCGCCCCGATACATACCGGACAACCGTACTCACATGGACACTCTGCCACGTGATCTGCAGATAGCATCAACAATTCTCTCCAACGACTGTAAATGTTCTCGCTTAATCCAATTCCGCCTGGATAACTATCATAAATAAAGAACGTGGGTCTTTCCATATGAATCGCTTTCACTTGCGGAACTACGTGAATATCATTGCGATCACATTTGATAAATAACGGTACTAACGACTGAATAACGTATGCTGCAGCAGTCATGGCATCCGTCAAGTCCGATTTCTCCCAGTCCTCTGGTACATCGAATGTAAGCCAAGTACCTGACGTATGCATTTCTTCTGCAGGTAGCGAAATCGGACCCGAGCCAATATTATCATGTGTATCGAATTTTATTTTCTTGAAGATTGTCGGGATCGCTAGCACTGCTAAATCTCCATATGCAAGTGTTCGTTCTCCGTCCTCCATGCGTTTGTCTTCACTTATAACTTTCAATTCCACTGCAAGATTTGCATCGGTGAAATAATCCACATCAACAACCGTGACATAAGCTTTCTTTTCTTCCCAGTCGAGCATCTCCACTTGATACTGCGTCCCTTGATGTAAATAAATGGCTTCTTCATGCAATAATGTCATCGCGCTGAAACGATCCATCTCTCCAATTACGCGCGTCTCTTTTGGAAATGTTTGATCAATGATGATGACATTTTCCTGCGATGCTGAACGTAAACTGATTTCGCCTGCTGGAAAGCGATCTGTCATCCAATGCCATTTATCAGACGTTTGTAATAAAACCCCTTCGCTCTGTAGAAATGCTAATAATTCCTGTACTTCAAATTCACCGTATGTTTCAGTAGAACTAAAAGGTAATTCAAATGAAGCACATTTTAAATGATCCATCAAAATCAACATATTCTCCGGATGAATATGAATTTCCTCGGGCTGCCGTCCGAGCAAGTATTGCGGGTGTTGAATAATATACTGATCTAGCGGCATTGATTGCGCTACATAAATAATTAACGCATCTTCCTGACGTCTACCGGCACGACCGGCTTGCTGCAAGGCACTCGCAATATTTCCCGGGTAACCTGTCATAATACATGCTTGCAATTGTCCAATATCAATACCGAGCTCTAGCGCATTCGTACTTACTACTGTACGAATATCACCGTTCTTTAAGCCACTTTCTATCGTTCTCCGTTCTGACGGAAGATAGCCGCCACGATATCCCATTACCGTTTTATCAAACAACTTTTTCTTCGTCAATTCTTTCATATACGTAACAAGCATTTCTACACGCACCCGACTTCGTGCAAAAATGATCGTCTGAATATGGCGCTGGTATAAAAACGCACCTAAATCACGTACTTCAAGCACTGCGCTTCTACGGATACCAAAAACATCATGGACGATGGGTGGATTATAGAAAACAAAATGCTTCTTGCCGCGGGGTGCTCCGTTTTGATCGATCAATACCATGTCTTTGTTCGTTAAATTGTCTGCTAGTTCCTTTGCGTTCGAAATCGTCGCAGACGTACAAATGAAAATCGGATCGCTGCCGTAAAAGTTACAAATGCGCTGTAACCTTCTTAGAACATGCGCCACATGACTACCGAATACACCTTTATACGTATGAAGTTCATCTACGACAATATATTTCAAGTTCTCGAACAATGAAATCCATTTCGTATGATGGGGTAATATGGCTGAATGCAACATATCGGGGTTCGTCAAAATAATATGTCCTGATTTTCTGACTTTCGTTCGTAAGCCTGGAGCGGTATCACCGTCATACGTATGACTTAAAATCGTTTCTCCACTCGCTTCAATCAAGTCATGTAAATCAGCTAGTTGATCTTGCGCCAATGCTTTCGTTGGAAACAAGTAAAGTGCGCGTGAAGATGGATCATCCAAAATTGACTGCAATACAGGCAAGTGATAACAAAGTGATTTGCCAGATGCGGTCGGTGTAATGGCAGTAATGGAGTGCCCTTCGCTAACTGAGTCAAACGCTTGTCTTTGGTGACTATATAACTGTGTAATACCTTTCATCGCCAAAGCTTTCCGAATGGAAGGATGCAACTTCGGAGGAAACTCGGCAATGACCGCCTCTTGCTCTTTTAGTGTTTCTATATAGGCGATATTAGGACCAAAGCGTGAATCCGCGAATAGCTCTTGAATCGTATCCGGTATACTCTGTTTATTCATTCACATGGTCCACTCCTTTATCTGCGTTCATCGCGTCCAAAACCGTCATTAATGTGTAGCGCGCTGCACGTATAGATAAGATAAAACGCTTTTTACCGGTCGCTTTATAAAAAGATTGCACGACGAATTGTGTCATCGAATCTTTCAACGAATCGATTTGGACCTCATGTACATAAAGAGGTTTATCTTTCTTAATCCATACTTTCATTTCATCCGCCCAATCGGCAATCGCCTTGTGGCTACGATCCGCATATGGTTTTACTTCTCCAAAGAAATCGGGTTCATGATCGGTTTCTCTCATTCTGTAAAAACGTTGCTCACATTCATCACAAATCGTAAGTAATAACTTTGTATCTGCTATCTTGTTCATCTATAGAAAACTCCTTTAGTGTCTATCATAAAAAACGGACTTCTATTCATTTTATCAGAAATAGTAGCACACCTCCACTTATTGCGAACAAACATTCCAAGCCGTCACGAAATCGACTACTTTTAGTTCTCCGGAAACCTTCCTTTCGGTAACTCGTCCAGTAGTGGGTATGGTATGATGTAGAGTACGAGGTGGTCACATTGGCGATACGTTATCCAAACGGAAAAAAGTTCACTCCTTCCGTATCTTCTTCAAAAAAGAAAATGTTTGACTACTCTTTTAGTAATCGGGGTAAGTCATTGGAAGACGAACTAAATGATACAAATGAATACTATTTAGCGCATGGTTTGGCTGTCATCCATAAAAAACCTGTCCCTATACAAATTGTGAACGTGCGGTATCCGGCAAGAAGTGCTGCGGTCATTACAGAAGCCTATTTCCGTACTCCTTCAACGACTGACTATAATGGTATTTGGAACGGTTATTATGTGGACTTTGAAGCAAAAGAAACAAAAAATAAAACTTCATTACCATTGCAAAACATTCATTTGCATCAAGTGCAACATATGAAGCAAGTAATTGACCAATCGGGACTGGCTTTTTTTATCGTCAACTTTACTTTATTGGATCGGTATTTCTTACTACCGTTTCAAGAATTCTATCCTCTATGGCAACGCATGGAAGAGGGTGGAAGAAAGTCTATTACGTTAGTAGAAATAGAAGAACGATCCATCGAGATCAATACAGGCTATCAACCCCGGTTGGATTATATACAAGCCGTGGCGGATTGGATTAAGCGCAAGACAGATTAACGAGAGCGAAAGGCAGGAACTATTATGAGTGATAATATAAACTCGAGAACGGAAAGACGAAAGAAACAAGTAACAGTTAAAACGGAACGACAAAAACAGCCCCAGAGAAAGTTCCCAAAAGAGTTGTGGAAGAAAATTCTCCTGGGGATTGCAGCCCTTTTCCTATTAGTAGTAGTTGGCGGCATTTCCTTATTTGCTTACTATGCAAGTACAGCGCCTGATCTAGATGAGGAATTATTAAAAGATCCTTTGACGTCAAACTTCCTCACAAAAGATGGCGATATTTTCATGAAGTTCGGAGCTGAAAAACGGGAGTTTGTACCGTACGAGGAAATCCCTGATCAGTTGAAAGACGCAATTCTAGCAACGGAAGATGTTCGTTTCTTCAAACACGGTGGTATAGACTTCTATCGTCTAGGCGGAGCCGTAGTTGCCAACTTCCGCAGTGGATTTGGAGCACAAGGGGCTTCCACTTTGACGCAACAAGTCATCAAAAACTCTTTCTTAAAAAACGAAAAAACATTAAAGCGCAAAGCACAAGAAGCATGGCTTGCGCACAAACTCGAAAAAGAATATACAAAAGAAGAAATATTCGAAATGTACTTTAATAAAGTCCTTATGTCCGGTACACGTTATGGCATCGGTACAGGTGCAAACTTCTTCTACGGGAAAAAAGTAGGCGAACTGGAATTACCTGAAATGGCTATGCTTGCAGGTATGCCGCAGTCTCCAAACGGTTATAATCCGTTTAAACATCCCGAACGTGCAGAAAAACGCCGTAACATCGTGTTGACTCTTATGGAACGTCACGGGAAGATTACGACCGCTGAAATGAATGAAGCAAAGAAAGTACCGGTAACTTCTACTTTATTGGCAGCAGAAGACCGTGAAGTATTCGGTAAATACCCAGCTTACGTGGATGCGGTACTTGATGAAATTGAGGAGGCAGGTTATTCCGACCTTCTAGCTGAAGGTGTGACAGTGCAAACAGCGCTTGATACAAAAGTACAAGAAACCGTAGAAGCAGCCATCAATGATCCGAGTTATTATGAATCGGATGAAATGGAAGCGGGTATGACGGTACTGGATACGAAAACTAGCGCTATCGTTGCAATCGGAGGCGGACGAAACTATTCAGGTCGAAATTTGAATTACGCCGAAGTAAAACGTGCACCGGGCTCTAGTATAAAGCCAATTTTGTCTTACGGTCCGGCAATTGAAGAACTAGACTGGTCTACAGGACAAAAAGTGGTTGATGAACCATACAGTTATACAGGATCGGGTACGCCCATACGTAACGCAGATGGTAAATTCCTTGGTTCATTAACTATGCGACAAGCACTGTATTGGTCTAGAAACGTACCCGCAGTCAAGGCTTTTGAAAAAGTAGGAACTAAGAAAGCAGAAGCCTTCGCGAATAAACTTGGGTTTACCTATGAAAATATAGATTCATCTAATGCCCTCGGTGGCGGAGCTGAATTCTCTACAGTCCAAATGGCTGGCGCATATGCAGCTTTCGGTAATGGCGGTATTTACACAAAACCCCATGCCGTAACTAAACTAGTACTGCGTGACGGAAAAACAGAAAAGAATTTACGTCCGGATCCTGTAACTGCAATGAAAGATTCTACAGCTTATATGATTACCGATGTATTGCGTGATGTACTTACCGAGTATGAAGCAACAGGTACTCGAGCAAATATCAGTAATATGGATATAGCAGGAAAAACTGGCACAACAAATTTTGATGCTAAAAAAATGCAAAAAGACAATATGAAAAGTCATTACGTGCCTGATACGTGGTTTACAGGTTATACAAGTGAATATACCATTTCAACATGGGGCGGGTATGGGAAGTATTTACCCATCACGACATATGAGCACGGACGTTACGTTCCACAATATCTTTTCCGTGATGTAATGAGCAAAATTGCAAAAGATCCAGGTACATTCGTTCAACCAGACTCTGTAGAAGAGGCGGATATCGTCAAAGGCAGTGACCCTATTATGCTAGCGAGTTCATTTACTTATCGGAATCAGATCAGTACTGAATTATTTGTCAGAGGAACACTGCCCAACAAAGCTGCAGTCCCTGAAAAAATATCCATCCCAAGTCCGGAAGGGTTAACCGCACAATTCGATGCAAATTCCAACACCGTTCAATTGAATTGGAATTACGATGTATCGAATACGTATGATAGCCTAGGAAGTCCTACGTTCAACGTAAGCGTCTCTGTTGATGGCGGAGCAGCACAAAGTATTACCACTACTTCTGATCAGCAGACGACCTATTCAGGTGTAGAATACGGCAAGAGCTATACATTCTACGTGAGTGCCAATATGGGCGGCTATACGAGCGGATCAGCAACGGCTAGCCTATCGATAAAAGATGCAAATGAACCAGAAATTGAAGACGAGCCAATCATTGTGCCTGACGATAACGGGGATGATCAAAATAATCCGGACGATGATCCATCAGATAATGATTCGAATTCAGACAATGAATCCGATAACGAAGATCAAAACCAATCGGATCAAAATACCCCCAATAATCCAGACGGCAACAACTCGAACAATAATGAGAACGACAATAACGAAAACAACCAAGATCAAAATCAAGGTCAAGGTCAAGGAAATCAAGGGAATCAAGGAGACCAAGGTCAAAACCAAAATGATTCCAACATCAATCCTTCTGATTAACCGATCAACTAAAAAAGAGCGAATCGACATATAATGTCGATCCGCTCTTTTTATTTATTGTTGAACACGTATACGTGCCGCCTTCTTCTTCATCTCATCATACAGCATCGTCAGTTGAATCATCGCATAATGACTATTTTTTTGCAGTTTGATAAATTCGATTCGTTCCTCGTAATTATTCGGCTCAAGTGCATGGTGCATCTTGCCTGTATGAGAATTCTCTGCTAGTTCACTTTGGCCGATCAACCATTCTAACTGCTCGATTGCTGGCTGTATTAATAGCAATTTGCGTTCGTCATTGATAGCATACGCTTCTTCTAACTCCGGCTTTTGTAGTTCCCACCGAGCAAGTACTTGTTGGACATGTTCTTTTAACTGTTCTGGTGTCATTTCGCTTTCATCCTTTTCTGGCCTTCACGGCATAAATCCAACAGTGGACATTCTGGGCAGTTGGGATTTTGTGCTTTGCAGTGATAACGACCGAAGAAAATCATTTGATGATGAGTCTGTGTCCATTTTTCCATTGGTGTCCAACGCATGATTTTTTCTTCTACATCAAGCGGACGATCTTTCCAGCGATTCATACCAAGCCTTTTCGCTACGCGCTCCACATGTGTATCGACAGCTAAAGCTGGAACACCAAATGCGTTTGATACAACGACATTGGCTGTCTTCCTACCAACACCCGGCAACGTCATCATCTCATCACGGTTTGGAGGTACTTCTCCACCAAACTCTTCAAGCAGTTGGAGACTGAGTGCCTGTATATTCTTTGATTTATTACGGAACAAACCGATTGAACGTATGTCGTCCTGCAGTTCTTCAATAGGTACAGCAAGATAATCTTCTGGTGTTTGATATTTCTTAAACAGCTCTGCTGTGACGCGATTGACTAATACGTCTGTACATTGCGCAGATAAAAGAGTTGCGATCAGTAATTCAAAAGGATTTTTATGAACGAGTTCACAATGCGCTTCTGGAAACATCTCTTCGAACTTTTGCAGGCATATGTTCCATTGTGTTTTTGTCAGCATCGTTTCACCTACTCCCGTTCTTCAAGCCAATTATAGAAAGGTACATCTTTAATTGCAGTTTTTACTTGCGGAGCTGTTGCTACAGTTGTCGGACGGAACGCTTTCGTCTGCTTTTCAACATCTCGCATCGTTTTGACATTTTTCTTTTTCCACTCAAATAAAATCCGGTCAATATAACGCAAGCTCATCTTTTGTGCCAAAACGGCTTCTCGTAGTGCTGCACGGATAATTTCCGTAGAATGACCATCTTTATCAATCCACATACCGATGGTTTCAAATTCCATCGGTGATAAGAAGCGACCGAATTCTTGCTCGAATAACGAGAAGATTTCTCCCTCATCCTGCTTGACTACTTCTTCTTCTGACTGCATCTTCTGTTTTTCAACTTCTTCTATCAATCGTTTCCATAAAGGATAAAATGAAAACTTTTCATGCAATACTTTATTTTCATCGGTACTCTGTTCTATAGAAAATAATCCTTTTTGCATCATGCGCTGTAAGCAATTCGTAACATCTTTCTCTTGTTGTTGCATACGATTCGCAATATCGGTCGGCGTAGGAAAATAGTTCCCCGCTTCCTGAAATGCAATCATATGGAGTAATACCATGGCATCATTATCTGAGATCAGTAATTTTTTATAATGTTGAAAAAAGAGCTGGGAAATAGAAACATTCCCCTGCTCAATCCAGATTTTCAGCCGCTCATCTTGCTGCATATTTGAAACTTCCTCTCATCAGCAACTAATGGGTTGCTTCTGTTTTACGCTTTCCAGTGATCTCTAACAAATTTATCAATACGTGCAATTCCTTCTTCCAATTGATCGATTGACGTTGCATACGAAAGTCGAATCGTCGAGTCAGAACCGAAACCAGTACCTGGAATGACTGCTACTTTCGCTTCTGTCAATAACGCTTGTGCGAACACATCGACATTTGCAAAGCCTGTATTCTTCAATGCTTCTTGGACATCAGGCAAGAAATAGAATGCTCCTTGTGGCTTTAACACATGGAAACCTGGGATAGCTGCAAGCTTAGGATACGCTTGATTCAAACGGGATTCGAAATCTTTCCGCATAACTTCCACAGCATCTTGCGGTCCGTTATAAGCTTCGATCGCAGCGTATTGTGAAGTCGTTGTCGGGTTAGACGTCGAATGGCTAGCGAGGTTCGTCATCGCACCTACTACTTCTGCGTCACCTGCAATATAACCAATTCTCCAACCTGTCATCGAATGGGATTTCGATACTCCATTTATAACGAATGTACGCTCTTTTGCATCTTCTGAAAGTTGCGCAATGGATACATGGTGTTGTCCATCATAAACCAGTTTTTCATATATTTCATCCGAAATGATCCACACGTCTTTTTCACGGCATACTTCGGCAATTTCGGCCAGTTCTTCCTTGGAATAAATCATTCCCGTCGGATTACCTGGCGAGTTAATGATCACGGCTTTCGTTTGATCCGTAATCGCCTCGTTGATTTGCTTCGCCGATACTTTGAATTGATTGGCCGCTGTGCCTTCAATAAATACTGGCGTGCCTTCCGCTAACTTCACTTGTTCCGGATAACTCACCCAGAAAGGGGAAGGAATGATGACTTCATCACCTTTATTAAGTAGGACTTGGAATAGTGTAAAGAGTACGTGCTTCGCTCCGATACCGACCAACACTTCCTTACGTGTATAGTCCAAGCCTTGATCTCTTTTCAATTTGTCAATTATGGCGTCTTTTAATTCCGGAAGACCGCCCGCAGGAGTATATTTTGTCTTTCCATCTTTCATTGATTG
Source organism: Sporosarcina ureae (assembly GCF_029267015.1). Classification (GTDB taxonomy): domain Bacteria; phylum Bacillota; class Bacilli; order Bacillales_A; family Planococcaceae; genus Sporosarcina; species Sporosarcina ureae_D. Next base: position 29,252 of record NZ_JARIEA010000030.1, on the reverse strand, counting down.
ATACGCTGCTGCCAAAATGTTTTCAGGTGTATTATAATCCGGTTCGCCTGCTCCGAGCCCTACAATATCTATGCCGGATGCTTTCATTTCTTTTGCTTTTGCAGTAATCGCTAATGTTGTAGATGGTGTTAAAGTACTTACTCTGGACGCTAATTGCTTTCTCAAATTGACCGCTCCCTTTTAGTTCTAATTCCAATTTACTCTATAATTTTGTAATATGCTTAAGCCGCTTTCCATCCGTGAAGTTTAAATACGCATAGTTTAAGGTATCCTCGCTATCCAGATAACCAACTTCCCAAAACGGTGTGTCATTTTCAAGACCCAATGATGCGTTCAGTATTTTCTGCACATCATCATCTCTTTTGACGTTAGCAATAGCTTTTTGCTCTGTAATACCATCTTTAATTGAAACGGCTTTTAGTATTTTCGTCGTTTGTTCTTCAACGAAAATGATTTTTTCATGTCCTTTTTTATCTATTCCATAGACCGTGATCCATGAAGTCTTTCCATGAAAATGATTCGTCTTATTTACCCTTTCAAGAACATTATTTGCCAATACAGCTTCTTCCGCTACCTTACTCGATGCAGCGAACGGTTTCTCTGCTTGGTAGAAAACGATCAGTGTAATCGTGATTCCAAGTGTGAGTAAAAATAGAAATAGAAACTTAATCCAATTAAGCATAAGCGACTCTTCCTATCGAATGAACCGTTGATTTTTTTCGATTCATTTTTCAACCTACTTTCTTTTGGTACATCCATCATTATAACAATTTTCGATCTCGTTAACTAGACCTTCAAGAGATACTTTTTTCACAAATGACTTTGGTAATGCCTCTAAAAAGGATTTACCATACGATTTGGTATCGATACGGCGATCTAATATAATAAAGAACCCTTGCTGATCAGATGAGCGAATCAATCTGCCGAATCCTTGTCTGAAACGCAATATAGCTTCAGGCAAACCTAGATGCATGAATGCATTTTTACGCTCTGCGACCAATGCTTCAGAACGCGCTTTGAAGAGGGGTTCATCCGGTGAAGTAAACGGCAGACGAACCACAACTACCGCGGATAATTGTTCACTCGGTACATCGACGCCTTCCCAGAAGCTTGTCGTGCCGAATAACACCGCTTTCTCCTGCTGTTTAAATGTCTTTAACAGCTTGTGACGACTTCCGGAACTAACACCTTGTGCAATCAATACATAATCTTCTTGCAATGATTCACTGTCGATTACCGCTTGATGAGTCTTCTTCAACATGTCATGCGACAAGAACAATGCAAATACTCGTCCTTCAATCGCAACGGCCGTTTGAATTAACGCATCCGCCACCGCTTCGATATACTCATCATTCGATACTTGCTGAATATCCGGCATATCTTCCACAATTAACGTATGCGCGCCTTCGTAAAAGTTAGCAGGTGCTTTAAATGTATATAATGGGACAGAAGGCGGCAGTCCCGCTTGATCCAGCACGAAGCGATCTTGCTGTCCGGCAGTTAGCGTTCCAGATGTCCAGACGATACCTGCCTCACCTTCAAGTGTATCAATGAAATCCCGGATGACTTCAGAACCGTTAACTGGGCTTTTCTTGATCTGTAAACTACCTGGCAAACTGCGGCTGTCTTTTTCCATCCAAACTGTCGAGCTCATTTTTGGCTTTTCCAAAAATAGTTCAACCCATTCTCCTGCTTTGACTTTCATTTCATTGACCCAATAAGACCATTCATTCAGTACAGCAAGCTCATGTACGGTTAATTCACTCGAGAGATTTTTTAGTGGTGCAGCATATTTTTCAGATGCGCTAATATATTCATTCATCTTACGCAAAACTTTAGTGAAAATTTCATTTGTCCTCAATCGCTTGGACAAAGGCTGTATCGATTTTGTCACCTGTTTATCCCCGTTAGTTGAGTTCGAGTTGATCAGGACGAGCATCGACTCATCGAATGCCAACATGAATTCATCAAACGCGTGTTGTAGGCGTTCAGTAGAAGTTTTATGATTAAAATGAAAGCGTACTAAGACATCCTGTATGTCAAACAGCAACTGACAATTACTTAAGCCGTTCAACTGACTCATTACATATTTCCAATTTGTATAGGAAAACACTTGCTGATGCGTGCGAATAGCTGCTTGATTCATTTGATGCGCTTCATCCACCACTAAACCACTAATGGAATGGAATAACGGATCATAGCGCTGTTTGTCATTTAGTAACATCGAGTGATTCGTCAACAAAACCATCGACTGCTGGCAGTTTTTCAATGTATGTGTATAGAAATCGGCTATTCGTTCATCTTTCTTCACTCGCATCGAACGCTTACGGATACGGTCAACAAACAGCTGACCACCTCCTGAAACATTCACTTCATCTAAATCTCCTGTAGTGGTTTCAGTCAACCAGACCAATAACTGCATGATCGTGATCGAGTCATCATACACTTCATCATTAAAATGCATAAGTTCTTCAAACTTTCCTAATGAAATATAATTTGACATACCTTTGATCACAGTCGTTGGAATCGTTACGTGCAAAGCCTTTTCAAGCCTTGCGACTTCTTCGGCAAGTGTATCGACCAAGTGGTTAGTATACGTACTAATAACAACGGGTTGTTTCGTTTCAAATGCACGAATTAATGCCGGTACTAAATAACCGATCGTCTTGCCTGCACCCGTAGGAATCTCAACAGCAACTTGTTTCTTTTCAACGAATGATTGCCACGTCAAATCCATCAACTGTGCTTGACCTTCTCTAATATGATAAGACGGATTAATTTTCTGCATCACTTGTTCTTTCGCCATGTCGTCTGCTGGAAATTCTATAGGCTGTGGCCATGCCATAGTTTGGAGCTGTGATTTTACGTACGGAATTCCTCGGAACAAAGCGTAATCACTAGATGTTTCATGTCCTCGGGAACGCTTAAGTGCTTCATAGAATAACGTCGAGATTTCAGATTTCATCGCAAATGAACGCTCGTGCATACGACTTAACGTTTCTTTAGGTAACGTTTCAATTTTCTCAAGTGCCTTCAACAAGAACCATGCAGTCGCTTCCGCATCATCATCCGCACGGTGAGCTTGCTGTAAAGGGATCTCCAACGATTCGGCTATATCCTGCAATCGATAACTAGGTAATGTAGGATACATAATCTTCGCGAGTTCTACTGTATCAATCGTCTTGCCATACCACTGTGACATGCCACATCGAATGAATTCTTTTTGTAGAAATGATACGTCAAAGTCTGTATTATGCGCGACAAAAATACACCCAGCAAGCAAATCTGCCACCTCTTCAGCGATTTCTTCAAAAGGAGCGGCGTCTGCAACGTCTTCATCTCCGATTGATGTCAATTGATGAATAAAGGGCGGTATCGAGCGCTGCGGATGCACATAGCGCATATATGTATCAATTATTTGATTGTTCTCAATAAAGACAATTGCTATTTGAATAATCCGATCTCCCTTTGAAGGCGAATGACCAGTTGTTTCCAAATCGACAACTGCATATTTGCTTGTAGACATACCATCATCAACTTCCTATTTGGTTTCTAAAGCAAATTGTATCACACTTACCACAGCGACTCACGTCTTGCATCGGAGTCAACGAGAAGAAAAAATTAAAAGGATCATTGGGTAGTAGTTTTGGATTAAAGCTCCAGCTCGGAACGCAGATCAACGTTTCTTCCCCTTCCCAACTCTCACATTCTACAAACTAAACCCCCATTCGAATAACTCTCAAATGGGGGTTTAGTACTCTTTAAAATATAGCGACGCCAGGCTTTTCCGTAATAACTTCTTTCACACGATTGTTCTCATCCATAATCAACACAGTCGGTCGATGCGTGCGTGCTTCTTCCTCCGACACATACACGTAGGATAAGATGATGACGATGTCTCCTGGCTGCACAAGACGCGCAGCAGCCCCGTTCACACAAATCACACCGCTACCTGGCTCTCCTTCGATAATATACGTTTCAAAGCGGGCACCGTTATTATTATTGACGATCTGCACTTTTTCATTTGGCAACATACCCGCTGCTTCTAATAAAGCTCCGTCAATTGTAATGCTGCCTACGTAATTCAAGTCAGCTTCTGTAACAGTAGCGCGATGCAATTTTCCATTCATCATCATTCTAAACATTCTACTCATCCTTTATACTTGACATAATAATATTATCTATCAATCTTGCAGAAGTAAACTGCACCGCTGCGGCCATGATCACTTCTGCCGCGTCATTGATATTTTCATCCAATGATGGATAGGCCAGTACTTCGACATAATCAATCGTTCCTGACGTTTCTTCTTCAATTGTTCTGCGCACGATCTTCGCTACCTCTTGCACTGGAATGCCTTCATAATAACTGCGTCTTCCCAAGCTCAGTGCACGATAAATCGCGCTCGCTTCATTTCTTTCATGTTCAAGTAATCGAACATTACGGGAACTTTTCGCAAGACCATCTTCTTCACGCACAGTAGGTACACGAGTAATCGACGTACGTAAGTTGAAATCACGTACGAATGTTTCAATAATCGCAAGTTGCTGTGCATCTTTCATACCAAAATAGGATTCATCCGGATCAACAATATTGAATAATTTTAATAACACTTTCAATACACCATCGAAATGCCCTGGTCTAGAAGCACCACATAGCCGAGATGCCTGTTCGCCTGGCAAAATACTGATTCCGCTTTTACGAGGATACATTTCTTCTGCAGATGGAATGAATAGATAATCCACTCCTGCAGTGGATGCAAGTTCCGCGTCATGCTGTTCATCCCGTGGATAGGCATCATAATCTTCACCGGGTCCGAACTGTGCAGGATTCACGAAAATACTCATCACCACGATGTCGTGATCTCTCCGCGCTTCCTTCACTAATGCCATATGCCCTTCATGAAGGAAACCCATTGTCGGTACGAAACCTACTGTGCGTCCTTCCCGTTGTCTTGGATTAAGAATATTTTTCAGTTCAGCGATTGAACGAACTATTTGCATAGTAGCACTGGCATTCATAGTGTCTTCCCCCCGTACAACGCATCCAGTTCTTCTTCCTTCATTGTGAAGCGGTGACTCTCAGAAGGGAATGAACCGTTTTTTACTGCTGAGTTATATAACTTCATGGCACCTTCGATGTCTTTACCAACTTCCGCATAACTTTCAACAAACTTTGGTAATTTATGATTGCCGTAGCGAACCATGTCATGAAAAACAAGTACTTGTCCATCTGTTTCAGCGCCTGCACCAATTCCGATGATAGGAATGGATACGGCCATAGAGACTTCTTTCGCTAATTGGAAAGGAATGCACTCGAGCACAATCATGAATGCTCCTGCTGCTTCACAAGCTTTAGCATCATCAATCAGCTGTTTAGCTGCCGCTGCTGTTTTACCTTGTACTTTATATCCACCCGTGACTCCAGCAGACTGCGGAAGCAATCCTAAATGTGCACATACTGGCATACCCGCTGTCGTCAACAACTTGATTTTATCGATGACCGCACCACTGCCTTCTACTTTAAGTGCATTCGCAGAAGTTTCCTGGAATAACCGTAAAGCATTCTGTAAGGTTGTGTCAGCTGAACCATGATACGTACCAAACGGCATATCTACGATGACGAATGTATCTTTTGCACCTCGGCGAACTGCTTTGCCGTGATGGGACATCTCGTCAAGCGTCACATGTGATGTCGAATCATAACCTAGTACGACCATCCCCAATGAATCTCCTACAAGAAGTACATCAATCCCCGCTTGTTCTGCAATTTGTGCTGTCGGATAATCATACGCTGTCAGCATACTGATTTTCTCACCGTTTGCTTTCATTTTCGAAAAATCTGTTGTCGATTTCACTGTTAATCTTCTCCTTTACGTCTGATTTCAGCAGGCGTTTGGTAGGCAAAAAAACCAAAAATAAAACCCTACTGATCCAAATTTGGACAGAAGGGTTGCGTAAGCATTTGATCAAGCTTCCTCCGTCCCTGTCTATAAAGATCAAGGCAGATTTCTTATATAATTCATTTGCCAAGCAGGTGCAGCTCCATAATTGATACCGCCCTATGCGTATACTATATCAAAACAGTCAGATTCTGTATAGTTTTAATTCTTGATCTCGATATCTGCAGAATAAATTCCGCGAATCGTTCCGTCAGCAAGTTGTAGTTCTAGCATGCCTTCATGTGAAATACCAAGTGCAATTCCTTCAACTGTTTCATGGACCATGCTCGCTTTGATTTTCTTGCCTGTAATGGCGGCATAACTTTCCCATAAAATTTTAATTGGAGCAAATCCTTTTTCGACATATAAGTCCGTATATTGCTCGAGGTACTTTAGGATGGCCGCCACTAATTGTGCTCGGTCAATCATTTCCCCTTTTTCGATACGTAATGATGTAGCAATCGTCTGTAATTCTTCAGGGAAATCGGATGGCTGTTGATTTGCGTTGATGCCCATTCCCAAAATAACCGCTTTGACACGATCGGGATCTGACTGAAGCTCCGTCAAAATACCTGTAACTTTTTTACCGTTGATCAAAATATCATTTGGCCACTTGATAACAGGTTGAATATCTGCCACTTCTTCAATTGCACGAACAATAGCTACTGCCGCTACCAGTGTCAATTGAGGAGCATACTGCGGTGCCAGTTCGGGACGAATAATCAAACTCATCCAAATGCCTCGATTTGCTTTTGACGTCCATGGTCTGGCCAAACGTCCTTTACCAGCCGTCTGTTCTTCAGAAATAATCAACGTGCCATCTTCCGCTCCATTTTGTGCGTCTTCATGTGCAATCGTCTGCGTAGTAGGGACTGTTGTAAAATATTTAATGGTCCTTCCGTAGCGTTCTGTCGTTAAATACTCCGTGATGTTTCCTTGGTTGACCAAATCTGGGGCTTCAATTAAGTAATAGCCCTTCTTTCGTTGCGACCCAATTTCATAGCCTTCTTCTTCAAGCTCTTTGATATATTTCCAAATAGCTGTGCGTGAGAGACCGAATTCATCGGCAATATCTTGACCCGATATAGGTTCACCTTGCGCTGCAAATAATCGTTTTAATAATTCACTTTTCACGGGTGATTTCATTTATAAACCAGTCCTTTATCGCCTGTGCGTCATTTTCAATTCGTCCGAAGACAATTGCTCGTTCGATTTTCTTGATCCAATCGCTCGTCCATTTTCCACCACTTTTGTCTGACCACTTCAACAAGTCGTTTCCAGTGAAAGCGAGATCTGTACGACTTCTAATCGGTAATTGCTCTTTATATTGTTCAATTTGCTTTGTAGTTAATTCATTCTGTTCATGATTCACGTGATACACTTTTTCTACAACTTCTAAAACATCGGTTGAATAGCTATAGAATTCCCATGGACCCAATACATGATGTACTCGGAGCGCAAATGCCTCCTCAAATTGTTTCAAGAAGCGTTTTTCCTCGTTCGACAATTTGAACTGTCTTGAGAGATTTGCGGCATCCGTGTCCGTTACTGCAAGCATTGCTGCGAAGCCATGACGCGCGTGAAGAAACGGTGTGTAGCGATCCAGTGTATCAAATGCCGCAAGTAACTCCGGAAAAAGTTCGGGTAAGCCAATTTGACGTCCGTAATGAAATGCACGGGAAGGATTCTTCCCTAGAAACAGTTTATCCATTTCGGTTTTGATGCGTTCAATTGCGACATGCCGTAATGAAGGAGCTAGGTTTTTCATCGAATGCAATGTTTCTGATTCAATTTCAAAATCCAAGACAGAGGAAAAACGCAAAGCGCGGAAAATACGCAGTGGGTCTTCCCGAAAGCGTTCTTCAGGGTTTCCCACGGAACGAATGATCTTTTGTTTCAAATCCTTCAGCCCATTAAATAAATCTATGAGTTCACCATCCACTGTCATCGCAAGCGCATTGATCGTAAAGTCACGTCGTTGTAAATCCTCTTTCAATGAATTCACATAGATTTCAGGATGACACTGGTCGCTGTATGTAGATTCAGTACGGTACGTCGTCACTTCAATCGGCTCACCGTGCATCAGCACCAGAATCGTACCGTGTTCAATGCCGATATCGATAGTATGCCTAAACACTTCTTTAACTTGATGTGGTGTAGCAGACGTTGCAATATCGATATCGAGCGGCTTTTTACCGAGTTCAGCATCACGTACTGCACCGCCGACAAAGACCGCTTCGTAGCCTGCCGTAGTTAATTCAATAATGACTTGCCGGCTTGCTGCAGAACCAAATGTAGACGTCATTTTATCGCCGCCACTTCATAATATAATTCCTCATATTGTTCTACAATGGAATCAGAACTGAATTCTTCTTGCACTGTTTGAATCGCATGTTTCTTCATTTGTTGATATAAAGCTGAATCGCTCAGCAACTGTGTGACCCGATCTGCAACAGCTTGTACATCGCCTAGTTGCACTAAGAATCCGTTGACACCATCCTGAACAACCTCCGGGATTCCGCCTATTGCATTAGCTACGGCAGGCACACCGCATGCAAAAGCTTCGAGTAAGACGAGACCGAATGCTTCTTTCTCGGAAAGTAACAACATCACATCACTGATTGATAATAATTCAGGTAGATCATCCCGTTTCCCTAAGAACAGAATATCGTTCTGCAATCCAATACTTTCTACATACTCTTCCAAATCAAACTTTTCAGGACCTTCACCAACTAATAGCAATTTTGCTTTATGTTGCTTATCAATTAAACGGAAGCTTTCGATAATATCGGGAATACGCTTCACTTTACGGAAATTAGATATATGGATCAATACTTTTTCATCTTCTGTAATACCTAGTTCTTCACGCAGATGCGCTACTTCACGTGGATAATACTTTTCCTCATCGATAAAGTTATAAATCGTTCGTATTTCCGTCTTCGGTTGTAGCAACTCAATCGTTTCATTGCGTAATGACCGTGAAACAGCTGTTACACGGTCCGATTTATTAATACCATACGACAATGTATTTCGTAATGCAGGGTCGTGGCCGAGAATCGTCACATCGGTACCATGTAGGGTCGTTATAATACCGATAGAGGATTCTGCCATATCTTTTGCCAGAATAGCAGAGATCGCGTGTGGCACCGCATAGTGAACGTGGAGCAAATCCAGCTGTTCCGATTCGATGACTTGCGCAATACGGTTCGCAAGGGCAATGTCGTAAGGAGGGTACTTGAATACCGCATATCCTTCGATCGTCACTTCATGAAACTGGATATTTGGATGAACATCTAAAAAGCGAAAAGGTTTACTCGATGTAATATAATGCATCTCATGACCTTTACTCGCCATTTTCAGTCCTAATTCCGTTGCCACTACGCCTGATCCTCCGAGCGAAGGATAACAAATGACCCCTACTTTTAATTTTCTATGTTGCATACATTAACCGCCTCACCGCAAAAGTTTAATCTATAATTTTTTCAAGCCCGTATACGAATCGTGGTGTAGAAACGGATTCACGAATCGCCAGTAATATCCCTGGCATAAAGGACTTACGATCGAATGAGTCATGACGGATTTTGAGTAACTCTCCTTCACCGCCAAGGAGCACTTCTTGATGTGCAAGCAATCCTGGTAACCGAATGCTGTGAATCTTCATTCCTTCTACGTCTGCACCGCGTGCCCCTTTTAGCGTTTCTTGTTCTTCAGGATGACCTTGAATATGAGCTGCACGGACTTCACGAATCATTTCTGCAGTTTTAACAGCAGTTCCTGACGGTGCATCGAGTTTCCGATCATGGTGCATTTCAAGTATTTCAACGTCTCCCAAGTAACGTGCAGCTTGTTGAGCAAATTTCATCATTAACACAGCGCCTATTGAGAAGTTCGGTGCGATAATACAGCTCTTTTGCTGTTCATTGGAAAGGTTCTCCAAGTCCTTTAGCATTTCAGCAGTTAATCCTGATGTTCCGATCACGACATCCATACCTAGAGATAATGCTTCGCTTGCGTTAGCGAATACCGCATCAGGATCCGTCACATCGAGTAATACATCTGGATGGTGTGCCGCATGTAACGCTGCAAGAGATGTATAAATTGGAATCCCGTCTTTCGTATCTGTTACTGAGCCATTATGTAAATATTCTCCATCGTGTTTATAATCTAGCGCCGCTACGATTTCAATGTCTGCTGCTTCCGTACCTGCGACTACCGCAGTTCCACCCATTCTTCCACGTGCACCTGCTATCGCTAATTTAATCGTCATTCCATTTCCTCCTTTTTAGTCCAGCGGTCTTTATCTCTTGTGTTGAATTTTGTCAGGACGGTCTCAAGTGCTGTAGATAAATCGATTTGCTGTGAGTTGGCGAAACAGATAAGGACGAATAATAGATCGCCTGTCTCTTCCTCCAAAGTCCGCACAGCTTCAGTAGATTTTTTCTTCTTCATACCATAGCGATCTTGTACTTCCCGTGATAATTCCCCTAACTCTTCTGTCAATCGCGCGATGAGTTCCATAGGAGGAAAATATCCTTCTTTAAAGCCTGTTATGTATGTGTCAACTTCCTGTTGCAGTTGTTCCATCGTTTTAGTCATCGCAATCAACTCCCCTTCCTATCGTATGCATTCTTCTGGCTATTGTCAAAATATAATATTTAGCACATACTATGTATAATGCACGAATTGTGACATGAAAATACGTGCGTTGAATGGACAAGCTATCTAGAAACAAAAGCTTGATGACATCAAGAGTGCATCTATCAAAGGAGTGTTGTATTTGTTCGCTGGAATTCGTGTACGCAATATCTTATTAATTTTCTTGGGTGCAGCATTATTTAGTTTCGGACTCGTAAACTTTACGATCCAACATGAATTGGCGGAAGGCGGATTCACGGGAATTACGTTGATCTTACTGTTCGCCTTCAATTGGGATCCCGCATTGATGAACTTGTTGCTGAATATTCCCATGTTCATTATAGGATGGAAAATGCTTGGTAGACGCTCCTTCATTTATACCGTCATTGGTACAGTAGCCGTCTCCGTATTCATTAAATTGTTTATGAAATATGAAGTGAATATCCATATGGAAGGCGATCTGTTCTTAGTTTCATTATTTGCGGGAGTTTTCATCGGTGTTGGGCTCGGTATTATATTTAGAAGCGGTGGTACGACAGGCGGCTCGGATATCATAGCAAGGCTTGCACATAAGAAATTCGGCATTACAATGGGCAAGACGATGTTCACATTTGATGCGGCCATTATCTTATTGTCATGGGCTGTGTATTTAGACTATCGTTCGATGATGTACACATTGGTTGCGTTATTCGTTGGTGCGCGAGTCATTGATTTCGTTCAAGAAGGTGCATATTCCGCAAGAGGTGCTTTCATCGTAACGAACTTCCCCGATGAAATTGCTAGTAAAATCGCGGATTCAATGGAACGCGGCGTGACTGTGTTCAAAGGATACGGACATTTTTCAAAGGAAGATCGTGAAATACTCTATTGTGTAGTCGGTAAAAATGAAATGATTCGATTGAAGAATTTAATCGTCTCCGTCGATCCTGAAGCGTTTGTCTCCATGATGGAAGTACATGATGTCATGGGTGAAGGTTTCACACTGGATGAACAAAAACGGCCAATTGCTGATTAAAAAAATCCTTCTGCATTTAGCAGAAGGATTTTCGCTATTTATTAGTCGCGATTTGTAAAGATTAAGATCAAACGCACTAGCTCAAGTACAGCTACTGCAGTTGCGGCAACATATGTCATCGCGGCTGCACTCAATACTTTTTTCGCCTGTGGTTCTTCATCGTTACGGATGATACCTAGTTGAACAATTTGATCCATCGCACGTGATGATGCGTTAAACTCTACTGGCAATGTGACAATTTGGAATAGTACCCCAACCGCCATCAACAGAATCCCGATACCTAGCAAAGAATTCATGCTTGAGAAGATAATTCCGATCATGATGAATACCCAAGATGCGTTAGAAGTTATACTTGCGACTGGCGCCAATCTGTGGCGGAAACGCAAGAAAGAGTAAGCCTCTTTGTCTTGAATAGCGTGACCAACTTCGTGCGCAGCTACTGCTGTGCCAGCTACAGATGCTTCATGATAATTACTTGTGGACAATGCCACAATCTTTGTCAATGGATTATAGTGATCCGTTAAGAATCCTTGGCTTTCTACTACTTTCACATCATGTAAACCATTTTGATCCAATATAAGCCTTGCTACTTGAGCACCGGTCATTCCGGAAGTAGAACGGATCTTCGAATACTTTTTATATGTGCTTTTCACTTTAAATTGCGCGTAAATAGGTAGCAATAAAATGACGGCAAAGTAAATCCAGAACACGTCAATCTCTCCCCTTTCTCTTTCTCTCTATCCTACATTTTATAATGTTTGCTTGGTTACTGCAACTATTAGCTACACTTTCAAAGCCCGTGCTTTCAATCTTGATCTATAATCCCATATTGCAATTACAATACAAGCGATCGATAACCAAAATGTGAAATAACCGATTTGGGGACTGAATTGCGTCAGGTCATGGTAAATAGGCATTTGCCCAAACACATAATCAATTACATCGTTATGAAGTGTCCAAATTGTGGCAATGGCAATATGCCACCCAGTGAACCTATATTTCGGTAAATACAGAATGCCTTGCAAAGCCATTGCAAAGTGCGAACCAATTAGCATCCAACCAACCCAGCCAATAGAACCCGTTACAACAAGTGTCAGCAAGTTCATAGCCACTGCCCATAATCCGTATTTGACTAGTGTAATGAGTGCAAGAGCTTCCATCAGTTTGAAGTTTCGGTTGAGTAGCCAGCCGATGATAGCGAAACAAAAGAATAATGTAGCAGTCGGACTATCCGGTACGAAAACCCAAAACTTTGGTTCAGTAATTTCCAGTTGCCACATATACCAATCATATCCATACACGGACCCTACTATATTAATAAAGAGAAGAATCCATAAGAATGATTTATGTGAAAGAATCATCCAAATTTGTGCCCATAGCATTCGCAAAAACATCACCTCTTCCATTGAATTATCCTACTTCTATGTATAATTTGGTTACGTATAAATAGATAGAAAAAAAGAGCCAGTTTCCTGACTCTTTTTTCTTACTTCGTTTCTAGCTCAGATATAAATTCAGCAAGTACTTGAAGATCTTCATCTGAACCTTCCCATGTACCAGCAGGCATTGAACCTCGGCCATCATGAGCGATTTCGATGATTTCTTCAGGTGTCATACCTGTGTTAGTTAACGGTAAGCCCAATCCACCTTGGAAAGAGTCACCGTGACAGCCAATACAGGAAGAGCCCTGATAGATCTCATACCCTTCTGCTGTTTCATCAAATTCTACTTCATCAACGATTGCACCTTGAACTTTTGCTGCTTCCCAGTCGTGGTTTTCAACTGATTCCCAAGTCAAGTAGAAGATCGCCAAGAATGAAAGAATCATGAATCCAGTTGGTAATGGACGCTTAAATGGACGTCTTTCCTTTGTAGTATCCATGAAAGGAACTAGCATTAAAGCCATAACAGCCAATCCTGGAATTACGATTGCGCCGATCACGTTATAAGGACCGGAAGCAAATTCATATTTCAATAATTGATACATGAATAGGAAATACCAGTCTGGAACCGGTATATACATTGTATCCGTCGGGTCCGCTTGACGCTCAAGCGGTGACGGATGTGCAAGTGTGACGATTAGATAGCCGATTAAGAAAATCGATCCAACCATCCACTCTTTCAATAGAAAGTTTGGCCAGAATGCTTCGGTTTTACCCGGATATTCTGAGTAGTCTTTTGGTGTATTCGCCATCTTGCCTGAAGCTTTGATACGCGAATCACCAACAAATTTCATCCCTTTTCCGCGGTGCATGTTATTCCCTCCTTCTTAAATTTCAGATGACCCTAACCAAAAAACTGGTTCTTATAGTGGTCCGGAAATACCTTGTCTTCTGATCATGATAAAGTGTGCTGCGAGCAACCCAAGCAAAGCAGCTGGTAGGAAAAATACATGAATCGCGAAGAATCTTGTTAACGTCTGTGCACCTAAAATCGTGGAATCACCCGCGAGAAGAATTTTAATCTGTTCTCCGATGAAAGGTACTGACGCGGCAATCTCAATCCCAACTTTTGTTGCAAATAAAGCTTTCATATCCCAAGGCAATAGATATCCTGTGAATCCAAGACCTAGCATAACGACGAAGATTAACACTCCGACGATCCAGTTCAATTCACGAGGTTTCTTATAAGACCCTGTAAAGAATACACGCAAAGTATGTAGGAACATCATTACGATAACTAACGAAGCTCCCCAGTGGTGCATCCCTCGCACAAGTTCACCGAATGCAACATCATTTTGAAGGTAGAAAACTGATTTCCAAGCGTTTTCAATATCCGGTGTGTAATACATTGTCAGGAACATACCAGACAAGATTTGGATAACCGTTACGAAAAACGTCAAACCTCCGAAACAATAGATGAATGCAGAAAAATGATGTGCAGGGTTTACGTGCTCAGGTACTTCGTGGTCAGCGATATCTCGCCAAATTGGTGTGATATCTAACCGTTCATCCACCCAATCATAAATTTTATTTAACACTGCGGTCGTACCCCCTTACCCTTTAGACTAATGTGTTCGGTATTGTTGCACCAAGATAGACAAATCCGTCGATGATTTCTACTTCAAACTCATCAAGCGGTCCAAGCGGTGGTGTTCCTGGAATGTTATCACCATTTTTTTTGTAACGTCCAGCGTGACATGGGCAGAAAAATTCGTTTTTATGCTCGTCGCCTTCCCAGTTTACTGTACACCCTAAGTGTTTACAGACTGGAGAAAGTGCTATGACTTTGTCGCCTTCTTTGTAGACCCAAGCCGTGTTAGATTCGTCAGAAGTATACCATGCATCTTGTCGATCTTTGATTGTATAGTCTACACGAACTGGTACTTCTGAAAGATCGGCTTCTTTTTGCGGTGTTGGAATCATGTCGGAACCGCCAGCGCTAGCCAGAACGGGATCAATTGCGAAACGAATCATCGGCATCAGCATTGCAGAGGCCATGAACCCACCAGTTCCCATTAATGTATAACTTAGGAACGTGCGTCTTGACACTTTATTGCTCATCAGTAATTTCCCTCCTCTTACTCCAAAGTCAGTCCCACGGACATTCTTTTGCTAATTGTAATACTAGGACATATCTATGATATATCAATATGAAACTAAATTCAATAATGCTTTTAGTAGGTGCTTAAGTTTGTGGACAAATATTAAGATTTGGTGACAAACCGACATAGTTCTTTAATTACGTACAAAATAATGCTTGCATCCTCTTGATAGCGGTATTTCTGCGTGATTACTTTGTGTCAAATAGCGTGGCCTTTGGACTTATGTTTAATACGTATACAGAGTAAAGTTTAACATAGTTCAATTTCCAAATCGATTACCACTTCAGCTTCAATCGACTGTAAGAAACATCTCCCAAAAGCTCAGCAATCATTCACTAATCACAATCAGCTTCTCACTGCACGTTCCAACTCTCCATGAAGTGTGTCAGAACTTGCCGTAGTTGGTCTTCCATGATGGTCTGACGTAGATGGTCATCCATTGTCTCCAGTGGGATAGACGGCAGCCAGACAATCTTACCCTCCACTGTGACGCTTGTCCACTTTGGATCCGTCGTGAGATAGAAAACATGCGTAAAGGAAGACTTCTGCAAGTCCTCTGACAGCGTATCTGCCATTTGCTGCAAGTCTGTCGACTGTGTATAGGACACAGGCGGCATGAACATCATACGCCCCTTGAACTGCTTCTCGATGAACATGGAAAGATTCATCAAGAATTCGGAAGAGGAAGCGCTGTTTTTCATAGTTTCAGGTCGCGTATCTATGGCAATCAAAGGCACAACGATTGTATCAATATATTCTTTCTGATTTATGTAGGTATCTACATCTTTCGGAACCCAGTTCATTGTCATTCCTCCTTACATTACTTAGTAAAGTTTAGCGCATATGTTCCCTCAACGCAAACCAATGATTCCACCGCGAAGGGTGAAATCATAGGTGAATGTCTTTATCTTTTTTCATTTCATTCAGCATAGCCGTTAAGCTGATGAATAGCTCACGGTCGCCTTTGTCTAGCGCTTCGTCGATTTTCTTCAGCAACATTTCATTCGTCGTCAATGTGAAGCTCTCTTCGAGAAGTTTTTCCGCTATTTGCTGGTCCTTCTTTTTCTTCAAGAGATCTTCAGGCAAATAAGGATTCTCTTCTGCCACACTCGCATACTCCGGACACTTATTGCTGTTTTTGAAATTCAGCTGGATGAACATATCTTCATCTGGATGCAGCCTAAGGTCGTGAAATGATTTTTCTGCGTCAGCTGTCATCAAACTCCCCTTGTAGAAACGGAAGGGAATACTATCCACTTCTGTCGTGGAAATAATCATAGCCCGCGGACAGTGATGAGCTTCATCTGTGAAGTGAACATTAGTCAATAAATGTTCGTTGCTGAGAAGATAATTTAAAATCCATACACATTCCCGTCGCTTTAATCGATAGCGCTTTAAAAACCACCTTAAAAATTCTTTCTTGGCAGCTACAGGAACCATGGCATTCATCTTACCCCTCCTCTTCAGATTGCGCGATATATGCTGTCCATTCTTCTTCATGCGGTGCAATTCTAACTAGCTGCTGGATAATCGGCAATGCTTCATCGCGTTTGCCTTCCTCTAGCAAGAATCGTGCATATTGATCTAAGAAAGCAGCATCTTCGTTCATCCCATCATATGCTTTCAAATACATTTCATTCGCTTTTTTATAATCTTCCTTACGCTCGTAGGCATATGCAAGAAAAGCATCGAGTAAAGGTATCTCCAATTGATCTGCTTCTGCGTATAGTAGCAATTCAATTAATGCCTCGTCTTCTTCCTGATTTTCGTAGACTGCAGCAAGCGTTACGAGTGCATCGATATATTCCGGATCCAGTACGAGTGCTTCTTTCAAATGTATTTCTGCTTGTTCGGGCATTTGCAGTTTTAAAGCAGATTTACCTGCAGCGAGTTGTAATTCTTTATCAAATTCATCACGCTCAATACCTTTTTTGAACATCTCATACGCTTTATCATCTTCATTTTGCTGGGCATAACTTTGACCTGCTAGCATATATGCCGAGAAATAATCTGGATCCATTTCAATTAATTGCTCGAGACGTGTTACGGCTTCAGAATAGCGTGCAGTTTGGTAGTAAGCCAAAGCCAATCCGAATAATTCTTCAGGATTTGATGCATTCTCAAGTAATTCCTCATAGAAAGGAATGGCTTCTTCATACGCAGCACCTGCGCTATAGGCTTCCGCAAGACGTGAAGACAGACGTACGCCCGCAACCTCGTCAGATGACTCGTGAAGCTTCTGATAAATCCTAACCGATTCACTGTATCTTCCTGAGTCCAATAGAAGCTCCGCTTGCGCTAGCTGGATTACCGGTTCATGAGGAGCCAGTTCTGCAGCTTCCCGTACTTTAGCTAATGCTGTTTCAGCAAGGCCGAGCATTTGATAATAATCCGCCTGCGCGAGCAACGCTTGAACATACTCTTCCTCGTCTGGTGAGATATCCGTTAGCAATAATAGCGCTTCATCCTCTTCACCTAGTTCAAGCAAAGCAGCAGCTCGATCTATTTTCAGCTGCGCTTCATCCGGGAATACTACTAGTAGTTCTGAGAATATCCCGTCTGCTTGTCCGACAAATCCATATTCGACTAACCTATTCGCGACATCATATAGGGCATCATATTCATTCGCCGCTTGCAGTTTCTGTATTTTATCCTGTAGAGCATCTAAATCTCCGTCGAGTAAAATTTGCTCCAACTCCTGCAGTACATTCATTTCTTCACCTGAGCTTTCTATTCTACTTTATTGATTCACTAGCTCCGATAGATCTTCGAAAAAGTGAGGGTAGGAAATAGCAATACAAGATGGATTATCGATTTGAACAGGACTAGACGTGATCAATCCTGCAACGGCTGCCATCATTCCGAGACGGTGGTCACCGTATGATTGCAGTGTAGCTCCCGTTAAAGGTGTCGGTCCTTGTATAATCATCCCATCCGGCGTGGTCTCGATATTCGCTCCGAGTTTCCGTAATTCTGTAGCAACTGCTTCAATACGGTCCGTCTCTTTAACACGAAGTTCTTCCGCGTCTTTGATCACGGTCTTTCCTTCCGCTTGTGTTGCCAACAATGCAAGTACGGGAAGTTCATCGATCAGTCTTGGAATCAATTCGCCACCAATTTCCGTCCCTCGCAGTTTAGAATGTCGGATACGCACAGTACCGTAGCGCTCACCTGTAAACCCTTGTTCATCCGATAGTTCGATCTGTACACCCATCGATTCCAGTACGTCTAGTATACCTGTCCGAGTAGGGTTCAATCCAACTTTTAGAAACGAAACATCACTATTTTCCACTAATGCTGTTGCTACCATGAAAAATGCCGCGGATGAAATATCCCCTGGCACTACAACATCAGTCCCTGTCAGTTGCTGTCCACCTTCTATACGAATCACTTTATCTTGTTGTTCAAGCTCCGCACCAAATTGGACTAGCATACGCTCTGTATGATCACGAGAGACAGCAATTTCAGTAACAGAAGTCGTGCCCTGCGCTTGAAGACCAGCCAGTAAAATGGCAGACTTCACTTGCGCACTGGCAACAGGCATTAAATAGTCGATGGCTTGCAACGTTTTTCCAGTGATAGTCAGAGGTAAATAATCCGCCTTACCTTCACTCGTAATAGTAGCACCCATTTGTTCTAAAGGATCTGTTACACGCTTCATCGGTCGCTTCGACAAATATTGATCTCCACACATTTCAGAAGTAACCGAAGATCCTGATAAAATACCTAACATTAAACGGGCAGTCGTTCCCGAGTTGCCTGCATCCAATGCATTCGCAGGCGTCTGCCAATTCGCGATGCCAGGACTTTCAACAGTGACATCTGTTCCGTTACGAGTAATCTTCACACCAAGCTGTTTGAACATTTCAATCGTACTCAGACAATCTTCACCATCCAAAAATCCACTGATAGTCGTTTTGCCTTTTGCGATTGACCCCAACATTACGGCACGGTGGGAAATAGATTTATCTCCAGGTACTTGCAAAGTGCCACGGAGGACCGGTTTTTCAAATGAAACGGTTTGTTGTTCTGACATTGCGCTCTCCCCCTCTTAAAGTACGTGCATGGAATAATCCGTTTCTGACGTCAACACTTGACGAGCTCGCTTACGTTCAGAAGCTGATTGAAAGCTAATAACCAAAATACCGTACACATCTGTACGTGTTTCGACGATACGTATATTGGTCAAACTAATATTCGAATCCGCTAGAATTTTAGTAATTTCGGAAATAACACCAGGATGATCCGGTACGTCGATGTGCAAATCAAATGTCATATAAAGTGCCCCTTGCGTTGCACCTTGACTTGTGGAAGGCAATTGATCGCGGTACGTTTTCGCCTGTGCGAAGAAATCAAAAATATGCTCTGGATTATTCTCTTCCAGCATATCGCGGATCGAATTCATCTCATGCAGCCAACCATCCACTTGTGACAATAACTCTTCTCTATTTTGAATAGTAATATCTCGCCACATGACAGGATCTGCCGAAGCGATTCGTGTTAAATCTCTGAAACCACCTGCAGCCAATTTTTTTACGAAGGGTTGACCTTCTTCTTGTGCAGCTAAACGACCGACTAATGAAGAGGCAACAATATGCGGGAAGTGGCTAATAATTGCTGTCATACGATCATGCTCTTCTGCTTGTAATACAATTAATTTCGCTTTAGTTGAAGATAGCAAATTTTCTATATGCATGATTTGTTCTTCAGTTGTTGTTTCATTAGGGGTGAGAATATAATACGCATTCTCAAAGAGATGCTCCATCGCAGCAGACACACCGCTTTTATGAGAACCCGCCATCGGATGACCGCCAATGAAGGTAATCCCTTTTTTCTGCAATACTTTAGCTGCATCCATAATAGGTTTTTTCGTACTGCCTGTATCACTGACAATTGCATGTTCTTTAAAGTCCCACTCTACCGCTTCTTCAAAAAGAGCCACTGTCGTGTTCACAGGCGTCGCAAAAACAACAAAGTCAGCCTGTTCACAAGCTGATTTTGCGGAAGGTGCAACCGTATCGATGATTCCTCTTCGAAATGCTTCATCAGCAGTAGCGTACGAACGGTCAAAACCTATAATATGAACTTCTGGATTTCGCTTTAATGCTAGACCAAGGGATCCACCGATCAACCCGAGTCCAATAATACTTACAGTCGTTTTCATTGTCATCTATCCTTACTAGTTAGTTAATAATTGATCAAATGCTTTGAATAAACCTGTATTTTGCTCATGCGTTCCAATTGTCACGCGAACAAATCCTGGTACGCCCAGCAGATTTCCGCTGCGGACAATATATCCGTTTTGTAATAACACTTCGCATGCTTCATCTGCATCTCCAGGCACAGCGATTAATACAAAATTAGTAGCCGAAGGATAGATTGCTAATGAATGCTGTTTTGCATAATCCGCATAACGTTTTCGTTCTTCCTCATTGTGAGTCACGCAATGTTGAAGAAACTCCTGATCTTCAAGCGCAACCTCCGCTACCGCAAGCGCCAATGAGCTGTTGTTGAAAGGATTTCGTACTTTATTGAGTTCTGATACTACATCCGCGTTCGTCACACCGTACCCAATGCGGAAACTTGCTAGTCCATATGCTTTAGAGAAAGTACGAAGAATAATTAAGTTATCGTAGTCATGAATCCACTTCATTGCGTCTTCCTGTGAAGAATCCGTAACAAATTCAAAGTATGCTTCATCGAGAACTATAAGAGCTGTCTTAGGCGCTCGATCCAAGAATTTTTTCACCGCTGTACTCGACAAAAGATTTCCTGTCGGGTTATTCGGGTTACAAATCCATATGACTGCTGTTTCTTCATCCGCCACTTTTAAAAAGCCTTCTAGATCGTGGTCACCATTTTCAAGCATGGCCACTTCACGAATTTCAGCTCCTTCAATTTTTGCATTATGTGCATATTGAGGAAATGTTATGGAAGCCATCACTGTATTCGTACCCGGTTGCAGTAAGGCACGTGAAATGATAGTAACAATTTCATCTGAACCGTTTCCGAAAAGAATTTCATTCGATTCAACTTGATGGAATTCTGCTAGCTTTCCACGTAAACCTGCTGTGTATACATCTGGGTATATTTCAAATTGGGCTGCTTTTGAACGTAAATACTCTGCGACTTTCGGTGATGAACCATAAGGGTTTTCATTTGAAGCGAGCTTATTTACTTCTTGCAAGCCGTATGTATGTTTTACATCTTCTAGTGAACGGCCTGGGGTATAAGGTTTCATCGTACGTAAAATTGGTTTCCACTTCATGGGATGGCTCCTCCTTTACTTTCGTTGATTTATTTTTGTAGATCAGGTCGTAATTGAACTGCCTTATTTTGATAGATATGTTGTATTTCATTTTGTTTTTTTGATGTATTTACATTCATCATGACACGTATACACATAGGCATAGAGCCTGGTACATCGATCTCATGTGTGCACATAACCGGCACATACGTCCAGCCTTCAATCGAGCGGATTGCTTTTGCTGGGAATGCTGCTTTGACATCCACTGTCGTTGAAACAATAACCGAACCAATATCTTCGGGTTTAAATTGATTCGCCTCTGCCATTTCGAGTACAAGAGATTCTGTCGCTTGTAACACTTCTTGCGCGTTATCAGTTTCCACAGTTGTGGCGCCTCTAATTCCTCTTACACTCATACGATTCCCTCGCTTTCCAATTTCTCTTTGAATTCTATAAATGCTTTCTGACACTCTTCTGCACTAATTTCCTTCACAAACGGTTCACCAATTTTTTGCAATAACACAAAATTCATCTTGCCAAATGAAGCTTTTTTATCCTTTTGCATATAGGATAATAACTCTTCGAAACTATAAGAGAATACGGGCTTAAATGTATAACCGTTACGGTTAGCAAAGTGAAGATAACGATTCGTAAATCCTTCAGGAATATCACCATATTTTTCACTTAGCAAGAAAGCATATCCCATACCGATCATGACACATTCTCCATGACTGAGAGCGCCGAATCCTGATGCCGCTTCTACTGCATGACCAAATGTATGACCGAAATTCAAAAACTTACGGGTAGAACCTTCAAACTCGTCTTCTCCTACAATGTCGGCTTTCACTTGGATACCTTGTAATAATTCTTTTTCAAGCCACTCGATGGATGGAGTAGAGAACCCCTTCTTTTCCAATAATTGCTCTGTCCACTGCGCATCCGAAATAAAGGCGTGTTTGACTAATTCTGCTAGTCCTGAACGCATTTCTGAAGCCGGCAACGTGTTAAATACATCGGTATCAAATAACACCGCTGAAGGCTGATGGAATGAACCGACCATGTTCTTCCCTTCAGGCATATTGATGGCTGTCTTACCACCGACTGCACTATCATGCGCAAGAACAGTTGTAGGGCATTGAATGAAACGAATTCCACGCATAAACGTAGCTGCGACAAATCCTGTCAGATCTCCGCATGCTCCACCGCCGAAAGCGATGAGAAGTGAATTACGCGTAAACCCTTCAGTCAGTAAGAAAGACTGACACTCTACGTAAACCTCTGGCATTTTACACTTCTCGCCGCCAGGCACAATTTTCACCGATACCTCACGACCGGAACGTAATAGAGCTTGTTGTAATAAAGGAAGATGCAACTCCGCAACATGCGCATCGGCAATAATACCAATTTTATCTGTTGAACTAAGTAACTCTGCATATTCAGTCGAAAATAAATCATATGTTTTCGAACCTATATAGACATCATATCGGTGATCGCGGACGGAAACCGTTAACTTATCCATCTTAAAACTCCTTTACATATTGTCTATATTGCTCAATATCCTTCTGTAGGCCGTCCATTGTATCCGAACGGAATTCCTCCATGATAGCTTTTGCCATTTCAGTTGCGATGACATGCTCAGCTACAACGGATGCGGCAGGAACCGCACAAGGATCAGATCGCTCAATTGTCGCAACAAATGCTTCTTTCGTATCGATATCTACGCTTTCGAGTGGTTTATAAAGCGTCGGAATAGGTTTCATTACGCCGCGAACTACGATTGGCATACCTGTCGTCATTCCACCTTCAAGTCCACCTAAACGATTGGATTTACGGTAATAGCCTTGATCTGCATTCCATGCAATTTCATCGTGCACTTCACTGCCTGGCATTTTCGCCATATCAAATCCAAGACCTACTTCCACACCTTTAAATGCGTTGATGCTCATCATAGCCCCAGCAAGTTTGCCGTCCATTTTACGATCAAATTGTACATAACTACCGATTCCTGGAGGGCATCCTTCGATGATCACTTCCACTACGCCACCCAGTGTATCGCCGCGTTTTTTAATAGCATCTATCGCTTCTGTCATTTTGGCTGACGCATCTTGATCCGCACAGTACACTGCATCTTCTTCTACGATGGCACGAAGTTCTTCTATGGATAAGTCTGCATAAGCAGCAGGATTTGTTTGAACGCCACCAATTTCTGTTACATGCGCTACAGTTTCGATACCGAGTTGACGCAAGAATTGCTTCGCAACTGCTCCGATTGCTACACGCATCGTTGTCTCACGTGCCGACGAACGTTCAAGGACATTTCGCAAATCACGGTGACCATATTTCATGCCACCTACAAGATCCGCGTGCCCTGGACGTGGACGAGTGATCTGACGCTTCACATCTTCGGGATTCATATCTTCAGGAAGTGGTTCTACACCCATAATACCAGTCCAATGCTTCCAATCATCGTTGACAACCGTCAGCGTGACCGGTGAGCCTATCGTTTTACCATGGCGTACACCTGAAGAGATTTCCACAAGGTCCTTCTCTATTTGCATTCTACGACCTCTACCGTGTCCACCTTGTCTTCTCTTTAATTCTTTATTGATCATTTCAGCCGTTAGTTCCATCTGTGCAGGTAATCCTTCAATGATGGCTGTAAGTTTCGGGCCGTGTGATTCTCCAGCTGTTATAAAGCGCATATTCGATTCCTCCGTAACGTGGATTATTGTTTTTTTCTATAAAAAAATGTATCTACTGATTCAAAGTTGTATTTTTCAGGATTGAAGATCTGTTCTGTACTTCCAACGAACAGAATCCCCCCTGGCTTTAATGCTTTGGAGAAGTTGGAATAGATTTGGTCTTTCGCTTCTTCCGTGAAATAGATCATCACATTACGGCATACGATCAAGTCATAGTTTGTATCATAGCGATCTTCAAGCAAGTTTTGTTGTTTAAACGTAACTGTTTTCTTAATATCATCTACCACTTGATAAGATGCGCCTTCTTTTATGAAATATTTATCAATGATTGGTTTGGGGACTTCTTTTAACGCACGTTCATTGTACAAGCCTACTTTCGCACGATTCAATACGCCCATATCCAGATCCGTTGCGTAGATGGAGATATCACGCAATGGAACATGTGAGGATAGGACCATCGCAAGTGAATAAGGCTCTTCTCCCGTAGAACAAGCGGCACTCCAAATTTTCAAGCGTTTATTTTTCTCTAATAATTGCGGGAAAATCTTCTTCTCTAAGACATTCCAACGAACAGCGTTGCGGTAAAATTCTGACACATTAATCGTCATTCGGTCAAGGAATTCTTCCAACAAGTCTTTGTCTATTTGAATAGCTTGAGAGTAATCTTTAAAATTACGGAAGCCTTTTTTTTCATATAAAGAAGTGAGTCTTCTCTTCATTTGAGCTTCTTTATATAAAGATAAATCGATCCCGGTCTTCTTCTTTACGCCTTGAATTAATATCGAATAATCAGACATCTCATGACCCCCTGTTGCCTTTTCTTTCTATGTACGTTCTCATTATAGCGGAAAAAGTATATCGTATGTATAAGAAAAACAGCCACGCGAAATTCGCTCGGCTGTTTTTGGCAATTAGTTAATCCAGTTGTTCACTGTTTTGTCATAAGTCACAAGCTCTTCTTCTTTAAAGAACAAGTTGATCTCGCGGCTTGCTGACTCAGTTGAGTCTGAACCATGAATGATATTCTTGCCTACTGTTACAGCGAAATCTCCGCGGATAGTTCCTGGAGCTGATTCTTTCGGATTTGTAGCACCCGTCATTAAGCGTGAAGTAGAGATTACGTTCTCGCCTTCCCATACCATTGCGAAAACTGGTCCAGAAGTGATGAATTCTACAAGCTCTCCGAAGAATGGACGTTCTTTGTGCTCTCCGTAATGCTGTTCAGCAAGTTCTTGAGAAATGTTCATTAATTTCCCGCCAACCAATTGGAATCCTTTACTTTCGAAACGACCAACGATTTCACCAATTAGGTTACGTTGTACGCCGTCAGGCTTTACCATTAAAAATGTTCTTTCCATCTCTAAAACACTCCTTCAATCATGTATAGGGAATATCCCTTTTAAATCGTAACATTGACGCCTTTTTCTTTCAACTATTAACAAACATCGTCAATATTTTCGTTGCCCGATGAAATCAGCGATTTGAATCAATGCTTTCTTCGATTTGCTATTTGGTAGACTTTCCAATTCCTTCAACGCTTTGATCAAATACAAATCACTCACATGCTGTGCTTTGTCGATCGCACCACTTTGTCGAATATAACGAAGCATCGCTTGTCTATCTGACTCTTCCATCTCTCCAGTAAACGCACGTTCCATAAAGGGCTTGAATTGTTCATCATCTTTTATGTATAAAACCGGCAAAGTAATATGACCATTCAATAAATCGCTTCCCGCTGGTTTTCCAAGCTCCGCATCTGTAGAAGTAATGTCCAGGATATCATCAATAATTTGAAATGCCATCCCTGTGAAATAGCCATAACGCTTCAATTTCCGAACAGTTTCTGCATCTGCATCCGAACTTAATGCGCCAAGTTCGCAGCTTGAAGAAAGCAATAAAGCCGTCTTACGCTTAATACGCTTTAAATAATCACGTAATCCTTGATCAGTTTGTTGCTGGAAATCAATTTGAATGATTTCCCCTTTGCATATCTCAAGCATTGTCTCTGCTAAAATTTGATGGACAGAAGCTTTTTCGATATTGCCTATAGATGTCAGCGCACGTGAAAAGATGAAATCGCCTGCATACATCGCTACCCTGTTGTTCCACTTCGCTTTAACAGTTTCTAATCCGCGCCGCATATCCGAATCATCGATTACATCATCATGGACAAGAGACGCCATGTGAATTAATTCTAGTGATACAGCGACCTTTGCAGCATTTTCCATCGAATAGTTTCCAGATTGCGCAGCCAAAATTACAAAAATCGGCCGAATCCTTTTTCCGCCCGCTTTCAATAAATGCAAAGAAGCTTGACGAACAATGGGAGAAGAAGATTGCACGGAACGCTCAAGTTCTTTTTCAATATAGGACATGTCTTTGCGGAAATCCGTATAAAGCGACATCAACTTAATTTTTTCCAAACCCATTACCTTCTCCCGTGTACTCATTATTTATAACCGATATGGCCCGCAGCCGCACCGCCACTGTAAGACTTATAAGAAACCTCTTGATATCCTGCATCGACAAAAAGTTGCGCCAACTCTTTCATGCCTGGGAAATCATTTGCAGATTCTTGTAGCCAAGAATATTCTTTATAGCTCTTCGCGAAGAGTTTACCGAATAACGGCATGATATATTTGAAATAGAAACGGAAGCCTTGACGATAGACAGGTATTTTGGGTTGAGATGTTTCCAAACATACTGCCATACCACCCGGTTTTAAAACACGTCGCATTTCTTTTAATACAGTTAAGTAATCCGGAACATTTCGTAGACCAAAACCTATAGTCACATAATCGAATGAATGATCCGGGAAAGGAAGAGACATGGCATTACCTTGAATCAACGTTAGATTCGGATAAGGTGCTACTTTATCTCTGCCGGAATCCAGCATGTTCGCACTGAAGTCCAACCCAACAATTTCACCAGTAGGTCCAGCCGCCTCAGCCAATGCTACGGTCCAGTCTGCTGTACCGCAACAAACGTCAAGTGCTCTCGCCCCTGGCTGTACATTCATGCGCGCCATGATATCATTTCGCCACTTAATATGTTGATTGAAACTGATCACGGAATTCATTTTATCATAGTCTGTCGAAATTTTTTCAAAGACGTTATGAACTTTTTCTTCTTTTGAGACCGCCACAGTTCGTCCCTTCTTTCTTCACTTCAGTTTACTTTCTGGTTCGTTCGTCATTTTTTGCAACGCTTCCACTAATTCAGTATGTAAATAAAAACTGTTTTCTAATCTATCTTTCAGCTGTTGCTGCAATTGATCGATCCAGTCTTGTGTATCGCTTGTATTTGGCACTAAATGCGGAAATTTCATCCGATTTAAATCATGCTGTCTACTGTCAAGCAACCATAGGAATGGAACAAGCGTCTCGATGATGTGTGTGTACCGTGTAAAGCCAAATGTGTCGAAGAATTCTACAATACATGCGCTTTCCACTTCAGTAATCAACTGTAATCGCTCTTCGAGTGTGGTTGGCGGAGTTTGTAACAATGTCGTCTTGCATTCATTGACTCTACCGATTGCTGCAGACAAGGAACGAATGAGATGGAAATTCGGAATCGATGCCAATAGCTTGTAATGGATACCACTGAAGTGATCACCGGCGAGAACCATCAATTGCTGTTCTTTGGATGATGCATCTGCGATATCAATTTGGTCATGGACGTCAAATGCTGTATGGATGGCACCAATCGCTAAAGCTGCGGTCTGCATCTCGTCCGTCCACTGCTCTCCATTGAGCAAAGGCAATAGGAGCAACGCTGCTTTTCGCCTGTCAATCGATGCACGCCCTGCATCTCGTTCGACCACTGGCTGGTAAATAGCGCGTCGCAAATCATGTATATAATTGTCGACTTGGTCAGTGAATCCTTTTGTCTCCATCAGTAAGCTCCATTCCCGTAAAATATACGGTCATTCTTTTTCTTCGCTTGAAACTACGCCATGAGCTGTATGAATTTCAGCTTCTCCCCGAATCTTTATAGCGGATGTATGCTCGGTAAACTGCGCGATCATGACTTCTCCTCTATCTAATTTTTCGGTATGGTGAAACTTTGTGTCATTGCCTCTAGTGAGTCCAATGACATTCACGCCATCTTTTTTTGCTTTGATAATTAGATAATCCGGTTGTGTCATTTTCGCATCTCCAGTCTATATATAATTCTAATGATAGCATATACAGCAAGCGCTCGGCAAAGACCTTAGTTTGTTCTAATAAGAGATAAAATTTCAGCCCGTTTGACATCATCGTGTTCATAGATTCCTCTAGCGACTGTCGTAATAGTTTTCGCTCCAGGCTTCTTGATTCCTCTCATTGTCATGCACATATGTTCCGCTTCAATAATGATATAGACACCATGCGGATTCAGTTTTTCCATCATAGCATCTGCCACGCTCGACGTTATGCGTTCTTGCAATTGCGGACGACGTGCTGCTGTTTCAACCGCTCTAGCCAATTTACTTAAGCCAGCGACCACTCCATTACGTGGAATATATGCTACATGGGCTACACCGAAAAATGGCACTAAGTGATGCTCACACATAGAATAAAATGGTATATCTTTCACTAATACGACTTCATCATGATTTTCATGAAATACCGTATCAAAATAATCTCTTGGATCTTTAGTTAGACCTTCAAAAACTTCTTGGTACATTTTCGCTACACGTTTCGGCGTTTCAACTAATCCTTCACGAGCCGGATCTTCACCGATCGCTTCCAAGATCATCGTAACTGCCTGCTCTAATTTATTTACATCTTGCTCTTTCATAACAGCATGTCCTCCTTGTAGGAACAAAACCTATTTCACCAAAATACTAGCACATTCCAATCATTCCGTATAGTGACTTGTACTTCCTTATGTATTCCATTAAAAAAATGGAAAGGAGTCCATCCATGGCCATCTGATTGACAGATTTGCTGGACGGACTCCTATGTAAAATCTCGAATTATTTTACTGCGTCTTTTAGTGCTTTACCTGCTTTGAAAGCTGGAACTTTACTTGCAGCGATTTCGATTTCTTCACCTGATTGTGGGTTACGTCCTTTACGTGCAGCACGTTCGCGCACTTCAAAGTTTCCGAAACCAATCAATTGAACTTTATCACCGTTAGCAAGAGTTGATTGAATTGTATCGAATACAGCTTCAACAGCTTTAGT
>NZ_JARIEA010000018.1 GCF_029267015.1 Sporosarcina ureae | reverse complement strand
CACGCTACTTGGAGTAGTGTGTGGTTTGAAACTTAGTAAGGGTTATTAAGTTCAAGGGCGAATGGTGAATGAATTAGAGAGTTAATTGGATTGTGCATGGGATGAAAGCTGCAGCTGGCGGACGCTTTCCCATGGTCCCGCGGTGAGCCAACCAGTTCGCAAGCTCTCTTTGGTTGTCTCACCTGATCGGGCTGATCCTGCGGGAAGAGCCGTAACGAAGGACGGCTTTTGCGAGTAAAAGCGCAGCGTTAGGAGCACATCTTTGCACTTCGCCGCCAACTTCCGCTTCAATTCTAGTTTGATAGTGCGGGTACTTTGATCACTTACTGTAGGTAGTGTGTCAATTATTGTTTTGTCTTAACTTATTTAGATTCAAGTACTGAAGTTCAACACCACCGCCAGCTACTCCAGCTTAAGAATAGAAAAGAGCTGTCACAAGAAGTCGTAATACTACGACCTCTTGAACAGCTCTGTTTCATCTTATTCAGTTTCGATTACAATCATCTCTGACGTAATAGGATGTGTGAAAGCCACTTTGGAAGCGACTAGCTTATATGGACCTCTTCTAATCGTTTCGTTGCCATACAGCTGATCTCCGACGACAGGGTGACCCATATGTGAGAAATGGACACGGATCTGGTGTGTTCGGCCTGTTTCCAATCGCGCTTCGACAAGAGTCGTATCCGCTTTGCGCTCGAGCACTTTAAAATGTGTGACCGCTGACTGGCCAGAAGGGGATACTCTGCGTTTTGTCGCATGACTGCGGTCTTTACCGATGGGCATGTTGATCGTCCCACGTGGTTTTCTTAGCTGGCCTTCAAGCTCGGCAGTATAATACCGTTCGATTTGATTCTGCTCCAGCATCCGGTCGAATAATGTCTTTGCCAATGGATTCTTTGCAATAAGTAAAACGCCCGACGTATGCTGGTCTAAGCGGTGAATATGTTCTGCATAGCTTCCGCCTTTGGCTTCGACATAGCCCATGACTTCATTCATCAATGTGCCGGTCCCTGGCAAGCGTTCTGGGTGTACGGACAGACCAGCAGGCTTGAATACTGCTAGTACATGCTCGTCTTCCCATAAAACGTTTAAGGAGTTGGAAGGTTCCGGTTTATATGAAGATTGTGCGTCATTGAAACCGAAGATTAGTTCCGTCCCTTCAGGAAGAGGTTCCTTCCATTCAACGGGTTGTCCTTCTGTATCTGTTACACTTTTGTCCATACGCATTTGATGGACAGACTTCTTTCCGCCTTGCCATTGTTCTCTTAGTAGTTTTTCAATCGTCTCGCCTGGTGTTTCAGTTGTATAATGAAAACTTGTCATCTACGTAGTCTCCTTATTTGCTTTCGAATTCATCAAAAAATGCTCTGATTTGGTCATCAGGTTGTGAACCAACCGTTCTGCCTTGTTCTTTCCCATCTTTATAATGAACGAGAGTAGGCCATGC
This sequence comes from Sporosarcina ureae, assembly GCF_029267015.1. GTDB lineage: Bacteria > Bacillota > Bacilli > Bacillales_A > Planococcaceae > Sporosarcina > Sporosarcina ureae_D. The sequence goes on along the minus strand of NZ_JARIEA010000018.1, from coordinate 19,084 downwards.
TGTTATATCGTATTCTTGTTTTATCTGATCGCTGAACTCCAACATATTGTATTGATAGACATGTGCGTCATATTCATCTGCAATTGGCATTAGACGAGGTGTCATATCCATACAATGTGGACAGTCTGGACTGAAGTAATAAACGGTTGTAGGCTCGCCACTTTCAATCTGTTTGAAGACTTCTTCAGGAAGTGCAACGTTCTGATAACTTTCATTATCTAATAAATCAATTGTAGATTGCTGTAGATTATCTGTGCCGTACGGATTGTCAGCCAGTTTTGTTTCATTGGATTTATTATTGAGGACGATGATCAAAATAAAGATCACGACAATCACTCCACCAATAGCTAATAATTTTTTCAATGTATTTCACTCCTTCGTTTGTTTTAAGAGTACAAGACTTGCGATGAAAATAAAAGCGAATGCTACTAGTGCTAGGAAAGGAATTGTAATGAAACCAAAATAATTGACGTATGCGCCTGTACATGAAACACCACCACATACGGGTGCACTATCTTGTAAGAACGTTAATTTTTGAATACCGTAGTGATAAAGAGAAATACAACCTCCAATAAATGAAAGTGAGGCAGTAGTCCACGCAATCGTCACGTTTTTTTGTATGAGCGCGAGTAGGCCAATCAATACAATCGGATACATGAATATCCGTTGATACCAGCACATTGTACAGGGTACATAGCCTTTAATTTCAGAAAAATATAAAGAACCGAGTGTCGCGATAAGTGCAACGGACCACATAGCAAGAAGCCAGTTTTCCTGTTTTTTATTCATATAGTCACTCCTTACGATAGGGTAATAGATAAAAGCTTTCCCGTTTAGGCGGGAAAGCTTTTATTTTGACGAATCGGTAACTTCATTAGTTGCATGATCGAGCGGTTGTTTTTTAGCTTCCAAGTACAGAATGTGATTGCCGTCTACTTCTTTGACAGTAAACTCATATCCTTGTTCGATAATCTTCTCACCTTGTATAGCTTCAAAGCGTTGATCCATGAACCAACCGCCAATCGTATCAATGTCTTCTTCGAGAATTTCTATGTCTAATGCATGATTGACGTTTTCAATTAGCATTTTAGCGTCTAGAATATAATGATCTGTATCAACTATTTGAAGTTCAGGTAGTTCATCCAAGTCGAATTCATCGCGGATTTCGCCAACGATTTCTTCCAAGATATCCTCGATGGTGACGAGTCCTGAAGTTCCTCCATATTCATCTAATAAAATAGCCATATGAATCCGTTCACGTTGGATTTTTAAGAGTAAATCTCCGATAGGGATAGTTTCAATAACTCGAATAATCGGCTGCATATACTGCATAACGGATTTACTGCCGTTTGTCGGGTCTTTAATATAGGCAGTCAGTAAATGTTTCATGTTGATCAATCCGATGACATGATCTTTGTCGCCATCGATAATTGGATAGCGTGTAAATTGTTCTACTCCTAGTAGTTCAAATACTTCAGATAACGTCATTTCTTTATCGACTGTCATCATTTCAGTTCGTGGCAGCATAATTTCCTTTGCGACTCGATCATCAAACTCAAAAATACGATTTACGTATTTGTATTCAGACTGGTTAATTTCACCGCTACGCAAGCTATCGGATAAGATGATGCGCAACTCTTCTTCTGTGTGTCCTACTTCTAATTCGGAAATGGATTTGAAGCCTAGCAATCGTGTAACAAGACGTGCCGATCCGTTCATCCCTTTAATGACCGGGTACATGAGACGGTAAAATACATTCAGTGGTACGGAAAGGGATAGGGATAATTCTTCCGCCTTGTGCAAAGCGATGGTCTTTGGAGCTAGTTCTCCTACCACAACATGCAAATAAGTGACAATCGCTAAAGCGATTGTGAAGGAAAGAATGGTTTCGACATTAGCATCCAAAGCAAGCATATCGAAAACTGGAGCCAACATCATACGTACTGTTGGTTCCCCAAGCATACCTAGGCCAAGTGCCGAAATCGTAATTCCGAGCTGACAAGCGGATAAGTATTCATCTAAATTATCGGCAATTTTTTTTGAGAGCACCGCGCGTTGATTACCTTCGTCGATCAATTGGTCGAGACGTGATGAGCGGACTTTCACGATTGCAAATTCACACGCAACAAAAAAAGCGGTGACTGCGATCAAGGCAGCAAATGCTGCCAAGCGTATGGCAATATCCAAATAATAGCTCTGCACTTAACCCAGATGAGGGAAAAGAACAAAGCGTACACCTCCTGTAAAGTAATGTTAGTTATCTTTCATAATAATTTATTTATAGAGAAAATACAATTCGATTTGCTTGCAGAATAGAAAAAAACGGTTTAGGGATACAAAATGTGTCGATCCATAGCTATAGATAAAGAGAGAGGTGCTACAGTTAGTAACTAGTTTTGTATAGCAAATACGCTGAAGAAATTAATAAAAGACTGAAGACCAAGTCCTTTTAAAAGGGATTAGTCTTCAGTCTTAGGACATGCATTTACTCGCCGTATTGTGGCTGGGTTTCTTTAAAGGCGTTTTGCTCGTTGGGGATGCGGCTTTTGTCTTCGAAGACGTTTTCGGTTTTTTCGTTCTGTACCTTTAAACGCTCTTTTTCCAATTGCTTTTTGCCTTTTGATTGTTCTTTGCCCATAAAAGCACCTCCTCTAGTTAAAGGATGGTCGATTTAGGATGGTCTCATTCATAAACATGGAAAGTCATGAGATCATGCACCATTTTGAGAACATTTTCTTCATCAGGTGGTGTGCCGTTTGTCCAGTTGACCGTGCCGTCTTTGTGGTAGTCACCTTTGTATTGCTTGTTTTGGTAATAGAATGAAATCGTCCACCCAGGTAAATCAGTGTCCGCGAACATCTTTTTATGGTTGAAGTGTTGTAGCATCTTGTTTTCTCCTTTATGGTTCCATTAGTGATATCCTGTCCGCTCATTTCATAAACTGACCAAAAGGAACGAAAGGATGAGTGTGTGTTTGTTACTCAACTACGCAATGCGGTAGAGGAAAAGTATAAAACGTATTTTTATTATAAGTCCATGTATCAGCTGACGAATGATTTGCTATGGCAGGAATTCATTCGCCATGCGTATGAGGATGAAAAAAGTCATTATGAGATGTTCCAGCAATTGTATTATATTCTAACAAACGAGTTTGTGCCGAATCCGAAAAAGCCGGCGCCTTGTACTAATTTTAAAGAGTCAGCTAAAAATGCGCTAGTTTTCGAACTCGAAGCAGTAGAGCAATGTAAAGAATTGTTTTTGACCATTCCTTCTGAAGAGGCATATGATCCAATTTTTATCGCATTGCATGATGATATGGAGCATGCGATTCGAATGTCCACGATATTTAATGGAACGAAGTAATTCACACGTCGAATGAAAAGTCTTTGAAATACTTGGCGCCTTCAAGCATCCGAACGCCATACCAGAACATTTCGCCGTCAATTAGCTGAATCGCTGAATCGGGTAGCATTTCTTGGAACTGACCTTGCTGTTTTTCTTTAAATGGATAGGGTTCAGATGACAGCAATACCAAATCGAGATTTGCTTCTTTAAATTGCTCTTCCGTTAAGACAGGATAGCGGTCAGCTGATTCAGCAAAAGGCGTTACGAAGCCAAGTTTCTGCAACAACGAATTGATGTACGTGTCCTTACCTGCAACCATATAGGGCTTTCGCCAAATAACGTAGGCAACTCGCGCAGCAGGGAGAGTAGGCAGTTCTGAAAATGCTTGTTTGATTTCAGTGACGAGCGATTCCGACTGTTGCTCGCGATCTGTCAATGCTCCCATATCTGTAATCATGCGATAGGCATCTGGAATGGTTTGCACTTCCGCTACATATACAGGATAGAACTCGGCAAGCGTTTCAACCATCTCTTTTGTATTTTCTTCTTTTTCCATAATAATTAAATCAGGTTGTACTTCATGTATCAAGTCCAACTTCAGATCTTTCGTTCCTGCAACAGCTGGAACACTTTTTGCATGTTCAGGATAGATACAGTATCGTGTGCGTCCGACAATTTCATTTTCCAAACCAATTCCGAATAATGTTTCTGTAATACCCGGACATAATGTAACGATTCGTTTCGGTGGAAAATTATAAACAACGGTTCTTCCTAAGTGGTCAATCAGTTCTTTCTTCAATGAAATAAGTACCTCCTTTATTACTGCAATGAAATCTTATGGTTATAGTTCATAATACTCTACTTGCAACGTACCTGAACGGCAATCAAATGTAAAGTCAGGAAACTTCGTCTCTAATTGCTTTCCATTCAGCTGGTTTTTGTTATAATTGGAACGAAGACCACGTGGAATTAGGTGAAGCGATTGAAAATAGTGTTAACTATTTTGTTCATGGCGTTTATTGGCGCATTGATCGGTGGGGTAACGAATCACCTGGCGATTAAGATGCTGTTTAGACCACATGAAGCAAAATACATTGGAAAAACCCGATTGCCATTTACACCCGGCTTGATTCCAAAACGCCGAAATGAATTGGCAACGCAGCTTGGAAAAACGGTAACAAATTATTTGCTGACACCTGACCTGTTCAGGAAAAAGATGTTGACGCCTGGAATGGAAAAGCGTGTAGAAACGTTTATTCAAAGTAAAATGGATAAATATGTTCTGCAATCAGATAAAACATTGACCGACTGGCTCGAGCTTGCAGGTGCTGAAGCACTTCCTGAGCAAGTCGAAGATAAGTTAGTGACATTGATCGATCAGCAGCTATATGATATGAAGATAAAAGTAACAACAGGTACAGTGGAAGAAGTCATGCCGCTTCGTTGGCAACAACAAATCGAAGAAAGAATTCCTTTAGCTTCTGATTTTGTATTGCAGCGTGCCAGTCAATTTGTAGATTCGGCAGAAGGAAGACAGACATTCCAAAAGCTGATTGATGACTTCTTAGCTTCAAAAGGTACATTCGGCGGTATGCTTAATATGTTTTTTGGAGAATCGGAATCACTTGTCGGCAAGGTTCAGCGAGAAGCACTTCGATTTATAGAAGCTCCTGGAACAAAAGATTTATTGGATCAACTGATTTGGAAAGAGTGGCAGAATGTCCAGCAGCAACCGATGGAACAGTTGACGTCTGGCTTTGACTTTGATAGTGTTTTTGCTTCAGTAAGAAAATATGCACTGGATCAATTGGCACTACGAGAAAGACTAGATCACAGCCTTTCACATTACTGGCCACAAGGATCTACTTGGACGGCTGCTAACGTGACACCACAGATTGTCAGCTTTTTATTCGCTCAGGCAGAGTCACAGCTTGAAGAATCATTAAAAAAGTTAAAACTCGATGAAATGGTGAAAGAACAAGTAGACACATTCCCAGTGGCAGTACTCGAAGATTTGGTGCTGGGGATTTCACGCAGAGAGTTTAAGATGATCACGGTTCTAGGCGCATTTCTTGGTGGGATCATTGGAATCGTGCAAGGAATTATTGCACTTACACTAAATGGATTGTAGGAGGAGATAGTATGTCAGTAAATATTTATGATGATATGAACAAATTGGAATCTACTTTGCGCAAGACAGATGAGTATGTAGCGGTGAAAACAGCGATGGCAGACGTGAAAAGTGACGAGCAAGCACGTGCATTGTTCGAAAGCTTCCGTGAAATCCAAATGAATTTGCAACAGAAGCAAATGGCAGGCGAAGAGATTGAAGCAGATGAGCTTGAGCATGCACAGAAAACAGCACAACTCGCTCAGGAAAATCCGAAAATCTTGGCGATGCTTACTGCTGAAATGAAACTAAGCGAATTGATTGAAGAAGTAAACCGTGTAGTATTGAAACCCATTCAAGATTTATACGAAGGATTTAATTAATAGATACATCTAAACCGGCCTTGGCCGGTTTTTTTCAACAGATGGAGAGTAGGAGAGAACGATGCAGCAATTACTAGTAAAAGAACAATTCCCCCAAGATTGGATCCGAATGTTTACGCATTTAGCCAATTTATTTTTTGAACAGTCTAAAATTGTTACAGATCATGCAGAAGATACGGCAATTAATCTTCAGTTTAATGAAGATTACGGAGAAGCGCCTAGCGTCACTGCGGATATTCAGTGGAATGGTAAGCACTTCACATCTCGATTTGCGGAAGAGATAAAAGAAACGGAAGAGCGTCAACAATTACGCCAGCGTAAAAGAATGTATTCCCACGTGTTGCTTGATGTATTGGAGCAAGCAACAGGGATGGATCAAGAGTGGGGTATTTTGACAGGAATCCGTCCTACTAAGTTGTACCATATGTATCGTCAAGATGGTCATACCGTTGACGAAGCGAAGCAATTACTTCAGCAACGTCATCGCGTATCCGTACGTAAAAGTGAATTAATTGCAGAAATTGCAGACGTTCAGTTGAATGCGTTACCTGATTTGTATTCATTAAAAGAAGAAGTGAGTATTTATATTGGCATTCCGTTTTGTCCGACAAAATGTGCGTATTGTACGTTTCCTGCCTATGCCATTCATCGTAAAAGCGGGCGAGTGGAAACATTCCTCGATGGCTTGCATGAAGAAATGCGTGCAATGGGTAAATGGCTGAAAGAACATGATATTCGTATCACGACGATTTATTTCGGTGGCGGAACACCTACGTCTATTGAAGCAGAGGAAATGGACGCGCTTTATCAAACGATGATGGACTCGTTCCCTTATATGGAACATGTGCGTGAAGTGACAGTGGAAGCCGGACGTCCTGATACGATTACAGTACCTAAGCTTGAAGTACTGAAGAAGTGGGGGATAGATCGAATCAGTGTCAATCCGCAGTCCTATACGGATGAAACATTGAAAGCTATCGGTCGTCATCACACCGTACAGGAAACAATCGATAAGTATTGGTTGTCTCGAGAGCAAGGAATGCGCAATATCAATATGGACTTGATCATCGGTTTACCGAATGAAGGTCTGGAGGAATTTGAGCATTCGCTCGCTGAAACAGAAAAGATGCAACCTGAATCATTAACGATCCATACGTTGTCATTCAAGCGCGCTTCTGAAATGACACGCAATAAAGACAAGTATCAAGTGGCGGATCGTGAAACAGTAGGAAAAATGATGACGCGTGGAGAAGAATGGTCTCGCGCTAACGGCTACATACCGTATTATCTTTACCGTCAGAAAAATATTCTAGGGAATCTGGAGAATGTCGGGTACTCGAAACCTGGTGAAGAGAGTCTCTATAATATTTTGATCATGGAAGAAGCACAGACCATTATCGGTATGGGTTGCGGAGCTTCGAGTAAGTTTATGGAACCGGCAACAGGCAAGTTGACGCAATTCCACAATCCGAAAGAACCTGGGGCTTATATTTTAGGATTTGAAGAAGCGATCGATAAGAAAATAGCGTATTTGGAAGAGTTATTCCCATCTACGCACCCCCTCAAGTAATACGGATATCCCTAACGCAAAAGTCGTTGGGGATATTTTTTGTGAAAGTTATGCAAATGCTCAGCCAATTGTGTATAATGTAATGAATGAACAACCATTCATTCAAAGGGGGAATTAATTTTGACAAAACAGATTGAAGTAGAAGTTGAAGGAAGATTAGCAACCGTAACTTTTAACCAGCCTGAAGTAATGAACGCGATGGACGGAGTCATGATGAAGGATCTTGCAGACATCGTGGATCAACTAAAGAATAATTCATCCGTGCATGTTGTACTATTTAGAGGAGCTGGCCGCGCATTTTCTGCTGGCGGTAACGTTAAAGCTATGCTAGATCCAAATGGTCCGATGAAAATGGAGGATGTTATGGTCGACTTATCGAGATTAGCATTGGCGATGTACAGTATGCCTCAAATTACTATTGCATCCGTACATGGTGCGGCGGCGGGATTAGGATGTAGTATTGCCATTGCATGCGACGTCGTCATCGCGGAAGAGTCAAGTAAAATCGCCATGAACTTTATTGGAATCGGACTCGTGCCAGATGGTGGCGGTCACTTCTTCTTGAAAGAGCGTGTAGGTACTGCAAGAGCTAAACAACTCATCTGGTCGGGGAAAGTACTCGACGGAAAAAGTGCCATGCAAATTGGACTCGTCGATGAAGCGGTAGCGGACGGAGAAGCGTGGAACACGGCACAACAACGTGCCCAAGTCATTTTGCATTCGCCGACAGCTTCCATGATCGCATCAAAGAAAATTCTTCATGCAGAAGGAATCGCAAAGCTCGAGCAAGTATTGAAGCTTGAAGGTGAAGCACAATTGGCTATGCGCTTAACAACTGACCATCGTGAAGGCGTTCAGGCATTTGTAGGGAAAAGAAAACCAAACTTCACAGGTCAATAAAAGACATGAAGAAGACGCGCTATGAAAACTGCGCGTCTTGTGTATATCTATAACTGTTATTAAAAAATTATTGATACTTAGCGGCTGTTTCTCTCCAAGAGAAATAGCCTTTTTCTATGGCGCGTAATAGTAACTCTGCTGAAGCCAAATTCGTAGCTAGCGGAATCCCATAGACATCACATAATCGAAGTAAAGCACTGACGTCCGGCTCATGTGGTTGAGCTGTTAGCGGATCTCGGAAGAATAAAACCAAATCAAGCTGTCCGGTTGCAATCATGGCACCGATCTGTTGATCGCCACCAAGCGGTCCTGAATTCAGTCGTGTAATGGATAGCTCTGTTTCTTCCATAATGCGTAATCCTGTTGTGCCCGTTGCATAAAGGGTGTGTTTAGCAAAAATCTGCTCATAAGCAATGGCGAAATTGACCAATTCAGCCTTTTTTTCATCATGCGCAATCAAAGCAATGTTCAAACGAGTCACTTCCTTCTACGATATCTTGACGACCATAGCGTATCACAAAAAACGTTAAAAATCTCGTGCTTTTTAGTATAAGTTTAAGTAATTCTATCCGCAACCAAAAGTCCCTTGATGATCTGTAAACAGTTCATCAAGGGATAGTAGTTGGATATTACTTCTTGTTTTTTAATTTTTCCAATAGATTTTCAACTTTCTTTTGTAGATCTTCGGTTTCTTCTTGTAAGATACGAACTGTATAATGCGCGTCCTCGATGAAGAGTTCTACTACATCTCCTTCAGTCAACTCAGCAGATAGTTCTGTTACAGGAATCACAAGTTCTTTCTGCTCATTCTCATAATACAAAAAGACATAAAAACCATCTTCAATCCGATCTAATGTGTATCGTTGACCTTTTGTCATCGTTCGCATGCCCACCCATCTTTATCTCGATCATGCTTACTAGCATATGCCGGATGACCTTTTTTTACACCATTCGGATAGGATTTTCGCATCTCGGTACAATTCTTGAATGAAGTAGGTGCACCCGGTATGACGTACAACCCTGAATTGATATCTGGCTTAGGGTTAGGCTTCGGTACAGGCTTAGGATCAGGCTTTGGTACAGGTTTAGGATCGGGTTTCGGTATAGGCTTTGGAACTGGCGCGGGTTTTGTCAGTGATGTAGTAACGGAATGGGCTGTGCCATTCGTAGTCACTGTAATCGTACCTGCAGTTTCCGTAGCATACGTTTTTATACCCGCCTCTTTTAAACGTTTGACGGTTTCCGCATGTGGATGTCCATATATATTGTTTTTTCCATAAGACAATATGGCGGCCTGTGGCTTCACAACTGCCAGAAAAGCAGCAGAAGTACTTGTCCGTGAACCATGATGACCTACTTTCAAATACGTGCTCTTTAGATTAGATTGACCAATCATTTCTTTCTCTACACGTTCATCCGCATCACCTGTAAATAAGAAACTGACATTTTCATACGCCAGTCGCGTGACAATGGAAGCGGCGTTATGATTAATTGCTTTCTCATCTGTGTGTAGTACATTCAGTTTAATCGCAGAGTCGAGAGCGATTGTGTCGCCTGTTTGTGCTACTGAGAATGGGATATTCTTTTTGTCAATCAACGTAAGTAAATTAGCATATGTTGCAGTCGTATGAACATTCCCACTGTCGATAAATTGTTTTACTGTAAAGGTCTTAAGGACATCTTCAAATCCACCAATATGATCAGCATGTGGATGTGTAGCCAGCGCGATGTCTAGCGTTTTGATATTTCTAGATTCTAGGAATGCAATAACTTTAGGTGCGTCGAGCGCAGTTCCCGCATCAATCAACATATTTTTGCCGTCTGGCGATTGGATCAGAATAGAATCCCCTTGCCCCACATCGATGAAGTGAACTTGCATATTCGGCATTGGCTTAAAACTTGGATTCATCATGCGCGCCATAAAGACTGCGAAATGTTGTCTCGACAGTTTATTATTTGGTCCGAATGAACCATCCAAATAGCCTGTCGTGATATTTTCAGAAGCTAAGACACTGATATCATCTTTAAATCCATTTAGATCACTAACATCTGTAAAGTGTACATCTTTGGTTTTAGGTAACTGATAGCCTTGAACTAAGATTTTCGCCATTTGTCCGCGTGTCAACGGAGCCGAAGCATCAAAGTACTTTGAACCGTTTGTATGGGTCTTTCCAGATATAAAGCCTAGTTGCACGGCCTTTGCTACTTTTTCATAGCCGTGATTCCCTTTCTTCAAATCAGTGAAGCCAGGGTCTGGTGCTGTGAAATCGGTAATCTGTTTTTCTCGCAAAATCATAGTGACAGCTTGTAAGCGAGTTAGATTGTCTTTCGGTTTAAATGTTCCGTCTGGATATCCTGTAATGATTTTTTTATCCGTGAGAAATTGGATTTCATCCGTATATTGTGAAACATCTGGAAATCCTTTAGCAAAAGCTTGTTGCTGCGGAAATAAACAGAGCATCAGTACGACGATAAATAATGAATACAAAATCTTCTTCAAATCTGTTCCTCCTAGTTTTCTTGCATTTCGTGCATGAAATAGTATCTCCCTTATGCTTAAAACGTGCAAGAGTACTAGGGTAGCAATTTATGTATAGGAATTATTAATCAAAAAAAGACGAAATCTCTCGTGAAAAGGAGATTTCGTCGTGTAATTACGTATGGAATAATAATAGTTTACCAAGCGGTGAAGCTAAGCGATGTGTTCGGTCCAGCAGATCTTTTTCGATCAGCATCTGATTACCTTGTTCTTTTGCTGCGTCATCTGATTCTGCAGAGAAGGTCTCTTCTGTAATGAGTGAACCATTTTTTTCGTAAGCAGTAAGTTTGTAAGTTTTCATCATATCGCCTCCATAAACCTTTTATTCAGTATACTATGAATCACTTCAAATGAATAGCTATTCATAATATTGAAAGCATAAAAGATCCTTCATGTTAGACTTTAGTAGAAGAATATTTATAATTTTGAAACATATTTTCAATTGAATCGTATAACAAGATAATGAGATTACTAAAGGGGATGATGTGCGTGGCCTTAGAATTAGAACAAGTGACTAAACAGTTTGGAGATTTTACAGCTGTGGACCAGCTGTCATTGACAGTGGAAGAGGGGACAATGTACGGTTTCCTCGGAGCAAACGGAGCAGGAAAGACGACGACGTTCCGAATGATTCTCGGATTATTAACTCCGACAGAAGGAAATATTACTTGGAACGGACGCACCATATCCTATGAAACGAGCCCGCTGATCGGTTATTTGCCTGAAGAACGTGGCCTGTATCCAAAAATGAAAGTGTTGGATCAGTTAATCTTTCTCGGACAGTTGCGTGGAATGAAAAAGTCTGCAGCGAAAAGTTCGGCACTTCAGTGGTTGGATCGTTTTGAAGTGCCGCAAAATACGAATAAAAAAGTAGAAGAGTTGTCTAAAGGTAATCAACAGAAAATACAAGTTATCGCAGCGTTATTGCATGATCCTAAATTGCTGATCCTCGACGAACCGTTCTCAGGACTTGATCCAGTAAATGTCGAGATGTTGAAAAAAGCGATAGTGGACTTCCGCAATAATGGGGCAACGATTCTGTTCTCCAGCCACCGTATGGATCATGTGGAAGAGTTATGTGAGCAACTCAGTATTATTCATCATGGCAAACAATTAGTCAGTGGAAAGTTGCGTGACGTTAAGCGTTCATTCAGCAAACAGAATGTCCGGATCCGTTCAGACTTCCCACTCACTGAGCTAGAGGGGTTTGAAGGAGTTACGACTGCTCATTATTCTTTGGAAGGCGCAGTTTTTCAGGTAGAAGATGAACGAGTGGCACATGCGTTGTTACAAGCAGCATTGCAAAAAGGGCCGATACGCCATTTTGAAATAGAAGAACCATCTTTGCAAGACATATTTATTGCGAAAGTGGGGAAAGAGCATGCGTGAATTTTGGATTATTTTTAAACAAAGTTTCTTGACCAAAGCCAAAACGAAATCATTTTTCATTACAACGCTCATCATGGTGGCGGGTATTTTTCTCTTTGCGAATTTGCCGAGCATTATAGACAAAGTCGGTCAGTTAATGGGAAACAGTGAAGATGACCGTGTACTAGTCGTGGATGAGAGTGGGGTATTGTTTGACCGGTTGCATGAACAACTTCAGCAAAATGAACAAGAAATTTCATTGGAGCTGACAGAAGACTCGCAAGATCAGTTGGCAGAGCAAGTGAAATTGGAAGAAATCGCTTCGTTCATAGTATTGAGTTTTGATAAAGATCAAACTATCCAAGCGTCTTATACAACAGGTAGTTTGGTAGATCAATTTTTGCCTTCTGCTTTACAAGATGCATTGCAAAATATTCAAACGCAAGTGAAAGCGGAACAGCTATCTTTATCCGGTGAACAAGTTTCTGAGCTGTTTGCGCCGATTCAATTTGAAAAGCATAATATTTCAGAAACAGCAAAATCTGAAGAAGAGCTGAACCAAGCTCGAGTCTTAGTGTATGTATTAATGTTCGTCATTTACTTTGCGGTTATCATTTATTCGTCGATGATTGCGACGGAAGTAGCTACGGAAAAGTCATCACGTGTAATGGAAATTTTGATTTCAAGCGTATCACCTGTTAAGCATATGTTTGCGAAAGTGCTTGGAATCGGATCGCTCGGGATTGCGCAAATTCTAGTCTATGCCGTGTCAGGGTTTGTAGCTTATAAACTATCATCCACAGGAGAAGAAAATGAACTATCCGCATTCTTCAGCCTGGAAAACTTGCAAGTTAGCACGCTGGTCTATGCTGTCATTTTCTTCTTGCTAGGCTATTTCCTTTATGCGACTCTAGCTGCGCTACTTGGCTCACTAGTAAGCCGGACAGAAGACGTACAGCAGATGATTATGCCGATGTCGTTACTCGTCGTAGCGGCTTTCATTATCGCTGCAACGGGGCTTGGGAATCCAGAGATGGGCTATTTGAAAATCGCGTCATTCATCCCATTCTTCGCTCCACTCGTCATGTTCTTGCGGGTTGGTATGCTCGATTTACCTTTATGGGAGCCTTTGCTTTCGATCGGTATCATGCTAGTGACGATCTTCATCCTTGGCTGGTTCGGTGCGAAGGTGTACCGTGGCGGCGTGTTGATGTATGGGCCGTCTCGTTCGCTTAAGGATTTGAAGAAGGCTATACAGCTTGGAAAGGAATAGGTTTAGGTGAAGAGTGTCCCTTGAAGTCACAGTGCTTCTTGGGATACTTTTTTTTTGTGGATTTAAGTTTGAGTTCAAGTTCAAGTTCGAGTTTGAGTTCAAGTTCAAGAGTAAGGGGAGTTAGTGAGTACGAGGAGACTCAAGCCATGCCCGCTGGAAAGCGTCCGCCTGGAACGTCGATTAACGGTGCTTTCCCATTTACTACTGTTTCGCCTGTCCACTTTCCAGTAATAGATGAAATATGGTAAAATAGGAACGAGTATTCGTGGAAGAGGTGCAACCTATGGAACCCATCCGTTTTTTACATACAGCCGACCTGCATTTGGACAGCCCTTTTAAAGGCATGGCCGCAGCAGGGCCGGACGAGCTTGCTCGACTGCAGCAGTCTACATTCGCTGCGTTCGACCGATTCATAGCCTACGCAGTTAAGGAGCGACCGGATTTCGTTGTCATTGTCGGTGATCTTTACGACGGTGAAGACCGTAGCTTGCGTGCGCAAATTCGTTTCCAGCAAGGTATGCAACAACTTCAAAAAGTAAATATCCCGGTCTACTTGTCATATGGAAATCACGACCACTTAGCAGGCAGATGGACTCGCGTGTCATTGCCGGAAAATGTTCACGTGTTTACTGAACAGGTAGAGCAAAAACAACTAACTATTCGTAACGAAAACATTTATTTACACGGCTTCAGCTACCCACAGCGTCATGTCAAAGAGCCGATGATTGCGCACTATCCAAATGCGACAGATGGAATACATATCGGTCTGTTACACGGAAGTGTGGCGGGTGACGCAGAGCATGCCGTATATGCACCGTTTACTATCAATGAATTGCAAAGTAAGCACTACCATTACTGGGCGCTTGGTCATATTCACAAACGCCAAGTGTTGTCTCAAGAACCGCCCATCGTCTATCCAGGTAATATTCAAGGAAGACACCGTAATGAACAAGGGCATAAAGGATTTTACGACGTCTCGATGACATCTGCCAACACGTCTCTTACCTTTGTGGAAACGTCGGATATTGTTTTCACGTCATTGACGGTTTCATGCGAAGGAATCGAATATGCGGATGACTGGATTTCAGCATGTCAGGAAGCCGTCGATCAATTGACAGCCGAGATTGGCAGTGTCGTCGTAGAACTAGTGATGGAACATACGGAAGGGCTAGCAAACGATTTAGCAAGATCTGAAGTGGAGTGGCTTGATATTCTGCGAGAACAATATGAAGATATGGAGCCATTCGTCTGGATCTCATCGATTGAATGGCCATTGATCAGAGATACGATAGTTTCAAATTCATTACTTGAGCCAGTGGAGAGCACGTTATCCGGCTGGGAAACAGATGACTGGAATGATTTGGTGAAAGAAGTGTATAGCCATAAAGCGGGTCGCTATTTAGAATCGCTGACACCTGCAGATTTTGAGCGATTGAAACAGCAGGCAGCCGCATTGCTAGAGGATGAAATGTGGAAGGAGGGCTAAAATGAAAATCCGAAAAATACTTCTGTACGGATTCGGTCAGCATGAAAATTTGGAAATTGATTTGCGACCGGGCATGAACCTGTTATATGGACCGAATGAAGCGGGAAAAACGACTATTCAGCAAGCCATTCTTCATATTTTATTTGGATTTCCTCAAAAGAATCAACAAGAGCAACGCTATGAACCGAAAACAGGTGGGAAATACGGTGGCTGTCTATATATTGAAGATCAAGAGTATGGTAATTGGATGATCGAACGAGTGCGCGGAAAGTCTTCGGGTGACGTCTCCATCCGTTTTGATGATGGACGTATTGCAGAAGAAGAGGAATTGAAGAGGTTGTTAAGAGGTTATGATCGGCAAGCATTTGAATCGATCTTCTCTTTCTCCTTATTCCAGCTACAAGATCTTGAGAAAATGGATGAAAATGATTTGAGTCGGACTTTGCTTGCTTCCGGTACGACAGGTCTTGATACGTTATGGAAAGTGGAAAAGAAGATGGAGAAGGAAATGGGCGGCCTCTTCAAAAAGTCGGGCAAAATACCACCCATGAATAAAAAACTGGCCGAAATACGTGAACTGGAACAAGCGATGCTGAAAGAACAACAAAAGCTATCGACGTATGAACCGTTGACTATTCGCAAGCAAGAATTTGACGAACAAGTGGCGGCATTACGTTCAGAAGAGCAGCGCCTTTACAAGCAATCTGAAGAACAGCGAATCGCGATGCAAGTTGTTCCGTTGCAGCAACAGCGCAAGCAATTACTTGAACAAATCTCCCATCTACCTGATGATTTTCCAGCAGCAGGTATTCGGCGTTATGAAGAACTTGCAAGTAAACAATCAGAATTGAAGCTAAAGAAATCACGTTTAGAGAAAGAACAAGCGGAGTGGCAATCGGAATTGATTGACTTGCGCCCCAAAAATGAACAACAGAAACTGGAACGCTGGGTAGCACAAGAAGCAGAATGGCATCGATTACGATCGGAGCGGCTTACTGCTGAACAGGAAATACAAGTACTTGAAAAGAAACGACACCAGTTCATCAATCGTTTAGGATTAACAGATGAACAACAAGCATCAATAGGGACGATGGATGTTTCCATTCAACGTGAACGCCAGCTCGAACCTGTTCTTGAAGAACAGAAAGAAATGGATCAGCAATTAAAAGCATTGCAGCGCTTATTGGCGGAAGCGGAAAGTGAACGTCAAGAAGCGGAGCGACAAAAAGAACGGACTGAACGTTTGCGATTGTCTGATTCTGAACGAGAGAAACTGGCAACCTGGCCGGAATTGCAGCGTAAACTTACAGAAGCTAAATTCATTGTATCAGCAGGGGATCAGCAGGCTTCGAATGGAATGGTTCCGATCGTTATTTTGCTCATTGGACTGGTGATCGGGGCATATAGTGTCATGCAGCAGCAGTGGTTGTTCGCAGGGCTTGGTCTAGTAGTTATGGCGGTCGGGTTTTGGTTATTTACACAAAAACCTGATTCTGTATCAGACCAACAAACGTTCATTCGAGATCATGAAGCGCTAGCGGTTGAATTAGAAAGGCTAGCTGCACGTCATGACATGCAACAGCGTGATCAGCAACAAGTATCTACAGAGATTGAAAGAATGGATCGCAAATTGCAGAAATACGCAGAGGAAATGGAACAACTTTATCTGCTAAAACAACAAGCGGTGAAGAAGTTGCAAGATCTGTTACGAGATGAGCCATTTGATCCAACATTCAATATCCAAGAAAGCTTTCGTTTGTTGCGCGAGTTTCAAGACGTAGAGATAGATCAGCGAACATGGCAACAACGTCTACAAACCACGACACAGCTAATACGGTCATTGATTCAAGAAGTGGAAGAAGTACTCGGGCCAGTGGCTGAAGAAGGTTTGTATGAAAGACTTCGTCAAGAACTACAGCGTCAAAACAGCCTGCAAGAAAAGCATCTAAATAAAGAACAAACGCTACGTGAAATTAAAGAGCAAGTAGATGAAACACAGGAATTGTTGAAGACGGTAACAGCAGAAATTCAACAATTGTTCGAGGTCATAGGGGTATCAGAAAAAGAACAATTTTACACAGCATATCAGCAAGATCAAGATGCTCAATTATTGAAACGACAGCTAAAAGAAGTAGAAGCACAACTGTCCTTATATACCAAGGAACCATTGGTTAAAGAGTGGACCTTACCTGAACTTGAGGGACAGCGCAGTGAAACGACAAACCGCCTGGAAATGATTCGCAAAGAAGTAGTGGAGCTTGTAGATGAGCAAGTGAAAGTTGGACATGAAATCTCGCAAATGGTTGCAAGCCGAACGTATAGCGAACTTCAGCAATTATTTGAAGTGCGAAAAGCCGAGCTAGAAGATATGACAGAACAATGGGTAATCCGAAAAGCGGTCCGTGAGGCAATTCGGCAAACGATGAGCGAGTGGAAAGAACATCAATTACCGGCCGTTCTTCTTCAGGCGAATGAATGGTTTAGCAAATTAACTGGGAATCGATATGCGACGCTTGGCTTAACCGCGGAAGGGTATTTCGAGGCAGTCACAACAGAAGGGCAATCTTTCATGATCAATGAGCTTAGTCAAGCGACAAAAGAGCAAGCTTACCTTTCGTTGCGCTTGGCGTTAGCGTATGAATTATTAGAGCGCGCACCGTTTCCAATTATTATGGATGACCCATTTGTTCACTTTGATAATGAGCGACTTTCGCGTATGATAGAAATACTTACGGAGTTACAACCATCTCACCAATTTCTGTACTTTACTTGCCATCAAGAAATGAAGTCGAAATGGCCAAGTGAACCTCATACAATTGAGATTGGACGAAAAGTTAAAGGGGAGATCCACTGATGAAAAAACTACTTGACTATCAAGTCGGCGAAACAATCGACATGTATTTATTGATTAAGCAGGCAACAAAAGGTGTCACACAGCAAGGGAGTCCGTTCATGACGTTGATTCTGCAAGATAAAAGTGGTGACCTTGAAGCGAAACTTTGGGATGCGGGTGAAGAACAAGCCCAGATGTATCAGGGAGCAACCATCGTAAAAGTAGGCGGAGAAATTCATGAGTACCGTGGAAAAAATCAACTTCGTTTGAAAGCGATTCGTCCTGCGAAAGAAGATGAAGGGGTAACAATTGCGGATTTAGTACCTTCTGCTGAAAAGAGCAAGGAAGTATTGTTAGACGAATTAATGCAGTATTTCTTTGAAATGCAGAATCCACAAATTCAGCGCGTGACACGTCATTTATTGAAGAAGCATCAGCAAGATTTCGTATTATATCCAGCGGCTACGAGAAATCATCATGACTACGTTTCGGGCTTACTAGACCACGTCGTTTCGATGCTGAAACTCGGTAAGGCGATCGCGGAATTGTATCCAACGTTGAACAAAGATTTACTGTATGCAGGAATTATTTTGCATGATATCGGTAAGGTCATCGAGTTGTCAGGTCCAGTCGGTACGCAGTATACGATCGAAGGGAATTTGCTAGGACATATTACAATTATGGTCAATGAAATCTCCAAGGCTGCAGAAGAGTTGGAGATTGAGGGCGAGGAAGTGATGTTGCTTCAGCATATGGTGTTGTCTCACCATGGTAAAGAGGAGTGGGGCAGTCCGAAGCGTCCGATGTTGAAGGAGGCGGAGATTCTTCATTATATCGATAATATCGATGCGAAGATGAATATGCTGAACCGCGTCATGTCGAAGACTACGCCAGGCGAGTTCTCTGAGCGCGTATTCCCACTGGATAACCGTTCGTTCTATAAGCCAACTTTTGAGTGAGGTAGGTAGATAACGAGTTGTGGTAGTGGAAGGCGCTGTTGATCTGCTTATTGGGTCGTTGCTCGACGTTGACTTGGGCATGGAAGTTAGTAAAGGTTCTGCTTTTTGGACTCGCGCAGGCACGTGGGGGATTGCCTCCAGCCATGAGCCAACTAGCGGTGGGGCTGCCAGTTGTCTCATGGCCACGGCCTACCCCGCAGTTGTGCCTGCGCTACTGAGTGGTTGACAAGTTAGATTGTGGTCTATAAAGATGAAGACAGTGAAACGGTGATACCTTTCTTCGATTCTGGAAAAGTACGTAACAGATTGATTGGATCG
>NZ_JARIEA010000028.1 GCF_029267015.1 Sporosarcina ureae | reverse complement strand
AATCTTCCCTATTGCAAGAGTCCCGAAGGTTATTCTTTACAATCACACTCATTGGCTAACCCTCGCCGAACCTTGTTGCAGATTAGCATTACGGCAATGGTCCGAATGGGAGGATTTGAACCTCCGACATCTCCCTTCCAAGGGGAGTAGGCTACCAAGCTGCCCTACACTCGGTTATTGGAGCTGGATAAGAGACTTGAACTCTTAACTTTCGCATTACAAGTGCGATACTCTACCAATTGAGTTAATCCAGCATAATGTGGAGTTTAGTTATTTGTTACATAGGTACTCCACTAACCTATTTGAACCTGAAACTGTTGGCGGGAAGTAGAAGATTTGAACTTCTGACCTATCGGTTAACAGCCGATTGCTCTACCACTGAGCTACTGCGGAATGGTGGGCCTAAGTGGACTCGAACCACCGACCTCACGCTTATCAGGCGTGCGCTCTAACCAGCTGAGCTATAGGCCCCTATTGGAGCGGGTGGGGAGAATCGAACTCCCATCATCAGCTTGGAAGGCTGAGGTTTTACCACTAAACTATACCCGCATGTAAGTTGTAATTAAATTGTTATAGTGAGAATGTTTGGTGCGGTAAAGAGGATTTGAACCTCCACGGGGTTAACCCCCACTAGGCCCTCAACCTAGCGCGTCTGCCATTCCGCCACTACCGCTTTGTTTCAGCGACAATTACTAGTATACACCTTCATTTTAATAAGTCAAGAACTTTATCAAAAACTTTTTTAAAATGAATGGTGAGCCGTACAGGATTCGAACCTGTGACCCTCTGATTAAAAGTCAGATGCTCTACCAACTGAGCTAACGGCTCGTATTATAATGAAAGGAACAAACTGTCCTACATACCTTTGATCTCTTTAGTGCGTATACTACGCAATAAAAATGGCTGGGGTAGCTGGATTCGAACCAACGAGTGACGGAGTCAAAGTCCGTTGCCTTACCGCTTGGCTATACCCCATCAATGATAACCTGTTATCAAGTCTCCAGGGATTTGTTCATTTTCTAAAAGTGACCCCTACGGGATTCGAACCCGTGATACCGCCGTGAAAGGGCGGTGTCTTAACCGCTTGACCAAGGGGCCGCAATCACATTGACGTTTCAACAAGTGAATCGTTTGTTGCGCTTGTCTTAGTCGACTTTTACTATTATAGACAGGGTTCTCTTATCCGTCAACCTTTTTCATCAATCTTTTTTAAAAAAACTTTTCTATAGTCTTTAAAACGTTGATATAACAACCTTTCGCCCTGTCTGTTTTATTTTAAAAATGCCGTTGACCACCTCCATATCTAAATAAATATAAAAGACATGCAATCGTTGCGATTGCATGTCTTTTATATTTATTTCATCTTTTCTATCTTCCCTGCACATTTTCCACAGCGGTATTTCGTACAATCCATTCTTCTGCGTCTTGGATAATCCAATCCGCAAGCCGTGCAACGATATAAATGGATAATCGTACTTTTCGCTCTGCGTTCCGCAAGCGGCTTACAATGACGAGGTGAATTGGTCTTTCTCAGTAGCTCTTTAAAGTCTGGATCTCCATGTTTATATCCTTTACCTTCTATATGAAGATGATAATGGCAAAGTTCATGTTTAATGATCCCGACTAATTCTTCTTTATCATGAAGTTTAATAACTAACGGATTAATCTCTATAAAATGATTGCTTAACTTATAGCGACCACCCGTTGTCCGCAGTCTGCTATTAAAAATCGCTTGATGGACAAACGGTTTATGAAAGTTTTCCAACGAGATCTGCTCAACCAGCTGCTGTAAATATTCTTCTGACATGCTGATTCTCTCCTTTATTTCTTAAGAGGAAGCATAGATAACGCGATTCGCCCTTTTTTACGATCTACAGAATCTATCCATACTGTAACAATATCACCTGATGCCACAACGTCTAAAGGATGCTTTACATAACCATTTTTCATTTTAGATATGTGTACTAATCCATCTTCTGAAACGCCAATATCTACAAATGCACCAAAGTCCACTACGTTACGGACAGTTCCTTGTAATTCCATACCTTCATGCACGTCTTTAATATCGAGCACATCTGCTTTCAGTAAAGGCTGAGGATAATCATCTCGTGGATCACGGTTTGGACGCTGCAATGTTTGAATAATATCCTGAAGCGTGATTTCCCCTACATCCAACTGTACCGCAAGTTGCGCAATATCTACTTGTTCAAGAGCAGTTGTTGCATCTTCAGTACCTAGCTGGGACTTAGTAAGCTTTAACTCTTTCAATACCGCTTCTGCAACTTTATAGCTCTCGGGGTGAATTCCTGTCGAGTCAAAACGTTCTTTTGATTCCGGTATACGCAAGAAGCCAATTGCCTGTTCATAAGTTTTCGCTCCTAGTCTTGGTACCTTTTTCAATTCTGTGCGTTTTGTAAACTTCCCTACTTCTTCTCTCGCTTTGACTATATTCTCTGCTACTGTTTTAGATAGGCCAGAAACATATTGCAACAACGACGATGAAGCAGTGTTGACATTAACCCCAACTCGGTTAACCGCTGTTTCTACAACAAATGAAAGCGAATCCGTTAGGTTCTTTTTTGCTACATCGTGTTGGTATTGCCCGACGCCAATAGATTCGGGATCGATTTTCACAAGTTCCGATAACGGATCTTGTAGTCGGCGCGCAATAGATACCGCACTTCTTTGTTCCACTTGTAAGTCTGGAAACTCTTCTCGCGCTTTTGCAGAAGCTGAATACACACTTGCCCCCGCTTCATTAACAATTACATAAGAAACCGGCTCTTTCACTTCTTTAATTAGATCCACGATGAACTTTTCCGTCTCCCGCGACGCAGTACCATTACCGATCGCGATGATGGAAATTGGATACTTCTTTAGTAAATCTAGAATTACTTTCTTAGATGCATCTTTCTGAGGTTTCGGCGGATGCGGATAAATAACAGAAATATCTTGGAGTTTCCCTGTTTCATCTACCACTGCTAGTTTACAACCTGTTCTGAACGCCGGATCTACACCGAGTACTGTTCTACCCTTTAGCGGCGGTTGCAGTAATAGACTGCGCAGATTCTCGGAAAACACATGAATAGCTTGAGTTTCAGCCTTTTCAGTCAGAGCTGTACGAACTTCTCTTTCTATTGAAGGAGCGATTAGACGTTTAAAAGAATCTTCAAGCGCTTCTTTTATATAAGTTGCAGAAGTAGAAGGGTGCCTTTTAAGATACATACGTTCTAAATCACCAATAATGCGATCTGTAGGGAAACTTACGCCTACACGCAATACATCTTCTTTCTCCCCGCGATTAATAGCTAGAACACGGTGAGGTACGATCTTATTAAGAGGTTCTTCGTATTCGTAGTAGTTTTCAAAGACTTTTCTTTCATCTTCCGCATCCTTTTTCAAGATTGCGGTCAATTTTCCAGACGCCCATGTGATTTTACGTATTTTCTCACGCATCGTTGCGTCTTCCGATACTCTTTCCGCAACGATAAACTTTGCTCCTTCTAGAGCATCTTCTATTGAATGGATTTCTTTTTCAGGATTAATATACGTTTGTGCAATAGTCTCAATGTTCGCAGACGACTGTTGCATGAGTTGATCAGCCAGTGGCTCTAGACCGTTTTCAATCGCAATCATTGCCTTCGTACGTCTTTTTTGTTTATAAGGGCGATATAAGTCTTCGATTCGTTGCAATACACTCGCACGCTCTATCTCAGCCTTTAACGCATCATCCAGTTTCCCTTGCTCTTCTATCAAACGAAGGACTTCTTCTTTCCGCTGTTCAAGCGATTTTATATAATGATATGCATCTTCAATATCTTTGATCTGTACTTCATCGAGTGACCCCGTCGCTTCTTTTCTATAACGC
This sequence comes from Sporosarcina ureae, assembly GCF_029267015.1. Taxonomy (GTDB): domain Bacteria; phylum Bacillota; class Bacilli; order Bacillales_A; family Planococcaceae; genus Sporosarcina; species Sporosarcina ureae_D. The sequence goes on along the minus strand of NZ_JARIEA010000028.1, from coordinate 43,250 downwards.
GCAATAAAAGGTACTGTGTTGCCTTCTTCCAACAATGCGATAACGCTTGCAGTTTGACGTTTACCAATTCCCGCCCGGCTTGCAGTTGCTTCCATAAGATCTTTTGACAATTCAACCACCCCTTCTTCTTTCCACATAATAGCATGTTTCGAAAACAGTTTCCTTCTGCAACCTTTTATTTTTTGACACAAAAAAGCTGCTTCAACTTAATGAAGCAGGCTAGCTGAGATGAATGTGGCATCATCGTTATCTTCAATTGTACCTTCAACTTTTTTGTACAATTGGTACGGAGTAGAGTTTTCCTGTAGATACTTTTTAGGACTGCGCAAGTTTACACCATCAGAATGAAGGAAGAATCGATCATTCTTATTATAAGGATATCTTTGCGTACGCGGTGATTGTGGTCTGCCCGATAGATAGCCCATTACCGGCAATGGATAAATCATCTGACCATTTGATTGCAGGATATAGATCCGAATGTTACCAACGCAACTATATTCCAAGGTTTGTTGTTCGAAATACACTTTTACAATCCCTACTGCAGCACCTCGTTTATGCAACATCTGTTTATTGCAACGATGCAACAAATCGTCAGGTGATTCATGATGATAGTGTTTTAAGACTTGTGGAATTATTTCTGCTGACTCTTTCGCTTCTGTTCCACTACCCAAGCCATCTGCAATAGCACAAATGAAATAATCTTCTTCTGAATGAATGTAGTATGCATCCCCAGAATCTTTATTACCCTTTTTGGACTGTTGGTATATATATGCTTCTACATAGTCATTCTCAAAAGTTTCCACTAATTTGCACCACCACTCGTTAAAATCACTTCTTGTAACTTTTTAATCGCTTTCCGTTGAAGACGTGAAACGTGCATTTGAGAAATATCCAGTAATTCTCCAGCTTCTTTCTGGCTCATCTGATCGATATATGTATACTGAATAATCTGACGTTCTCGTTCACTTAAAACGTTTAGGGCGTTTAATACAAGCATGCGTTGATCTGTTTTTTCAAAACCGTCATCCGTCTCACCAATAATATCAAGCAGCGTGATCGTTCCACCCTCTGAATCCGCGTCCAAAGTATGATCAATTGACAGCGCTTGGTAGCTCCTGCCCATTTCCATCGCTTCAAGAACTAATTCTTCGTCGGTACCTAGATATTCTGCAATTTCATAAACCATTGGTGAACGTTGAAATTCAGTCGTCAATATTTCTACAGCCGCTTTGATTTTCGGACCCAATTCCTTAATTCGACGCGGTACATGAACAGCCCATGTCTTATCACGAAGAAAACGTTTGATTTCCCCGATGATTGTCGGCACAGCAAACGCTTCGAAGTTACGTCCTTGCTCAGGATCGTATCTCCTAATTGCGCCTAAAAGTCCTAGCATTCCTGCTTGGACAATATCCTCATGGTGCGATTGCCCACGTGAATATTTACGCGCAATAGAGTGCACCAGTCGCTCATAATGCAGGACTAGCTGCGTTTGTGCATAGTCGTCATTATTCTCCTGGTAGTCATGTATCCATTGAATGACTTGTTCTTTTGTTTCGTTATCACGAGAAGACTGTTGATTTGACATGGTCTTCTCCCCGCTCTCTGCCCAAATATTTGGTCATGAAAACAATGACACCCTCCCCATGGTCAACTTTGACTTCGTCCATTAAAGTCTCCATCAAATATAGTCCTAAGCCACCTTCTCTAAGAGGTGATTCTTCATTCCAATCTTGGTAAGGACCGACCTTTTTCTTCGTTTCTTCAAAATCGAAACTTTGACCATGATCTGTGACGACAATTTCTAGACGATCTTTATAAAGGGCACAGCCCAAAATTACTTCACCTGTTTTTTCGTCATTATACGCGTGTTGAACAGCATTTGTTACCGCTTCACTCGCAGCAATTTTCAAATCTTCAATTTCATCGTATGTAAATCCAATGCGGCTTGCAAGCCCCGATATGGCTAATCGAGCTACACCAACGTATTGAGGTTTTGCCGGAACTTTTATTTCAATGTAATCAAACGCTTGCATTATTTTCGCCACCTTTAGACTGTTCTATCTCCATAATCTCACTAAGGCCAGTAATTTCAAACAATCGATAAAGGCGTTGGTTTAATCCTTTGATAACCAATTTTCCATTGTGTGCTTTTACTTCCTTATAAAATCCAACAAATACACCTAGGCCAGTACTATCCATATAATTGACCTCAGACAAATCCAATTCAACTTCAATTCCTTCTGCCAATTCTAAATTAGTCAAATGCTCTTTTAGCTTTGGTGCCGTATATATATCGATTTCACCGATAACCTTAAAATTATGCACAAGATCTTTATCCACTTGCTCAACTTGTAAATTCATTTCGCCACCCCGATCGATTTCTCTATTTTCTTAGATGTATAGCGTAACCTAACTTGCTATACACTCCTTGTTTTATACCCATTCCTTTATTTTCTAAACCTTTATTTTGTTTTTTTCAAAATAACTAGAGTAAAGTCATCATGCAATTCATAATTCTGCATTTTAGAAAGTTCACTAAATAAATGATCAACCATCGTTTGAGCACTTTCTGTACGTACGTCACTTAGTAAGTCCTCGATGACATCCATTTCAATAAATCCTTTTTCCGTTCTCGTTTCTGTAACGCCATCTGTCATGATTGCGACGAAGTCCCCATTTTCAAGACGCACTGTACGTTCTTCGTACTTTGCATCTTCTTGTACTCCTAGCAATAACCCTTTGCTCTCAAGCAAACTGAAGTTATTCTCGGATGCACGATAAAACAACGCAGGTTCATGACCAGCTGAAGAATGGCGGAACACAGAGCTTTCCGTGTCATATTTTCCATAGAACATGGAAATAAACATCGTATCGGCAATACTTCGCTCCACCATTTTATTGATGAAGCTTAGCACTTCGGAAGGACTTCTCTGTTCATATCGCAAACTATCCATGCCAAACTTGACCATAGACATATGCATAGCAGCGGACATACCCTTCCCGATAATATCTGCTACCGCTAGACATACCTCATGTGTATTATCATTCAGGAAGTAGACATAATCCCCATTCATTTGTTTAGATGGCTTTGAAGTCCAGCCTATATCCAGACCCTCGACTCGGGGAGTTGTCGTCTGCAACAACGTATTTTGTACACGAACAGCAATATCCATCTCCGTTTGAATGAGTTCCTGTTTGCGAATCAAGCTCTGATGTTCTCTTAGTGCTAGTCCATAATGAATCATCATTTCAATTAAAAAGTCGAATGAAACACTGACATCAGACGGCAGATCCTTAATCAATTGTTCAATTGACGTCTTATGAATACTGATAACATCTTCTGGAGCGATATCCTTTTCTATGAAGCTACGGCTGAATTGCTGTCCCAAATAGAGATCTTCTTCTCCTTTGGAGTGCAGATAATTCTCCAGCATCTGTTTATACTGCTTACCCGCCTCCTGTGGCAATATCATTCAACTCCTAGTGCAACCATTTCGTCGCTGTAATAGTGGTTCCTACGCCCACTTCCGTATCCACTCTGAAATCATCCATTAACCGTTTGACCCCTGGCATACCTGCACCAAGTCCTCCTGATGTCGTATATCCATCTGTCATTACTTTTTGCAAATCAGAAATACCCGGTCCATCATCGGAAGCTGTAATAATTAAGCCTACACGTGGACCTACTGTAACAGACTCTATTTCAATTCTGCCTTTTCCTGCGTAAAGATATATGTTCCTAGCCAGTTCGCTAATAGCCGTTGTAATTCTAGCTTGGTCAACTGTCCCAAAACCAGTGCTCTTCGCTTCATTACGGCCCAATTGTCTAGCAGCAACTATATCCCATTCTGTATTGATCTCTATAGAAGACCTGTGTTCCATGGTCAGGCCTCCAATTCTCTAGTTAATTTCTCTAGCCCATTCTCTAAATCTAATGCTGTAGTAACATTCTCTAAACGTATACCTAATTCAATTAGTGTAATGGCTACAGAAGGCTGAATACCTGTGATGACAACTTTCGCACCCATAAGACTCGTCATATGAATAACATCTCCAAGAACTTTGGCGATAAATGAATCGATGAAGTCGATTGGTGTCAAATCGATCACAACGCCGCGTGCAGACGTTTTATGCAATTGATTCAGTAAATCTTCCTGGAATTGTAAAGCAGTCTGATCGTCAAGCTCCACTTGGATAGATACAATCAATGTGTCTTTTAGCTTTAGAATCGGGATTCGCATCTTCATACTACTTTTCCTCCTCCACAATTGTACGTCCTGTCATTTCTAGCGCTTTCTGCATGCCTCTGCGTAACGTACTAGTTGTCGAGAAATCTGTCAGATTAATACCTAGCGTGACAATAGTCTGCGCAATCTCTGGACGAATTCCGACAAGCATACATTTCGCACCGACTAAACGAACAGCATCAGCCGCTTGAATAATATGGTGTGCAACCATCGTATCTACAACTGGTACACCCGTGATATCAAGCAATACAACTTCAGCACGTTGCTTAACAACGCCTTCGAGTAGATTCTCCATGATCAATTTCGCACGTTCCGTATCAATCGTACCCACTAACGGCATGACAGAGATTTTGTCGAACACAGGAATCAACGAAGCCGAAAGCTCTTGCAATGCAATCTTCTGCAAGATATCTGTACGTTCCCACTTTGTAGAGTATTCTTCGATGATGCTTTCTCTCAATGGATTGATCCAGTTAGAGAAGATATTCACACCTTGTCGTAGATTAGACTCTTCCAATATCCCTATTTCAAAGAATAAGTTATATACTACCGAAGAAAACGTATCAATTGCACGGTTAATAAATTTAATGGACCAACCAAAATGAATGATTTTTTCTGTGAACTCGTCCAATCGTGCCTTGTCCACTTTTTCGCGTGCAGCTAGATTAGAAGTCATAAGCTCAGTGAATTCTCTACTTGTCGTTGCTACTACCGCAGCCGGCATTAAGTCTAAGAAACGCTCATCCGCATTCTCTTTCATTTCTTCCACCCAGCGCGTAGTGATTGTATCTATATTATCGGCTATTCCTTTTCTCATAACTTCATTCATCGTTATTTGTTCCTCCCTACATCTTCAATTATCTCTATTGTATCGAATTTCTCTACAAACTACATGTTTTTAGTCATTTTTTTGAAATCAAAAAGTAAAACACTATAACCGATTGGCTATAGTGTTTTTAAGCAGCCATTGGTTACTAGCACCATCTGCAATAAGTATTATTAGATATATGTATGCTAAAATTTAATAAGTCCGAAGCTTACTTGCAACGCTTCGTCGACTTGTTTCATTAACGCATCGTCTAAGTGAGTTATTTTGTCTGTGAGCCTTGACTTGTCGATTGTGCGGACTTGCTCGAGCAGGATGACTGAATCCCGCTCGAATCCATGCCGTGCCGCTGTAATTTCGACATGTGTCGGCAATTTTGCTTTTTGTATTTGTGCAGTAATGGCTGCTACAATAACTGTGGGACTGAATCGATTACCGATATCATTTTGAATGATCAGTACCGGTCTAGTTCCACCTTGTTCAGAACCGACTACAGGTGACAAATCTGCAAAAAAGACGTCTCCGCGTTTAATTGCCAACTTTTCATCCTCCGCTGACGCAACGTTCTACGGTATGCTGAGCTTCAAATTCCGCATATAAACATTCTGCCGCTATGTTGAGGTTGATCTGCGACATTTCCACATAACCTCTAATCATGGCTTCACGCAATAAGGAAGCTTCACCATTTTCGATATGTTTCACATTTGTCATATAAACGAAATCTTCTTGCACTTGCTCCCATTGAAAGATTGCGTCTTCATTTTGCTGTTGCAATCTGGTCGAGGCTATACTAAGTATTCCTTTATCGTTTTTATCCGTACGCAAATCGAGCACCTCCGACAAACCCATCCCTTTATTTCTATATCATTTCTATCTTACCATTTATATTGGAATATGAAAAGACAAGGATTTGAGTGTTCTGACAAGAAATACTAGTTTAGTCAGTAGCGTGTCGAATCGAATGGACATTACGTCATATATTCTGCCAGATAGTTTCGACCTTTATTACGTATAGATTCTAGGTATTCGTGTGGAAAACGTTACAGCTACTTCATAGGGAATTGTGTGTAAACGTTCAGACCATTCTTCTATAACTATTTCTTCGTTGCCTTGTTTGCCTATCAATACTACTTTTTCACCTTCAGGGTATTCACAAGGTAATCGGATCATGCATTGGTCCATACAAATGGTTCCGACAATAGGCACCCTTTTACCGTCAATCAGCACTTCCTGCCCGTCCAGCGAACGCTTCAATCCATCTGCGTAGCCTATCGGCAATGTAGCAATCCATTCTCCTTCAGCTGCTTCATACGACCCACCGTAGCTAATTTTTTCACCAGCCGTCATTTTTTTCACATACGCTACTTCAGTTTCAATCGTCAATGCCCGTTCGAGTTTAAAAGGTAACTGCTTCGCTACCGTATCGGAAGGCGGGATGCCGTATAAACCTATACCAAAACGAACGGCATCTAATGCGTAATCAGGAAACAGTAGTGCCCCTGCACTATTTGACGCGTGAACGAGACGTGGCTTTTTAGGCAAGCAATTCACAAGGTGCATGAATCGTTCAAACTGTCGCCGCGTTGGCTCTCGATCCTCTTCATCAGCACGTGAAAAATGAGTAAATACACCATCTATAGCTAGACTAGACTGTTGAATACATTTCACTAATTGCGCAAGTTCTTCTTCAGTTCGTACTCCAATTCTACCCATTCCGCTGTCGATTTTTACATGAATTCTACATTTATTATCAAACGGTTGCTGAGCATTTACTTGTTTTACCCAATTCGCACTTGTGACCGTTAGAATAATACGTTGCTGCGCCGCTATAGCTGCAAACGAAACTGGTGAAACCCCCAGCACAAGTATATCGGCAGTTGGCTGTGTTTTTCTAAGCGTCATTGCTTCGTCCGGCGTGGCAACAGCGAACATTTCTGCTCCCGCCTGCAATGCAGCGGAAGCAGCCTCTGCTACTCCATGCCCGTAACCATCTGATTTAACGACCGCGATCAGCTTAGTTTCTTTAGGTAAATAAGAAATGAGGTGTTTTGCATTATGCTTAATAGCCGCTGTATTAATAATCGCACGTGTTGGCCGATATTCCGTTTCGTTGAACATTACTTTCCACCTCGTTATAGGATAGACTGTCGCATAAAATAATTATCTATCCAAAGGCATAGCCAAGTCAATTGATTTCAGTTGTTGATTATTTCGATTCTGTTGCTGTCATCGAGTTTGCTACAGTAATTAACTCTTCCTTGCTTAACATATCCGATGCCACAAAGAACGCCATGCCATTCGCTTCCCAATGAATCGATTGTTCTGTCAATGCCGCCACTGCGAATCCTAGATCAACGGGATCACCTTCTATGGATACAGGCATTTCATTTAATGGCTTTTCAGCTGGTTCCTGAATAACAACATACTCCTTATCCCCACTGAATGTCATGATCACACGCTGTCCATTCTCAATTTCTACACTCTTCTCTTCTGACAGTGTCGTACCTTGAAGATTTGCAACCGGATAGTAGGTTTGTTGATTCGCCTTAGCTTGGTCTTCCCCATCATCTTCTGTTGCTTCTTCATCAGTATCTGCTTTGTCACCGTCCGCTTTCGGTTTTTCCATTTTCACCTTATATTCAGCAACTTTATGCTCTACACCCAATGCAATCTTATCGAACTTAATGGAGATCTTTTCTTCACCATTTTCATCGTGAATCGTCACCTTGCTTGGCAACAATGTCTTTTTATCAATATGAATCTTCTGAGTTGGTAAAAGTGACTTATGATTATTGCGTGTAGCCGTTTCAAAGACATACTCTTTTTCCTTTTCTTCCATGACCGCCGCTTTGTCTGCCTTAATATCTTCAGCAAGGGTTCCGATTAAGTATCCTTGACTGTTCTGGGCAGGCCAATCACTTTGGAACTTATACGTTTTACCTAGTGATGGTGTAATGACGAATACACCTTCTTCGTTACGAACAATCATTTGTGACTCACCATTACCCGATTGCGTCACATTTACTTTGTAAAACTCTGGCTTGGTATGCCATACTTCTACATTGTACACCCGAGGTTCTGAACCTGTTTTGATTTCCATCGAGGCATTTAGCTCATAGCCTTTTGTTTCATTCCACTTATTGCTAAGCTTCTTCATGACATCTTCTTTGGAAGGCTTACCGCATCCTCCTAGTACCAACATAACTGCTACAACTGCTAATAACATAATCTTTTTCCGCATTCTTTTCATCCTTTCTCCAATCAATTCGGGTAGCTTATCTTATGAGAGGGATGAATCGAATATGCGAGCTTGTTTTAATTTCTATTTGGCCGCTTTCAAGATTCTATCAAAACCACTTGCGCCGCAGCTACTGTTTGAGTGTGTGTAATGCTGACGAACCCTTGAGCTAGCTGTTTACGGAAGTACAGTACAGGACGTCCGCTTGCTTCAGCAATGACTTCAATATCGAGAAAATTGCAATCTGTTCCGATTCCAGTGCCGCGAGCTTTCGAAAACGCTTCTTTCGCAGCAAACCGACCTGCCAAGTATTCTATTTTTCGATGACCACTTAAAGTTTCATAAACACTTAATTCCCTTTCGGATAATATGCGCTCTCGAAATTTACTATTGCGACCATCCAAACGAGCTACGCGATCCAATTCTACGATGTCTAATCCAATTCCTTGAATCAAAATGAACAACTCCTTTCCCTTCAAGTTAAATACTATGTATAATCAGTACAGAAGATTGAGGTGAAACCATGTTTATACGAACAGAAAACTTTTCACAATATGTTCGCGCCTACCCCGTCGTGACATTTTTGTTAGCCTTGAATATCGGGATATTTATCTACACACTGATTCCCGGCATTGGAGATCAACTCTTTTTACTTGGCTTAGGGGACAACTTCCTCATTGCGAATGGAGAGTATTGGCGCCTACTAACACCGATGTTTTTGCATGGCGGTTTCATGCACCTGCTATTTAACATGTTCTCGCTTTTCGTTTTCGGACCAGAGCTTGAGAAGATTGCAGGGAAAGCACGTTTTATTACGGTGTATATGTTAGCCGGCTTGTTCGGCGATATCGCAACATACTTCGTGCAACCTGCTGCTTATACGCACGTCGGTGCAAGTGGTGCGATTTTCGGTGTGTTTGGTGCGTTTGGTGCGCTTGTGTATTATACGAAGCATGCATTCCCGCAGTTGAGACAGGTTATTTTACCGATTATCGTCATTAGTATTGTGATGACATTTGTCGGGACGAATATTAACGTGACAGCGCATATTGCTGGGCTGATCACCGGCTTCCTGATTGGACTGAGCTTCTTCAATCCGAAGAACATCGTCAGTTGGCGAAAAAAATAGCGTCATGCAAAGCCAGACAGGGATTATCCTTGTTTGGCTTTTTGCATAGAAACAGAAAAGTGTACACATGTGTGAAGGATAGAGATTTGCGCTCCAGGTAGACGCGTCCCCTCCGAAGCGCCATTCCCCTCCACCATCCCTCGTCAGCTTATCCACTTTCATTTAGTCACAAAAGCCAGACAGGTTTAGTTGTCTGGCTCTGTTTGTGTATGTGTTTCTGGGGTTTCTGGATGATACTCATACCAAGACAAGAACTTTTCTGCATCTTCCTGCGGCATGTGGCGAATCGCTGGGGCGTCGAGTGTCATGCCGGATTTGACGTTGGCTGTGATGGTTGCGACTCTTTTTCTCCGGTGGAAATAGTTCTGATCTACTTCCATCGACTGAATACGATTCTTTTCGGTGAACACTGTCTGCCGACTGATTGCGCGAAAACGCATCGTCAATTGCTTCGGCAAGATCGTGTAAGCAGCTGTATTGTATTGCCAAATGCCAAGCAATCCGACTAGCGGTAAGAGTAATAATGTCAGCAAGCCATACGGGAAAAAATTATACGAGACAATCGCTATTGGAATCAATGTCACAAGTAATTTAAAACGGTAGTAAAAACGCTTCCCTCTGCTTCCAATTTTCTCTTTCGGCTCACTAAAGTCTATATTCGGAAACAGCTCCTGCAACGGTTCTATAATACGGTTTCGTTTTGCTAAGGGAAACAGTTTGATACGCGAACCTTCCCCTACCCCTCCCGCACTATTGATAATGACCGCTCCATAGCCGAATAGCTGGCGTAAAGGGTTTTCAGCTATAGTAATATTTTGTACACGTTTCAACGGAACAGTTACTCGTTTCTTCTCAAGCAACCCTCTGGTTATAATTAGATCATCTTTCTCAAGCATGACTTTGAAATCGTAATTCGCAAGGAATGTCATCGCGACGGATAGTAGCCAAACGATCAGAAAGCCGAGTACTATTAAAATCGTGATGACGAAGACGCCAATACGGATGAATGATTCTAACTCTCCAAACAACCAGTCGTACGGTATAAGTTCTTCGATTTGCGATAAAAACACGAGAGCACCCGATAAAATAACCCCAATGCCCCCTGACGTTGTCGCAAGCATGAGCAAGTCGCCTGTCGTCATAGAGAAAATGACGGGTGCTGGTTGATGCACGGTTTGAATTTCTTCTTCAGGTTCTCGAAACAACTGCCATTCCTCTTGATGAGACAAGACAGGCATAGGTCCGATTATTTTCACTTTTTTTGCTTGTTGAATTTCACGTTCAATCTGTTCGGCTGCTTCTTTCGTGATTGCAGTCAATTCTGCTTCAGCATCTTTACCGGAAGAAGAACCCGCCGTTTCGATTTTAACTTTTACTAATTGAAATGGACGATGAAAAATCCCTTCTGTGTAATCTAAGCTTTGAATGCGGTCAAAAGGGATATAACGCTTTTTCCTGACAAACAAACCCGATACGATACGCAGTTCTTGATCCTCGAACCAATAATCAAAGCGACGCCATTTCACAATACCTGATACAAGCGTAAATACGATTAACACACCAAACAGGAGTAACGTCCAATATTGGATATACCAAGGCGCTGTACTCTCTCCTTTGAAACCATTCACAAAGACTAAAATAATGAATGGACCAATTAAATCTTTCAGTGTTTTCGCAGTCTCGACGACAGCTGTGATCCAATGAAGTTTATAGCGTTGTTCAGACATCGTCTTTCGCCACCCTTGCAAACGTCGAAATCCGATTGCGCAGTTCATCCGCCTCTTCTGTTACTAATGCAGGAATGGAATGATTTGTTGCTGCGGTAGAAATCGTGATGGACGCTAGACCATATTTGCGTAGAATCGGTCCTTCTGCTGTATCCACGTGCTGAACACGCACCATCGGTATCAGCGTGCGATTGACGATAAACAATCCGTGCTGCAGCTCTATCTCCGCTTCACGCACTTCATAACGCCAGCGTTGCCAACGTATTTTTGGAAATAAATAAATTGATAAAAATGCATATAATAGTACAGCTACAGAAACGACGATCATAATCCAAACGGGCCAATTAAAAAAACATGATAAAAAACCAACTCCGACTGCGATCAGCAATATAATGACGCTTTGAATCGTTCCATATAATCTCCACACCGTTAACCCTTTTCTGGAGATTTGATTTGACGGTTGTTGCCTCACTAGATCCACCTCTTTTCGAATACCTACACATACATACGTAACAACATGCAAAATGTTTCATTTAATCGATCATATCATATTCACGACAAAAAAATCCGGGCTGCTATAATGCAGGCCCGGATTTTTGTCTATTTTATCTTTCTGAACGATTACTGCTGCTGCGTCTTGATGCGCCATCTCTTCTTGCGCCATCGCGAGGTCCGCTGCTACGTCTGTTTGATCCACCAGCTGATGAACCGCCACCGCTTCTGCCGCGTCCGCCTTGTGAACGTCCGCCGCCACTACGATTGCCGCCTTTATAGCCGCCAGAACGTGATGAAGAAGGTCTGCGTGAAGGTAATGGACGCTCTTCTGAAATACTTACAGGCGTCTCATCAACGCTTTTAGTCAATGACTTAAGTGCTGCTGCTACAATTTCTTTTGCATCATGCTTCTCAAGTAATTGTGCTGCTAATCCAGCATAATCCTCTGAATTTTTCTGTTCAATTGTTTCTACCAATGAATCCACTGCATTTTTCTTCTGTTCAAGCAAAGCCTCATCAGAAGTTGGTGGACGTAAAGGAGTCATACGCTTCTTAGTCGTTTCCTCAACGATGCGAAGGTAGCCCATTTCACGTGGTGTTACGAATGTAACAGCCACTCCACTTTTACCAGCACGGCCAGTACGACCGATACGGTGAACATAGCTTTCTGGATCTTGTGGAATATCAAAGTTGTAAACGTGTGTTACACCTGAGATGTCTAATCCACGTGCAGCTACGTCTGTCGCTACAAGTACATCGATTTTATTGTCTTTGAACTGACGCAAAACTGACATACGTTTTGCTTGTGTCAAGTCACCGTGGATTCCTTCAGCAATATAGCCGCGAATACTTAGTGCATGAGCCAACTCATCTACCCGGCGCTTTGTACGGCCGAATACGATAGCCAATTCAGGTTGTTGAACGTTCAACAATCTTGATAACACATCAAATTTCTCACGTTCATGAGACTTTACGAAGAACTGTTCAATGTTCTCAACAGTCATTTCTTTTGATTTGATTTTTACTATTTCTGGGTTTTTCATGAAAGTTTCTGCAATTTTACGGATTGGAGCAGGCATAGTTGCTGAGAATAGCAATGTCTGGCGCTCAGCCGGTACGCTTGCAAGAATTGTGTTAATATCTTCGATGAAGCCCATGTTCAACATTTCATCTGCCTCGTCCAATACAAGTGTTTGAACGTGATCAAGCTTCAATGTTTTACGGTTAATATGATCCAAAATACGTCCCGGTGTACCGACTACGATATTTGGATTGTTACGAAGTGCACGGATTTGACGTCCGATTTCCTGTCCACCATAAACGGAAAGTACTTTCGCGCGGCTACCGAAGCCTACTTTGTAAATTTCTTCTGATACTTGGATTGCCAATTCACGTGTCGGTGCGATGACCAACGCTTGAACTGCAGTGCTTTTAGGATCCAATTTCTCAATGATTGGAATACCGAATGCTGCCGTTTTACCAGTACCTGTTTGTGCTTGCCCGATTACGTCGCGGCCTTCCATACCAAAAGTGATTGTCCCCTCTTGGATTGGTGTAGCCTCTTCAAACCCCATGCGTAGCAAAGCGTTTTGTGTTGTTTCACTAATGTTCAAATCTGAAAACTTTGTCAAAATATTCAATCTCCTTTATTTCTCCATTTGACAATTGGTTACATCTGCAAATGAAAGCGCGGCAAATTCGAGCCATGTACTTTGAAAGTTGGGAGCGTTTCCGATATATCCATCTCTGGTTTATAAAAAGAATCTTCTAGAAGGATTCTTGTGGGTGCAGAGGGGTCATATCAATTACACCTATCGTAATTGCGTCCAGATTTTTATACAGCACAATGTAAAACCCGTGACATACAAGGAAAGCTCGGTCCTTGCCGAGCGGTGAAAACAGCAAATCATTGCTAGTCTGCCTACTAATCACCGTTTTATTCAAAAAAAAGTACTCTCCGTATAATATAACGGAAGAGTGCCGTGTAAATGTATCCAATTCCTTTCATCATTCTACCATGGCTTACACAAGACTGCAACGAATCCGCTTAAGTTCCATTAATCAGTCTTTGCCCATGAACTTCAGTACTTTTGGAAACCATACATGGCGATCTTCGCTATAACAAATATGGTGCTTGCCATGTTCAGAATAAATTAGATGCTTTTCTTTTGATCCGAGCTGTTCGTACAGTAAATCTGCTGTGACTGCAGGGACGATACCATCTTGCTTCCCTTGTACGATACAAACAGGCGTTTTGACTTGATGGTGATACGGTCGCACTTCGCGCACTACGCGCAAAAACTCTAACGCCACACGCACTGGAGTATTTGTCAGCTTATAGTTATATAGATGATAGAACGAATCAGGAGGAAAATCCCTATGTCTTAAGGAACTTATCATGATTTTAGCGTCTTCCAATAAAATACGTGGACTAATATATTTTGCCGCAGCACTTAATAGCACAAGCTTTTTGATCGGATAACGCAGAGCCAAATACATGGCGATCAAACCACCCATGGAGAAGCCGACGACTATGACGTTATCCACTTCTTTTTGTAGTCTTCTTAATTCTAACTCCGCGACCATCATCCATGACTTGGCTGAACCTTTCTGGATACCCCGATCCATTTCATGCCCAGGTAAAACCGGCACTACTACTTTCCAATCGGTATGATTCTGTAGAAACCTTTTGAACGGAGCGACTTCAAAAGGACCGCCTGTAAATCCGTGAACGATGAGAACACCAGTCGTCACAACTGTTCCTCTGCAAGCATTGCGATGATTCGTTCTAACTTCATTCCTCTAGACCCTTTAAACAATACTACTGTCTGCTCTGTTAGTTTCGGGCGCAATGCCTCCGCCAGCAAGTCCGTATCATTCGCCGTCCACATGACTTCTCCCGGATAATCCGTCAATTGATCAGCCAACCATTTCATGCGTGATCCAAAGAGCGCAATTCCCTTCACGTTCATTCTCTTTACATCCTCTGCCAGTCCTTCATGATAGTGCCGTTCATCGGCGCCAAGCTCCAGCATATCGCCAAGGACGAGCCACTTGTCTTCTTTGACGGATGTCTCATCTATAAAACGGAATGCCGCACGCATAGAAGTTGGCGCTGCGTTATAAGCATCATTAATAAGTAATGATCCGTTTTTGCCTGCCACTGGTTGCATGCGCATATCCGTTAATGACGTTCCACTTAGTGATTCTTCGATTTGTTTTTCGCTCAAGCCTAACTCTTTTGCGATCATGATCGCGACCAGCGCATTTTTCACTTGATGGGATCCGTAAACAGGAATCGTAAACTGACCTTCAAGTTTCCCCGTCACAGTGAATGAACTGCCTTGATCGGTAGATAAAATATGTTGCGCAGTCAAATCTGCTTGATCATAGCCGAATGACACACTATAGAAATCGGGTTGTTGACGTACTAGCTCTTGCAGTAACGGTTCGTCACCGTCGTACAATAGCATGCCGCCACTCGTCAAACCGTCGGTAATTTCAAACTTCGCTTTGGCAATCCCTTCACGAGAACCGAGATCTTGCATATGCGCCTCACCAATATTTGTTATGACAGCAAATTGCGGTTTAGCGAGTGTTGACAAGAAAGAGATTTCTCCAAAGCCACTCATCCCCATTTCAAGAATGGCTACTTCTGTGTCGTCTTCAATAGTTAATAATGTTAAAGGCAAGCCAAGCTCATTATTGAAGTTGCCTTCCGTTTTTTTAACGTTGCGATAAGGTGATAATACTCCGGCAATCAGATCTTTTGTCGACGTTTTACCATTTGACCCTGTTACTCCGATGATAGTACACGTCAATTCACTTCGGTAGCTACGGGCCATTTGCTGTAATGCTAGTTCTGCATCCTCGACGAACAACAGCGGTATATCTGCAGGCGGATTCGGTTCATCTTTCAGCCATAGTGCTGCGATTGCTCCTTGCTCAATTGCCCCTTTGACGTATTGATGGCCATTTACTTGTTCCCCTCTAAAAGGGATGAACAAATCCCCCGCTTGCACATTCCGTGAATCGATGCAGACGCCTGTTACTTCTTGCTCTGCGACATGCTGTCCTTCTGCCTGAAGCCATTGCTGGATCGTTGATAGATTTCGTTTCACGATACTTCCTCCACTCAGTCCATTGTATATTGTAGTTGTTGCTTTTCTATATGACGTTCTACTGCCAGTTCAATTAGCTGATCGATTAATTCAGGATAGGTCAATCCGGATTTTTGCCACAGCAATGGGAACATACTAGTTGGCGTGAAGCCTGGTAATGTATTCACTTCATTGATCAATACTTCATCGTCTGCTGTGACGAAAAAGTCTGCACGGACGAGACCCGAACAGTCAAGAACTTTAAACGCACGAATCGCCATATCGTTCATATGCTCTGCTACAGTAGATGGCACTTCAGCCGGAATCGATAATTCTGTGCTTTGATCTTTGTATTTGGCTTCATAATCGTAAAAGTCAGCAACCGGACGGATTTCTCCTGCAATCGACACTTTAGGTTGATCGTTTCCAAGGACCGCCATTTCGATTTCACGCGCCACAATACCTTGCTCTACGATAATTTTGCGATCGAACTTCAACGCTAGCTCAATTGCCGTTTTAAGCGATTCGCGATCATCCGCTTTACTGATTCCGACACTCGACCCAAGGTTAGCCGGTTTGACGAACATCGGATACGAAAGTTCTTGTTCCGCCTGATCCAATAATTGCTCAGCGTGTTCTTTCCACGCACTACGAATAAAGTGGACATATGCAACTTGCGCTAAACCGGCTTGAGCAAATAATTGTTTCATTACGACTTTATCCATGCCCGCTGAAGAAGCAAGCACCCCATTACCTGCATACGGGATATTTAAAACTTCAAATAAACCTTGCACAGTTCCGTCTTCCCCATTTGTTCCGTGAAGAAGTGGCAAAATAACGTCAGGCATATCTCCTTGCAAAAAACTGCCGATGTCATCTGACTTTGGTTGTTCACTTTTTAGACGCAATGTCTCGATCTCTGATACAGGTCCAGTCAACGGTTCACCTTTTAACCACTCACCTTGCATCGTAATATAGATGGGTAACACTTCATACTTATCTAAATCAAGCGCTTGTGTAACCGCGCGTGCCGTGGATAGTGACACTTCATGCTCTGCGGATTTCCCGCCATATACTAAACCTAATCGTCTTTTCATGTAATCTCCTCGCATTCCGTAGTTTTCATTCATATAGTTTACCATGAACGGAGCCAATTCATGAATGAAAAGCCAACGTTCTTCATTCTTTTTACTTCTTTTTATTTCTAATAGAAACCAATCATTTCACAACTCGTCCAGTAATGGGTGTACTTCTTAAAAAGTTTTGCGATATAATAGGTGATTATAGTAAGAGAATACTAGCTTAAGAAAAGGTGAGTTCATAATTGAAGCAAACAAACAGGCTAGGTGAACGATTTGACTGGACACTTGCCTTTATCATTTTACTTTTCGCGATCATCAGTTTTTTCGTCATTGGATCCGCTCAAACCTCTGAGCAATATACACAGAACTTCGTTTTAAAACAAGTGAGATGGTATATACTCGGTTCCTTCATCGTCGCAATGGTGATGTACTTTGAACCAGAGCAGTATAAAAAGTTCGCTTGGTATTTCTATGGTTTCGGTATTTTTCTATTGGTTTTTCTTATGTTGGCGCCCGGTGGACCAGGTCAAATTGCAGAAATGCGTTACAGTGCAAAGCGATGGTTGCATTTACCTGTCATCGGAACCATTCAGCCTGCTGAGTTCATTAAAACGTTCTTTATTATTGGACTTGCCAAGATGGTCAGCACGCATAACGAACGTTCTTTAAACAGGACATATACAACCGATTTACTGTTGCTCGGTAAAATTGCGCTAATGCTAGTCGTTCCGCTATTCCTTATCATGAAGCAACCCGACCTCGGAACTTCACTGGTATTTATATCGATTACGGCAGCTATCGTTATCGTTTCGGGTATTTCATGGAAACTGCTCGTTCCCATCTTTTCATTAGGCGCGGCAGCCGCTGGTGGTATATTATGGATGTCATTGTTCGCACAAGACTTACTCGATAAATTCGGCTTTTCACCTTATCAGTTTAAGCGAGTGTATTCATGGCTTGACCCGTACTCTTACCCGACCGACGAGGGGTATAACCTCATTACGGCAATGACCGCAATAGGCTCAGGAGAACTGACAGGCAAAGGGTTTCTAGAGCGCGTCGTTTACATCCCCGAGAATCATACCGACTTCATCTTCAGTGTAATAGGTGAAGAATACGGTTTTATCGGTGCTTGTTTAGTCATCACCTTATATTTCATTTTAATTTATCATTTAACCAAAGTAGCTCTTTCACTACATGATCCGTTCAGCGTATATGTATGTACAGGGATCATTGCGATGATTGCGTTCCATGTATTCGAAAACATCGGCATGAATATTCAACTATTACCGATTACAGGAATCCCATTGCCGTTCATCAGTTACGGAGGAAGTTCCTTATTCAGTAATATGCTGGCCATCGGTTTAATCTTTAGTATGAAGTTCCATCAGCGGACCTATTTATTTGATGCGGATGACGATGATTTGTAATGAATGAATGCCACGCCCCCCTTTTCGAGCAGTCACAAATTGTGTAGACTGTATAGGAATGGGGGTTTTTTTATGTCAACTTTACCAAATTGTCCAAAATGCCAATCGGAATATACGTACGAAGATGGAAACCTTCTTGTTTGTCCGGAATGTGCATACGAGTGGACTCCAGGATCAGTGGAAGAATCCGACTCCTTAGAAATGCCAGAGATCAAGGATGCTAATGGCAATGTGTTGCAGGATGGAGATTCTGTAACAGTCATCAAAGATTTAAAAGTGAAAGGAAGTTCCAATCCACTGAAAATGGGAACGAAAGTAAAAAGTATCCGTTTAGTAGATGGCGATCATAATATCGATTGTAAAATTGATGGATTTGGCGCTATGCAACTAAAATCGGAGTTTGTGAAGAAAATTTAATACTTTACCTAACACGAAAAGCTCACCCTCGAACATTCGGGGGTGAGCTTTTCGTATGATCTTATGTTTAGTTAGTTTGAACAGGCGGTACTTGTACTGCAGGCGTCAACGCTTGCAACATATCGCTTCTAGATTTTGTGAGTTTTGCGGAAACACCAAGCTTTGCCAAATTGGAAATAATTTTCTTGAAATCCATCTCTTTAGCCACTTCTTCCACCTCAACCTTCTGGGTTAATTATATAGACGTTTAATCACTTATGAAGTTCTCGATTTTTTAAAAAATTATTGATTACCTATATCATACCACTTTACTTGCATTTTAAATCTTTCATTTATGTTACATTTTCACTTTTTTTGCAAGTTTTAAACCTTTTTTAAAAAAACAGATGATTTCACATACCCCCCATACGTATGTTACGATGAATATAAATGAAAGGTGGTGGACAACCAGTGACATTATTACCCGAAGACTCTTTGCTAGAAGAAGTAGAAGTTTCCTGCCGCAAGAGTCATCATTCAGAAGAAATTAAAACGAACTTGACCCATCGTTTAAACCGTATCGAAGGTCAGATCCGTGGCATTAAAGGGATGGTAGAGCGCGATGTATATTGTGATGATATTATTACCCAACTGTCTGCTACACAATCTGCTTTGAATAGTGTCGCCAATGTTTTATTGGATGGACACTTAAAAGGCTGCGTCAAAACTAGATTAGCTGAAGGGGACGAAGAAGTATTAGATGAACTGGTCAAAACCATAGCTAAATTAATTAGAAAATAGGAGGAATCATACATGACAGAAACAACATTGAAAGTATCAGGAATGACATGCAACCATTGTGTACAAGCAGTTGAAGGTGCTTTAACAGAATTAACAGGAGTAGAACGTGCTTTGGTTGATTTAAAAGCTAATAACGTAGTAGTTCAGTACGATGAATCAGCGGTAAACGTGGCTCAGATGACAGAAGCAATTGAAGATCAAGGATATGACGTCGAAGCGTAACGAAAGAGGTGTCCTGCATCATGAGTGAACAAAAATCAGAATTTGCTATTACAGGTATGACGTGTGCAGCTTGTGCTAATCGCATTGAAAAAGGTCTGCAACGATTAGAAGGTGTATCTACTGCTAACGTGAATTTTGCGACAGAAAAGGCAGCTGTTACATTTGATTCTGAACAAATAGGATTAACTGACGTAGAAGAACGAATTCGAAAGCTAGGTTATGATGTGTTGATGGAAGAAGTAAATCTGAATATTAGTGGCATGACATGTGCGGCTTGTTCTGCACGCATTGAAAAAGTATTATCACGTACGTCTGGTATTCAATCTGCTTCCGTCAACTTAGCACTTGAAACTGCTCATGTAAGTTATGACCCTGCCGCTTTAGATTTAACGGATATTTTACAAAAGATTAAAAAGATCGGTTATGAAGCAGCACCTCGTTCAGAGGAATCCGCTGAACAAACTGATCATCGGCAGAAGGAGATAGATGAAAAGACGCGCAAGCTGATTATTTCCGCTATCCTGTCCTTGCCGCTTTTGTGGACGATGTTCGCACACTTTTCCTTCACTTCTTGGATGTATGTGCCGGAAATATTTATGAATCCCTATTTCCAATGGGCATTAGCTACACCCGTACAATTTTGGATTGGTGCTACGTTCTATAAAGGCGCGTATGCTGCTCTACGTAATGGCAGTGCCAATATGGACGTACTCGTTGTACTCGGTACGTCTGCCGCCTATTTCTATTCGGTCTATCTTGTATTGACTGGTTTCGCACTAGAACATGGGTTGTATTTCGAAACAAGTGCAGTGTTAATTACATTGATTTTATTAGGTAAAGTATTCGAAGCACGTGCTAAAGGTCGCTCATCAGATGCAATAAAAAATCTGATGAAGTTGCAACCACAAGTGGCTATTTTAGAACGCGATGGTGAAGTCATCGAAATACCTATTCACGAAGTAGCTCACGGAGATATTCTAGTTATTCGGCCTGGAGCTTCTATTCCGGTGGACGGAATTGTCTTATCTGGAGCTTCTGCAGTGGATGAGTCGATGCTAACAGGCGAAAGCTTACCCGTCGATAAACAAAACGGTGATGAAGTATTCGCTGCTACAGTGAATGCTAACGGTTCATTACGCGTAGAAGCATCGAACGTAGGTAAAGACACCATGCTATCCACGATCATTCGGGTCGTAGAAGAAGCACAAGGATCAAAAGCACCCATCCAACGACTGGCTGACCGAATTTCCGGCGTGTTTGTACCTGTCGTTGTCGGAATTGCGATCATTACGTTTCTCATCTGGTATTTCGTAGTCGCACCTGGTGATTTCGAAGCTTCTCTAACAAGCATGATTGCCGTACTGGTCATTGCATGTCCGTGTGCACTAGGTCTCGCTACTCCAACTTCTATAATGGCAGGTTCAGGACGAGCTGCAGAAGAAGGCGTGTTATTTAAAACGGCTGAAGCAATGGAGCAGACTCGATCTATTGATACGATTGTATTTGATAAAACAGGAACGATCACAAAAGGTCTTCCAGAACTGACAGATTTCCATGTTCGGGATGAAAAACAGCGAATGTCTTTGTTATCACTTGCTGCGGCTTCCGAAAGTGACTCTGAGCACCCTGTTGCAAAAGCTATTACTTCTTATGGACTGGAGCAACTTTCTACATTGCCAACGGTTGATTCATTCGAAGCGATTCCGGGTTACGGAATTCGTACAGTGATCGAGGGACAGATTGTTTTACTCGGTACAAAGAATCTACTCTCTCGCTATGATGTGGAATTTGATTCGACAATTGCTTCTGTAGAACAAATGGAAGGCGACGGAAAGACGGTTATGTTCATGGCATTAGACGGTGTACATGAAGCGGTCATTGCCGTTGCGGATATGATTAAGGAAACATCTAGTCAGGCCATTGCTGAGCTACGGGCTATGGGTCTCGATGTCATCATGTTAACTGGAGATCAGCAAATGACGGCACAGGCCATTGCGAATACGGCTGGAATCGATCATGTAATTGCAGGTGTATTGCCGGACCGTAAAGCAGAAGTCATTCGTTCGCTGCAAGCTGAAGGAAAGCGTGTCGCGATGGTCGGTGACGGTATTAACGATGCACCTGCCCTCGCAGTTGCCGATATCGGTATGGCGATGGGTACCGGAACAGCGGTCGCGATGGAAGCGGCTGACGTGACGCTGATGCATGGTGATTTATTACGCGTTGTGGATACAGTGAAGATGAGTGGGTTGACGGTCCGGAACATTAAGCAGAACTTGTTCTGGGCACTTGCGTATAACTCGATCGGCATTCCAATTGCAGCAGCCGGTCTGCTAGCACCATGGCTAGCAGGCGCTGCGATGGCATTCAGTTCGGTGTCAGTCGTGTTAAACGCTTTACGTCTACAGCGAGTGAAGTTGCATTAAAAGTATTAGACTGCCCCAGAAGTCGGAATATACGACTTTCTGGGGTAGTCTTTTTTGTTTTTGAAGTGAAGGTTAAATAAGCTAAACAGATAGGCTGGCAGGAGTGTTGGGGTGGGGATTTGTAATGTAAGTAGATGATACCCTTTACTTGCTCATTAAAATAAGTATTGTAATCGATTTTGAACTGTAGAACTTGAATCTAAAGAAGTTAAAACAAAACAATAATTCACACACTACCTACAGTGAGTGATCTAAGTACCTGCACTATAAAAGTAGGATGGAAGCGGAAGTTGGCGGCGACTCCCGATGGATCAGCTCGAAAGGAGAGACAACCAAAAGAGAGCGCAGCGAACTGGTTGGCTCACCGAGAGCCCATGGGAAAGCGTCCGCCAACTGGAGCTTCCATCCCGAACCACTCACAAACTCACTCATTTCTCCTAAGACTTTGACTTTGACTTTGACTTTGACTTTGACTTTGAATTTGACTTTGAATTTGACTTTGAATTTGCTTTTAATATTTCAAAAACCATCTACAATCCGCTTCCGTCCCCTCACGTATACCAATTCCCTCACTCCTACTTGAACGCTCCCCCTTTTCATCGTACGATAAGAAAGAAACTATTCAGACAGAAAGCAGGTTACATATGAAGAAAACGATATTATTATTGATGTCCGTCCAGTTCTTCGTTTACCTCGGATTCGGCATCATCATCCCTATTTTACCCGAAGTCATCCTAGCTGAAGGCTTTTCAGAAGTGCATGTCGGTGGTCTGCTGACGATCTACGCCCTTTCCTCATTCTTCACTGCGCCATTATGGGGCGCGCTGTCTGATCGTACAGGTAGAAAGAGACTGATTATGATTGGCTTGCTCGGTTTTAGCCTAAGCTTCTTCTTATTTGCAGCGTTTATGCACCATATAGTTCTGCTTTATGTTTCGCGCGTAGTAGGAGGTATCTTCTCAGGTGCGTTATATACCGCAGTGACTGGGTTTGTTGCTGATATCACGACAGAAGAGAATCGGAATAAGTACATGGGTCTACTCGGCATGTCAATCGGTCTCGGATTCATTTTCGGACCAGCAATTGGGGGTATTCTAGGCGACGTCCATTTGCAACTACCATTCATCGCTTCCGGTTCATTGACTCTGCTATTAACTGTGTACGCTATGATTATTCTCAAAGAGCCTGACCGTCATAGTGAAGGGAATAAACGAGCTATTATTCCAAAAGGTGCTTCTACCTTATGGACATATCGTATTCGCTATCTATTCATCACATCATTCATCATCACGTTTTTACTCGCTGGCGTCGAAGCAACATTCCAGCTGTTTCAAATCGATAAAATTCAAATTACACCACTACAACTAGGCTATTTATTTATGGCAAGTGGTCTTGTGGATGCCGCCATTCAAGGTGGTGTGGTACGACGCGTGAAGAATGGTACAGAAACTTCATGGATTATCGTCGCGCAAGTCGTTACAGCAATCGGCCTAATACTCATTCCATTTTCCACAAGTTTACTATGGGCAGGTTTTGCAATGAGTGTATTCACTGCCGGTAATGCACTTGTCAGGACAGTACTCGTATCACTCACAACTAAAGAATCGGGCGGTATGTATGGAACTGCAGCGGGTCTCTCCTACTCTATGGATAATATGGGGCGGATTATTGGTCCGTTGTTATTTACATGGGTATTCACCATGCAAGCAGGTAATATGTACTTTATTTCTGCAATTATCGCATTACTCTCCATAATCTTAGTGTTTATATTCCGTAAATCAACACGGTCTTTACGAAACACTGCAAAACCTGTTGCTTGATACCATACGGATGAAGTTTTATCTTACTTTGTAAACAGGTTATTTATTCGCAACTCCGTTATACTAGGGGAATAGTATATATCCTATGGGAGGAAGCATATGACGCAAGTGATTAGTTTGATTATCACAAGTACGTTGGTTATTAATATATTTCTAGCGGTCGCTTTGATATTTTTAGAGCGTCGAGATCCTACCAGTACTTGGGCATGGCTTCTCGTGCTATTCTTTATTCCAATTTTAGGCTTCGTAATTTATTTATTACTCGGTCGACAATTGCGACAGAAGCACTTATTCCGCTGGGAAGGCAGGAATAAAATCGGTATTGAAAAGCTGATTAGTTATCAACTTGAGGCAATAGAAAATGAGACATTCGAGTTTCTGAAGCCCGATACAGAAGAATATGGCGATATGATCTATTTGCATTTACGCAATAATCATTCCGTACTGACACAGGATAATGATGTGCAGATATTCACGGACGGTCAAGAGAAGTTTGAAGCACTACTCGAGGACTTGGAACACGCTCGTGATCATATCCACATTCAGTATTATATTTTCCGGCTCGACGGAATAGGAAAACGAATTGAAGAGGTTCTAATCCGAAAAGCGAAATCTGGTGTGAAAGTACGTATGTTGTTTGATGATATTGGCTCACGTGGTTTGCATGTGAGGCACTTTCAAGAATTAATTACTAGTGGCGGTGAAGTTGCTGCATTCTTCCCTGCCTTGCTTCCACTGATCAATCCACGTTTGAACTACCGGAATCATCGGAAGATCGTTATTATCGATGGAAGAATCGGATACATCGGTGGGTTTAACGTCGGCGATGAATATTTAGGACTCAGCAAAAAGTTTGGTTACTGGCGCGATACACATCTTCGTATTGAGGGAAGTGCAGTTCATCCCTTACAGACGCGCTTTATCCTCGATTGGAATCAGGCCTCACCAAGAACAAATATTCAGTATGATGAACGATTCTTCCCTGCCATTCCCCGTAAAGGAACTGTCGCGATGCAAATTGTATCTAGCGGACCCGATTCCGAGTGGGAAGATATTAAAGATGGCTATTTGAAGATGATCTTCTTGGCGAAAGACTATATCTACATTCAGACGCCTTATTTTATTCCTGACACAAGTATGCTGGACGCTCTTCGGATTGCATGTTTATCAGGTGTGGACGTCCGGATCATGATCCCTAATAAGCCGGATCACATGTTTGTCTACTGGGCGACCTATTCAAATATCGGACTGTTACTAAAAGCTGGAGCGAGAGTATACATTTATGAAAACGGCTTTATCCACGCCAAGCAAATTGTAGTAGATGATCAAGTATCATCTGTCGGAACAGCGAATATTGATGTTCGCAGTTTCCGCTTGAACTTCGAAGTGAATGCTTTCATTTATGACCGGGAAAAATCTCATGAGTTGGCAGAGATTTTCGAGGAAGATATTCAGAATTCAACCGAGTTAACACTACATGCGTATTTGGAGCGTGAGCGATTGATCAAAGTTAAAGAATCGATTTCCCGCTTACTATCTCCAATCTTATAAAAAACGGCCGACAGAGAATATCTTCTGTCGGCTGTTTTTATCGTACGTTTAAATATTCTTCCAACGTGATGTTACGTTTAAAAATTTGTTCTGCCATGTCTTTTCCAACATAACGATAATGCCAAGATTCATGCATGTAGCCAGTCATTTCTTCTTTTCCTTCAGGATAACGAAGGATAAATCCATATTGATGAGCGTTAGCAGCGAGCCACTTAGCCGCTTCTGTATCTCCAAAAGAATTCGACGCCCAATGTTTTTCATGATTCACTTCCCCAATATCAAACGCAAGCCCTGTCTGATGCTCTGAATAGCCTGGACGCGCACTATACCGGTCGGCTGCTTCCTGTCCGTCTCTTTCTACATATCGGTTATATAAAGTCACTTGGTAGTCATACGAACGATAGGTACTGAACGCTTGCAGATTAATACCAGACGTTAAGGCTGCGGCTGCTAATTCATTGAATGCCTCTCTCGCTTCTTCGCTTTCTCCAGGTGCGTAATCTTCCGGTAGAGGATATTGTTTATTGGCAAGTAAAACGCCATGTATAAACATTGGTTCTTGAGGTAATTTCTGTCCTTTGATATAGCTAGTTGGGTTAGAGGGCTTCACTGTGTCTTGAGGTGCCGCTTTTTCCACAGACATTTCCTCTTGCGATTCTTCTTGTGCCTCATCGAGTAATGACTTATCTACTTCCCGAAGTCGTTCTTCACTCGGTATAGGGGTTTTTTCTTCGTCATGACGTTTTGTTTGATCCGTTTGGCTTGAATCCACTGACTTTTCTATTTCTTGAAAGTCGGTAGATGATTCTGATTCACTTTGAATACTGTCTAGCGCCTTCTCCATGCTCCATTCATTCGTCCCAATCCATATCACACTACCTGCAAGGATCATGAAGATCAAAACGATACCTCCATCTATCCATTTATTTTTCCTTTTACGCTTTTTATCATCTCTATTGTTTCTCATACAATACCTGCTTTCTTTCTGAAACGCCTATTAAATATCTACTCTCTTTTTAATATAGCGTAAGCTTTGTTTCAAACCATGTATTCTAGTGTATCATTATTTTTCTTTTTCGTCTGTCTATGATAATATTTACCTAACTTAATTTTCAGCTATTATTGTGAGGTATTGCATTTGAATAATCAACGTTGGCTCTCGATGAGCTTTTTTGTGTTTTTCTTTACATGGGGCATCTTCTTACCTTATTGGACAGGTTGGTTGACTTCAGCAAAAGGCTTAACGGTGACGCAGGCTAGCATTATTATGGGGGCCGGTATGATCGCTAGGTCCTTTTCAACATTCTTTCTATTTCCGTACGCCATGCGAAATATGTCACTTTTGCGCGTTATACGCTGGACTACGCTATTATCGTTCATTGTCGCGCTAGCTTATCTTCCGGAGAGTCCATTTTCGGTGTTATTTGGTTTGACGGTTTTGTTCAGTGCTGTATACCCTATTATTCTTCCAGGCGTAGAGAGTGGCGCGTCCTTATTGATGCAACATGAACGCATTCATTATGGGAAGAGCCGTTCATTTGGTTCGATCGGCTACACTGTCGCACTATTATTAATCGGTTCAGTAACAGCTATCTGGAACGAGCAAGCCATTTTATATATGATGATCATCGGACTCGGTATGGCGTTGCTATTTTTCTATCAACAAGCTCCGGAAGTAGTGCAACAATCGCCCGTTGCAGAATCGACTGCACAAAAAGGCCAATTGCGCGCTCTGTTTGCGGATAAACCTTTCGTTATCGTGCTATGTATTGCGATTTTACTGCAAGGCGCGCATGCTTCCTATTACAACTATGGTTTTATATTTTTAGATGATATGGGTATCAACGGATTTTACATCGGAGTTATACTCAATATTGCTGTATTATTTGAAATTATATTTTTCACACAGGCCGACCGTCTTCTTGTCGGAGTCAAGACATCGACTATTTTTTTAATAGCCGCGACAGGTTCTACAATTCGTTGGATTTCCATTTTCTTATTTCCTGTAGCAAGCGTATTTATCGCAACGCAGATGCTCCACTCCATATCATTCGGCATGGCACATTTTGCATTCGTTCAATATATCTCGAAAAACGTACCGAATTATTTAATCGCTTCTGCGCAAGGTATCTATGCTGCAGTCGCAATGAGTCTAAGCGTAGCGATTCTGACTTTTCCCGCAGGTTATCTATACGATCAGTCACCACGCTTTGCATTTCTTAGTATGGCGGCTTGTTCCATTGCTGCTTTAATGTTAATTTTATGGACGAAACAGCGCATTTCTCATAAAAATGACTAAAAGGAAAGGTCGCGTATATGCGACCTTTCCTTTTGTCAAACTAATAAAATATACGCCAGTGTACCAAGTGATGCTATCCCGAAAAACAACGCCATCCAAAGCATCCATTTCGCTTCGCGCAGCAGACCTTGATTTCTATACATAAAGGTTCGTGCGGTATTCGTGAAGGTAAACATGATCAACATGAATAAAATGGCAAACTCCAAATTCAGCTTGATGATAAAATACAGTGCTGCGGCAGCAGAGGCTGTAATGGCCAAGCCCATGATCCATTTCAATTTCATGTGACTCTTCCTCTCTATTGTTAGAAACAAAAAAAGCTGGTATACACCAGCTCTTCTGTACCTTACTTTTCTTCAATGACTGCTGGCTTTACTTCTTTAAAATAAAATTTACGTCCAAGATACGTTTGGAAAATTAACAGTAATCCCCCGACTGCCCAATATAGTGGTAATGCAGCCATCACCGTATACGAGATGAACATAATCATAATTGGAGACATGTAAATGAATAACTTCATTTGTTTCTGTTGCTGTTCAGGCATTGTCCACAATGACACACGCGCCTGCACAAAGTATACAGCACCGGCTACTAACATCATGATGATATCCGGCTCTCCTAGTTTGAACCATAAGAATTCATGGTTTTTCACTTCAGGTGGTGCGTAAAGAATGGCGAAATACAAGCCCATAATGATTGGCATTTGAATCACAAGTGGTAAACAACCCATATTTAATGGATTGACGCCATGCTTGGAATACAGTCCCATCATTTCCTGCTGGAGCTTCATTTGCTCTTCTTTATCGTTGGATTCTTTAGATATTTTCATACGTTTTTGGATGTCATCCATTTCTGGCTTTAATCCATCCATCTTTACTTTCATCTCTTGTTGAGCTTTATAGTTCTTTAACATCAACGGCATCAAAACTAGACGAATTGCTACAGTAATCAGTACAATTGCAAAACCATAATTACCATTGAAAGCTTCACCTAGATAATGAAGTAACCAATCCATCGGCCTAACAAACGTACTGTAAAAAATACCTGTTTTGTTTTCCACACCAGAACAACCGCTCAAAAACACAGCAGTAATTGCCAATAAACTTACAAGCCCTATTCTTTTCTTCAATGATTTCACCTACGCTATCTCAAACTAATGAAAAGTATACAGCAAACAGCGATAAATTTACAGTGAATCACCTTTATTTATAGTGAAACGAAAGTAATTTCCGTCCAGATCCTTACGAAAGCGTCTAGGAGTTAATCCCGTATACTTTTTAAAGACACGTGTAAAATAACTTTGGTTACAAAAATGAAATCTTTCCGCGATTTCCGCGATTTTTTGATCAGAAAATCGCAAATGATATTGTACCTCTTCTATTTTACGTATTGTAATGTATTCAACGAGCGTAACAGAAGTATATTCTCGGAATATGCGCGAAAGGTGACTAGTACTCACATTAAAACGCTTGGCAATATCTTCAACAATCAATTGCTTTTCAACATTTTTATTAATATATTGAATCACTTCATTAACTGTTTCATGTAAAAGAGAGGGTCTTACTCTTTCTTTCAAGATGTAACAGTAAAACTCGATTAGTTCATCACCAATTTCCTTCATATTATCTTCATGCAAATTGGTTTCAATCATTTCGATACAAGCTGTGCTGAATGTAAAAGCATTTTCTTCAGTTAAAATACACTCCGTTTGTAACCGTCTAGTAACAAGGGAAGAGATGATAATAAAATAGTATTTCACGACTTTAAATGTAAATCCAGGTGTATTCTTGTATAAATTATCTTGAATTTCCTTAAGAGTAGAGCGTGCATTGTCTTTCTCTAAGTTGAAGATTTGTGTGAGGAGTTCTTTTTCCAGATTAAAAAATGACTTTGCCTTTTTTATGCTCCTCTCTTCTTCAATTGCATTGATCAATTCCAGATTAGAACGTTCTGTCTTTTGGCCAGTCATGAGTCTCACCTCACTCATTCTCTCTGTATACATCTAACTATGCATGGCACATTACTATATGTATATCATTTTACCTTATTCTCCAAGATTATCTACCTCTTCTGCATTTAACGCTATATATGTATTAAAGCGCCCCTTAATAAGGGACGCTTTTGGTATTTTATTCTTATCTAACTTAATTGGTTTTACTGTCTTTTTCTGCTTCTTTAGTTGTTTCATCTTTATTGTATAGGGGATTATTATCTTGAGCATCTTCATTTTTCTTATAAAGACCATCTTTTTGTGATGCTTTTTTATCTGGATCTTGTACTTCTTGGTTGTAATAATGAACACTTGTCTGTGCTCCCTCGGAGACCATGTTGTTGTCACCTAAATCCGTTGGGTCTGAATAACCCATTTTTTCAGTCGCTTGATCAACCAGTTTATTGTTATTAACGAAAGTATCTACTTTTTCTTTTAGCATACCTACCGTTTCCATTGCCTTATCACGATTTTCTTTTTTACTGAAATATGCGTACGCACCAGCTGCAAGTGTTGCGAATAATAATCCATTTGATTTTTTAGCCATATTTACCATCCTCCGTCGTTATACTTTTAGTGATTTTCTACTTATTGCTTAATATACCCCATGAACTTACTTTCAAACGTCTTCAATATGGTTAGTTATTTAGTTATGGTAGATCTACGTTGTATATGTCTTTTCTATGTCAATTCAATACTTGAAGTCTAGTTGGTCTTTTCTACGTCTACAGAGTAATTTTCACTTTTATAGCATAGTAGTTTTGTAAAGCGTAATTTGTTATACTATGTAGAAAGAGAACTAGAGGTGAGATCACTATGATTCGTAAAATGACAGTAGAAGATATTCAAGATGTTCAACAGATTGCTCTTACGTCTTGGCAACATACATTTCAAGAACATATACCTGAAGAAGTGATCGAGGTATTTATTGAACGAACCTATTCCGACTTAATGCTGAAGAAGCAATTAGAAAAAACGATGGTATTGCTTGCGATAGATGATCAAGGCAAATCCATCGGATATTTAAGCTATACTCCGATTGATATAGACGGTGAAAGTGAACTGACAGCACTTCATTTGCTTCCAGAGTATTTGAATAGTGGGTATGAGGAAGCGTTGTTAAAAGAAGCGCTAAGTACGTTGCAGGAAGCTGTGAATATAGATGTGTATGTAGATCAGAATGATATGGCACTTCAAGATTTCTATGCTAAACAGGGATTTAGATTTGTCGAGTCGTTTCCGGAGTTGTTTGAAGGTATTTCTGTAAATACTCTTCACTATTCATTGCCTATTACGCAACCTGCACATACTTAAAATAATGTGCTGAAAGTATTTTCGTCACATGTTGAGAGAGAAGGCATTTAAAAGATATAGCAAAGACCCTTTTCAATAAGAAAAGGGTCTTTTGTTTATAAATATTAGCTCATCCAATTGGACTGTGTTGAGACATATTCGTCAGATGAAGGTCCTGGTGCCATCGGGGGTTTCTTTGTGAAGCAAAGAATGGCCG
Source organism: Sporosarcina ureae (assembly GCF_029267015.1). Taxonomy (GTDB): domain Bacteria; phylum Bacillota; class Bacilli; order Bacillales_A; family Planococcaceae; genus Sporosarcina; species Sporosarcina ureae_D. The sequence goes on along the minus strand of NZ_JARIEA010000028.1, from coordinate 11,958 downwards.
CAATGTAGAGTAGGATAGATGGTAAAGATAGAATTCCACCTAGTAAACCTGCAATGATGAATAATATCCCCGCTGTTTTCGGACTTTTATTATTCCAAACTTTCACCAATCCGATAATGTTCAATACTAACCCTATAAACGCTACAACTACTAAAACCCAAATGACGGTGGAAAAAGAGCCCATGAACGACATGAACATATCCACTTCGTCTGTGTTTAATACTCCTTCATTCACTATTTCCATACGAAACTCTTCCATGAATGTCGGATCTGTGCTCGCCATATTCCAAAAGAATGCAATTAGCGCAGTACCTACAACACTTAATGTTAATAATATCAATGATATGATACCGAGTATGCGCTCTGCTGTACGATTAATCATTCCACATCACCCTCTTCTGCTAATTTGTTTCTCTATTACTTATACGCAAGCAAACGAGAAAAGTTTCAAAAAGTGATATGGAACAATCATCACGTATCTATTCCATCACAATACTTATGCTTTCACATCGTTGTATTCATCACTTCGATCAAATGCATTCACTACGTATGAGCAGACCGCTTTCATCTTCAATCCTTTATCACGTGCATTATCAGCTGCTTGGTCAAGTAGTTTTTTTGCAACACCTTGACCACGTAAGGATTCGTCTGTATACGTATGCGTCATCGTCATGACACCATTCTCTTCAGTCCATTCGATTTCGGCTTTTACTTCGCCCGCTACTTTATACTGATACGCATATTTATTGCCGCCTAACTCCGCAAGCTCAAAATCCATACCTTCACGCTGTTCATTGTTTTTGTTTTCACTCATGCAGATCTCTCCTTTGTAGTTATACTTCTACCCTATAACGTACCACAATGACATCTTAACTAAACAAAGATTTGAGCGAATCCGCCATGTTTCTGAAAAATTCTTTTACCTTCTCCCAGAAGCTCGGATCGATATCGCCTAATTTATCTTTGATTTTCAATGCCATATCGGACAGTTGTTCATTCAGCTTCGTGAAGTCGATGTCTAGTTTCGAAATTCGATCCATTAAATCGATTAACAATTGGCGATCTGCATCATTCAATTCGATATTAAATTTCTTCAATTGGTCTTGGACAATCCGTTCTACGTCTTCTTTGGTCGCAGGCTTCTGTTCTGAAATCTGCTTTTTGATTTCCGTCAACAACTTAGCTACTTCGTCTTGATCGACACCTGCTTTTTCTGAAAGCTTTGTCGCCAAACTCAATTCATCATTTGCTACATCTGTACGCTCCGTATCCAGAACCTCTCCAGATACTTCATACGCTTTGTAGATTCCAACGAGAGCTGAGTGGCCTGTTACTTTTTTAGGAGCCGCCACTTCTACGACCGCATCTTCTATACCTGCTGTTAACATTGCCGTTGCATACATATCCGCTGTTACTTGTGTAATATTGTCTGGTGTTACAATATTGATGACAAGACCTTCACCTTCTTCTTGTCTAGTAATTTTCGCAGACGAATACATACGCGCATTGCGGTCACCGCCAGGAATGTATTTAATTAAATCATTGCCGTCCACTGACAGCTCTTCCACTTCAGCTTCCTCAGACACTTTTAGACTTTCTTTCACACTCGCTTTTTCATCATCCGATAAATTAGCGCCATACACTATAATTGGAACTCCAAGTTTTTCATTAATGACTTCATCCGCTGAAACAGCGGATGGCGTTATGATTGCAACCATCATCATGAAAGCCAATAGAGAGGCTAATCCTCTTTTCATACAGTCACTCCTCCTTGTTCTATATGTATAGATACGTTGAGGTTCATAGAAAAGTTGCGTTTGTTACACTATTAAAGTCGTCCAGCCGTCTTGTTGTGTAATTCTTCGCTCTCTCATTAACGTGCCTAATGCTCGTTTGAAAGCACCTTTACTCATCTGGAACATCTCTTCGATTTCTTCAGGAGTAGATTTATCGGTAAATGGCATTTTACCACCTGACTGTTGTAAGTACGCTAGTATTTGTTCTCCATCTGTCTGCAAGCGATCTTGTTTTCTCGGCAACAATGAACCATTCATCGTTCCATCCTCATGAACATCGATAATACGAACATCTACTTCTTCACCTAATCTAGGTTCTTCTTTACGCTCTGTCTCGTGAACGAAAATACGTTGTATATCTTCCGTCAACAAAAATGTGCCGATTGGCAACAAGCGGTATGCTCTTGCTTTAACGTTCTGATTGTACATGTCTGATTCTGCCATAGTATAGTGCTCCTGAATTCTTTCTTCCGTAACTAGACGTCCGAATAAATTACCGCCAGGATCTGTGCGAAGTGTCATATACAATTCGTCGCCCGGCTGTGGCCATAATTCTTTAATCTGCGGGAAGTCGGCCCGATTGATCAGTACTTCAAATGATGCACCAATATCTACATAAACCCCTTCACTTCTTTCCAAACGAATAACTTTCGCCCATCCGAATGAATTCATCGTAACTGTTGGTATTTGTGCAGTGCCAGTCAGTTCGCCTCTTCTATTGATATAAAGAAAAACTTCAATGGTTGATCGTTCTTGTGCATCGGGCGCTTCAGATTCATTCATATAAATTTCTTCTCCAGCAGCGTCCAATACAAAGCGCGAACCCTCTTTGCGAAGGATTTCAAGTGTTGCAAGTGTACCTGGTTGTAATAATGTCATATAGGATAGTCCTCTCTAGAGTGCTTTACTTTTTAATTTTTTCACGAATTCAGGATCAGACTCAAGTGTCTCCACCAAATCAGTAATGCGATCCATCGCATTCCAGCTTAGGTGATGTTCAATCCCTTCTACATCTCCGTAGATATTTTCTTCTTCCACACCAATAATACGCAAAAATTGTTCTAGTAATTCATGGCGATGTACAAGTTTTTTACCAAAGCGTAAACCGCGATCAGTTAACGCCAAACCCCTGTAGCGCTCATAGTGCACATAACCTTCGCGATCAAGGCGCTGAGCCATTTTCGTTACGGATGACGGAAGAACAGAGAGTGCCTCTGCCACATCGGACACACGTGCTTCTCCCCTTGCTTCTAACTGCAAATAGATTTGTTCAATATAATCTTCCATACTGGGTGTAGCCAAATTATCGCCTCCTCATTTGACCGTCGACATCTACGAATTATTATCTTAAAAGTTTAAGATTAGAAAGCGTGGGTAAAATACTTATATAGCAAATAACAATGAAAAGGAGTTGATTCACTATGGGTCGTATATTATGGCTTGTTATTGTAGTACTAATAGCATTATGGGTAATTGGTTTAGTAGCGAATATTGGCGGTGGGTTAATCCACACACTTTTAGTAATTGCCGGCATTATCTTTGTTATTCAATTAATAACTGGAAGACGTTCGATATAGTGAAAACTATCGTATAGTGCTCCTTATGTGATCAGGTAATTCTTGCGTACACACATGTGTTGCGTAAGCTTTGCCCATTCGCAGAAGGAGCATTTTTACGTAAAATACCTTCTAGTTCAAAGCCAGCTCTTTTTGCTACTGCGCGACCTTTACTGTGATTCTCATCACAGAAGAATTCCACACGTGCGGCCGATAAATCAGCAAACGCAAATCCTATAAGTTCTTTGAGTGCTTCCGTCATATATCCTCGACCTTCAAACTTTGTGTCCAACCAATACTCCACTTCAAATTTCCGAATACCCCAGTCGATTCTATGGAATCCTGCACAGCCAATAAACTCACCTGTTTCTTTTAAGAATAAGTGAAAGCTTAAAGACTTTCTTCCAATAAATTCTGAAACAGACTGACGAACATATTCCTCTGTCGACTCGATTGTCATTTCTTTTTGTGCCCATACAGTCCACTTTCGTAACGCAGGCATTGAATGCGAAACAGCACCCCAAACATCCATTGCGTCGTTTAATTCAGGCGCACGTATATATAACCTTTCAGATTGCATCTGATCCCTAAAGCCGGGTATACTCTTTTCGAAACGCTCCCTGTCTTCCCAACGTACAGGAGTTGTCGTACCCGCCTCGTAATCTTCTCTTGTCATACCATAGGTCACCGCATCATAATAGGTGTTTTCTTTAGGTAAGAACCATGCTTGACGCAAGTGCGCTTCCTTCACAAAGCCTGCGCGTTCAAATGCTTTGCGCATTGCAGCATTGTCGTGGCGTGTATGCCCTTCAATACGAATCTTGTGCTCAGGTAACTCAAATACATACTGAGTGAGTTTTTTTAATGCACGGGAACCATATCCATAGCCTCTGAAGTGATCAGCAATCCGAAGGTCGAATAAGGGGACGTCTTCTTGTAAGTCATAGACTTTCACGATTCCTACTTTTTCATTTTCATTATTTTCAATCCAGAACGTTTTTACGTCATCAGATGCATAGCCACCCTCTTCGATCGACTTCTCAAGTAACTCGCGACCAGGCTGACTAATATCATGGTAAGGCCATGAGTTTGTCGTCATAAACTGAATTAGTAAATCTTGTTCTTCTATCGTCCATTCTTGTAAACGCATTAAAACTCCTCCATCATGCCTGTATGCAAGCGCCACACGTGACGTTACATCGTTTGCTGGGCTTCAATTGCGTGTTCGTAAGCAATCTTCACCAGGTCTGCAACATGTTCATCTGCTAAAGAATAGTATACCATTTTTCCACGTCTTTCTGATTTGGCCAATGAATGATCCCGTAAATAACGTAAATGATGGGAAGCGGTAGCGGATGAAGATTGAATGACTGCCGCTACGTCACAGACACACATTTCTGATTCCAAAGTCAGTGAATAAGCAATACGCAAACGTGTTTCATCAGCCAGTGCTTTGAATATTTGTACCATTTCAGTTACATCCGGAAGTTCTTTACGGATTTTACGAACTACATCCTCGTGCACAATCGTCACTTCACAGGCATCTTGATTTACCACTTTTTCACCCCATTCGATAGACTGTAGATTACGGTCATTATATAGAATATTATTCAGAAAATCAATTTGATCAAATAGTCATTTGAATCAATAGTATAATCATTTATCCGATCTTTCGCCGTGAATTTTTTCATATAATTCATCTTCTGTAGAAATATCCGCGAGCTTCACTTTCGATCGATACGCAGCACGAATAATTACATGCCCAGCAACCGGCGCTGTCAAAAAGACAAAGCCGATACCTAGAAGAAGACGTACACTTACAAAGTTTTCCGAGAAGAGAAAATAGATAAACGCGCCCGATAATGTCAATAACACGGCCAACGTTGAACTTTTCGTTGCGGCATGTGATCGAGTATAAACATCTGGCAAACGAATCAAGCCAAAGACACTCAACATACTGGCAACAGCACCTGTCAAAATCAATAAAGCCCCTATAAATTCACCAATCCCGCTTACGTTCAACGATTTTCCCCCTCTCAATAAACTTGGAAAATGCAATGGTTCCGATAAAGGATAGAATACCAAGGATCAAAATCGCTTCCAAAAATGCTTTTGTATTTAAAATCACAGACACGACTGCAATGGTGGCAATCAAATTCACTCCAATGACATCGAGTGCTACGACGCGATCCGGCAGCGAAGGCCCTAGGATAATCCGGATGACGGCGACCAAAATAGTCAATGCGAATAGTATGACCGATATAGTAAGCATACCTGCTATCATCGTGTCACCTCCATTATCGCTTTCTCGAAATTCTTCAGTTGTTTAATCAATCCGGCACGAGACTCTTCGACATCCATTGCATGGATATATAATTCGTTACCTTCAGGTGATACTTCCATCACAACCGAACCCGGTGTCAGAGTCAGCAACATGGACAGTACGGTCACTTCAACATCACTCGTCAGGATCGTCTCGTACTTAAAGATACCCGGCTTGATTTGCAATGTAGGTCTCATGATTTGGGAGATGACCACAATACTTGATTGCGTTAGCTCTCTTATAAAGATTAACAAAAGCTTGCAAGCAGCGTATACTCTGCGTAAATAGAAATGGGTGCCAAAAAAACGACTCATGGCAAAAATGATTCCGAGTCCGACTAAAAAACCCATGAAAAACGTATTGAATCTCAGCTCGTCTTCATCCATTAATAACATCCATAAAAACGCAATGAATAAATTCAGCAGAAGCTGTATTGGCATGGCCATTTCTCCCTTCTATTTTAAATCGTCGCCCAGAACGGCACGAATATATTGTTCGGGATTGGCCAGCGTATTGGCTGCGTCTTGTATATAAGGTGCTATTAATTCTGCACCGATACCTAATCCCACTACTAGTACCGCAAGTAATACTAGCGGTAACCCCATCCTCTTTTCAAATGGCTTCTGATCATCTTCGCTGATTGTCGTTTCTCCCCAAAAGCTGTTGAGGAAAATACGCAGCAATGAATATAACACACCAATACTCGACAAAAATGCTACGACCAACAGTACATACGATCCCTTTTCAATTGCACCCAAGCCTATATACACTTTTCCAATAAAACCGCTTAGTGGTGGAATGCCTGCAATGGCAAGCATCGTCATGAAAAATAACCAGCCGGCAAGCGGATAGTTCCGGATCAATCCACTGATTTCTTGAAACTTCGAACGACCTGTTAAATACACGACTGTGCCTGCCAATAAAAACAGCAACGCTTTACTTACCATGTCATGAACTAAATAATAACTTGCTCCCTGAAATGCTGTATACGTACCAATCGCCAAACCTGTCAGCACAAAGCCAACGGAAATGATCACGTTATATGAAACGATTTGACGTACGTCTGTATAGGCAATAGCTCCGAGACAGCCCGCTACCATCGTCACGACCGCTAGTACACCAATGATTGTATAAATTAATGGATCATGTATAAATATTAGCGTGAACATCCGGTATAGCGCGTAGATTCCGACCTTCGTTAATAATGCACCGAACAGAGCGGCAACCGCTGTAGGTGGGGCAGAATAGGAACCAGGCAACCAGAAATACATTAATAAACCCGCTTTTAAACTAAAGACAATCAAGAAAATGATCGCAATTAAGGTTAGCAGCGGTCCTTGTCCCGTTTCTGCTACACGTACTGCGACATGTGCCATGTTTAACGTACCAAGAGCACCATATAAATACGCAATACCCAGCAAGAAAAACCATGATGCCAATACATTGATTAACACATAAGTAATACCTTCCTTCAATTGCATCTTGCGTCCACCAAGAGTCAGCAATACATAGGAAGCTAGTAACATTACTTCAAAACAAACAAAGAGGTTAAATAAATCTCCCGTCAAAAATGAACCGTTGACACCCGCGATTAAAAACAGGAAGAACGGGTAGAAAAACATCGTCTCTGTCTCTACTCCTGTCGAAGCGAATGAATACAGTAAAATAATACTCGAAACAACGCATGTGGTAAGTACTAGCAACATAGCGAATGAATCGCCCACAAATAAAATACCATGTGGTGGTAGCCAGCCTCCAAAATCTAGTCGCATAATGCCGTGCAGATGAATTTGCTGCAAGCAATACGCAGCTATCCCAGCAGAAGCAATTATCGTTAGAATACTCAGCACACGTTGCACACGGATATAGGGGCGTAAGAACACTAAAATCACACCTACCAAAACAGGCAGAATCATAGGCAATACTAATAAATTATTCATCTTGTCGTCCTCGCAATCCAGGTCCACGGTTAGACTCCTGATACAAACGGTAAGATAATACGAGCAAAAATGCCGTCACCGCAAAGCTGATGACAATCGCCGTTAAAATAAGCGCTTGTGGTAAGGCATCCGTATATTCAGCCGCATTTTCTGTCAGTAAGGGCACGTCCCCTTTTTTCAAACCGCCCATCGTTAGTAATAATAAGTTAATGGCATGCGATAGGATTGCGGTCCCTAAAATGATTCGCAACATCTCTTTTGACAGAAGTAAATAGACGCCTACAGTCACCAGCACTCCAACCAGAAGGGTAATTAATGTCTCCATTACTCCACGTCCTCACTGATTCCTAAAATAATGGTCACGACGACACCGAGCACAGTCAACGCGACGCCTGCTTCGAAAATCGTCATCGTTCCAAGTTTCGTCTCACCGAAAACCGGTAAATCCACTAGCCACGTTGTCTGAGTCAGGAAAGGCTCACCGAACACTATCGACAACATCCCCGTCCCTACCGCCAGCAACACACCAAGTGCCGCCACTCGTTTAAAATCAAACGGTGTCCCGCGGTGAACGGTTTCTATGTCATAAACCAAGTACAACAATACAAACGCCGAAGAGAGCACAAGTCCGCCAATAAAGCCACCGCCCGGATTATTATGTCCCGCTAAAAATAGCTCCACTCCAAACGTCAAGATGATGAAGAAAACAATCTTCGTGACTGTTTGTAAGATCACATCATTTTTCTTCAGAGTGATCCGCTCCCTTCTTGCGACGCAGTTTGACTAATGAGTATACGCCAAGACCTCCGATGAACAATACCAATACCTCAAGCATCGTATCGAACGCACGGAAGTCCCCAAGTATCGTGTTGACCACATTTAGACCGCCAGCAATCCGTGATGCCGTTTCATAATAAATTGAGATAGATGGATAGATGGAATGACCTTGCACGAGTAGTGCAACCACTGTGACAGCTGTCCCCGAAGCGATCGCGATCAATCCATTACGCACTCGCATAGAAATCGATTTATGTTCAGGCTTCCACTCTGGTAAGTAATAGAAGCAAAGCAAGAACAACACTGTCGTGACCGTCTCGACAACTATTTGCGTCAATGCCAAATCTGGTGCGCGGAATACGACAAATAGAATCGCAATGGAATAGCCCAATACACCATTAAGAACAATAGCAGCAATCCTTGACTTCGCATACAAAATCGCCACACTTGAACACATCATGACGAAGATAATAATACCTTCATTGATCTCTATTGGGGCATCATTCGTAAAGTCGAAAATGAATTGTTGAAAACCTACTAACCCTACTCCGACAAGGGCAATGAAAATCAACATGATATAAGCAACATAGTCACGTACCGATCCAGTCATATAGGTTTTCGTCACAACAGAAGCCATTCGTTCAGTCCGAATTAAAAATGCATTATAAAAGCGGTCGAGCGTCCATTGTAAAAAGCCTAATCTGTAGATGCCTTTCCAGTAACGCAAGAAACGATACAATAAGACTCCGGCGACAACCAAACCAATCGTCATAAAGATTGGCATACCCCATCCATGCCACACATGAATTTCAGGTATTAGACCGGTCATTCCTTCGAATTTTGGATACACCGCATTCATTGCGGGCCCTAAAATATACGTACCGAGCAGATTCGGGAAGAAGAATATCAGTACGACTAGACTCCCAAGAACTATCGGTGAAATCAGCATTTGAATCGGTGCTTCATGTGCAGGTCGCTGTCCCGACACTGGTGGCGGTACTTTGCCGAAAAACGTCTGAAATACAATAATCATGCAATAAATGAAAGTGAATATACTTCCGATCCATGCAACGATCGGGAACAATGACACCACCGAATCCATCGTCAGCAGATTCGCATCTTTCAATGACAGCACGGCTTCAAAAAAGAGTTCTTTACTTAAGAAGCCGTTAAATGGTGGAAGGCCTGCCATGGAAAAACTACCGATCAATGCGATGGTAAACGTGATCGGCATAATAGTAGCTAATCCACCAAGCCGTTTAATATTACGCGTACCTAGCTGATGATCTAAAATACCGACGACCATAAATAAAGCGCCCTTAAAGGTAGAATGATTAATTAAATGAAATAATGCAGCGAACGTCGCAGCAGTAAACAATGCGACTTGCGCACTCTCAGAAGATGCGAATGCCAGTGATCCAATGCCTAACAAACTCATGATCATTCCGAGCTGACTCACTGTAGAGAAAGCGAGTAGAGCTTTTAGATCCGTTTGCTTCACAGCATTCACAGACCCCCATAGCATCGTCAATAATCCTACACAAGACACAACATAGAACCATGTCGCATCACCTGCGAAAATCGGTGTAAAACGTGCCACTAAATAAATCCCTGCTTTAACCATCGTCGCGGAGTGTAGATAGGCGCTGACAGGCGTAGGTGCTTCCATTGCGTCAGGCAACCAAATATGGAATGGGAACTGCGCAGACTTGGTGAACGCACCAAGCAAAACAAGTAGCATGGCAGGGATGAATAACGAATCCGCTGCAATCACTTCCCGCATGGCGATTAACTCCTGCAAATTAAATGTCCCTGTGATCGTATAGAGCATTAAAAATCCAACTAACATGAAAACACCGCCCGTGACGGTAATGAGCATGGATTTCTTCGCTCCGTATCTGGATTGTTTTCGGTGATACCAAAATGCAATCAATAGAAACGAGGAAATACTCGTTAATTCCCAAAATACGTAAAGAACGATCAAGTTATCAGATAAAACGACTCCCAACATAGCGCCCATGAAAAGTAGTAAATATGTATAGAAACGCCCGATCGCTTCTCGCTCTGAAAGATAATAAATGGAATACAGCACAACTAAACTTCCAATGCCCGTAATCAATAAAGCAAAAATCATACTCAATCCATCTAAATGAGTGGAAAAATGGACACCTGCAGAAGGTATCCAAGGGAATGTATATAAATAAGAAGCTCCATTTGAAAGCGATGGAACTAAACGGAGTAGTAAAATGAATAAGAAGAGCGGAATTGTAATCACGAACCAACCAATTCGTCGACCTGTCAAGAACTTATGTATAAATGGCACTAAACACGCTGCGATAAATGGTAAGAAAATTGCCAGCAAGACAGTTATCAATCTAACACCTCCAAAAAATATTTTTTTATATAATACTGAGGGACTCTTGACTGAACCCTATACGTTATGCATAATGGGACTCTAAGTATAGAATATATTCTCTACTGAAAAGTATACACTACTTTATCAAAAACCGCATAGGAAGCGCGGTCAGCATACTGTAAGGCCAAGTTCGTAATCCCGTCTCTGGGATGAGGTTCTCTGGCGGAATTGCAGCGGAAAGCATTCCCCTAATATGTGAACCGAATACACGTAGTTTATAGAATTCGAAGAGGTGAAGAGTCATTATGGGCAAAATGAAAAGCCGTATGGACGAGAGCATTCTCGTTTGTGTGTATTACGGTCCAAATGGTGAACGTCTCATTAACAGAGGATATAAAATTGCTGCAATCATGGACTGTCCGCTCTATATCCTGACCGTCGATCCTGCTCCACTAGATGATTTCGATGTAGAGAAGTCGGAGTATGTAGACCGATGGAAAGAGCTTGCGGAAGAGTTAGATGTAGAGGCGTTCATTATTCGCGATGATGAGAAGCGCCCTACTGCAAAGGTCATCAAAGAAGTGGCTCACCAGTACGGTATTACACAGATTATTATCGGACAGACTGCACAAAGTCGCTGGGAAGAAATCACAAAAGGTTCATTCATGAATGTTCTGTTGAGAGAAATTCCATTTGTGGATTTTCATGTCGTGTCGGTTGATCGTGCGATTAAGAGTGAGACGGAAGGGACGTTTGAAAAGGGAGTACGTGCCTATCTAGTTCCAGATGGTGATAACTTCCGCATAAACTTCACGCTTTCGAAACATGCGCAGTACGAGGGAATTTTCTTTAAGGAGATCGGTACGGATTTCAATAACGGTCTTTTTAAGTTCATGCAGAATAACAAGATCTGCCAGGTACAGATAGAAGATGACCAGGTAATCGACTCAAGCAAGATCCAGTGCAAGATACAGAATTAATATCACTTGAGATGTCCCTTGAATGGGGCATCTCTCTTTTTGTATAAGGTTAAGTTCAAGTTCAAGTTCAAGAGCAAGGGCTTGGAAGTGGTGAGTGAATTTTTGAGTGGTTCGGGATGGAAGCTCCAGTTGGGGGACGCTTTCCCATGGGCCCGCGGTGAGCCAACCAAGTCGCTGTGCTCCTTTTTGGTTGTCTCACCTGATCGGGCTGATCCATCGGGAGTCGCCCC
>NZ_JARIEA010000023.1 GCF_029267015.1 Sporosarcina ureae | reverse complement strand
ACAAAAAGTAACAACCACTTGCACTGCAAGGGATTGGAGCGAAAGCCGTAGCGAAGTACGGCTTTTGCGAACATAAGCGAAGCGTTGAGAGCACATCTTTGTACTCGAAACCCCAACACCTTACCAGCTACTCATTTGCGCATTAAAAAAGTTACCCAGGGAGCCTATGTACCAAGACTCCCGGGTAACTTTTTAGTTAATTGGCCAATCTGCAAGTGAGTTCAGTAGATAAGTGGGTTGCTGTGCTTTTTCTAGCACTTCTTCCATTGGTGTGACCCCTGTCGCGACGTACGCCGTATCGATCCCATAGCGGATGCCCGCCATGATGTCTGTATCGTAGTTATCGCCTATGAGAATCATATCTTCTTTCTTGTACATTCCCTGCTGCTGGATGAACTCCAGCATATGTGGCTCGGGTTTTCCTACGATGAGTGGCTTCGTTTCAGTTGCTGCTTCCATCATTTTCAAGAACGAGCCGTTACCTGGTACGAGTCCCTTTTCGGTCGGGAATTTGACGTCTTGATTGGTACCTAAGAAATGTGCACCGTTACGTATCGCCAGACAGGCATCCGCGAGTTTGCCATATGTAATCTGGCGGTCAAGTCCCATTAAGACGACATCAGGATTCGTCGTTGTAATGTTGATGTGCTCGATTTCTAGCGCTTCTCGCAATCCTGCTTCACCAATCATCATTACGTTAGCGCCTGTATAATGTAGTGCACAGTAACGTGCCAGTGCAGTCGCTGAATTCATGATGTAATCGACTTCTGTCTGCACACCAAAACTCGCTAGTTTCTCCTGTTGAGCAGTGCGTGTAAGAGCCGCGTTATTCGTAATAAAGTATGTGTCATTACCTTGTGCTTGGCACGTTGCAACGAAATCTACAGCTTCCTGTATCGGTTCAGTCCCTCTATACATCGTGCCATCCAAATCGAAGCAATAAGCTTTATATTGTCTCATCATTCAGTTGGTAGAAACGCCGAGACTGGGCCTAATTCATTCGTTAAGTAGTCACGGACTTGTCCTGGGAATTGTTTTAGTTCTTTGGATGTATCGTGAATGGATGTCTCTACTTTACTTGAGTCGACCTCTACGAATTGACGCACAATCATTGGACGTAAAGAGATGAAAGCTTTCAGAGGCACAGCTTGCTCAGATTGAATGACTTTTTCATCTTCAAGAATATCAATGATATCGTCGTAACTACCTGGATCACGCATGATGAATCCGTCGATCATAGAATTTCCTACATCAATAATTCCTTCAATTAAGCCATGTGCAATCCGCTCTAAAGCTAGCTTATTTACTTCGCTTTGCTGCCAGTCCGTTTCCTTTTCAAACGTATTGATCAACTGCTCCATATACACTAATGTTTTATTGATTTCATTTTGATCTACAAAATACATACTGTTCTTCCTCCTCGTATACTTCATGTTTCTATCTTACCATATTTTCAGCCAAACGAATAAAAGCTCCGAGCAAATTTGCTCGAAGCCTTCATTTTTATTGTTCTTCTTTAGGAGCAGATACGGCTTCAGGTTTTACTTCTTCCACTACTTCTGCTTCTATCGTTTCAGGTTTCACTTTTCCAATCTTCTTCAAGATGAAATACGCGCAGCCAAAGTTGCAGTATTCATAGATATAATCTTGGACAGTACTAATTTTTGTTTCATAAGTGGATTTGGAATTACGGTCTTCAAAAAAGCCTTTTAATCGTAATTGTCCATATCCCCAGTCGCCCAAAATAAAGTCATACTTTAACAGCACTTCGCTAAAACGTTCATTCAAGGCCTCTTCATCGAAACCTTCGCGAAACTCTTCTACGATTTCATACTGCATATTCTCTAAAATAACCATACTCTGCTTCACTTCCATTTAACTGCTCGCTTGTCCTTCAAGTTTCAGCAGCTCGTCACCTTGGCGCTGTTTCTCTTTAGCCGAAGCATTTACTTGCTCGTCTGCGTGGTAGCTTGAACGTACAAGCGGCCCCGCCTCACAATGAGAGAATCCTTTAGTCATTGCGATTTTACGCAATTCACCAAACTCATCGGGCGAATAATACTTTACCACTTTTGCGTGTTTTTTTGTTGGTTGTAAGTACTGACCAATTGTCATGATATCTACGTCATGCGCACGAAGATCATCCATTGTCTCAATGATCTCTTCCACAGTCTCTCCAAGTCCAACCATCAATGAAGACTTCGTCGGAATCTCAGGATACATTTCTTTTGCACGTTGAAGTAGTTCAAGTGAACGATCATACGTTGCACGCGCACGAATTCTTGGAGTCAAGCGACGCACAGTTTCAATATTATGGTTTAATATATCTGGTTTTGCATCCATCAAACGTTGCAAGTTTTCTTTATCTCCACCCATATCTGAAGGCAATACTTCAATAGATGTAAATGGATTTTTTCTACGAATTGCACGAATCGTTTCCGCAAAAATAGCAGAGCCTCCATCTTTGAGGTCATCGCGTGCAACAGCCGTGACTACAGCGTGTTTCAAATTCATCAATTCAACTGATTCCGCTACACGTTCTGGTTCAGCAGTGTCCAGTTCATTTGGTAGACCTGTTTTAACTGCACAAAAACGGCATGCGCGTGTACATACAGCACCGAGGATCATGAAAGTAGCTGTACGTCGCTCTCCCCAGCACTCGTGAATGTTTGGACAACGTGCTTCTTCACACACAGTATTCAAGTTTTTCTCGCGCATTAACTTCTTTAAACCTGTATAGTTCTCATTGGTGTTTAGCTTAATCTTCAGCCAATCCGGCTTTCTAACATGCTCAGATTTTCTTCCTGTCTCAGGTTTGCATGACAACGCTACCGACTCCATTCTGTTGATAGATTCTACTCATGTCAATGTAACATAAATTCAGATAAGCTTCAATTATAGATGACACAGATTATACACGACAATAAATGTAAAATCAGTGACGCTTTACTATTAAAAAAACACCTACAACCAACTAATTGGCTGTAGATGTAGATCGTTTATTGTTCAACTTTGAACTTCTTTTTGAACTTACTGAGGATTGTAGCATAAAAGATGCTGATAAATAGACCGCCCCAGATGATCGTCACTCCGACTAGCATCATAAGGATTGCAGAACCGCTCATTCCTGTATCCATTTATAGCCCCCCTTTGTCTTCATCGTAATCTGATGTAATTCTTGTGTTGTTTCTCCATTTTAATGATGTGAATACAATCGACATCACAAATGCGCCTATCGCTACTGGCCATCCAATCGTCCATAAGAACGACGTTGGATACCCTTCATAGTTTTCAGCAATATTGTCTTTGATTAGGAAGAATAACATTGTGCCTAATACGATAGGAGTGATGAATGAAAGTGAAACCTTCCACCACCAGCCAAGTCGAATATCCGATACTGCATTGGCATGCTGTTCGAACACGCCGAGTTTGCGGAATACCCATGCTAGTAAGAAAACTTCAACTAAACCGATGACTGCAATACCGAATTGGTTAATGAAGTAATCTGCTACGTCTAGGAAGTACAAACCGCCATTTGTAGCGTATAGCAAAGAAATCACTGCTGAGAGTCCGACACCAATAGTTACTGAACGACGTCTTGAAATATTGAATTTGTCTGACATACCTGCGATATATGTTTCAGTAATTGAGATTAGTGAAGTAATACCCGCAAGTGTCAGTGACAGGAAGAAGAATGCGCCGAACAGGCCGTTTAATCCTGGCATTTGATTGATAATTTCAGGGAACACGACAAAGGCTAAACCTACACCAGCTGTCGCAACGTCTGCTACGTCTACCCCTTGATTCGTTGCCATGAATCCTAGTACTGCGAATACCCCGATACCTGCTAATAGCTCAACAGAAGAGTTCGCGAAACCTGTAATGAATGCGTTATTCGTAATATCCGATTTCTTCGGCAAATAGCTGGAATACGTAATCATAATCGCAAAGGCAATCGATAAACTGAAGAAGATATGTCCATATGCTGCAACCCATACACGCGGATTCAATAATTTGTCGACATCCGGTTTAAAGAATGCATCAAGTCCTACCATGGCTCCGTCAAGTGTGATGGCACGGATGACGACGAATAAGAATAGAAGGAATAGAACAGGAATAAATATTCGGTTCGCCAACTCGATCCCTTTCTTGACGCCACCAATTAAGATGATGTAACAAATAATCCAGACGAATAGTAGTGGCAATGCTACGCCTCCTACAATCCCTCCGACATCTCCTGGGTTATCCGCTAATTTCAGAACGTCACCGAAGAAGAATGCTTCCGGTTCTTTCCCCCAAGATAAGTTAAATGAATAGATCGTGTATTTCATTGCCCATGCAATGATCACGGCATAGTAAGTGGAGATGACGAACGAAACGAAAATCCCCCACCATCCTAAGAACTCTGCTTTCTTACCATTTAAACGGAAGAATGAAAGAGGTGCGGATCCACGATACTTATGACCAATTGTAAATTCCATGATCAGAATCGGGATACCCGCTGTTAAAAGTGCAAATAAGTACGGGATAAAGAATGCGCCACCGCCATTTTCATAGGCGACATAAGGAAAGCGCCAGATATTTCCGAGTCCGACAGCCGACCCGATTGCAGCCAATATAAAACCGGCCCTTGTTCCCCATTGTGAGCGTGTTTCCATTAAACACTCTCCTCTCTTTTTGTTATTTTACAAAACTTGTTACCATTCGATATATTCTGAAAACTATCGCTCCGTATATTCAGTATAAACAGCAGAATAGTAGATGTCAAAACAAATTTGGACTAAGAATGAAGTATTCTTCACGCTTAGTCCAAACCGTAAAATTATGCTATACGCGCAGCGCGTTGTTTTCCTTTAGCGCTCCAGTATGTGAATAAAACTATCAAAATAATAATAACTGCTACAAGTCCAATCCAAACTGAACCAGTAATTCCTAGAACAATATAACCAATCGCTGAAACACTCGCAGCAACGAGTGCGTAAGGCAGTTGCGTAGAGACGTGATCCATGTGATTACAACCTGCCCCAGTGGAAGATAGGATAGTTGTATCGGAAATCGGTGAACAATGATCTCCGAATACCGCACCTGCAAGAACTGCTGCTAATGCTGGTAATAATAGTTCAGGTGCCGCATTGACCATGATCGTCCCTGCAATCGGCATCAAGATACCAAACGATCCCCATGACGTACCTGTTGAAAATGCCATTAATCCCGCTAATACGAAAATCAGTACTGGAAGGAATGCCACCGGAATATTCAATTGCTCTACCATTGTAGAAAGGAATAGTCCTGTATCAAGCGATGCAATAAGTTCCGTCAATCCCCAAGCGAAGATTAAGATTAAAATCGCAGGCATCATCGCTTTTACGCCACTTACAAATGCGCGTCCCATCCATGAAACGCTTGCCGTTTCGTTCTCTTTCATTTGTAGAATATATAACAACATAGCTAGTAATGTAGCTGTAGTACCACCAATTACCAAGGAGAACGGTACATCCGTGTTTTCGAAGATAGCCCAAATATCGAAAATACCAGCTTCTTTATAACCCGTATAAATCATCATGCCAAGCGTTACCACAATCAATGTCACGATTGGCGCGACTAAATCACGTACTTTACCGTGTGTATGCTCTGGAAATTCTTCCTTTAGCTGACCAGGTATTTCTTTATTTTGGTCAAACAGTTCGCCTTCATTCATGGCACGATCTTCATGCTTCTTCATTTCAAAGAAGTCATTATTCGTCCAAGCGAAGAAGAAGACCATAGACAATGTCGCGATGACATAAAAGTTCATCGGCGCCATCATGATGAATGCAGTTAACGGTGAATAGCTGACCGCTGCTGTCGTGCCTAAAATAAGTGCTAATTGTCCAATCAAAAACGCACCCCAACTAGATATAGGTGACACGACACAAATAGGTGCTGACGTAGAATCAATGAAATATGCTAGTTTTGCACGAGAGATCTTATGCTGATCCGTAATAGGTCTTGCAATCTGTCCAACTGCCAATGCATTGAAGTAATCGTCTACAAATATGGCAATACCGAGCGCCATGGTCAGTAGCTTTGCGCCACGTTTTGTACGAATACGCGTGACGGCCCAGCGCGCAAATGCTGCACTTCCTCCAGATAGACTAACAAATGCCGTAATGACACCTAGTAATAATAGAAATAACATAATAAATATATTATACGTATTGAGTCCGCCATCCCAAAATGAAACTGTCATGGCTCTCCATACACCTTTTAGTGTCTCGAACGGAGCAAAGTTCGCTAAAAGTAAAGCTGCTGTAACAATTCCTGCTCCTAATGATAATAATACTCTCCTTGTCGCTAACACCATCACGATGGCGATAATAGGAGGCAAAATAGAGACCCACGTTCCGATCATTGTAATTCCTCCTCTTTCTAGTTGCTAGATAATATCGAAATGCAGAAGATCTTTCGAAGAGTGGATTACTGACAATATTTTGTATTTCTGAATTTTCTCCACAAAAATAGCCCACTCCACAAGTACTAACGCACGTGTAGGAGTCGGCTGGCCAGTTGAACAAGCAATATGTTAATAGATCATAGTTCAATTGGCTATTGTAGCTCTCCATACATTTGTCGCTGTATGACAGTGTCATTCCTCTTTGAAATGACCCCAACTTGAGAAGTTGACCCTTCTCAAACTTCGGCATTGCTTCCTTTCACTCGCGGTCATAGACGTCACTCTCTCGCCAGGTACTTATAAACAATGCAGCCTCTACGTAAGTCTCGATATTCTTCTGTACTTAGTGTAGCAATAATCGACATCGTTCACAACACTCTTTTACTCGGTCTTCTCAAGTGGAACCTCGATTTGTGCTGGCATTTGCTCCCCTTTCGAATAAATTTGCGGTACCTTCCCTCTAATCAAGCCAATAGCGATAGGGATTTTCTGCTCTACGACACTCTTACTCGTCGCTAGTGGAACGATGATCTGTACATTCACTTTCAACAACAAATTTACTTCTACATAGGCATTGTTAATACCGAATTCTCGTATATCGGTTTCAACATTTGCATGTACATCACCTACAACATGGAAACGGATAGGAATTTTGGGACCCAAGTTACCGATTAAGGGAATATTGGTTGCTTGCCCAAGTGGAACAAAGAACACGATGCCTTGTTCCTTTTGCATGCGATCAGGATTGTATTCAAGATCACCAAGTGGTGGAAGCATATCCAGATCTCCACCTTCTGCTCGCTCTAGATGATCTTCTACAAGCTGATGTATTTCGGACATAACTTGACTAATGATTTCTGCATTGAACTTCGTCGTCACCGTGTCGGTTGTATCGTCAGGGACGTTTTCGATAATTTCATTGACATCATAGACACTGGTAGATCGATTATTGATTGCCTGACTGATGACGTGACTAGCTATTTTCTGGGTTTGCACTTCGGCATACTGTGTATAGATCGGCGTTAATTGCTTGTTGACGGTATAGAAAAACATCGCCACACCCACCAAAACGGTTGGAATGACAAATCGTAGTATAGTTTTGCCGTAATGGTTTCTCTTTGGTCGTTTTTGATTCGTATAAAACCGCATAAAAACGCCTCCTACATCACATTATGCGAAGTAGGAGGCATACATAACTAGCGTTCATTGAAATATTTTCTGCCGTACCAGCCGAGTACATCACGAAGCATTTCCGGCATGATGTATTCTTTCTTTGCTTCTTTTAATAATGGATAGAAAAAGCCGAACGTAAACATATCAAGCGTCGCTAGCGTGTAGTTTTCCCCTGGCTTCACTAATCGATTTCCGGCGAATAATTGCCCTTCATTATTGAGATATAAATGCTCATGAATCATGCTGCCCATTAATGTACCACGGAAACCAAGCCCCTTGATTGGAAGCTCTGTCCACTTTGGATCAAGCGATTGCTCGTAGATTGTCAGCAAGTCTGCTCCATCTAAATGAACAAGACATGGATTGATGGGGTGCGGTAATAAGGAGTGTAGATCACCTTTTGTAATCCATCCTTCATCTAGACTACCAAGGAAAATCCCTGCATTAAATAATGCACAGTCAGCATCCAAATAGTCGAGTAACGCCCGACCAAACAGTGAAGATAATGGACTGTCTCCTGTTAAACGCTGTGATAACGGTGAAGGATTATAAAATACCGGCACTTGTAAAGTTTCTTCTCCTTCAGCGAATAAATCATTCACCTGTTTTATGTCTTCTTCGGACATTTCCATCATCTGCGTCGGGAACACTTCTGCTTTCATATGAATCACTTGATTCGTCATGCGGTCCACATCCACTTGCACATGCCCGACATAATGACCGAACTTTTCAGCAGCCGCGATCAATGTGTCATCAAACCATTCACCATTTTGTAATAAATGATGTGTATGGCCGCCCAAAATAACATCAATTTCCGGACATTGTTCAGCTAGCAGACGATCTTCATGAATACCCAAATGGGAGAGGCAAACAATCACATCACATTGAGGGCGCAAGTTACGTGCTACTTCTTGCAATGCTATATGCGGTTCAGTAACACTCCAGCCTAGTTGTTCATAAAACGCGTAATACGGCGCTGTAGCTCCTATAACACCGACACGCACGCCTTCTGCAGTCTCAAACACTTTAGACGTTTTTGCCCAGTGAGGCAGCTCCCCATCTTGATATTTTAAGTTACAGAGCACAACATCGAAATTTGCATCTTCATATAATGTATTCAACGCTTCCTTAGACATGGTAATTCCTTCATTGTTGCCGATCGTTACAGCGTGGTATCCTGATTTATTTAATAATTCCACATTTCCTTTACCTTCTGTTCCTTCGGTGAATGGGTGAGATCTGTCAATATGGTCTCCGATATCAAATAAAAAATATGCCTCGCCGTTGTCTGCTGCTTGCTGCTTACGCTGCGAGAGGAAATGACGAATTTGTGGCCAGTTTTCAAAATGACTATGTACATCATTCGTATGATAAATGTGAATTGTCGCTACGGTTTCCTTCATAAGTGTCAACCCCAAATCCCTTCATAAATGGAACGCAGTCCAAAGATGAGTAAAATGATGCGTATGACTAAAACCAAAGTTTCTGATTTCATTCTGCTATTTAAGTACGCTCCGAGCATTCCGCCAAAATAAGCTCCTGGTACGACAGGAATCGTATAGAGCCACGGTACGTGACCTAGTGAAATATGTGAAATCGAGTTGACGATGGCTGATAAAAATACCATGAGCATCGATGTCGCGACCGCCACGTGTGGTGGGAACAAGAATAGCAAAATCATGGCTGGCACTATCATCGTACCCCCACCTATTCCGAATAATCCCGATGTAAACCCAATGAATAATGCTAGTAGAATCGCAAACCACATTGGATAGCCATAGATATGTGTTTTGCCCTGCGGATCAGTAAACTCCATTTGCTTGCCATTGTCAACAAACCATCGAATGGGTTTCAAATATTTTCTCGTTAATAACAGTGTAGATAAAACAATGAGCAATATACCAAAATATAAATTAAATGATTGCAAACTCAAGTTTTTATTAATCAACGCACCGATTATGATGCCCGGAATACTCGCTACAAAAAATAGAAATGCGCTTTTATAATCAATAGTTTTGACTTTCATATATGAAACTGTCGAACCGAGTCCGTTCGCGATCATCATAATGACCGACAAACCGACTACACTCTGCGGCGTAATATCGGGAATCATGCCGAGATTCAGACCGACAAACAACGTCACTGGAACTAAAATTGTTCCGCCTCCGAGGCCTGCGATGGAACCAATTACACCCGATGCCAATCCAATTAAAGCGAGTACTACAAATTCCATTACTGATCCTCCTCAAACAAATCCATTTGCTTCGTAAGCGGCTGACCATGTTCTATGTTGAGTAAACTTGCAAACTGTTTAGCGTTCTTGGCCGCATGCTGACCAGAGTTATTATTAAAAATGACAAAAACTTCATCTGCTTGCTTCTCGAGATGTTTGACGATTTCACTCATACTCTCTAATTCTTTATCGTTATAATCATAAAGATAGCGCACTTTACGCCATGCTTTACTATCCCCCATCGTATTGACCCAACCTTTATCATTACGTCCGTGGAGACGTAACAGCACTTTTGGATCCGTCGCAATCGGTACAAGTGGCACACTTCCATCTCCCACTTGCGGCTCATCGCAGACGACATGTATGACGTTTAAACTTTTTAAGAAATCAAGTGTCTTCTCCCGATATGCAGGTGAGTACCAAGTTTGATTGCGAAATTCGATGGCAATAGGCAACGGTTGTAATTGTTCGTGCACATAACGAATGCGTTCGACATTTTCCTTCTTGCAATCAAACCAAGGTGGAAACTGTACAAGCACCATCGCAAGCTTGCCCGCTTCGACAAATGATGTCATCGACAATTTAAATAGTGTGAACATCTCTTCTTCAGAATCATACGGCAGTTTTCCACGCTGATGACCTGTGATGCCCTGATACGCTTTCACAACAAACTGGAAATTAGCAGGCGTTTCCTCTGTCCACTTATCCATTACTTTCTTAGATTGTATCGCATAAAACGTTGAATCCAGCTCAACAATCGGAAAATGTTTACTATAATCTACAAGTTTTTTATTCGCAACTGTATTTTCATTATATAGGCTTGGATGGTCTCCCCACCCCGTCAGGCCAACATGTATCATGGAAAGTCCCCCTCCTGTTACCTTTAACTTAGTGTATCATATCTTATGTATTTTCGGAAAAATCGTACGTGCTGACTAGGCTTTACGCTATTCTATTTCACTTGATGTAATTGATTTCATTTCCAAGTAAAAAAGCGTCTCGAGATAAGATCCTCGAAACGCTTCTTCTATCATTAACCTTGCCACGCGCTCATTCCACCGCGTACATTCGTTACATTCACGAACCCTGCCTTTTTCAGCTGTGTTGCCGCATTTGAACTGCGCATGCCGCTTTGACAGATGACAATGACTTCTTGATCTTTCTTCAATGTTCCCATTTTATTCGGAAGTAGATTCAATGGGATATTCTTAAATTCCTTTATATGACGTCCTTTATATTCA
This sequence comes from Sporosarcina ureae, assembly GCF_029267015.1. Classification (GTDB taxonomy): domain Bacteria; phylum Bacillota; class Bacilli; order Bacillales_A; family Planococcaceae; genus Sporosarcina; species Sporosarcina ureae_D. Next base: position 15,837 of record NZ_JARIEA010000023.1, on the reverse strand, counting down.
GCTGGTGAACGTACATCGATTAATTGGACGTTTCGCTCATTCAGTCTACCTTTTAATTGTTCAGTCGAAATTGCTTGCACACCTTTTGCAGGTTTCATTCGCCAAACTACTAAGCCGACGATGAGTGCTATAATAATCCATCCCATAATTGGTGCCTCCTATTAGTGAGTCCATTCTATGATGACGAGGATCACACCCATCACCGCAAATGCTATGTTGCCAATACAAAAACGTGGAAATAACTTCTTTTCCATCTCTTCAGCCGTTTGAATTGTGCAGCTTCTGTTGAATACAATCTGTTTAAATTTATTCATGCGTCGAGTGCAGCTTGAATACTTGCTGGATCAAAGCCAATTATCCATTTACCATTCAGCTGTGTTTGTGGAACGCCCATCTGACCCGTTATCTCCATTAGACGCTCACCTTCTGCAGGATTTGTAGACACATTGATCGTCTCGTAAGGTACATGTATTTCATCTAAATAATTCGTCATCATCGTACAATAAGGACAAGTAGATGATACATATACAGTTGCTTTTTCAGACATGTAAAAACTCCTCTCTATTCGTTTATATATGTATTATATACCCCACACGGTATATAATCAATGAATTGATTTAACAATAGGATGGGCTTTGTCTTTCATATAATACATGCTATTATATAGAGAGGATCAACTACATACGAAAGGATGGAGGTAAATGAGTGACGTTCTATTGCAACAAATTTTGAGCGAAATGAAAAGCATTAAAACTGACGTCTCTGAGATTAAGTTAGATGTTAGTGCACTCAAGTCAGACGTTAGTATACTCAAGTCGGATGTTAGTACACTCAAGTCGGATGTTGGTACGCTTAAGTCAGACGTTAGTACACTCAAGTCGGATGTTGAAATACTCAAGACCAATGTCGATGTCCTTAATACAGAAATGGTAGAGGTGAAAAAGGAACAGCAACTGACAAATAAACGGTTATCTTCTATTGAAAGTAAACAGGATATTATCTACCAGCAAACTGGATCTTTATCGGAAACACAAACCAAAACCCTCTCTTTACTCGAACAACTCCAATCAGATGTTGAATTCACCTATCAAAAAACCGCGATGAATGATTTAAAAATCAACCGTATTGAAACACATTCCATTCACAAACACTAAATAGGCAAATAAAAAACAAGCGTGTCTGGATGGACATACTTGTTTTTTTATCGTCTATCGATTCACTTATACCTTTGTATTATCTGCTCGTTGTGTTCATTCGATCTCCTACCAACCGATCCTTTGCCTCAGTGTATTGCTGAGCCAATTGCGCGACATAATCTTTTGTAGGTTGTACTTTATCGATAATACCAATTCCTTGTCCACAACCCCAAATATCTTTCCAAGCTTTTTGCCCCGCATCCCCACCGAAGTTCATTTTACTTGGATCACTTTCTGGCAAGTTTTCAGGATCTAAGCCCGATGCACGGATAGATGTAGCTAAATAATTCCCGTGTATGCCTGTGAAGTAATTGCTATAGACGATATCATCCGAAGTTGCGTCTACAATTGCCTGTTTATATTCGTCAACTGCTCTCGCTTCTTCAGTAGCGATGAATGGCGATCCGATGTATGCAAAGTCTGCACCCATTGCTTCAGCTGCTAATACGCTTCCGCCAGTTGCGATGGACCCCCCAAGCACGAGTGGTCCATCAAACCATTCACGGATTTCTTGAACGAGTGCGAACGGGCTTTTCGGACCAGCATGACCACCTGCACCTGCCGCTACCGCAATTAAACCATCTGCCCCTTTTTCAATAGCTTTCTTTGCGAACATATTATTGATGACATCATGCAAAACGATACCACCGTAACTATGCGCAGCCTCATAGACATCTTCTCTCGCACCAAGAGATGTAATAATGATCGGAACTTTATACTTCACGCACAGCTCCATATCTTCTTGCAATCTTTCGTTGGATCGGTGAACGATTTGGTTGATCGCAAATGGTGCGGCTGGTTTAGTAGGATTTTTGGCATTATAGTCCGCTAACTCTTCTGTAATCTCAATCAACCACTCTTCAAATTGTGCAACTGGTCTTGCGTTTAGAGAAGGCATAGAACCAATTATTCCTGCTTTACACTGCTCAATCACTGTCTTAGGATTACTAATAATAAACATCGGGGAGGCAATCACTGGAAGGCTCATACTGTTTTTCAATTCTACTAAATTCATCATAAACACTCTCCTTTTATCGTAAGCGCTTTCAAATTGTGTTCTGTGTATTTCTGTTTCTAACGTAAAAACCGTACTCTTCTAAACTACTACATCTTCAATACATGTATATACATGTATTTTACTTGATTTTTTTGAGTTGTCAATCAATTTATGAATCAAGATTCATTTTCATGTCGATAAACTTTTGATCTCTTCTATTACTTTCTGTAATGAGGCCAACTTTTCCAGCAAATCCATATACTCTGTTTTGCCAATAGAGCCTTCAATTTGTTCCTGTACTTGCATCCAAATAGGCGTAGCGTTATTTAATTTCTCGTACCCTACATCTGTTAACGTGACTACTTTTATTCGCGAATCCTGCTCTGCTCTCTTGATCTGTACATATCCCGAATCGTTTAAAATATTTAAGTTACGCGTGACGGTCGTTTGATCCAGCAACATAATTTCGCCTAATTTACTAATTGATATGTCTGGCATTGCATAAATATTGCCTAGCATATAATATTGGGTGATTTTTAATCCAGTAGGTTTCAACAATTGGTTGTACAGTTGTGTAAGTGAACCGGATACCGTACGGAGATTAGCACTGGCGCATACATCAATAATATATTTCGCTTGCTCTTGATCCAAATCCTTTTTCATGACGTTCACCCCTTCTTTAAAATGTAGATAGCTAAATTTCTAACGAGCCTTGACAATTTATCCAACACTATATTAGGGTACATGTACGCATATTCTTTTTACAGTTGGATTTCTAGGTGTATGCGTTACACATATATGTATATACATGTAAGAGAAGTATATCATGGAAATGGGGGTTAAGAAGAGGATGAAGGAACTTAATTTATTGGACGGTTTGGACTTAGAAGATACGCTGATTGGTGCATTGGGGATTACCTTTAAAGAACTGGATCCAGACAAAGTCGTCTGTGAAATGCCGGTTGGACCAAAAACCGTTCAACCAATGGGATTACTGCATGGAGGTGCGTCCGTCGCGCTCGCTGAGACAGCTGCTAGTATTGCCGCCGCATTAAACTTGAATCCAGAGACACATTATCCAGTTGGACTAGAAATCAATGCGAATCATATACGGGGTAAAAAAGATGGCTTGGTTACTGCTACCGCCACCCCTTTCCATAGGGGCCGCACATCAATGGTTTGGGACATCCAAATTACAGATGAAGCAGGTAAATTAATCAGTGTGTCCAGATGCACAATTGCTGTTGTTGAGAAAAAATAGGTTAAGCTACTATCTTCACATAAAAAAACCCTGTTCGCACCAGTAGATGCGAACAGGGTTTAGTTGTATTATCCGATTGAACCTTCCATCTCGAACTTGATCAGACGGTTCATCTCTACCGCATATTCCATCGGTAGTTCTTTTGTAAATGGCTCGATGAAGCCCATAACGATCATTTCTGTTGCTTCCAATTCAGGAATACCACGGCTCATCAAATAGAAGAGCTGCTCCTCGGAAACTTTTGATACTTTTGCTTCGTGTTCCAATGAAATATTGTTATTCAAGATTTCATTGTATGGAATCGTATCTGAAGTAGATAGCTTATCCATGATCAACGTATCACACTCAATGTTGGCACGCGCTCCGTCCGCATTACGTCCGAAGTGGACAACTCCGCGATACGTTACTTTTCCGCCGTGTTGAGAGATAGATTTTGAAACAATAGTAGAAGACGTATTAGGTGCCAAGTGCATCATTTTCGCGCCGGCATCCTGGTGCTGTCCTTTACCTGCTAATGCGATAGATAAAGTCAAACCACGTGAGCCTTCACCTTTTAGGATGACTGCTGGGTACTTCATCGTCAATTTAGAACCAATGTTGCCATCGATCCATTCCATTGTCGCATTTTGCTCACATACCGCACGCTTCGTTACCAAGTTGTAGACGTTGTTCGCCCAGTTTTGGATTGTCGTGTAACGGCAATATGCATCTTTTTTGATAATGATTTCAACAACCGCACTGTGTAGTGAGTTTGTTGTATAAACAGGCGCTGTACAACCTTCTACGTAGTGAACGCTTGCACCTTCGTCTACGATGATCAGTGTACGCTCGAACTGTCCCATGTTTTCCGAGTTAATACGGAAATACGCTTGTAGCGGTGTTTCTACTTTTACGCCAGGCGGTACATAGATAAATGATCCACCAGACCATACAGCAGAGTTCAGCGCTGAGAATTTATTATCTGAGTTTGGAATAACTGTACCCCAATACTGCTTGAATAACTCTTCGTTTTCACGAAGTGCAGAATCCGTGTCTTTAAAGACAATTCCAAGATCTGTTAGTTCTTCTTTCATATTGTGGTAAACTACCTCAGATTCATACTGTGCAGATACACCTGCCAAGTATTTTTGTTCTGCTTCAGGAATACCTAGTTTATCAAACGTACGTTTGATTTCTTCAGGTACTTCATCCCAAGAAGTTTCTGCACCTTCAGATGGTTTTACGTAGTACGTGATTTCATCAAATTTCAATGAATTCAAGTCTCCGCCCCATTGTGGCATTGGCTTACTGTAGAAGATCTCAAGAGACTTCAGACGGTAATCCAACATCCATTGTGGTTCATTTTTCATTCCAGAAATTTCTTCTACGATTTCGCGTGTCAGTCCACGTTCTGAACGGAACACCGAAACGTCCTTATCACTGAAACCATATTTATAATCGCCGATTTCCGGCATCTGTTTTGCCATTACTATTCCTCCGTCCCATAATTGCTCGTACTATGGCCAAGGTCACTGCGACTCGCCAGAGACTCCCTTTTCCATCGCCTTCCAGCTCAATGTTGCACATTTTATGCGGGCAGGGAATTGCGCGACACCCGATAGTGCTTCTAAGTCGTCAAGATCAATCGACTCATCAATATCTTTGCCTAGCATCATATCTGAAAAAGTATGAGCTAATTGCAATGCGCGCTCTGTTGTTTCACCTTTAATCATCTGTGTCATCATGGAAGCAGATGCCATTGAAATGGAACATCCTTCGCCTTCAAACTTAACTTCCTTGACGATGTCGTCTTCTACGTTCATTGTTAAACGGATGACGTCACCACAAGTTGGGTTGTTCATGTCGATTGTGACATTACCATTCTCCAAAACGCCTTTGTTTTTCGGATGTTTATAGTGCTCCATGATTACAGAACGATAAAGTTGATCTAATTTATTAGTAGACATCGTTAAAATACTCCTTTGTTGTGCGAAGTCCTTCCACGAGGCGATCTACGTCATCAGTGGTGTTGTAAAGATAGAAGCTAGCACGTGCTGTCGAAGAAACTTGTAACCATTTCATCAACGGTTGTGCACAATGGTGACCTGCACGAACAGCTATACCATTCATATCAAGTACAGTAGCAACATCGTGAGGATGGACATCATCCAAATTGAATGTGACCAATCCTGCGCGCTTTTCTGGATCTCTTGGACCGTAAATGGTCAAACCGTCGATTTCAGACATTTTATCCATAGCATAACCAGCTAGTTCATGTTCATGCTTTTCGATAGCATCCAAACCGATTTCTTCCAGGAAGTCGATGGCTGCACCGAGTCCGATAGCTCCTGCAATAATAGGTGTGCCGCCTTCAAATTTCCAAGGCAACTCTTTCCATGTGGATTCGTATAATCCGACAAAATCAATCATTTCGCCGCCGAATTCGATAGGTTCCATATTATTGAGCAAATCCTTCTTACCGTAGAGGACACCGATACCGGTAGGTCCACACATTTTGTGTCCGGAAAATGCAAGGAAATCGCAATCTAGATTCTGTACATCTATTTTTAAATGTGGAGCTGCTTGTGCAGCATCCACACACATCACTGCACCATGTTGATGGGCAATTTTTGTGATTTCTTCAATCGGATTCATCGTACCGAGAACGTTGGAAACATACATAATCGAAACGATTTTCGTTTTATCTGTAATGGTTTCCCGTACTTTATCAAGTGATAATGTACCGTCTTCTTCTAAATCAATATATTTTAACACAGCGCCAGTTTCTTTAGCGAGCTGCTGCCACGGAATAATATTGGAATGGTGCTCCATATGTGTAATGACGATCTCGTCACCTTCCGAGACATTGGCACGGCCATAACTTTGCGCAACGGTGTTGATCGCTGTTGTTGTACCGCGCATGAAGATCACTTCTTGCGTGGATTTGGCATTAATGAATTTACGGACTTTCTCGCGAGCACCTTCATAGCCGTCTGTCGCACGATTCCCAAGTGTATGCACCCCACGGTGAACATTCGAGTTATCAAAGCGATAGTAGCGATCCAGTGCCTCAATTACTTGAACAGGCTTTTGTGATGTAGCAGCACTATCCAAGTAAACAAGTGGATGTCCATTGACTTCTTGGTTTAAAATAGGGAAATGATTGCGGATGTCTTTGCTGAGCATTAGCGCACTTTCCTTTCAATAACCTCCGTCAATTGTTTTCTAACTCCTGCGATCGGCAATTTGCTAACGACTGGAGCTAAGAAACCATGAATGATGAGGCGTTCTGCTTCTTCTTGTGTAATACCACGGCTCATTAGATAGAACATTTGTAGAGGATCTACACGTCCTACTGAAGCTGCGTGACCTGCTGTTACATCGTCTTCATCGATGAGTAAAATCGGGTTTGCGTCTCCGCGTCCTCTTTCACCCAACATCAGAATACGTGACTCTTGCACTGCGTTAGAACGAGTAGCGCCTTTTGCGATACGGCCGATTCCATTAAAGATGGCAGTAGAGTTTTCTTTCATTACACCGTGTTTCAAAATGAAAGCGTCTGTATCAAGTCCCCAGTGTACGATTTCAGATGTGAAGTTTTGTTTCTGGTTACCGCGTCCGACGACTACGGATTTCATATCACTAGATGAACCGTCACCAACTAAATGCGTGATGTTTTCAGAAATCGTATTGCTGTCGTTCATCAGTCCAAGCGCCCACTCAATGCGTGCGTGAGGTCCAGTAACGCCACGACGGTTGACATAAGTTGTCATACCTTCCGCTAATACGTCGACTGCACCGTAGACAATTTTCGCATTCGCCATAGCAAATACTTCAGATACAATGTTCGCTTGAGTTGCCGCATGCTCAATAGTAGAAAGATAGCTTTCTACATATGTTACTTGGCTGTTTTCCTCTGCGACAATTACTACGTGGTTAAATAATGAAGCTTCTTCATTATCGTGAATGAAAAGTACTTGCAGTGGATCTTCGATAACTACGTTTTTAGGTACGTAGACAAATACTCCACCGTTGATCAATGCTGCGTGAAGAGCTGTTAATTTATGCTCATCCACTTTCACACCATTAGTCATCAAGTGTTTCTGCAACAACTCACTGTGTTCGCGTGATGCCGTGAAGATATCCGTCATAATAACGCCTTGTGACTTCAGATCTTCTGACAATGAAAGGTATGCAGGTGTGTTATTGTGCTGCACGTAAATGTTTTGTTGTTGTTCGTCATCAATCAATGCTTTCGCTTCTGTTGGCATTTCTTCCAAACCTGCGAAGATTGAGCTTTCAACTGTATGTGAAGGGAATTCCGTGAAATTCCACTTTGTAATCTTAGTTTTATCTGGTCTTGGCATTTCGAGTACTTCAGCTTTAGCTAGAGCATTCGAACGAAAATCTGCCATCCAAGCAGCTTCCTCCACTTTTGCGGAATAAGAGCGGACGTCTTGTTCGGTCAATGCCAATGTTGTTTCAACCGTCATTTTGAGTCGTCCCCTTTCTTATGCTTCTTGTCCAACAGTTTCGTCTTCGATACCTAGTTCTTCTTTGATCCAATCATATCCTTCAACTTCAAGTTTCTTGGCCAATTCAGAACCACCAGTTTTAACGATTTTACCTTGCATGATGATATGCACTTTATCCGGCGTGATATAGTCTAACAAACGCTGGTAGTGAGTGATAATCAAGCAACCAAAACCTTCACCGCGCATTTGGTTGATTCCGTTAGAAACAATTTTCAATGCGTCGATATCTAGACCTGAGTCAATTTCGTCAAGTACTGCAAACTTTGGTTTCAACATCATAAGCTGGAGAATTTCGTTACGTTTTTTCTCTCCACCAGAGAATCCTTCGTTTAAATAACGAGTTGCCATATCTTCTTGCATTTCAAGAACTTCCATCTTGCTATCCATTTCACGAATAAATTTCATCAAAGAAATTTCATCGCCTTCTTCACGACGTGCGTTCACTCCAGAACGGAGGAAGTCTGCGTTCGTTACGCCAGTGATTTCACTTGGATATTGCATTGCTAGGAATAGACCTGCTCTTGCGCGCTCATCTACTTCCATTGCTAATACGTCTTCTCCATCAAGTGTAATTGATCCAGAAGTTACTTCATATTTCGGGTGACCCATGATTGCTGATGCAAGCGTAGATTTCCCCGTACCATTGGGACCCATGATTGCATGGATCTCATTTGTATTTATTGTTAAGGTAACACCCTTTAAGATTTCTTTGTCCTCGATTTGGACATGAAGATCTTTAATTTCCAAAATTGCCATTCCAATACCTCCAGTATGATCACGTTGAATGGTTTATCCATTCTCTATTTAGTATCATTCTAATCTTAACCCATATTCGAGTTGGTTGCAAATCTTTAAGAATCATTACAAATATTGAATAATATCATTGACAGCTTGTGGCTAGCTGCGTTTTTCTTGTTATTTATTTTTCAATTGACTACTAGTGAATGAGAATCAACTGTAGATTGGTACATAAGAATTAGATGAGAAAATAAAGTTGATTGAAAAATGATGAAGTTAGAACTTTTTATGCAGGTTAAGTTCAAAAGCGAGTGCTTGGGCATAGTTAGTTACTTAGTAAGTGGTTCGGGATGGAAGCTCCAGCTGGCGGACGCTTTCCCATGGGCTCGCGGGAAGAGCCGTAACGAAGAACGGCTTTTGCGAGTAAAAGCGAAGCGTTAGGAGCACATCTTTGCACTTCGCCCCCAACTTCCGCTTCCATCCTTACGTTGATAGTACAGAGACCTAAATCACTCATTGAACTAAGTATTTGAATTATTGTTATGTTTAAAATTAGTTCAAGTTCAAAATAGAATACAATTCTAGCTTTAATGCACAATAGACTAGTTTTACTTACTCACATTGTAAAGATACGCGTAGCATTGGAGTAGATTTTTGTACTCGAAATCCCTACTCCAACACTCTGCCACCTTTCCCCTATTTCCTATACTTTTGCAAGTGAAAAAGGAGCTGTCACTCTTCGTCATTTGAAATGATGGCGAAGGGACAGCTCCTTTATATCTCTATACTTTTTTAGTGAAGCGGTCGACGATCATCGCAAGTGCGCCGTCGCCTGTTACGTTTGTTGCTGTTCCGAAACTATCTTGTGCTAGATATAAGGCGATCATCAAAGCTACCATACTCTCATTGAAGCCTAGCATGCTTGTAAGAAGTCCAGTTGCCGCAACTACTGCGCCGCCTGGTACACCAGGTGCCGCGATCATTGCCACACCGAGCATGAAGATAAATTGTAAATACGAACCAAAACTAATGTCGATTCCATTCATCATCATAACCCCAATTGAACAAGAGACGATTGTAATCGTACTACCCGACAAGTGGATCGTTGCGAATAACGGAACCGCGAAGTTCGTTACGCGTTCTGAAGCACCCGTCTTTTTCGCCTGACGAAGCGTGACCGGAATCGTGGCCGCAGATGACTGCGTTCCGATAGCTGTCAAATACGCAGGCAGCATCGTTTTCATTAACACAAATGGATTACGCTTGTTCAATGTACCCGCCACTGTGTATTGCAATGTCAGCATGATCAAGTGAAGAATAATAATCATAATGAAAACAAATACGAAGACAGAAAGCACATTCGCTACTTCCCCTGTATACGTCATATTCAAGAAAATCCCGAATATATGGAATGGTAATAGTGGAATAATCACAACAGAAATAACTTTATCAATAATTAAGTTAAATTCTTCAAAAAATGACAGCATCGTCTTACCTTTGATCGCAGCCATACCAATTCCAAGTAAGAATGCCATCAGTAACGCTGTCATAATACCCATCATTGGATCCATTTCCATTTTGAAAAATGCTTCACCTGCTTCACGTGCACCTTCAGCAATTTCTGTATTAGTGGATTGATGAATAAAGTTCGGCAAGATCGTTGTTGCCGCAACATATGCAAGTAATCCTGCAATAACCGTAGAACCGTAAGCAAACGCAGCAGACATTCCTAGTAGTTTGCCTGAACCTGCCCCGAGCTTTGCAATACTTGGTGCAATAAACGCGATAATGATCAGTGGAACCACAAAGTTCAAGAATCCACCGAATAACATATTAAATGTGGCTGCTAAACGAACGAACCAATGCGCAAATCCTTCATGGACCGCCGGCAATAACAAGCCCAGTCCAATTGCCAGGGCAATGGCAATCAAAATTCGCCATATAAGCCCTAATTTAAACTTCACAATACGTCCTCCTCAAATACACATATGTATTACTCCAACAAAATTAACTTTACCACATGTCGAAAGAATAAAGAAGATTTTGTTTGGGGTTAATGTAAATTTATTAGAGGTCGTGGGTTGTCTATGAGCGGTTATGGGGGGTCTATGAGCGAATAGGGATGCGAATAGAGCGAATAACATGCCCGATAGAGCACTCAAACGACTGAATAGAGCGCTTAGCGGGCACTATAGAGCGCTCACGCAAATGATTGAGCATAACTAGCCTAATCAAAAACCGGTAGCTGCAATAGCTACCGGTTTGTCTTTGTTTATTGTACTGGAACGACTGATCCAGACCATTCGTCTAAGATGAAGTTTTGGATTTGTTCTGAAGTCAATACTTCGACCAAAGCTTTGATTGCATCACTGTCTTCGTCACCGCTATTCACAGCAATTACGTTAACATAAGGAGACTCTTTATCTTCTAGCGCAATAGAATCTTCCATTGGATTTAAACCAGCGTCGATTGCGTAGTTCGAGTTGATCAACAATGCATCGCCTTCATCATTCGAATACAACTGAGGCATTAATGCCGCTTCGTAGTTTGCATCAAACTTTAGATCTTTCGGATTCTCTACGATATCTCCTACTTCTGCTTTCACTTTTTCTACGTCGTCAGCCAACTTAATCAAGCCTTTTTCCTCGAGCATAGCTAGCACACGTCCGTGATCTGCAACCGAGTTACTGATCAAGATTGTAGCACCTTCAGGAAGTTCTTCAAGTGAATCATATTTCTTAGAGTACACACCGATTGGCTCGATGTGGATTGCGCCAGCATTGACGAAATCATAACCGAAATCAGCAATCTGACTTTCTAGGTATGGAATGTGTTGGAAATAGTTCGCATCCAATTCACCTTCATCCAAGTCTTTATTAGGAAGTACATAATCTGTGTAGCTTTCAATTACTAAATCATAGCCTTTTTCAGCTAGTAATGGCTTTGCTTCTTCCAAAATGACTGCGTGTGGCGTGTTGGACGCTCCTACTGTCAATGTTGTTTTCTCGCCTTTTTCAGCCTCGTCCACATCTGGTGCTGCCCCGTTCTTGCTATCGTCTTTCGTTCCGCATGCTGCCAGTGCAAGCACTAATACTGCTGCGAATAAACCGAATAAAAACTTCTTCATCTCCACATTTCTCCCTCTCCATTAATGGAATGTTTTATGGTTAACAGGTTTCCCTGAAAATCCTATTACCGTTTGTCCAAACGTTTTACAATGAGATCACCAATGATTTGGATGATGAATACGACAACCAACACTAAAATCGTTGCCATGATCGTAACGTCTTCCCTGCTACGCTGGAACCCTTCTAAATATGCAAGTGTACCGAGCCCTCCAGCACCAATGACCCCTGCCATCGCCGTATAGCCGACAAGTGCAATAGATGTCACCGTAATTCCAGAAACCAATGCTGGCATCGATTCGGGCAACAAGACCTTGAAAATAATAGTGGATGTTTTGGCACCCATTGAGCGAGCTGCTTCGATAACCCCTTTATCGATTTCCTGCAACGCGATCAATACCATGCGTCCGTAAAATGGAGCCGCCCCGATGATTAACGCAGGCAATGCCGCATTCGGTCCACGCATGCTGTCAAACAATAACTTTGTAAATGGGATGAGTAAAATAATTAAAATGATGAATGGAATTGATCGGAATATATTCACGAACGCGCCAGTAATAACGTTAATCATTTTATTAGCCCACAATTGTCCTGGGCTAGTTAAAAACAATATAAGTCCAAGTGCGATACCAAAAACGAACGTAAAGAATGTCGAGTATGCGGACATATAGAGCGTTTCGCCTGTCGCAAGCCACATTTTGTCCCAGTCAACATTCGGGAACCATTGTTCAATCATGTAGCAGCACCTCCGTCTTTACTTCATTGGCATCTAAGAAAACGATCGCTTCATCAATGACCGCTGTATCGCCTACCAATTGAAGTACTAGTGTGCCATATGCGCCGTCACGTGTAGTCGAAATATTCCCTTGTACGATGTTGACGTCAATTGGGAACTTACGGATCAACTCAGCAAGCACCGGCTGTTCCGTACGCTCTCCAATGAAGGCTAATTTCACTAGCTTTCCTTGAGGTACTTCTTCTTGTAAATGAGCCATCGCTGCATCCGTATCACCAGTATCTGTCACTTGTGAAATGAAACGCTTCGTAATATCAGCCTGTGGAGATTGGAATACGTCCAACACTTTACCAATTTCCATCACTTTTCCGGCTTCCATTACTGCCACTCGATTACAAATTTTACGAATGACATGCATTTCATGTGTAATCAAAACAATCGTCAGTCCAAGACGTTCATTAATATCCGTTAATAAATCCAGAATGGCATTCGTTGTCTCCGGATCGAGTGCGGATGTCGCTTCATCACAAAGCAATACTTCCGGATCATTTGCAAGTGCACGTGCAATACCGACACGTTGCTTCTGACCACCTGAAAGTTGTGATGGATACGCCTTTTCGCGTCCTGTCAATCCAACTAAATCAATCAGTTCTTTGACTTTTTGCTTACGTGCCGATTTCTTCACGCCAGCGATTTCAAGAGGAAACATGATATTCTCTTCTACCGTTCTCGACCACAACAAATTGAAGTGTTGAAAGATCATGCTGATTTTCTGTCGCGCATTGCGCAATCCTGCACCTTTTAACGTTGTCATTTCCTGTTCATTAATCTTAATACTACCGGACGTCGGAGTTTCAAGACCATTCAGTAGTCTGATCAATGTACTTTTACCTGCTCCGCTGTATCCGATGACGCCGAAAATTTCTCCTTCTTCGATGTCAAATGTCACATCATCTACTGCGACAATTTCTGAACGGTTCAATTGGAACCTTTTATGAACGTTTGCTAGTTGAATCATTTTCCGCACCACCTTTAATTTAAAAAGACCTTCCTGCAGTTGAGCAGAAAGGTCCAACGTATATACATATGTACGTTACCATTCCTCTCATCTATCAAAGCATTACACTTTGAGTGAATTGGCACCATTTCACATATGTGACGGTTGCCGGGCTTCATAGGGCACTTCCCTCCACCGCTCTTTATAAGAGTTACGTATTCAATTGATTATCTACTTATACCATACTTTGAATTCTATTGTCAACTGAGCTTCTCCAGTAGATAAGGAACAGATTGAAAAGCGTAAATCTTTTCTATCGGCTTGCCTTTTCGTTGAATGAGCAAACAAGGAACGCTCTCTACTTCATATTCGATTGCCATTTCCTGTACGTAATTCAAATCCGCTTTTCCAATGGGGAGTTTCGGTCGCATCGCTTCAATGACTGTTAACATTTTCGAAGCGACTGCACAGGTACCGCACATAGGTGTAAATAAATAAAAAGCGGCTATTTGCTCCGCCGCCTTTGCCCGTTTCCAGTCTTCGATTGACCAATTATTCATGTGTTCCACCTGCCAAAAATTTAGGATGTACTTTAAAATTGGCGGCAGCTAAAATGCTGGCCAATAGCTTTGTTGGCGTCGTCTCCACTTCACGATAGAGACGATCCGTGTATAAGTGTCTAGCTTCCGGATACAGTTGTTTGAACAGCTTACGAATGGATTCACCCGACGCGTCCGCATCCAAAAATATGAAGATTTCATGTTGCTCGTACGGCTCAAGCAGTTCTTCAATGTGGTACGCACTGATGGTACCATTCGTACAAAGAATCTCTACAGGCTCTGCAAGGATCGGCACTAACCGCTTACGATCCGAACCGCCTTCTACAATGAGAACTTTCAGGTCCATGCCGCTTCCTCCTAGAGTGTAAAAAAAACGCTGAGACGTTCCAGCGCTTTCCTTTGTGATGATTATTCAGCTGTCATTTCTTCGTATTGTTCAGCTGTCATTAACGCATCCAATTCAGCTTTGTCATCGATTTCCACTACAACCATCCATGCACCTTCGTATGGAGATTCGTTAACCAATTCAGGGCTGTCTTCAAGGTTTTCGTTCACTTCTACAACTTTACCAGTTAGTGGAGCGTACAATTCAGAAACAGTTTTCACTGATTCAACACTTCCGAAAGGCTCGTCCGATTTCAATTGATCGCCAACTTGTGGAAGTTCAACGAATACGATATCCCCTAGTTCAGATTGTGCGAAATGTGTGATTCCGATACGGTATTTACCGTCTTCTTCTTTTACCCATTCGTGCTCTTCTGAATAACGTAAATCTTTTGGTGTGCTCATGTCGTTACCTCCAAAAATATAATAGTTTATCTATCTTTAGTTTGCCATAGTTCCCGCGTAAAGACAAGATTCTAGATCATTTCTTCCATGTTTCTGCGAATGTTGTTTCATTGAAACCAACGGTAACTTTTTGGTTGTCCGACACGAGTGGACGTTTGATGAGCATTCCGTCTGAAGCGAGGAGTGCGATCTTTTCGTCGTCTGTCATGGTAGGTAGTTTGTCTTTCAAATTGAGCTCGCGATATTTCATGCCGCTTGTGTTGAAGAACTTCTTCATTTCGAGCCCGGAGTTTGCGATCATGCTACGAAGGTCGTCTTCGCTTGGTGGTTGTTCGGCGATGTTGTGTTCTTCGAATGAAATCCCCTCGTTCTCGAGCCATTTCTTCGCTTTGCGGCATGTGGTACATTTCGGATAGCCGTAGTATGTGATAGTCATAGTCGTAATCCTCCTTTTTTTCAGTATAGCAAATAAAGGTGGCTGGGTACTAGCTAAGCGCAAAAAGAAGCTGGCATAGGGTTAGGGGGTAGGAATTTGCGCTTCGGAGGGGACGCGTTCTGGAGGGCGGGCGGTGAACCACACCCCTTCGCTTCGCTCGCAGGGTGTTTCACCTGTCCCGCTGATCCTCCCAGAGTCGCCCCTCCTACGCTCCAATTCCTTGCAATGTAAGTGGGTGATACTTTTTGTTGCGCATTAAAGTAAGTGTTGTAATAGATTTTGATCTTCAGTACTTATATCTAAAGAAGTTAAGACAAAACAATAATTCAAATACTACCTACAATGAGTGATCTAGGTACTTTCACTATCAACGTAGGATGGAAGCGGAAGTTGGGGGCGACTCCCGATGGATCAGCCCGATCAGGTGAGACAACCAAAAAGGAGCACAGCGACTTGGTTGGCTCACCGCGGGCCCATGGGAAAGCGTC
>NZ_JARIEA010000066.1 GCF_029267015.1 Sporosarcina ureae | reverse complement strand
TCAAAGAGTCTAGTAACGATGGCGAAGAGGTCACACCCGTTCCCATACCGAACACGGAAGTTAAGCTCTTCAGCGCCGATGGTAGTTGGGGGTTTCCCCCTGTGAGAGTAGGACGTTGCTAGGCACGAAGCCATTCCTTATGGGGAGTGGCTTTTTTGTGTTCTAAAAACGGTGTATTATGTAAAATGTATAGTTGAGCCGATTAAGAATCTGTTATTTTTGTATGCTAAAATCGGATGGTGATCTATTGTATCGTGTCTTACGCTCATAGTGTCCTGCTATGTGCTCTATCTCGCCAGCTATTCGCTCATGGACTCAAGCTAAGTGCTCTATTCCTCGCGCTATTCGCTCATAGACTCAGTTTAAGCGCTCTATCCCGCGCGTTATCCGCTCATAGACTCAAGCCGAGTGCTCTATCCCACCCGTTATCCGCTCATAGACTCAAGCCGAGTGCTCTATCCCACCCGTTATCCGCTCATAGACTCAGGCCAAGTGCTCTATCTCGCGCGTTATCCGCTCATAGACTCAAGCCAAGTGCTCTATCCCGCGCGTTATCCGCTCATAGACACAAGCCAAGTGCACTATCCCACGCGTTATCCGCTCATAGACACAGGCTAAGTGCTCTATCCCACGCGTTATCCGCTCATAGACTCAGGCCAAGTGCTCTATCCCGCGCGTTATCCGCTCATAGACACAAGCCGAGTGCTCTATCCCACCCGTTATCCGCTCATAGACTCAGGCCAAGTGCTCTATCCCACCTGTTATCAGCTCATAGGCTCAGCTTAAGTGCCCTATCCAGCACACTATCCGCTCATAGACCCCCACCAAGTGCTCTATCCCACCCATCTTCCCAACAACTAAGTTACAAAAAAATACCCCCATCTATTCAATCCCCACCTAAAAAACTCTCTTCCAACTCCTATCAATAAAGTAAACCTAATATTCTTATCCATTATCAACCACATTTCAAAAGACTTTCCTTGAATTATAGGGATAGGCGCGATACGATTACTCTACTTGTTAAGGGGAGTGATGCAATGGTAATGGTGTTAATTATCTTCGCGATAAATATTGTTTATGTAACTTTCATGACAATGCGAATTATCCTGACTTTGAAAGGTTATCGTTATATAGCTGCTGGTGTGAGTATGATAGAAACAGTAGTGTATGTAATTGGGCTTGGTTTAGTACTGGATAATCTTGGGCAAATACAAAACTTAATTGCGTATGCTCTGGGGTATGGTATAGGAGTTATTATCGGTTCCAAAATTGAGGAAAGATTAGCACTCGGTTATATTACAGTCAATGTGATAACAGCAGATGTTAATAAAGAAATGCCTGCGGAGTTAAGAAGACTCGGTTATGGTGTAACGGACTCTTCAGCAAATGGTTTAAGTGGAGCTCGTTCAACTATGCAGATTCTAACTCCACGAAAATATGAACTGAAACTATATAAGACCATAACGGAGATTGATCCGAAAGCATTTATTATATCCTATGAGCCTAAATCGATACACGGCGGCTTCTGGGTAAAGAATGTGAAACGAGGAAAATTATTTAAATGAGTAAACAGAAGATGTGGTTTGATAGAGAAGAAGAGGAGACCCTCGAAGAATGTTTGGACAGAATTAAGAACTTAGGCTATACAGTGGTGGCTCGAAGAGAGAAACCTTTGTTTAAACAAGTGGGAGAAGAGTATATCCCCATTAGACAACAAACGCAGTTTCAGGGCATCAAAAATAGCTAATAACTGTTGGTTGAAAGGGAACTGTCTTGTATACATTCATATGTCAACTTAAAGGCGAATGATTTTAAAAGATATATAATATAATGTTCGGTTTTAAGTTGACGGATTATGTAATAGTTGATAATATAATAAGAGTAAATGAGTTCCCCGTATATGCTGCAGAATTGGCTGTGGCGTTTCTACCAAGACACCGTAAATGTCTACACTATGTGGGAAAGCAATTTTTCTTGGATATCACGGATGATGACTGAGTTAGATAGTTTTACATCCGTTTAGTAAGGGTCCTTGAAAGTTCTGCTTTTTGTGCATGTGAAAAGTGGAGTTTTCAAGGACCTTTTTATTTTTATTAAATCATGTTGGGCATGAAGGAGCGGATTAGATTTGGAACCGAAGATTGGTGTCATTATGGGCAGTAAGAGCGACTGGGAAACAATGAAGCATGCATGCGACATTTTAGATGAACTAGGAGTTCCTTATGAAAAGAAAGTTGTGTCAGCCCACCGTACGCCGGATTTCATGTTTGACTATGCAGAACAAGCAGAGAAAAAAGGATTACACGCTATTATCGCAGGAGCAGGCGGAGCTGCCCATCTACCAGGAATGGTTGCGGCAAAAACGCTAGTTCCTGTTATTGGTGTGCCTGTGCAATCTAAAGCCTTGAATGGAATGGACTCGTTATTATCCATCGTTCAAATGCCTGGTGGCGTTCCGGTAGCAACTGTGTCGATTGGCAAAGCAGGAGCTACAAATGCGGGCCTTCTAGCGGCTCAAATACTTTGTGTACAAGATGAGGAATTACGTAATAAGCTACAGCAAAGACGCGATGAAATGAAGAAAATCTCGCTGGAAAGCAGTGGTGAATTAAATTGAAAATGATTCAATCTGGACAGACAATCGGCATCATTGGTGGTGGACAACTGGGACGGATGATGGGACTTGCAGCAAAAGAAGCAGGATTCAAGATTGCGGTACTAGATCCAACAGAGAATTCACCGTGTGGACAGTTAGCCGATGTTGAAATTGTCGCTCCGTATAATGATGAAGAAGCACTGAACGAATTAAGCAAAGTCAGTGATGTCATTACATTTGAATTTGAAAATATTGATTATGAAGGATTGAAACGGCTAACTGAGAAAGCATATGTTCCGCAAGGCGCTGAATTAGTTCGCATTACGCAAAACCGAATTAATGAAAAAGCTGAAATTCAGTTAGCTGGTGTGCCGGTTGCACCATATATAACTGCCGAAACGTATGATGAGTTAGTACAGAAAATTGATGATGTTGGCTTTCCTTGTATCGTAAAAACGGCATTTGGTGGCTATGATGGTAAAGGTCAGGTCAAGCTTGAATCGAAAGAGCAGATAGAGAGTGCTAAGGATTTATTTACCCACTCATCTTGTATAGCGGAAGCATTCGTTCCGTTCGAAAAAGAAATTTCCGTTATTATTCAACGAAACCCAGCTGGTGAGACATATTGTTTACCAATTGCAGAGAATATTCATAAACATCATATTTTGCACGAGTCGATTGTGCCTGCACGAGTTGATCAAGCAGTCCTGGAGTCGGCAGAAGAAGCAGCAAAAAAAATTGCTGGCCATTTAAAGTTAGTAGGCACGCTAGCAGTTGAAATGTTCGTGTTGCCTGACGGTAAGATTATTATCAATGAATTGGCACCGCGACCACATAACTCGGGTCACTACTCAATAGAGGCATGCAACATTTCGCAATTTCATCAGCATATTCGCGCAGTCTGTGGGTGGCCATTACGTGAGCCGAAGCTATGGGCACCATCCATTATGGTGAACGTGCTGGGAGAACATGTAGCACCACTTCAAGAACGTGTTGCAGATTATCCGGATTGGTCGATTCATTTATACGGTAAGGCAGAAGTGAAAGAAAAACGTAAAATGGGTCATGTAACGATTATGACGGATGATCTTGAAAAAACATTGCAAGAAATTGAACAGTCTGGTATTTGGCAAGACGCTAATTAATACAAACTATGATTTCCACTTTGGGAGGAACCGACAATGACGAAAGTAACTATTTATGTAACACTAAGAGAAAGTGTTGTAGATCCACAAGGAATCGCAACAACAGAAGCACTTCAGAAAATGGGTTATGAAGAAGTGAAAAACGCGCGAATTGGCAAATTGATTGAATTGCAGTTAGATGGTTCAGAAGAGACAATTGAGACACGCGTGAAAGAAATGTGTAATGATCTATTGATCAATAAAGTCATTGAAGATTATCGCTTTGAAATCGGGGAGGTTGCCAGCAAATGAAGTTCGCCGTTCTAGTATTCCCAGGTCTTACTTGTGATCTTGATATGTACCATGCCATTGAGGAAACGGTAAAGCAAGATGTTGAATACGTTTGGCATACGGAAGCTGATCAACTCGATCAATTCGATGCAGTTCTATTGCCAACAGGCACTTCATACGGCAACTACTTACGTCCGGGTGCATTGGCGAAAAGTTCACCTGCATGCAAGCAACTTCAAGCATTTGCTGAATCTGGCAAATTAGTTCTTGGAGTCGGTAATGGTTTTCATATCTTAGTAGAAGCAGGCATCCTCCCAGGTGGATTTTTACGCAATAAGAGCTTGAAATTCCGTTCAGCTCAAGAATCGGTACGGGTAGAAAATAATGATACAGCTTTTACAAAAGACTATACACAAGGTCAAGTGCTCACATTGCCAGTAGCTAGTGAATTTGGCAATTACTATGCAGACGAGCAGACAGTGAATGAACTGAAAAACAATAATCAAATCGTCTTCACATATGCGAATGAAAATACAGATGGCAGTACAGCGGCAATCGCAGGGATTACAAATGAAAAAGGTAATGTTCTTGGTATGATGCCACTTCCAGAGCGTGCGGTAGAAGCAATCATCGGTGGAACAGATGGAACAGCTTTATTCCAGTCAATCATGAACAATCGGGGTGAACAGCATGTCAATTAATCACGAACCTACAGCAGAGCAAATTAAAGAAAATCGTCTATACCTTCAAATGGGTATGACGGATGCAGAATATGATCGTGCGGTAGAAAAACTTGGACGTACGCCGAACTATGTAGAGACAGGATTATTTTCTGCTATGTGGTCAGAGCACTGTTCTTATAAAAGCTCAAAGTCTGTATTACGCAGATTTCCTACTGAAGGTGCGCGTGTTCTACAAGGACCAGGTGAGGGTGCTGGAATTGTAGACATCGGTGATAATCAAGCTGCCGTGTTCAAAATGGAATCCCATAACTCTCCATCAGCAATCGAGCCTTTCATTGGTGCAGCAACAGGTGCAGGCGGAATCATTCGTGACGTATTCTCTATGGGTGCACGTCCCGTAGCACTAGTAAATTCACTTCGTTTCGGTGATTTAACAGAACCACGTGATAGATTCCTGTTTGAAGAAGCAGTTGCAGGAATTGCGAGCTATGGTAACGCAATGGGAATCCCAACGGTGGCTGGAGAAGTTCAGTTCGACCAGTGCTATTCGAAGCGCCCATTGGTCAATGCAATGGCAGTCGGATTGCTAAATCATGAAGATATTCAAAAAGGTGTAGCAGCTGGTGTAGGCAATACCGTGATATATGCAGGTGCTACTACAGGCCGTGATGGTATTCATGGAGCAACGATGTCATCTTCAGAATTATCTATTGAAGAAGAGCAAGAACTACCAGTCATGCAGGCCGGCGATCCGTTCATTGAAAAGTTATTGATGGAAGCTTGTTTAGATTTAGTTAAGTCCGATGCGTTAATCGGTATTCAAGACATGGGCGCAGCAGGTTTGACATCTTCTGCAGCAGAAATGGCTTCTAAAGCAGGCTATGGTGTGGAATTAAACTTGGATCTTGTACCACAGCGCGAAGAGAATATGACAGCGTATGAAATGATGTTGTCTGAGTCTCAAGAACGCATGTTGATCGTTGTGAAAAAGGGTCGTGAAGAGGAAGTTATTGCACTATTCACGAAGTATGGTATTACTGCGGCAGTAATAGGACAAGTAACAGACGATAAAATGCTTCGTCTACTTCATAAAGGCGAGGTCGCAGCGGAAGTTTCAGCAGATCTGCTAGCTGAAGATGCACCTAGCTATCAGAAAGAATCACAAGAACCAGCATCGTTTGGAGAAAACCAGGCGATTGAAAATACAGAACCACAAGTAACGAACTTGAAAGAAACATTACTCGACTTATTGCAACGTCCAACGATTGCTTCAAAAGAGTGGGTTTACAACCAATTCGATACAGGTGCAAGAACTAATACAGTACTAGCACCAGGAGCGTCAGCAGGTGTGATCCGTGTTAGAGGAACGAACAAAGGTATTGCGATGACAGCAGATTGTAACTCACGTTTCATTTATTTGGATCCGGAAACGGGTGGTAAAATTGCAGTAGCTGAAGCTGCACGTAACCTAGTATGTTCGGGTGCAGAGCCAATCGCACTTACAGATTGCTTAAACTTTGGTAGCCCTGATAAGCCTGAAGTATTCTGGCAGCTTGAAAAATCTGCAGATGGAATTTCAGAAGCTTGTCGTAAGCTGAATGCGCCAGTCATTGGCGGTAACGTATCTCTTTCCAATGAAGTAAATGGTGTGCCAATCTATCCAACACCAACAATTGGCTTGGTAGGAATCGTCCATGATTTGAGCCAAGTAACAACTCCTGGTTTCAAACAAGCTGGAGATGCAATCTATGTAATTGGTCAAACAGAAACAGAATTCGGTGGCAGTGAATTGCAACAAATGATCGAAGGAAAGATCTTCGGTAAATCACCAGCAATCGATTTAGATGTAGAAGCTACAC
This sequence comes from Sporosarcina ureae, assembly GCF_029267015.1. Taxonomy (GTDB): domain Bacteria; phylum Bacillota; class Bacilli; order Bacillales_A; family Planococcaceae; genus Sporosarcina; species Sporosarcina ureae_D. Next base: position 1,886 of record NZ_JARIEA010000066.1, on the reverse strand, counting down.
GTCAGCAACAACTTCTTGGAGCGATCCAAGCTGGACTCATTCAATCAGCTGATGATCTTTCAGAAGGCGGATTTGCTGTAGCGCTTTGTGAAGGAACATTCGGTTCAAACGGATTGGGTGCGGATGTGACAGTGGAAGGTTCAGCAATTACTGCATTATTCAGTGAGACACAGTCACGTTTCTTAGTGACTGTACAAGCCGATCAAGTAGCTGCGTTTGAAGAGAAAGTCCAGCATGCAGTGAAAATCGGGACCGTGACAGATGGCGAAGAAATTGTCATCAAAGATGCAGAGGGAACTGTCTTAGTAGAAGGGACGGTTGAAGAATTCCAGACTGCTTGGAAAGGGGCAATTTCATGCTTGCTGAGCTCAGAGGCTTAAACGAAGAGTGCGGCGTATTTGGTATTTGGGGACATGAAGATGCAGCACAGCTCAGCTATTACGCTTTGCATGCTCTTCAACACCGTGGGCAAGAAGGAGCTGGTATCGTTGTAAAAGGCGATAACGGTCTTCACGCGGTCAAAGGCGAAGGTTTGGTTAATGAAGTATTCTCTGGAGAAAAACTGAATTCACTCGTAGGACGTGGCGCGATTGGACAAGTCCGTTATACGACAGAAAACGGACGCGGTATAGAGAATGTTCAACCGCTTGTCTTCCGTTCGACAACAGGGAGTCTAGCTATAGCGCATAACGGTAACTTGATCAACGCAACAGATTTGAAAGAACATTTGGAGCGCCAAGGAAGTATCTTTCAAAGTACATCCGACACAGAAGTTCTTGCGCACTTGATCAAACGTAGCAGTGGATCTCGGAATCAGCGAGACCGAGTAAAAAAAGCCCTTAGTATATTAAAAGGTGCATTCGCATTTGTTTTGATGACAGATGAAGGAATGATGGTTGCCCAAGATCCAAACGGTATGCGACCATTATCGCTTGGGAAAATAGGCGATGCGTGGGTAGTTGCTTCGGAAACTTGTGCTTTTGAAATTATTGGTGCGGAACATGTTCGTTCCGTCGAACCTGGTGAATTACTGATTATTAATGACAGCGGATTGACATCTGAGCGTTTTGCAGAACCTGCAGATAATGCAATGTGTTCAATGGAATATGTTTATTTCTCACGTCCTGACTCGGATATTGATGGGATCAATATTCATGCTGCACGTAAACGTTGCGGTAAGCAATTGGCTCGTGAAGTACAGATTAGTGCAGATGTCGTCACAGGAGTTCCTGATTCCAGTATTTCTGCTGCCATCGGATTCTCTGAACAAAGTGGTATTCCGTACGAATTGGGATTAATTAAAAACCGTTATGTTGGTAGAACGTTCATCCAGCCGTCTCAAGCGTTGCGTGAAAAAGGCGTAAAGATGAAGCTGTCACCTGTACACCAAGTGGTTAGCGGCAAGCGGGTTGTAATGGTCGATGATTCAATCGTTCGTGGCACCACATCTAAGCGTATAGTCGCCATGCTTCGTGCTGCGGGTGCTAAAGAAATACATGTTGTGATCGCTTCTCCCCCATTGATTGCTCCTTGCTATTACGGAGTAGATATTAGTTCGGACTCAGAATTAATAGCAACAGGTCGTACTGTGGAAGAAATGCGTGATGAAATCGGTGCAGATTCACTATCATTCTTATCAATAGATGGAATGCTAGAAGCGAATGGCCGATCATCTGAAATGAAAAATTGCGGACAATGCTTAGCTTGTTTCACGGGTGAATATCCAACAGATATTTATTCGGATACGGCCATGCCGCATGAAAAAGAAATCGTACGATAGGAGGCCTTTCCATGTCGAAGGCATATGAAAAAGCGGGAGTTAATATTGAAGCTGGCTATGAGTCAGTTGAACGCATGAAGTCTCACGTAGCACGAACATCTCGTAA
>NZ_JARIEA010000020.1 GCF_029267015.1 Sporosarcina ureae | reverse complement strand
CTTTTACGATCATTATTTCAATTGCTTGATCTTCACTCTCATTTCGTAAAGGTACCAGGTCCTCACACAACTCTAATTTAATTCAGAATTGTTTCTTATTTGAGTGAGGACCTGGTACCTTCTTTTGACTTTTACATTCTCATTGTCTTCAAAGTTTTTAATCGTAAACAGAATAATCGCCCGCTTTCTGATTTTTTAATTTGTTTGCAAGGTTATGGTAATTATAGCATGATTAAGAATAGTAGAATTCACATTTCTTATGCATTGATGAAAGGTACGTGTGCATGAAAATTTTATGATCGTTTAACCATTCATGTTTGTTTCTCATACAAGTACCTTATTTCTTGTTGGAACTCAAAAATTAATTCATAAGAGAAACATCTTTAACTATTTGCGGCAGACAAAAGCCCCCCTGAATTTGACACACAGTTCGTGTCGAGGAAGTGCTGCGTTTTATTAGTTTTAGGAAGCATAGTTGTAAAGGAACCTGATATCTTCTTTTTAAATATATTTGCTTTGAGTTTATGTATTTATCTATCGCTGTTATTTTTCTGTATTGATTGCACCACAGCTGCGACAATTATAAAAATTCGTTTGGTTTACGGTATCGCAGTGACTGCAAATCCATTCATTCTTCACTTCTTTTTTAAGAGTAAAGCCGTCTAATAGATAGTCAACCGCCTTATTCAAAACATTTCCGCGCGCTCTAGGATTTAAGATAACTTCATTCTTTCTGTAATCTATATAAGCATTTTTTAACAACTTATAACTGCTTTTATTCCTTTTAGTTTCTTTTATTATTTCTTCGATAAGTTCCCTTGTTTCACTAACACTTAATCCTACAGTTTGCGCTATTTCATTTACAGAAGAAAGATTCGAAATGGAAATAGCAGAATATATATTCTCCATTTTTTTATCTTTCCTCTCTTTATTTACGACAAGAATTATTAAAACAGTAAATATACCTGCCAACATAACTATAGAAAATAACGCGTTGAAAAACTCTGCCATCTCTAATCCTCTCCTTTTTCCTATGATCTACATCATCAGACAACTTATCTGCTGAATACTGCTTCATTGTCATTAGAGCATTCTACAGACGCGAAAATTCTAGAAAGGTTTCAAATTTTTTATAAGAAAAACCTTAGCACATACCCACTCTTAGTTTATATAAATCAACAGGGGTGTTGTTAAGGTATCAGGTTCTGACACAATTTAACATCCTTCGATTGTTACCTGTGCATGGAACTTTAATGATTGTTTACACATCCACTTTTTTTCTCAACCAGGTACCGTTTTTTAGATATACTTACTTGGTCTGAATGCCATGTTTCAGCTAAAAAGAAGAACATGAGATATGCTATACTGAATTATAAAAAAAACTCGCGGATTGGAGGTGTTTGTCATGGATGAAAAAAGCACAAAAGTGAATTTAGATGCCGCAAAAGTACTTGCGGATTTAGCAAAAGAGATGCTGAAGTCCAGAGTCAGCAGCGATCGGATAACTGAGGCAGATCAGAAATCTACTACAGAGTATAACCAAGCACTTTATGATACCTTGCATGCAATTAATGAGGAAATCAAAAAATCTAATGATCCAAATGAGAGAAACATGCTGTATAAACAGAGAGAGAATATCATGACTAGACTGAGGGAAGAAAAAGAAGGACAACGTCAGAATAATAATGAAAGAGAAGAAAAAGACAGGAAGCAGGCAACCAGCTTATTTGCTACAACAACTGCGGTTTTAGTCGGAGCAGGAGCTATCGCAGCCAAATTGTTGCTGGATAATAGAAAGTAAAGTATTTCCGCTTTCATAAAAATTGCTAGCAAGTAATATCTTTGTTTACCTGTGCATCACACAACTCGGGCATTATTCTAAATTTTTTTTGAGTTGTGTGATGCACAGGTAGGCTAAATAACTTTAGTTCAATTCAGAGTGGTTTCTCATTTCCCTAAGAACCTGAAACCCACTCAAAAAGCCATGCAGTGAATAAAATATATTCGCTGCATGGCTATAGTTGTTTCTATCAATTAGTATGTTTTTCTTTGTTTTTAAGTATATGACCCATGAAATTCAGCATCGTCATAGCTGCTACCCGAGTCGTGGCACCAGTAGGATCATATTGAGGAGCAACTTCAACTAGGTCGAAACAAACCACGTTTCCTTTTTCAGCGATTCCAATTAAAATGTCATTTAGGAAATCGAATGTGAATCCTCCAGGTGAAGGAGATCCTGTACCCGTAGCCAATGAAATATCAAAGCAATCAATATCTATCGTCACATAGTATTTATCGGCTTTTGGAATTTTATTAAGTATACCTTCTACACCCAACTTAGCGGAATCGCGTGCTGAGATTAGCTCGCTACCGTAAGCTTTTGCTGCGTCAAAATCTTCTTTTCGACTACTCCCTAATCCACGTAAACCGATTTGTACCATATCTTTAATATGATCCATTTCAGACATTCTACGCATAGGGCTGCCGTTTCCTAAAGTTTGTCCACCTGGTGCATCTGACCAGTCTAAATGGGCATCTAATTGAATGACTGTGATATCACCTTCATCTTTTAATGCGCGTGCAACAGGAATGGAAATCGAATGGTCTCCTCCCATAATTGCGGGAATAGCACCTTTTTCTCGAATTTTTGCTACAGCATATTCAATTGCAGTAAATGCTTGCTCTATATCTCCATGGATAACATCCGCATCTCCTGCATCCACGATTTTTACATCTCCGCCTAAAAATACTTCATCACGTTCCGGATCGTAAAATCCTGCACTACCACGTGCGTAATGCGTGGACACTTCCCGAATTCTTCTAGGCCCAAATCGACAGCCGCTTAAAAAGCCAACGCCCGTATCATACGGAACCCCTAGTACTGCGATGTCTGCATCAATTTCTTCCCAGTCCGTGCAAATTGGATACTTAGCAAAAGAACAAATTCCTGTGATTGGCATATTAATTTTTTCCATTGTTATTCCTCCATTACTAGTTTAATTTCCTAAAAGGTTTGCTAGAAATACAAACATAGGTACTCCGACAATATCTGTTAAAACTGTTCCCGCAATCGGGATAATGATAAACGCTTTCCTGGAAAAGACGCCATATTTCGTACATATCGCATTCATTACAACCAAACCATTTGGCGTGGCTCCTAATCCATGTCCAATAAATCCTGCTGACATAACAGCTGCGTCATAGTTCTTCCCAAGTAATCTATATAGGATGAATACTGCAACTGCAATTGTGACTAGTGTTTGCAAAACAAGTATTACCGCCAAAGGAAGAGCCAGATCGTACAGTTCCCATAATTTCAGTTTCATCATGGCCATTACTAAAAACATATTCAATGAAACATTTGAAATCATATCCATTGTTGTGTCTGTCATAGGAACCCATGACGTTCGCTCATTAATTGAGCGGAAAATAATTCCTAGGAATAGACTAAATATATGGCCGGGGATAGAGAAGCCAGTCACATTGGTAATCCACTGTGCTGTCGGCAAACCAATGGCCAATATGACAAAGATTAAAGAGCCTTCTATAAGTGTATTTTGCCAAGTAATCGCTGTCTTCTTCTCTTCAATTTCAGTTGTAAGCGCATTCAAATCAGTTGAATCAGTTTGGATTTTAAAATTCTTTCTAGAGATCAACCAATTGCCAACAGGTCCTCCAATTAACGATCCTGCTATTAGTCCATATGTTGAAGCAGCCATTCCAATTGTAAGTGCATTTGATTCACCAAATGACTCTATTAATGGAGCAAGTGAGCCAGCCATGCCATGACCGCCCTGCATAGATGCCTGTCCTGCCATTAATGCAGAGAGTGGATTAATGCCTGTCAGCCATGCTGCACCGATACTAATACCATTTTGCAAAATCGCCAGGAACCAACACACCAACATGTAAATCAAAAGCAATTTGCCGCCTTTTTTCAAAATCGACACGCCGGTAGACAAGCCAATTGTTACAAAGAAAACATACATGAATAAATCATAGAGTGTATTGTCGTATTGAAACTCAAAAAGCCCTAATTCATAAGCTCCCCACATTAATAGTGAAAATCCAAAACCTCCAATTACAGGTCCTGGAATGGAATACTTCCAAAGAAATTCATATCTTTTTACAATCCATGTCCCCAAGATTAATAACACTGCACCGATAGCAGTAAAAGTAATCATATCGACATCCAGGATTAGCATTCCATTCTCACTTCTACTCGATGACATAGCAGTTCCTCCTCTCTATTTGTCGCTAAACATCGCTTTTTGCTCAGGAGCTAAAGATAATTCCATAAAAAATGAAATTAAATGAATTAGAACTTTCTAAACACTCCATCTAGTTGAAATTGTATAATAGTAATTATATAATGTCTAATATCGAAATATTATAAATTGATAACTTATAGTTATAAAGAGGAGGTTTTAAAATGGACGTTCGTTCTTTAAAGCATTTTCATACTATTACAGAATGCGGACAATTTACAAAAGCTGCAACACAATTACATATTTCACAGCCAGCGTTGAGCAATACCATCAAATCTTTGGAAAACGAACTGGGATGTACATTGTTTGAAAGAAGTACAAAAAATTTGAAGTTGACGGAACCAGGGGAAATTTTGTATAAACATGCGGAGAATGTATTGGGGTTATTTGATAAGATCTACAAAGAGATGGAGGATGCAAGAAATGTAGGTAAAGGCAAAATTAATCTAGGAATGATTGAATCATACCGGTATTTCATATCTCATATGATTGGAATTTTCAAAAGCAAATATCCTGCTGTATCGATGAAAGTGCGAGAATTAGGACCGAGTGATATTGTAAAAAGTTTAGAGAGCTATGATATTCATCTAGGAATCACTTCTATAGCTAATGATCACAACGACTTCAAATATATACCTATCTTCCAGGAAAATTACGTATTACTAACACCTCCGGATCATCGATTTAAAAATTTGAACAGTATTGAAATTATCGATTTGAAAGACGAAACATTTATTCACAGTCTGGAAGGTTTTAAAATTAGAGAAACTTTTATTAAAGCATGCGAGCATGTAGGCTTTTCACCATCAGTAGAATTCGAAACAGAAAGTTTAGAAACTGCATGTAGCCTTGTGGAGAATGGACTAGGAATATCAGTTGTTCCAGAAAGTTTTCTCGCCCTAAATCCATCGAAAAGAAGAAACGTAGTCTTCATAAAAGATTTTCCTTCCAAAAGAACGGTTTATTTAGTCTATCAGCCTGAACGGTATCTCCCCCCTCCTATTCAAGACTTTATTGATATTACTCTTCAATTTTCTAATGAGATTATTGTTCGTAAATGATGGATTATGGTACCAGGGTTGTACATAGCTTTAGTTCAATTCAGAATTATTTCCGATCTGTATTGGAACCTTGCACCTATACTAATTCGCATGCGGACCTCACACTTTATTCAAAGTCTTAGGAGAATGATCTTTGACTTATTGAAATATGAAAATGCACCTCTTCGATACACTGATTGTATCTAAGAGGTGCTGCGTTTTATAATGGACATTTACGGTACTAATTTGGAAATATTACGTGAGTTCTAACACCAGATGTTGTTGGCCGCAAGTAGCTGTATTTTTCTCTTCGCTTTCCGTTTTCAGCCACCAGAATTGTGTGGGAGTTGTGTGGGGACCTGGTACCTTCCTTTAAAATTCCTATTAGTCAGACCGGCAAACCATCGAAAGGTACAGCTTCACTGCATCCAATTACCGATCCCTCTTCGGTTCCCCAGCGTTTTCCCTCTCAGAATAGCCTGCAAGCTGCACGTTTCCATCCTCGATGATATACAGATAGGCGACTTCGGGCTCATCTATGAACACGACTTCTACGCCGTCGGACAGGATCGTATTCCTGACTGCCTGCCGGCTGACCCACTCGTCTTCAGGATATGTTTCTTTCAAATAGGCATTCACCGTATCCTCCCGTTCGTACCATTTCTGCAAGGATGCGTCCTGGCTGTACAGCACATAATATGTTTCGGCCGATGCAACAATCACCGCTGCGATCAGTAGGATGATGCGGGCTTTTTTCCAAAAGACCGCCGCAATCAGCAGCAGCAGAATCGGCGCCATCAGTATCGTGAAATAAATCAAACTGGCTGGACTCAAGCTAGTTTCCTCCTGTCCGGTTGATAGTTTTGCTTAATGAGCAACAGCCATTTACAGAAAACTTCAGGCAACAGAGGTGCCGTTCTTAGCGGGTTGGCCCCGCTGTAAAAGCACGACGTTATCTTCGCTTGGAACTCTACCGATTACCAACACTTCGGACGTAAAACTCGCGATACGTCTCGGCGGGAAGTTGACTATGGCTACTACTTGAATTCTTGCGAGCTTTTCAGGTTCATATCTTTGTATAATTTGGGCTGAAGATTGTTTAATGCTGATTAGTAAGTCATTTTCATAAGGAATTAATTAGAATGTGGCACTTTACTAATAGTTAACAGCTGTCCTTCTTGTAACATAAGTTGCTTTGGATCAACAATCTCATGTAATAATAAGTTAGACTTTCTCTGCACTTTTAGTTCAACGTGATTTGAATTTAACAAATGAGCCACTTGCACAGTACAAACTTCATAAGGTGCGGTATAATTACGGATATATTGTAGTAATTCTCGCAGCTGCCACTCTTTCTCTATACCATTCACAATTTCTCGCTGAACTGGATAATCAAACCCCGGAATCATCCACGGTTCAGTCTCTACAAATTCAAGCGAAGCATTGCCACATCCTAATTTCTCGTCTGATGCTAAGTAATAATAAGATGTCACTTTCATACCTCCTACGATATTCCATCACTGCTCCGCTGCTTTCTCCATTTGCGGACATTCTGCAGCTCCCCTGCGCAAAATCTGATAGCCACTGCAAGCAGCACGGCTTTATAATTTTAAAGATACCAGGTCCTCACACAACTCTAGTTCAATTCGGAATTGTTTTCAAATTGTGTGTGTACCTGGTACCTACTTTTAGCATGTGGTCTAAGTACCTAATTTTAATTTAAGGTATGCATGAAATTTTCATGAACGTTTAAACATTCACGTTTGTTTCTCACACTACACAACAACTTCTTTAAGTGATCAATCGCAACTAAAACATCTTCTTTTGTTAACTGCTTTAGAATCGAATTCATTTTCAGATTTGCCACCTTTTACATTTGGTATCTACTGCGTGAATGCAAAATGTATATGTACTACCTACTTGAAGCTCACTTATTATGATTTCTTCCTCCAGGAACGAAATCTCCCTTGCACCATTTTGTAAAGTTATTGGCATGCAGTAAGTAGGTCTTGGAAGTGTTTTCTTTTAAGTAGCCATTTTCCTGTGCTTCGAACACGTCACGTTCGTATTGTTTCAATAAATTTTCTAGTTGGTCTTGAAATTCTTTGTTTGCTTTCATTTTTTCAGTCCATTCCATTAACACTTATTTTTATTAAAAGTACCTGCGCATGAAACTTTCATGATTGTTTAAATATCCACGTTTGTTTCACACACAGATACCTTAAAACTAAGGTACCTGTGCGTCAAACTTTCATGATTATTTAAACATTCGCGTTTGTTTCTCGCACAGGTATCATATTTTAAATTATGTCCTATTTCATGCTTTAATACTTTTTCTTTTCCGTGGATTGTCCATTTCCAACAAGGCCTTCGATTAAGTTATTATCCAACTTATCGACTTTGTACTTAATTCCGGTTGATTCAAACCAACTATCCAAAAATAAGATTAAACTTTCTTTATCCTTTACCGCTTCTTCAGGTAAACCATTATAACCTTGAATTTCTTCGGTCAGCACACCCGTTTTGAAAACAAATATCGTCTTTTCCCACTCTTCTTTAAATACAAACAGAACAAACTTTGCTTTTTCAGGTACAATCTTTCCATTGTAAGTATTTGTGATCTTACTAACATTACATGAATTATTCCGCATCTCTTTTGAAGCTTTCGGAGTCCTTTTATAAGTACGTATGTATAGTTTCTTCTTAGATGTCTTTACTTCTAGGACTACGTTCTTACCTATAAGTGGTGATATATCAGGTCTAGTAAATGAATATCTGTCAGCTGTTATTTTCTTCGCCTTAAATGCATCTAGTATTAACGGGCTCCCGTACTTTGCCAACTGAACTTTATGTTCATTTTCAATTATTAAGCAAATTTCTTCAATGACTAAAGGAGACAATGATTTATTTTCCAAGACAACTGAAAAGTTGTTGCCATCGCGAATAGAAAAAGATTCAGATACAGAGAGAAACTTAATTCTGTTTGAAATAAATGTGAGATAAAAAGTATAGATTGTGATGAATAGAATACAGATATTGGCGGCGAATGTTACCCATTCACGAATAATTGTAAATGAAACCCCAGTGATGTTTTCACCCCCATTTCGTCTTCCATTATAATTATACCAACGTTTACAATTTCAACTTAGACAAACATTATAAAAAGCTCACGGTTGTGCTTATTCTCACTATCTTTGTCCGCTTTATAAAGAACAATGAAACAAATTGCTAAGTAATATCCGCATTATTTTCATCCTTATAGCAATAATAAAGGAGAATCACCACATTAATATATTCACCACTTCACTTCACCTCAACTCATCCCCCAAAGGAACAATCACCTCATTCAACACATGAATCCAATCGCGCTTCATTTCCGGTCCATACTTCAACGGCTTCGCACCAGGATTTTCAGCTTTATACTTATCGAATTCCTTACTATCCAAAATCCCCCGGATGTTCGGTATAGTATCTGATCCAACAGTGTACTGAATAGCCGATAAATGCAGTTGATCTTCTTTCACAAACCACGTATTTGACTGTGTTTCTATCGCTTCATCGTATGCCGATGTGAAATAACGTCGCTTGACTGCGAAAATATCTTCATCTTCGTCCACTTCCTTGGCGTCAATCGCATTTAAAATATCCGTGTAGACATTTTTCACGACATCCGACTTATTCAGTTTCTGAAGTGCTTTTTCGATTTCTTCTCGGATGTCTGGGCTGTTCGCTGCGTAGGTTTCCAGTAAACGGTCAATATAGGTCGAGTCGATGTCATACAACTTAATGGCGTTATCTCCATAGAACTCGATGCCTGAGAAGTCGGGATCATCATCGGGATTTCCCGGTTCCCTTTCATCTGCCAGTGAACCCTTTACGGTATTGTAGATCCCGACATAATCCTCCAGCACTTTCACTTGATCTTGAAGTGCTTGTGATTTCTCCATGTCATCATTGTAGTCATCGTACGTAACGAGCGCTTCATAGGCATTATTCAGCTCTTGGAAGGCTTTGACGAACTCGATGCGTTCTGCAATCGGTGAATGTTCGTCGATACTTTCAGGATTCGGTACTGACTCAGTAAAGGACGAATGGGCTTTCTTGAAGCGTTTCTTCGAGTCTTTGTACGACGGATACACCAAGTTGGTTTCTTCTTGTGCTCGCGAGTACAGTTTAGTTGCTTCGTTCACATTGTATTCCATCGTTGCTGGCTTCCTGAATGTGACAATCAAGCCTTTCTTTTTCCCAGGATATGTACGATTCGTTCGGGAAAATGCTTGAATCAAATTCGCATAACTGAGGTTACGATCGACAAATAGCGTTTGGACCGTAGGCGCATCGAATCCTGTTAACAGTCGATCGACGACAATGACTAAATCGACTTGCTTCCCCAACTGTTTAAATTCGGCTCTCTTGCGCGCCAGTCGATTGTTGATATCGCCATTGTACCGATTAATATCTTCTATCGACCAAGATGTTCCGTAATACGCGTTGTAATCCTTGATGATTTCTTTCATCTCGTCTTGATTCTCTTTGGAGTCCTCTTCATTTTCCTGCAATGAATACGTGATGGCCACTCGCGGAAAATCCGGATCGTCAATGGTACGACCTGTTCGGATCGGATGTCCGGCGAATTCCTTCATCAGCCAATCCGGATCACGCGTCATGTCCTTGATCGCATGATAGTACCGCTTTGCCATCGCTATCGAGCTAGTTGTTAGAATGGCAGACTTCTGGGGTCTCCCGTTTTCAAAATCAAATTTCGTGTAGGCGTTATCGGGACGGAATATCTTATGCAGGACCTTTTGAATATGCTCGTCTTGTTCATAAGATGAAGGTTCAATATACGTTTCCCTTTCGATTCCGGTCATTTTATCGATTTCATCATTCACTTCATTGTCGCTTAGCGCTGCGTATTTATCTTTCGCACGCAATTGGGCAAAGATATAGTTGGTCAACGAGACAGGCTCAATCGTGTCTTCATGTTCGACTTGGAAGCCCAACACTGCTCCATCATCGAGGGCATTTTTAATCGTGTACGTATGCAGCACTTCACCGTACTGGTCACGTGTTGTACGTGCCAACCGACCTTTTGCTTGTTTCTTATTCTCTTCAAAGATCGGGGTACCTGTAAAGCCGAACCATGTAGAGTTAGGGAAGAATTCCTTGATCGCTTCCATTCCCTCAGCGCTTAATGCACGGTGACATTCATCGACAATGAATACGATATGTTGGCCCATCAGTTTCTTGAAACGTTGCGACCCTTTCTGTTCTTCTTGTCTTTCCGCATAGCGCAAAGCCGCTTCCAACTTTTGACGCGTCGTGATAATGACCGTATTGGAATTGGCACTCGACAGCAACGTGTCACTCAATTCTTTGGAGCTGCCTGTCCCGACAATTAAACTATTCGACTTCGCTGTGCCGGATGAAATCCCCGTATTATATTCGGACGCAAACTTCGTAAATTCACTCGTCGTTTGATTATCCAAGTCTTTCCGATCAATCAACATGACGGTACGATCCACACCGGCTTTTCTCGCGAGCAACTTGGTCGACACAAAGCTCGTCAACGTCTTCCCGGAGCCTGTCGCGTGCCAGACATAACCTGATTGGTGCTTCATCGCCGACGTGAACAACGCCTCAATCGCATGAATTTGATACGAATGTAGCACCATCAATGCTTTATTATCCTGATCTTCACTGACAATCGTATAGTTTGCGATCAACCGATGGGCGTCCGGTATATTGAGAACTTGCTTGACGAACTCATAGAGGTTGTCCACTTTCCGATTGTCTGTCGTACGCCAACTGAAGACGAATTTCTTGTGCATATCTTTCGGCATGGCATTCGCAAAGTATCGCGTCGTTTGTTCATTCGATATGACAAACAACTGCAACGTAGAAAAGATGTTATTTCGGAACAGTCCTTCTTCTGCATACTTCTTGATTTGATTATAGGCTTGATAGACGCCATCTTTCGCCGTCGCTTGTTTCAATTCGATTTGCACGATCGGCAATCCATTAATCAACAACGTGACATCAAATCGACGGTCCCGGTCCTCTACACTGTTTTTCCCCTTCGCAATCTGATGAACGACCTCGTATGTAGAGATTCCGCCTCCTATATCTTGATTGGAGTACAGAACCAACGACATCGCCCCGATCGAAACATCTTCACGTTCGATTGTAATACGGGCAATACCATTCTCCCCTTTCAGCCACTTCGCCGCTTCAAAGGGCGTTTTCGTTTTCAGCAGTAGTTCTGTCTTGATCGTATCGAACTCCGCATCGGTCAACGGGGTGCCACCGATTTCCGCTAAGTTATTCTGGATAATCTTCTGTCGCAAGTTCTTCCATAGATCGTCTTCCGACTTGAGATCCGGTCGATAATTCCATTGGTTATGTCCTTCTCCCAACACTTCAATCAAGCGACGTTCCACTTCTTCTTCATCGTTATGAGGAATCTTCGTCATACATAATCCTCCTTTTTGGCAGCTTAGACAAACATCTTTTGCAGGAATGCGTTTTTAGTTTGTTGTAGGGCTTCTAGTTCTTGTTCGTGCAGTGCGATTACTTGGTCTAGTTGTTTAAAGAAATTTCCGATTTTTATTTGTTCCGCCTGTGCAGGAATTTTAATAGCTGCTTCTCTTAAATCTGTTGAATTAATAGATTCAAATGTAGAGCCTGTACTAAATTTAATCCAAAATCCATCATTTTTCATTTTACTTAATAACTGAAATATAAAATCATTTCCTTGAATAGCTGCTACTCCACGACCAATAACTACATCATAATCCGTTTTTCCAACATCTCCAACAGGAGCCCTAACACTAAGGATAATATCTCCTTTTTGGGCAGTCTTAGTGACTTGAGTTGTCCAAACCCTTGGTAAAACCCAACCATTTTTTATATCTGCATTCCCTTGTACTAGAATATAATCTTCGGAGTTGTCAGTGTAATTTTCCCCATTAGGTGACTGTCCCATGATAATATTCACAACTTCTCCTAGCTTATGGTTTTCCCACTCCTCAACAAATTCCGGAAACCGAACTTCCGGCACTGCTTCCCCTTCTTTTGGAAACATTTTTTGCAAGAATCCTTGTTTTGTTTGTTTGAGGATGGTTAGTTCTTGCTCTTGAAGATTTATAGTTTCATCTAGTTGCTTGAAGAACTCTCCTATTTTAGTTTGTTATTCAACTGACGGTAAAAACAACTCATAAGATTGCAGAACCTTATAATACAATCGAACCCTCGTCCCTCCCTTTTTTTGCATATGGGAGAAGTTAGAGAATTTGTTTGAATAATTTAAGTGCTTTAATATAAACTCATCATTTGCTTCTTCATTAGTTGTAAATACAGGATATTCCTTGCTTACAAGAATAGGTGTCCCCATAATATTTTTATTGAAGCGAAAGCTAGAATCATCGGACATATGGCGATAAGTAATATAGTTTAATGGCACTAGGCTAAATATTAGTGTCTCATCTATACCACTGCGCCCTCCATCAAAATAGTCCGATTGTAAAAACAATCCCTTTCTAGATGAAGTAGCTATTGGATATTTATCACCTTTTGTTAATTCCTTGTGTTCTATTAAAACATCGCTTAACCGCCGTTTTTTCCAATCCCCCGAAAATTCATTAAACCGAATTTCTGGACTATATTTATTTTCCACGGTTGAATACCTCCAAAGCGCCTTTAACCCATTCAGCATTTTCTTCATCAAACTCTAGCGATGAAATCATGTCATATAAGCTAGATTCCAGTTCTGCTTTTTCCTTTCGAACATCTTTGATAGTTGAACCAATTAACGTCATATCAATAGCTACTTCTTCTTTAAAAGTATCTACATATCGGGCTATATTTAAATTAAAATCATTCATTTTGATCTCTTCAAAGTTTGCAACGTAAGCATATTTATCAACATCTTCTCGCTTCTTATACGTTTCGACAACCTTGTCAATATGGTCCTGCGAGAGCTTATTTTGGTTCCTATCCTTTACAAATTCATTACTAGCATCTATGAATAACACATCGCGAGTCGTACGGTTTTTCTTCAAGATGATGATTGTTGTTGGAATGGATGTACCAAAGAATAGATTTGCCGGCATACCAATTACTGCGTCTATATTGCCATCTTCTAATAATTTCTTACGGATAATACCTTCCGCAGCTCCACGGAATAACACGCCATGAGGAAGAACGATCGCCATAGTTCCAGAATCTTTCAAGTGATACAGTCCATGTAATAAAAATGCAAAGTCTGCTTTTGATTTGGGTGCTAGTCTTCCATAACGATTGAAACGAGAATCGTCTAGGAATGTTTCATCAGCAGACCATTTAGCTGAATACGGTGGGTTCATTAAGACTGAATCAAATGTATAGGGTTCTTCTGTTGGCCAGTCTTTGTTCAACGTATCACCATTGCTTAATCGCATATCTTCCTTGTCTACGCCATGCAAGATCAAGTTCATCTTTGCCAGATTGTACGTGGTCGTGTTTAACTCTTGTCCATGATATTTAACACTTTCTGGATGGTTGATATAATTTCGGACATTCAACATCAAGGAACCGGATCCCATCGTCGGGTCGTATACGCTAAATAACTTTTTATCTTCTTGCCCGATTGCCGCAATACGAGCCATCATGACCGATACTTCATGTGGTGTATAGAATTCTCCTGCCTTCTTGCCCGCTTCTGAAGCGAACTGACTGATCAAGAACTCATAAGCATCTCCAATTACATCTCCACCATGCCCCAATAGATTGATCGGATTCAACTTCTTGATCACTTCTGTAATTGTAATATTTCGTTGTTGCGGATCTGATCCGAGCTTTTTTGACGTCAAGTCCACGTCATCAAACAAGCCATTGAATTGTTCATACTTTGTAGACAAGTCGATAAAGGCTTTGTTCAAGTCATTTAATTGAAACGTGTTTTGTTTCGCTTGATTGGTTAGGACATTAAACAGGAAATCCGGTTCGATGTCGTAACCTAGTGTATCTACCAGTGTTTCAATCAAGTCATCTTTTACGTCTGCATCTGCAAGTAGCTCTCTATACAATTGTGTTTGCTTATCTGCTGTATCGTATTCTTCTAGTGATTCATCAGCCAGCTCCACTACCTTTACCAACAAACGATCCGATAAGTATTTATAGAAGATTAAACCTAATAGATAGTTTTTGTATTCTGACGCGTCCATTTTGCTGCGCAAGTTATCGGCAGCACTAAATAATATCGTGTTCAATTCAGCCATGTTGTGTTCCTCGCTTTTCTGTAATTAATTTTCTGTCGGTTGATGAAAGATCCACCTATCCTTATGATACCATATCCAAAATACCCTACTATAACAGTAAAACAAAAATACCCATGCAAGAAACAAACATTCACGTTTGTTTCCCACACAGATACCTCATTTACCTACTCGCATTCATTCACTGATAAGAATAATACACAAATACTTTCTCCGCAGAAACATTCACTATGCCATACATTTCCTGAACATGAATGTACATCCCCTCTGTATAACCAGACATTCCATCACCTAGCTGTTCCAGAATACCCGAAACGATGTTTTCAAACTTAATTTCAACGGTACCTACACTCTTGGCTGTAACATGAAACACATTTGTGCCAGGCGTTCGTGTGACCGTAGCAATACTTTCCGCATTCTTTGTCAAGATCGTATGCTTTCCAATATTTTTTGCGGCTTCGTGATCATAGGAATAGTCGTGCTCAAATATCTTTTCTGCATCAAATGTATAAGACACTCTTTCTCTTAATGTCTTGATATCGTAATGGAAGTAATCATACTTCGGTAGTTTGGCTTCAATAGCATACCGTACTTCATTGCCTCCAGCGAAGCGCACAGTTGCAATATATTCTCCTGGCTGATCGATTTTGATGCACGTATTGTCACCTGAAGAACATTTATTGAAAGTGACATCAGTAGCTATCAATTTTCCTGACACTGTGGAAAGACGGACGCTTTTAACCTTTTCACCTGTATCCACTTCCAGCTCCGCTTCTGTCGGCAAGTAATCCTCCGTCTCTTCCAATGTGAGTTGCAGTTTACCGTTCACTAGTTTATTGTGCACGTAGAATTTTTTATCGACTCTTTTTTCATTGCTTGCGGAAGAGTCATTCTGCAACATGGCGCCCGAAATATTGAGTGTTCCTTTTCCTTCTTTCAATGGAAGGAGTTGAATTTTCGTTTCGGTGTAACCCGGCTTGCCATAGACTTCAATCGACTCATACAAGTCCGTGTCCGTCTTCCATATCACGTTATAGAGTCTATCCACTCCCACATCCGCGGCGGTTATAGTCGTCATCGGGGGTTTTACCTCTTCTGTCGTTTTCATTAATTTCGCGGCCTGTCCTCTGGTCACCGGTTCATTCACGCTGAATTTGTCAGGCGACGTGCCCGTAGTAATTCCCAGTTTGTAAAGAATCAAGATATTTCGATCATGGGATTGCAGGAAACTGACATCCTTGAATGGATGGCGGATTTCATATGGACTATAACGCGGCAAATCAAACGCTTTGACGAGGATCGACGCAAACTGGCCTCGTTTGACAGGATCATTGGGTCCGTAGCGTCCATCTTCGTAACCGCCGATGATCCCGGCTTCCGCAAGCGCGGCAATGGCGTTGTAGTAGCCATTTGCCTTCGTTACATCTTTGAAGCCTGGATTTTTCACATTGTTCATATCTAGTTTAATCATCTTCGCAATAATCGCGGCAGCCTGTCCTCTTGTAATATTATTCCCTGGCTTGAACGTACCGTCGGGATAGCCTCCTATAATATTGCGCTCTGCCAATTCATTGACCGCTTTCGCAAAGTGCTTCGTTGCGGGCACATCAGGAAATGGTTGTTTGCTTGCGGCCATGCTGGATAAAGGCGAGCTGCACGCAATCAACAATGCACCCACTATCGCCAGTAATTTTCTTTTCATTTACTCTCATCCTCTCTAAATTATAGAATCTATCCGTGTATTCAGCTTACAGACGCGGAAATCTAGGAATAGTTTCAAAATAAAAGTACTAATACAAGAAACAAACATGAAAACTTCCTATACAGGGACTTTTTTTATAAAATAATCAGTATATGGAACAAAAATCGTTTTACATATTCCATTAATCTAGACATACATCGCTCATCTATCCTGTATAGTTAAACTAAACTCAATAACCCATACATCTACTAAAATACAAACTGGAGGCGACCAACAATGAAAAAAATCATCCTAACAACCGAAAGCGGTGCCGATCTACCAGAATTTCTAGCAAAGAAACACAACATCCATGTAGTACCCATGCACGTCGTCATGGACGGACAGGACTATTTAGACGGTCATCTACCCGTACAAGACATCTTTGATTTTTACGATCGAACTAAAAAAATCCCGTCCACTGCCGCCACGAATACCCATGAGTACCAAGAGTTCTTCAAAAAGATTCGAACCGAATTCCCTGATCATACAATTGTTCATATAGGATACACATCAAAGGCTTCTGTTTCCTATCAAAATGCGTTAACAGCAGCGGAAGATGTAGAGGATATTTATTTACTGGATGCATTAAACGTTACAGGTGGATTAACTGCGGTGATTATGTATGCGGTGGCTCTGCTGGAGGAAGAACCTGAAATGGATCCTGTCCACTTGCTGGAGAAAATCGAAGCAAAGGTTCCAAAAGCAAGACTCGCCTTCGTTCCAGGTAGCTTAGATTTTTTACGAGCTGGCGGACGAGTTAGCAATATGGCGTATCTAGGCGGGGCTTTGTTAAAAATCAAACCATGTATTGAATTAGTGGAAGGAAAGCTTGTTTCGACTAAAAAGTATCGGGGAAAAATGAGCAAAGTGGCTGAAAGTTTACTGCTTGATTATTTACAGCAATACGACATTGATCGACAACAAATTTATTTCATATACTCAATCGGACTCAGTGAGACTATTAAAGAACGGATCAATGAAATTGCATCGGAAAACGGATTTGAAAATATTCTTTGGATGGAAGCGGGTGGTATGATCTCGACACATTCTGGTCCTGGAGGATTTGGGATTGCGGGGATAGAAGTGTAACGTCAAAAAGTGCCAGGCCCTAACACAACTCCAATTCAAAATTATTTCTGATTTGTTTAGGGGCCTGACATCTTCCTTCTATAACTAAAAAAGCCTCCGCTACAATGCGGAGGGCTTACTTATTTAATAATCGTCACCGGACATTGTGCTTCCTTGATCACTTTATGGCTGACGCTTCCGAGCATCATTTCCTGCACGACGTTCAGTCCGCGGCTCCCAATGACCAAGTGATCAAGCCGGTTTGCATCCGCGTACTGCAAAATTCTCTGTGCTGGATCTCCTTCGAAAACGACAAGTTCTACGTTGATTTCTGCCTGCTGAGCCAGCTCCATCGCTGGTTGTGTCACGCGCTCCCTGATTGTTTTCGTATCTTCCTTGCTCATTCGCTCATCATTCGCCGTGTTAAAATCCACCACATAGATCATTTTCAGTTCCGCCTCAGGAAACATCCCCGCCGTCTTCACTGCATGCTCTACTGCCCGCAACGCATTCTGTGATCCATCAATCGCTACACCAATCTTCATTAGTTTTCCTCCTTACGCTATTCATTCTATTAGTATGAGTTTAAATGAAGAGATTTGCAATGGTGTGGGCTTATAACTAACCAAAACCAGCTAATTTAAGAAATACATATGTTTTGAAATCCCTCTAGTTTATTTTCTCACCATTTTTATCCCTGATAATAATTACATGTGGAATTTCTTCAATTGAAAGCTCTTCCCTTTTCAATTCTATTGTTTTCTCTACATAATTTGTTATTTGCTTACCCTTTTGATTAGAGTTCCAAAACCACTTAGGTTTTTCTAAATTAGTTTTAATAATAATTTGTAAAGGTTCAGGGTGAAACGAATATGCAAATCCAGTATATTCCTTAAATTCTTTTTTAGTTTCCTCTCTTACAGCACTAAAAATAGGTTGCCAATTTTGATCTCTTAATTTACTTTCACTTTTTTTCTGTATTTTAACTGTGAAGTTCATGTTTGTATTTGAGAATATAGCTTTCTCGATAAGTTTTTCAATTTCATTCTTCTTCTCTAAACCCTCATTCATCCCCTCAATAACGATTTCCTGTTGAGGATGAGAAGATAATGAAAAGTTAATATCATGATATCCCATTTCTTTTAATAAATCAGATGTCACTTTTGATATTTTAACAAATGATTCTGTTATATTTTGTTGTTCCTGATCTATTTCACCAAGGCTATTCAAAACCTCGAAATCCACATCAAACTCTTGAAACTCAATATCCTTTGCAATACTCACAATTATATTTTCAATTTCACTCTTATTTTTTGCTAGAAATTCCTTATCCTCAACTTTCACGGTTAATATATGGTCATCAGAGGAAAAACTTAACCCTACCAGACCATATCCCGTATTTTGTAGTTCCTGCGTGACTTTTGTTAATAGCACTTCTATCTTTTTATTTTCCATTTTGTTTTCTTCCATACTTTTAACTAAACTAACTTCTACTTTTCTCTCTGAATGGACAACTTTTGTTTCTGCTATAATAGAAGACACTGTAATAATCAATACTAAAGAAACAATACCTACTCCAATTTTTTTCATAGTAACCACCTTTCCTATAAGATTGTATGCCCATTTTTTTATACTCATTACTACTCCCTATAGTTATCGAAGTAAACTGCCAGTGACTTGAATATGCCCAATGATTGTTGCCGCAGTTCTTGACATTGTACGTCGGTCACTACGATAGAGGGTATGGGATTCATGATAGTACCCTAAAGAAAAGGGACGGAACTATATAGCTATTTAGATCTTTATTAAAAGGTATCAGGTCCTTATACCACTCTAGTTTCACTGCTGAATTGTTTCTGATTTTTGTTGGGACGTGGTGCCGTAATTCATTACAATTCTGAATTGCTTTCAAGTTGAGTAAGGATGAAGTACCTGAGTTTAGTCATGACGTTAGGGAAGCAATCTTACTAACCGATAAACCCTAAATACCGTTCCAATTCCAACTCTTCATAATCCACTACAAACTCCACAACCCCCTTATAATCCCCTGTAACAGCAGCCCGATCCAACAACGCATAATATTCAAACCGGCGCTCTGTCTCAATAATAACCGGTAAATAACCTGATCGTACCAGCTCTAAATTCAATAACAAACGGGCCGTTCTGCCATTGCCATCAGTGAATGGATGAATATTTACAAACTTACTGTGAAGAATCGCAGCTCTTTCCACTGGATGTAAACCTGCGGCAGCATTATACCACTCAATCAAATCCGTCATTAACTGCGGAACTACTACAGCATCAGGTGGCGTATGAGAGGCACCTGAAATGATCACATTCTGCTCTCTATATTTTCCAGCATTAGCTCTGTCTATTGAATGCAAGACGATGCCATGCAATTCTTTAATCACCATTTCCGAGAAAGGCTGATCTTGCTGCACGATTTCTTCAGCAACTAAAATTGCTTCCTTATGATTTATAGCTTCTAAATGTTCTCTCATGGATTTACCGGCAATAACTATGCCGTCCTCCAGCACTGCCTTCGTTTCATAAACCGATAATCTATTCCCCTCAATCGCATTGGAGTGATATGTACTTTTAATTATAAAATCTTCGTTCAGGCTTCTAGTCAGTTCTTTTGAAAAAGGTCGTAGTTGATCGAGGTTCTTTTTAATCAATGTGAGTCGATACAGTTTTTCATTCATAAATATTACCTCTCCTAATAAAAATAAGAGATATCACACAAGAGCATTCCCTTGTAAAATATCCCTTACTAACTATTACACCTTAATCTCATAATGGAGACGCAGGAGTCGAAACCATGTCTGTAGGCTCTGCTGTTTTAGCGTCCACAACTATAGATTGTCTGTTTATTTTTATAAGAAAACCCTCATCAAAAACCTTACCGAATATATTTCCAAACATCCTCAACAGATTCATAACGGAAAATATTGGACAACAACAGTCCCAATGCAATCGAGTCTGCCTCCATAATGGCTTCCTTAATATCCAACGGTAATTTACCAAATCTCTCGGTTAATTGGTTAGCAGCAACTTCCGCCAGTGCTTCCTCTTTACCAATTTGTTTCCCCTTTTCAATTCCCTTTTGAATTCCTTCTTCTCTCCACTGATCTGCCAACGTCATAGCTAACTCACTTCCTTCTGGAAAATTGTTTTCTACTTCCCGTACGATCATCGTAATATCTCTTTTAGTCAATGCTCTGCCGGCACTGAGAACATAACGCATAATAGTTTCAAAATAACCGATACCACTTTCCTTGTTATCTAATTCCTCCAAGTAATACACAGCACGCAAAATTGACTGCCGTAGCTTCGTTGATTCACCCGAATGAATATCACGAAGTAGCGTAAGCACGATACGCGTTTGTGCTATTCCCTTGATGTCTTCATCTTTATATGAGGATATATCATAAATTAAGTATTCGAAGTTAGGTACTAATTTTTGGGCCTCTATCGGCAATTGGTCGTACCCGTTCAACATACTTCCTAGGTTCGTGGATTTATTCCATTCCGTTCTACCATGGTAAATCACAAGGGGAATGACTACCGGAAGTTCTTTGACATGTTCTTTGTTTCTTTTAAGATCCCATATTTCCGTCATGTATTTCAATAACTGAAAAGCAATTCCACCATCGATATAACTTTTATGCTCAAAGAGGAAATACAGATACCCTTCTTTGCCGTCAATTTCAGCACTGAAGAGTAAATCGGAGAAGTTTTCTTCAAGACTTGAGTTGATAAAACTATCTTTTTCAAGTTGCAGTGAAGCAAGATCAATAACTTCCATCACCGCCACCGGTAAATAGTTTGCAAGGAAGTCTTTGGCCACTTCGGTATTCCCCATGCTTTCTTTAAAAAACTTATCGTGCGGGTTTTGAATTTTCACAAGCATTCTCTCCTTCGAAAATACTTAAACTAAAAAGGATATTTGATCAGCCAGTTATGCAGCTAAATCAAATATCCTTCAAGTAAAACACCTTAATCTCATAATGGAGACGGTGGGAGTCGAACCCACGTCCAAAGGCTCTGCTACTTCAGCGTCTACGCGTGTAGATTGATAATTAGGTTTCGCGCAAGCATTCTGCCATCAATCAGGGCGTCCTGTGCGCTATTCCGGGAATCTCTTATGACACCCTCAGAATGCAGATGTCATCGTAGCTCACTATAAGTGAACCTTACGCCTCCACATGAGCGATGGAAACGGAAGGTAGATTCAACAGCTTACGCTGCGAATGCTAGGTTGTTGTTTGTTTTGCCAGTTATTATTAACTGTCGTTTCTGACGGAGACGATCCCTCCGACGCGCGGCTCAAGCCCAGACCACCCCTGTCGAATCCGTAACGTCCCCGAAGGAAAGTCCGGAACCCAGGCCCGTTTCACTTAAAACGGCGGGTCGTACTTGATACTTCATCTAGTATATAATAAATCGGCTCGCTTATCAATCTTGTTGATTGGATTTGAATACTCGCTGCATATCACGCTTATGCTCTTTTTCTTTCAAGTCTTGGCGCTTATCATAGAGTTTCTTCCCTTTACCGACACCGATCAATACTTTAGCGAAGCCATTTTTAATATACATTTTCAACGGGATGATCGAATATCCTTGTTCTTTCATCGTGCCTGCGAGTGAAGCAATCTGTTTTTTGTGCAAAAGTAATTTCCGCACGCGGACAGGATCATGGTTATGAATATTTCCTTGTTCATATGGACTGATGTGCATATTCGACAACCATGCTTCGTTATTACGGATTAATATAAAGGCATCACGCAACTGGACTTTCCCTTTGCGGATCGATTTAATTTCCGTTCCTTTTAACACGATTCCTGCTTCAATCGTCTCTTCAATTGCGTAATCAAAATTCGCCTTTTTATTGACGGCGAGTACTTTACCGGTTCCTTTGGCCATGCAACTTCCTCCCTGACAGAAGACCGGAGACGCGCTCCAGTCTTATTTTTTCTTCGGTCGTTTCTTAGATTTCTTTGGCATACCTTCGTAAAACTTACGCTTCGGCTTTTCATGCTTTTTATTGCGCTTGTCGCCGTCGCTCTTCGCTCCGCCACCCGCACGAGGTTTAGAAGAATCAGCACCTTGCCCTTTGCTTCTTCCACGTCCTGCGCCTTGGCCTCGGCTCTTGCCTCTGCCAGATTGAATGACTTTCGGCGTTTCTTTACGAGAGCCTCTAAAGCTTTCTTTCATTCCAACGATTTCGAAGTCGACTGATTGTTCTTCTGGCTTAACAGAAGTCACACGCACTTTCACTTCGTCTCCGATACGGTATTGTTTCGCTGTACGTTCTCCGATCATCATCATTTGGCGATCGTCGAAGCGGTAATAGTCGTCGTTCATGTTCTTGACATGCACAAGTCCTTCTACTGTATTTTCAAGCTCAACAAAGATCCCGAAGTTCGTAACAGAAGAAATAACACCTTCAAACTCTTCCCCGATTTTATCCAACATAAACTGTGCTTTCTTCAGTGCGTTCGTATCACGCTCTGCATCGACTGCACGGCGTTCACGTTCTGACGTGTGTTTCGCAATCTCAGGTAGTGTCGCAGACCAGTGTGCAACCGTTTGTGCCGAAACGTCTTTATTGAATAAATACGTACGGATTAGACGATGAACGATCAAGTCTGGATATCTTCTGATCGGTGCGGTGAAGTGTGTGTAGTAGTCCGTTGACAAACCGAAGTGTCCGATGCTGTCTTCGAAATATTTCGCTTGTTGCATCGAACGCAATAGCATCGTCGAGATCAGCGATTGTTCTGGCATTCCTTCGATTTCTGCAATGATGTCCTGCAATGCGCTGGAATCGACTTTTTTACCCGATCCCTTCACTACGATTCCGAATGTCGTTAAGAACTCGAAGAAGCGCTGTAGTTTCTCTTCTTTTGGATCTTCGTGGATTCGGTAGAGGAACGGTACTTTCATTTTGTCGAAGTGCTCTGCAACTGTTTCATTGGCAGCTAGCATGAATTCCTCGATTAGACGTTCAGATACTGTACGCTCGATAATGACGATATCTTTCGGCCAACCTTCTTCATCTACAAGAATTTTGGATTCTTTGAAGTCGAAGTCGATAGCGCCACGATCTTTACGCTTCTGACGGAAGTTCCCAGCCAGTTTTGCCATATCGTTTAACATCGGCACGATTTCTTCGTATTTCTTCGATAGTTCTTCATCTTGGTGCTCGATGATTTGGTACACTTCATCATAGGTCATACGGTAGCTTGAATTAATGACACTTGGATAGATCTCATGATCAATCACTTTACCGTTTGCATCGACTTTCATTTCGCAAGTGAGAGTCAAACGATCTTCCCCTGCATTCAATGAACAGATGCCGTTTGACAAACGATGCGGTAACATCGGAATGACGCGGTCGGTTAGATAGACACTCGTACCACGGTCTGCAGCTTCTACATCCATTGGCGAGTTCTCCGTGACGTAGTAACTAACGTCTGAAATATGCACAAATAGACGATAGGATCCGTTGTCTTCTTTGAAGACCGAAATCGCATCATCCAAGTCTTTTGCATCGGCACCGTCAATGGTCATCGTCAGTTCTTTGCGTAAGTCTCTACGGCCTTCGAAGTCTTCTGGCTGAACTGTCGTCGGTACGCTTGTCGCGTGTTCCATGACGTCTTCAGGGAAATCGACTGCAATGCCGTGCTTGTGAATGATCGATAGAATGTCTACACCCGGATCATTTTTATGTCCGAGAATTTTTGTGATCATACCCGTTGCATTGTTTTCATCAGTTGGCCAGTTCGTAATTTCTGCAATGACTTTCTGACCGTCTACCGCTTCGAGTGAATGACCTTTTTCGATATATAAATCCATCGGTAATTTTTTATCATCGGGTAAGACGAAACCGTATCCTTCGTGTGCTTGATACGTTCCGACAAGTTGTGACGTTTTGCGTTCGACAACTTTCGTAATGACTCCTTCGCGACGATCGCCGAATGAGCTGCCTGACACACGTACTAAGACGATATCGCCGTTCATGGCGCTGTTGATTTCATGGGGTGGGATGAAGACGTCATCGCCCTCTACCTCTTCTGGCACGACGAAGCCGAAGCCTTTTGCGTGACCGATGAATTTCCCACGGATGAGGTTCATTTGTTCAGGCAAGCCGTATCGGTTGTTGCGTGAACGAACGATTTTCCCGCTTTGCTCGAGTTGTACGAGCATTTTTACTAGATCTTTAAATTCGTCTGCCTCTGTCAATCCGAGTGCTTCTTCGATTTCGTGGACTGTAGACGGCATGTAGGATTTTTCTTTTAGTAAAGACATAACCCGTTCTTGTAACTCTTTTATATTTGGTTCCAAACAATCATCTCCTCCTTTTGTTTCTATAAAGTAAGTTGGTATAAACGTTGATTTCCGTTCCAGGCGGACGCGTTCCGCGGGCACGGCTTCAATCTCCTCGTCCGCTTCGCTACCTGCGGGGCTTTCAGCTCGCGCTGTTCCCGCTGGAGTCGCCGCCTTCCACTACAATCAACTGAGTGTCCTTTTAAAAGGTGATTACTAGTAAGGACTGAAGTTCAACTTCTTTAGTTATATCTTCCCCTGTTTTCACTCTTGCCAATCAAGGGATTCTAAGAATTTTAGTATATTTTCGTGAAGTTGTGCTTTTTCGGGACCGAGTGTTATGACGTGCCCGGATTCTTCGTACCATTGTAGTTCTTTGTCTGTAGACTCTGCTTCGTCGTAGATGATTTGTGCAGAGTTCGGATCGATTACGTCGTCGTGACGTGATTGGACGACGAGTAATGGTGTGTAGATGCAGTCGACTTTGTTTCGTACGCTTTGAACCATCGATTGTAAGCCGTCGAGGCCTGGCATGGACTTCGTTTTCAAGTCGTCCATTTCCTCTTTGATTTGTTCATCGGAAAGACCTGCGAACTTTTTGTAGTCGCGTGCGTATTTCAGTACACCTGACCACATGAGATCGGTTGTTTTCATCGACATCGGCGCACACATTGTGACGATGCCTTTTAGCGGAAATTGTGTTGCGAGTCTCAATGAAAATACGCCACCGAGCGATAATCCCGCCACCGCAATCTCTTCATATCCTGCCTCTTTTAGTTGATTATATGCATCCAAGACATCTTCCCACCACTGGTCAGGATTTGTCTTGATCAATTCTTCAGGTGGCACACCATGTCCACGGTAATGTGGTGCCAGTGACGTGTAATTATGTTTTTCAAGGAAGCGTCCGAGCATCCGCACGTCCGCCGATGTTCCTGTGAAACCATGCAACAGTAATACCGCACGTTTTCCATGTTCAAAAAAGAATGGCTTCGGTTGAGCAATTCGCATGTCTTTCGTTCCTTTCTACGAAAAGCGCCTGACCGTTCAAACATGGTCAGGCGCTTCCATTTATATTTTCATAATCGCAATGGTTAGGACAAAAAATAAGACAGATAAGACGATTGTCGCTCTTTGTAGAACGAGATCCAATCCACGTGCTTTTTGTTTACCGAAAAGTTGCTCTGCCCCTCCGGAGATGGCTCCTGACAGTCCCGCACTCTTACCGGATTGCAATAAAACGACTACTATTAATGCTATAGCTACGACTATCAGCGATGCTGTTAAAACGGCATGCATGTTTTTCCACCTCCAAAAATAGCAAGTTACAACATTTCTATTCTACCAAAGCAAGTCTCTCGGCACAACCTTTTGTTGCGAATTATGCCGAGTGACCTGTAACGAACGCTATTATTTGTTTATATTATAGAACGTGTCTTTACCCAAGTACTGCGCTGTTTCGAATAACTGATCTTCGATACGAAGCAATTGGTTGTACTTCGCTACCCGATCCGAACGAGAAGGTGCACCCGTTTTGATTTGGCCAGCGTTTGTAGCGACTGCGATATCTGCGATCGTTACGTCTTCTGTTTCACCTGAACGGTGAGAGATAACAGCTGTGTAGCCTGCGCGTTTCGCCATTTCAATCGCATCGAATGTTTCTGTCAATGTACCGATCTGGTTCACTTTGATGAGGATCGAGTTACCGATTCCTTCTTTGATTCCGCGTGCCAACTTCTCCGTATTTGTAACGAATAGATCGTCACCTACTAATTGCACTTTATCGCCAAGACGATCTGTCAATAGCTTGTGGCCATCCCAGTCGTTTTCATCCAAGCCGTCTTCAATAGATACGATTGGATATTTTTCGCAAAGCTCTTCATACCACGTAACCATCTCTTCAGATGTTTTACGGATATCTTCACCTGCAAGGTAGTAGTTGTTCTGTTCTTTATCGAAGAACTCGGAGGATGCCACGTCCATTGCGAGCACGATATCTTCGCCTGCTTTATAGCCTGCTTTTTCGATCGCTACAATGATCGTCGATAATGCTTCTTCGTTAGAAGCCAAGTTCGGAGCAAATCCGCCTTCGTCTCCAACTGAAGTGCTCAAGCCTTTTTCATGTAGAACAGATTTTAGGCTGTGGAAGATTTCTGCGCCCATGCGTAGTGCATGACGGAATGATTCCGCGCCAACTGGCATGATCATGAATTCCTGGATGTCGACGTTGTTATCTGCGTGCTCTCCGCCGTTTAGGATATTCATCATCGGTACCGGTAATTGCTTCGCGTTGAATCCACCTAGGTATTGGTATAACGGAACATCTAGGTAATCTGCTGCTGCGTGTGCAACGGCCATCGATACACCAAGAATTGCGTTTGCGCCCAGTTTGCCTTTATTATCTGTACCGTCTAGATCGAGCAATGCTCTATCGATGACTACTTGATCCAAAACAGAATAATTTTCTTCCAGTTCTGAAGAGATGACTTCATTGACGTGATCTACTGCCTTCAGTACACCTTTACCGTTGTAACGATTGTCATCGCCGTCACGTAGTTCTACCGCTTCATGCTCTCCAGTCGATGCACCCGATGGTACGATCGCACGTCCAAAGGCACCGCTTTCTGTGAATACTTCTACTTCTACAGTTGGATTGCCTCGTGAATCTAGTACTTCTCTAGCTTGAATGTGAGTAATGATTGGCATGAAGATCTCTCCTTAGAATAATGATTTTCCGGTCATTTCAACCGGTTGTGGAATTCCTAACATTTTTAACATGGTCGGTGCCAAGTCTGCAAGAATACCGTCTGTACGCAACACCACATCTGGATTCGTGACAATAACCGGCACAGGATTGGTCGTGTGCGCTGTCATCGGTTGTCCACCCATTGTGGTGACTTCGTCCGCATTGCCGTGATCCGCTGTGATGATAGCTGATCCGCCTTTTGCAGATAAGGCATCTATGATTCGGCCGAGACATTCGTCGACCGTTTCAATCGCTTTAACAGTTGGCGCTAGCATTCCGCTGTGGCCTACCATATCCGGGTTCGCGAAGTTCAAGATTATGGCGTCTTGTCGTTCCGCTTCGATTTCTGCAATTAACGCATCTGTTACTTCATATGCGCTCATTTCAGGTTTCAAATCATACGTCGCGACTTTTGGCGAATTGATCAGAATGCGGGTTTCCCCTTCAAACGTCTCTTCGCGTCCGCCACTCATAAAGAACGTCACATGTGGATACTTTTCTGTTTCCGCAATGCGCAATTGACGCTTGCCTTGGTCTTCTAGCACTTCACCGATTGTTTTCGTTAAATTGACATTGTGGAATACAATATCTGCTACTACATCATCATTATAATGCGTAAAGCCGACAAAATGTAAGTCCGTAAATTTTTTGACGCCTCTGTTGAAACCATCAAAGCCCGGTTGCGTTAACGCGCGTGACATTTGGATGGCACGGTCTGGACGGAAATTGAAGAAAATCACTGCGTCTCCATTTTCAATCATCGCTACCGGTTTGCCATCTTGTTGAATAACAAACGGCTCAACAAACTCATCATGTATTTCTTCGGCATAAGAAGCTCTGACTCCTTCTTCTGCCGATTGACAATGTGGTCCGATCCCGTAGACCAT
This sequence comes from Sporosarcina ureae, assembly GCF_029267015.1. Taxonomy (GTDB): domain Bacteria; phylum Bacillota; class Bacilli; order Bacillales_A; family Planococcaceae; genus Sporosarcina; species Sporosarcina ureae_D. Next base: position 51,079 of record NZ_JARIEA010000020.1, on the reverse strand, counting down.
CGCGTCATACGTCTTTTGTACACGATCCCAGCGCTTATCGCGGTCCATTGCAAAATATCTACCCGATACAGTCGCGATTTGTCCCACTCCGACTTCTTCCATGACATCTTCTGTACGTTTGATATATGGAAGTGCCGTCGTCGGTCCAACATCACGTCCGTCAAGGAATGCATGCAAGTAGACACGCTCTACACCGTGTTCTTTCGCCATTTTCAATAAAGCGAATAAATGCTCATAGTGGCTGTGAACACCACCGTCAGATAGCAAGCCCATGACGTGAAGTGCAGAACCTTTTGTCTTCACATGCTCCATCGTCTCAAGTAACGTCGCATTGTCGAAAAACTCGCCTTCGCGAATCGACTTATTAATACGCGTTAAACTTTGATAGACGATACGACCGGCACCGATATTCAAGTGCCCGACTTCAGAGTTCCCCATTTGTCCTTCTGGTAACCCTACCGCTTCTCCGCAAGCCGTCAATGTCGCATGCGGGTAGTTCTCCCACAGCAAATCAAAGTTCGGAATCTTAGAGTGTGCAACTGCGTTACCGTATGTTTCATCTCGTAAGCCAAACCCGTCCAAGATAATTAATGCGACCGGTTTATTCGACATGAGTTCCAGCCTCCACCAATTTGACGAATGCTGCCGGATCAAGACTTGCTCCCCCAACCAATGCGCCGTCAATATTGTCTTTGCTCAGTAATTCTGCAATGTTTTCTGGTTTTACACTGCCACCGTATTGAATGCGAATTGCATCTGACACGTCTTTTGTGTACAGTGTTTCGACTTTATGACGAATCGCAGCGCATACTTCATTGGCATCGTCAGCCGTTGCTGTTTTGCCTGTGCCAATCGCCCAAATCGGTTCATACGCAATGACTGCTTGCTTCGCTTGTTCCGCCGTCACACCACTGAATGCTTTTTCGACTTGCGCTGAAACGATCGAAACCGTTTCATGTGCATCGCGCTCTTCCAATGTTTCGCCTACGCAAACAATCGGTACTAAGTGATGATCGAATGCTGCCCGTACTTTTTTATTAACGCTTTCGTCTGTTTCATTGAAATACTGACGACGTTCCGAATGTCCAAGAATGACATAGTCTATGCCTACGTTTTCAAGCATCGCCGGACTGATTTCCCCTGTAAATGCTCCTTCGACGGTATCATGCATCGTTTGAGCACCTACTTTGATCGCAGTCGTTTCAAAACGTTGTAGTAAATCATTCAAATACAACGCCGGTGGACAAATGACCGCCTCGACGTGATCGGATGGCTTGAGTTGTTCTTTGATCTGTTCCGCAAAATCTGCAGCTTCGTTAGAAAGTTTGAACATTTTCCAGTTGCCCGCAATTATTCGTTTTCTCAAAAGAAACCCTCCTTATTCTTGATCTTCTAATACAGCTACTCCTGGCAATTCTTTGCCTTCCATGAACTCGAGTGAAGCACCGCCACCAGTAGATACGTGATCCATTTGGTCTGCTACTTCAAACTTTTCAACAGCTGCTGCAGAGTCTCCCCCGCCAATTACTGTATAAGCAGTTGTTTCTGCCATAGCGTCCGCTACTGTTTTCGTCCCGTTTGCGAATGGTTCCATTTCGAACACACCCATCGGCCCGTTCCAGATCACGAACTTCGAGTCTTTGATGACTTGCTTGTAACGCTCTGCTGTTTCCGGTCCGATATCTAGCCCCATCCAACCTTCTGTAATGTCTTCTACAGAAACCGTTTTCGTCTCTGCATCCGCCGCAAATTTATTCGCTACGACTGCATCTGTCGGCAAGTACAGATTTACTGCTTTTTGCTTCGCCTTTTCAATGAACGACTTAGCTAGTTCTACTTTATCCTCTTCTACTAATGAATCTCCAGTTTCATGACCTTGTGCACGTGTGAAGGTATACGACAGTCCGCCACCGATCAACAAGTTATCGACTTTATCCAATAAATTATCAATGACACCAATCTTATCTTTCACTTTCGCGCCGCCAATGATTGCTGTGAACGGACGCTCTGGATGAGACAATGCTTTTCCGAGGACATCCAATTCTTTCTCTAGCAAGAAGCCAAGAACACCGGGTATGTACTCCGCAATTCCAGCAGTAGAAGCGTGTGCACGGTGAGCTGTTCCAAATGCATCATTGACAAAAACGTCTGCCAAATCAGCAAATTTCTTGGACAGTTCTGCGTCATTCTTCTCTTCGCCTGGATTGAAGCGAACGTTTTCCAACAAGATCACGTCGCCGTCTTTCATTTCTGCGATCGCTTTTTCTACTTCTTCACCGATTGAAGAATCTAGCTTTTTCACTGTTTTGCCAAGAAGCTCAGACAATTTATCGCCAGCAGGTGTCAAACGCATCTCTTCATTTACTTCACCTTTGGGACGTCCCAGGTGGCTGGCTAAAATAACCTTTGCTCCTTCGTTCGTCATATATTCAATTGTAGGAACAGCCGCTCTGATGCGTGTATCATCCGTTACCTTTCCATTTTCCATCGGTACGTTGAAATCCACGCGGCAAAATACGCGTTGGCCATTCAATTTAATATCTTTAATCGTCTTTTTCGTCTTCATAAAGTAAGTCCTCCTTGGCTTAAATACAAAAAGAGGAACGGGTTCACCGTTCCTCTGACCCATATTTATTCATTATAATCGGTTACCTGTAGAATGGCTATGATTTATAACAGAATTGATGGTTTTCCCTTTTTATAGTCCTTGTTCGTTCATATAACGTGCCAAATCGATACAACGAGCAGAGTAACCCGACTCGTTATCGTACCAAGAAATAACTTTGACCATATTGCCTTCCATTACCATTGTAGACAAACCATCTACTGTGGTTGAAGCTGTATTACCATTGTAATCAACAGATACTAGTGGTAATTCACTAAAGAATAGAAGTCCTTTTAAATCGCCTTCTGAAGCTTCCTTCAACGCAGCGTTTACGTCTTCAACTGTTACTTCTTTTTCTAATTCCGACACAAAGTCCACAAGTGAAACGTTTGGAGTCGGTACACGCACTGCCATTCCGTCTAGTTTGCCTTTTAGTTCAGGAATGACTTTCGTTACAGCAGAAGCTGCACCCGTTGAAGTCGGGATCATCGACACGCCTGCCGCACGCGCACGTCGGTAGTCTTCGTGTGGAAGATCAAGAATCTTTTGGTCATTCGTGTACGAGTGAATCGTTGTCATCATTCCGCGTTTAACACCGAATGAATCGTTCAATACTTTAACGACAGGTGCTAAACAGTTTGTCGTACATGATGCGTTCGATACGATGTTGTCGCTCGCTGCATCATACGTTTCTTCGTTGACACCCATTACAAGTGTTGTCATTTCACCTTTAGCTGGAGCTGACAAGATAACTTTTTTCGCGCCTGCATCGATGTGCTTTTGTAGTCCTTCTTTCGTACGGAATACACCTGTACAGTCAACGACGATATCTACACCAAGGTCTTTCCAAGGTAGGTTCGCAGGGTCTTTTTCTGCAAATACGCTGATTTTCTTGCCATTGACATTGATCGATGATTCATCCGATTGCACGTCTGCGTCAAAGACACCGTGCACGGAGTCATATTTCAATAAATGTGCCAACATCGCTGCGTCTGTTAAGTCGTTGATCGCTACTACTTCCATATCTTCTGATGCAAATGCTTCTCGAAGTACCAATCGTCCAATTCGTCCAAATCCATTAATCGCTAATTTTACCGTCATCTTAAATCGCCTCCGTAAAATGGTTGTTATGTTTTCGCCTAATGCAAAAGTTAAATATAAGAATTCATGATTCCATAAGCACCGTTGATTTCCGTTCCAGGCGGACGCGTTCCGCGGGCACGGCTTCAATCTCCTCGTCCGCTTCGCTACCTGCGGGGCTTTCAGCTCGCGCTGTTCCCGCAGGAGTCGCCGCCTTCCACTACAATCAACTAAGTATTCTTTTAACAATTTAATTAAAACTTACATAGACGCTGTATCTACTTTTTCATAAGCGACAGCATATGTTCCGCTGCGCCTTCGTCTGTTACTAAAATAGTTTGGGACGGTGCACTTGCTAAGTACGACAGCAGTGCTTCCGCTTTGCTTGCTCCGCCGGCTACTGTGAACACGTGCGGAATGTCTTGCAGATGTTCCATTTGAATTCCGACTGTGCGGATTCGATGGACAATTTCACCTTGCTGGTTGAAATAAAAGCCGAATGCTTCTCCCTTTGCTTGACGATCCAGTAAAATCTGCTGTTCGTCTTCAGGAGAGTTTCGTAATACTGCCATTTTCGCCGCATTGCCGACACCGTGGATGACGCAATCCGTCTGGCTATATAACTCGAGCATCTCTTTTGCTGCTGGTTCATGCTGAAATACCGCATGCGCTTCTTCACTTAATGTGTCAGGATAATAAAATGCTTTGTATGTTGCATGACAACTTTCTGCAAACGAAGCTGCAATCATATTCGCTTGTAATCCAATTTCTTCCCCTACGCCACCTCTTGCTGCGATAAATTGCACATTGGGCAGTTCATCTTGCTGCATAAACGATGGAATCGCGGCTACTGTACTACCGCCAGTCACTGCAACGATTTCATTTCCTTTAATACGGGAACGAAACTGTTTTGCCGCTTGCATGCCAAGCAACTTTTTCGTCAAAGGTGAATCATCAGAATCTCCTTCTACTACATGTACTTTCAGAATGCCCAGACGCTCTGCTAATTCATTCGCAAGTTGACGTCTACCAGACCTTTCTTCCATCGTATCATGCAGCGCAAAGAGTACTTCTATACCTTTTTCCGTAGTTGAAACACCTTCTTTGGCAATATTCACCAATCCCTGCTCTTTCAATAAATCGAGCATCGTCCGTGTTTCCCTTTCGGAATAACCCGACACAGAACTAAGTGTTCTTCTGCCGACAGGACCCGACGCTTTAATCAGTTTCAACATGTGATATCGTTGTTCAATCAATAGCGGAAGTTCTGGTACAAGTGCGAGTTGCGCTTCCAAAAATGATAAGTTCACTCACATCACTCTTTTCAAGTGGGTTATTTTTGATCCCTTGATATTATTACTGTCCCACATAGTGTAAAAAAATACTATACACGTAGTATAGCATCTTGAAAATCAAAACACAATTAGAAAGCGTTTTCACTCGTCAATTAATTCCAAAACGTCAATATAGCCTATGTTCCCGTAGGTTCGCACACGTCCTTCGTGTTCAATAACCGGGATCATCAGCATGTATTTTTCATGGATTTCTTCATCTTCTTCTATATTAATGGTCTCCCACTCGAGCGGATGATCTTCCGCTACTAATTTAAGCATGCGCTCCGCTTCTTCGCACAGCTCGCAATTGGGTCTTGTGTAGAATGTAATGTGCATGTTAGGATTCACCTCGTTTTTTATTATGATGGCATGGATTGAGGCGGATTTCTAGTGAATTGCTTTTTTTGAGGGGTGTGTGGGTTTGTGGGCTATGAGCAGTTACGCGGCCGGATAGAGCGGATAACGTGTGGCTATGATCGGATACGTGGCGTGATAGAGCGGATAACTTCGTCGATAGAGCGTTCGCGGGAAGGCATAGAGCGGTCAACGCGATTCATTGAGCCGCGACCAGCAAACAGTCAGCGCAGCGACGACGTCAAGTGCGGAAAGAGAGATAGCGCGGCACATAGAATTCGTGGAGATCGGAATGTCGTGCCGCGGGCTTAGAGCGGTTACGCGGCTCAATAGAGCGGATAACGTATGGCTATGATCGGTTACGTGGCGCGATAGAGCGGATAACTTCGCGGATAGAGCGTTCGCGGGGATGCATAGAGCGGTTAACGCGATTCATTGAGCCGCGAGCAGCCAGCAACCAGCGCCGCGACCACGTCAAGTGCGGAAAGAGAGATGGCGCGGCACATAGAATTCGTAGAGATCGGAATGTCGTGCCGCGGGCTATGAGCGGTTACGCGGCTCAATAGAGCGGATAGCGAGTGGCTATGATCGGATATGTGGCGTGATAGAGCGGATAACTTTGTGGATAGAGCGGTCGCGGGGTGGCATAGAGCGGTCAACGCGATTCATTGAGCCGCGAGCCGCGGGCTTAAAGCAAAAACTCCTCCACAATCAAAAAAAGTGACGATAACCCGTTAAACGAGTTATCGTCACTTTCAAAGGCTTACCAGCTTCTGCCGGCGCCGCCTCCGCCACTGGAACCACCGCCGCCGAAGCCACCAAAGCCTCCACCGCCGCTGCTTCCGCCTCCGAAGCCGCCACCACCGCCTGGGAAGAATATTGGACCTCCACCCGATCTGCCACGTGGGCCGCCTCCTCTGCCACCCCTACCTCCGCCTCCGAAGAAGATGCGGAAGAGAATGTAGAGGACGATGACAATGATGAAGAAGTTGGGCATGCCGACATCTCCGTCGTCACTTCCCCCTTCAAGGTACGTGACGGGTAAGTCGTCGCCATCCAAACCATATTCTGCTGCGATTTCATTGTAGAACGCTTTATACGCTTCCATAATCGCGAGGTCTGGTTGTTCATTTCGTAAATATGGCATGGCCAGTTCATCAATGAAACGTCCTACCTTACCGTCAGGCAGCGCTCCTTCTAGACCGTAGCCAGTGAGCAAATAAAATTTACGTTCTATTCCTTGCGCTTCGTTTTTCTCAGTAGAAACGACTAGCAACGCACCATTTTCTAGCTTACTATCGCCCAATTTCAATTCACGAAATGTCCGTAATGCATAATCCTCTACAGGCTCGCCTTCAAGTGAATATACTGTACGTACCGCAAGTTCAGCTTTTGTCGCTGCCTGTAGTCTTATACCATATTGTTCTATTTCTGCCTCTTGTTCAGGTGATAAAATATTTGCTTCATCTACCACCACATCCGTAATCGCATGGGCTGTCGTAGTACCAGTAAGGGCAACTAGTAGGGCTACGAGGAACATGCAGAAACGGTTGATCACTTCTTGTCATCCCCAAAATCGACTGATGGCGGTTGTTGCGCCCCTTCGACCGCTTTGAAGTATTCTTTTTCATCGAATCCGAAGATGGATGCGACAATCTTGCCTGGGAAACGTTTTACTGTTCTGTTGAAGACTGAAACAACGTCGTTATAATCTTTACGCGCAACGGCGATACGATTTTCCGTACCGGCTAATTCATCCATTAACTGCTGGAAGTTTTGATTCGCTTTTAAATCTGGATAGTTTTCTACTACGACTAGTAAACGACTCAATGCACTCGATAGTTCTGAATCGGCTGCTGCTTGTTCTTCAGGACCTTGTGCTCCCGCCATTTTACTACGTGCGTTGGCAATGTTTTCGAGTACCTCTTTTTCATGTGAGGCATACCCTTTTACCGTATTGACCAAATTCGGGATTAAATCTACTCTGCGTTGTAGTTGCGTTTCGATTTGTGCATATGATTGATCTACGTCTTCTTCTAAATTCACTAATTTATTGTAAGAAGGTACGATCATAATCGCAGCTATAACAACTAGTACTATAATGGCTATAAGCGGACCAGCTAATTTCTTCATAGATCACTACTCCTTTCCTCATCTCTTTAGTATATCCTTACCCTTATTCTTTCACTCCCCAAACTTATAGTTGAAATTAATTAACTGGTAATAGTTGGGGGTATGTCTAGTTTCACTCTTATTTATAAGCATAGACTACTTTAAATATGATTCGTTTTTTCACTAAAATCATTGATACGGCTTGGAGATTATTTTCAATTAACTCTTTACAGATTATTTTTAGTAAGTTATACTATTAAAGTTGCACGAGGGAAACAATATAGTCCTAATCATGCATTAGAGTTGCGTGAAGGAAACTATTGCTTTATATTAATAAATAAATTAACTACAATTCTACTCAAGTCATATATAATGGTGCTTTATTTTTTACGTAAAAGTTGCACGAGGGAAAGAAGGAGGAAACAGTATGATCGAACCGATAACAGTTAAGCATATTAGTGTTTCATATGACGGCAATGAAGTCGTAAAGGATGTATCTTTTTCATTTGGAGCTGGCAGTTTGATTGGTGTGCTTGGACCAAACGGCGCGGGTAAATCCACGTTGATGAAAGCGATGCTAGGCTTAATCCACAAAGATCACGGAGACGTGAAAATCGGTAGCCAGACTGTGAATTCCATGCGTAAACAAATCGCATACGTTCCACAGCGTTCCAATATCGACTGGAACTTCCCGATCGTCGTAAAAGACACTGTCTTACTGGGCACCTACCCAAGAACCGGTATACTTAGACGTCCTCGTAAAGCGGATAAAGAATTCGCTATGGAATGTTTGAAGCAAGTAGGCATGGAAAGCTTCGCAAACCGTCAGATTGGTGAACTTTCAGGCGGACAGCAACAGCGTGTGTTCCTTGCACGTGCTCTCGCTCAAAAAGCAGATTATTTCTTCCTCGATGAACCATTCGTCGGAATTGACGTATCCAGTGAAGAAATTATTATCGGGATCTTACGCGAATTGCAAGCAGCCGGTAAAGTGATTTTCGTTGTTCACCATGATTTATCAAAAGTAAAAAGTTATTTTGACGAGTTGATTCTTATCAATAAAGAGTTAATTGATGCAGGCCCTACTAGTAAAGTCTTCCAGTCGGGCAATATGACGAAAGCATACAATCGTGAATTTATGATCGACGGCTTGGAGGTTACTATGTAATGGAGTTTATTCAAGATTTAATGACCTATAGTTTCTTGCAAAAAGCGTTGATCACTTCCGTTATGGTCGGCGTCATCTGCGGCGTCATCGGTAGTTTTATCGTCCTTCGCGGGATGGCACTAATGGGGGATGCGATTTCCCACGCGGTTCTACCGGGGATCGCCATTTCCTATATGCTCGGTATCAACTATTTCTACGGTGCCGTGTTGACGGGTGTTCTGACCGCATTCGGTATAGGAGCCATTTCTCAAAATAGTCGCATTAAAAATGACTCGTCTATCGGAATTGTCTTCTCCGCATTTTTCGCTCTCGGGATTATCTTAATTACGCGGGCAAAAAGTGCGACTGATTTGACGCAGATTTTATTCGGTAACGTCTTGTCTGTCCGCACATCGGATATGTGGCTGACATTGATTATCGGAACTATCGTTATTCTAGTCGTTGTGTTGTTCTTTAAAGAACTACTCGTTTCGAGTTTCGACGAGACGATGGCTGCAGCATACGGTTTAAAAACGCAGCTTATCCACTATACAATTATGTTTTTACTGACATTGGTTACCGTCGCTTCCTTGCAAACAGTTGGCGTGATTTTGGTCGTTTCATTGTTGATTACGCCTGCTTCTACAGCGTATCTGTTAACGAATCGCCTATCGATCATGGTCGTACTCGCAGCATTCTTCGGTGCAGTATCTTCTATTATTGGTCTGTACTTCAGTTTCTTATACAATATGCCGTCAGGACCGGTCATCGCGTTGGCAGCAACAGGTATATTCATCCTGGCATTCCTATTCTCCCCTAAGCAAGGGATTATCGTCAGCAAGATCCGTTCACGAGCGAAACGCAAAGCGATTACAAATGCAACACATTAAAGGATCAACCGCCGCGGCGGAAATATAAATTTATTATCCATAAAGGAGTAGAAATGATTACATGAAGAACTTAGCAAAATGGCTCACGCTATCATTGCTCGCTGTATTTATGTTAGCAGCGTGCGGTAATGACGATGAGGGCAAAAAGACAGAAGGCACAGACGAAGGTGACAAAGTAGCCGAAACAGGTGACAAGCTTAAAGTCGTTACGTCATTTACTATCATTGCAGATATGGCACGCGAAATCGGTGGAAACTATGTGGAGGTTTATAACCTAGTACCTACTGGAACGGATCCACACGAATATGAGCCATTGCCAAATGATATTAAAGCTGCAACAGATGCAGACGTTTTATTCTATAACGGTCTAAACCTTGAAGGCGGAGAAAAAGGTTGGTTCTTCAAGATGATGGATTCCGTTGGACAGAAAGACGAAAACATCTACAGCTTGACTGAAAATGTAGAGCCTAAGTATCTTGGTGGCGACGGCGGACGTGAAGAAGAAATTAACCCACACGCGTTCATCGATCCTGCTGTTGGAGTGAAAATGGCAGAATCTATGCGTGATGCATTGATTGAAAAACACCCAACACATAGCGATAAAATCAAAGAGCAAGGCGACAAGTATGTGCTACGCCTACAAGAGCTTGACGACGAATTCGCAGAGCGCATTTCTACAGTGCCTGAAGAAAATCGCGTGCTTATAACAAGTGAACGCGCTTTCCAATATTTGAATGACCACTACGGTTTGAAAGAAGCATTCATTTGGGAAATCGATACAGAAGAGAACGGTTCTCCTAAGCAGATCAAAGAACTTGTTCAGTATATTAAAGATCACAAAGTGCCTGTGTTATTCGTAGAATCCAACGTGGATACTCGTCCGATGGAAACTGTTTCTCAAGAGACTGGCGTACCTATTGCTGAAAAGCCGATCTACTCTGACGAAATCGGTAACCCTGGTGACGAAGTCGATACGTATGTAAAATATTTAACATATAATATGGATTTGATTCACGACGAGTTAAGCAAAGAACGATAAACTCACGGTCAACCGACCTAATACAAAAAGGAAGTCACACTCCCCTGTGGCTTCCTTTTTTGTTTGCAAAAAAGTATCGAATATATATTTGTGATCTACTGCCTTTACTCGATACTTCACAGCCCGCAGTCAGTCAACATATGCGCAGACTAAAAATCGACGGAATCGTATGTGATGAACGACGCGGACGCTGGCTATACTGATCACTCAACACGAGCCATCCCCACTATTCTTTACTGCTCAATTTATAGAAATTATTACCCGTTCCTTCTATTGAACATAGAAAGGTAGGAATGGTTCTGACAGTGCCTACGCTGTTGATCACGTTGACTGGGTTATGGTGGTGGCTGACGGTTTCTTGAAGGTAGCGAGAGGGGAATTATAATCTAGTGCGACTTTGATACAAGATAGGTTGAAATCATGAAACTGGCAAAGGTTAGGGGCGGGAATTGGCGCTACGGAGGGGACGCTTTCCTAGAGGGCTCACCGCGGGCCCATGGGAAAGCGTCCCCCAACTGGAGCTTCCATCCCCATGCCAACACTACATAACTCTCATTTCCATTCACGTTTTAACCTTTCAATTTAAACTCAACACACAAACAAGTTTAAAAGAAGTTCTAACAGGGGAAAATGAATAGCATGATGTCGTTTCGGGTAGTCTGATTGACAGCACAAAAAAGCGTTTGAACAAATATCGCAGTTGCGAACTGTTCAAACGCTTTACTATGATGCCCTCGGCGGGAGTCGAACCCACATTTTGAGCTTCGGAGGCTCACGTGCTATCCATTGCACCACATTCCGCACCGAGGGTCTATAAAGCTTGTTATATCAATGGTTTATACTTGTTTGAGTACTTTTCTATGCGTGTTATACCTACAGATAACGATACTAAAAAAAGAGGTTGATTGCAAATAATAAAATAAGACCCATCTCATTAAAAGTTGGGTCTTGGCAATTCTTCATTCATCCTATTCTTCTGTCGTTTTAATCACTACCTATATTTAGATCACGTTTCATTTTTTCCCACTCTTGCGTAACTTGTGGATTAATTTTATGAAATATATTCGAATCCTGTTTAACCCCCGAATATGCCTTCGCTGATTCATACTTAACAAAACAATCAAGGAGTTTTGCAGATAATCTGTCATTTTCATTAATCGTCCCTTGGTTATGGAAAAAGAAAATGTCATGAAGACAATCTGAAATTGCTTTGTTCTTATAGTGTAAAACTTCAAGTCTTAAATAGGCAGGAATTAATGTGCTGGCAAACAAGGTTTGTGCAAGTATCGAAATTAATTCTATATCAGTTGTTCGTAACATAATTGCTATAACGAATACTATAACAAATATACCTACTTTTATCCTCTCCCTCTTTGCCATCTCATGAGTAACCCTCTCAGCAAACAAGGAATTTTCAAAGATATTTGCCCCCAACTTTAGTAAAGAAGGTTCTATATCATTGTTGTAATACATGTTGGTTCTCTCGTTATCTAAAGGAACATTAAATGAGTTCGTTAACAAATGAACCCTTCTTCTATCCTCAACTTGAGGGATTTTGAAAATGCTTAAATAATTATCAATTAAAAAGTAGCTTAACGTAGTTATAGTAAATAGAAATAACAAAATGGTCTTAGCAGTTAAATATTCACCTACGAAAAATACCGAAATTGATAAGACAGCGTTCACCCAAAATAGTGTAGAAGTTGTCGTATTAAGTTTATCTATTATCTTGTAGTGTCTATCTAGAGAATCAAAACGTTTATTCATACTTCACCTCACATATATTTCTGGAAAAATATTCTTTATTTTCTCTCTTGCTTGTATTTCGAGACCATTTTGTTCAAACCATTTAACTTCCCTAATAATATTTTTAGCCCTTACCAGACGTTCTTTATACCTTTGAGAATCATCATAATTTGGACTTAGACCTTCAATAGTGTCGTAAATATAATCCTTTAAGAACACCTGCCTATTGAAAGTATATTTTTGCACAATCCAATTTTCTAATTCAAACGAATAAAAATGTCCATCTAATTTGTTAGTATTCCAATATTTCATTAACCTTACTAAAGGTTTTATTTTTGAATTATTATATACATTTACTTGTGTTAATTTTTCATTGAATCCTAATGGGTCTGTTGGTATCCACCTTGAGAAAAAGTTTTCCTTTGAAGGTATTGAGATATTCCCCCAATCGTCTTGAATTGCGGGGACTAATTCAAACTTAATATGGTTCAATTCCAATACCATTGTTGGGCTATCTTTATATATTTCTGAACGACTGTAGTAGGTGTGCATAAAATCTTTTAAACGCTTTAATAAAGTTTCTGGAGTAAAGCCTCTCGGGTTCTTGAATACTACCATATAATCGACATCAGAATCCGAATCTACTCTACGGGGCAATATTGTTCCTCTTGTACTTGACCCAAATTGGAAATGAGTGTGTAATTCCCCTTGATTAAAGTAGTAATTTAGATTTTTAGATAAATTAGCAATAGAAGTTCTAATGTTGGCATTCTCCAAAGACGATAGAACCAGAGAACTCGATAATGTTGATAAATAGCTATTGACCGACAAAATTTTCCCCTCCTAAAATTCATTTATTACACTATTATACAATGTTATGTATTTTTTAGGGTTAAATACCATTAATTTCGTACTACGTTTTAGGTGATGATCTAATTTCCATTGCACTTAGAATAGATCCATCACAACAAAAACTGGATTTTCTATGACGTGTGGATAAAGCAACCTAGACTATCTCCCGCTCATATACATACTAAAATAGTGGAAATCAAGTCTTATATCATTGATGCAAAGAAAGAGATCCCATGGGAGTCCCTTAACTTACTTTTTAATGTTTCTTGATTAACTTATCCAATGTTGGTCTTGATATTTTTAACTCTTTAGCAAGCTGCGACTTGGTTACTTCACGATTCATATAACGTCGATAGTGATGATCAAAATCTGCGATGGATACTTCTTTTCGACCTTTGTACTTGCCTTCTGCTTTTGCAATCGCAATACCTTCTCGCTGTCTTTCAAGCATATTCTCACGTTCAAAATCATTAATAGCACTAATCATCTTTAACATTAGTCTGCCAGTTGCCGTTGATGTGTCGATATTTTCTTTAATAGATACCAATTGAACACCCTTTGTTTCTAATAGCTCGACTAGTTCTAAGAGGTCTTTTGTTGAGCGTGCTAACCTAGAGAAATCTGCGACATAGATCGTATCGCCTTCTCTTGCAAAGTCTATCATCTCTTGAAGTTTTGGTCTGTTTGTATTCTTAGCAGAGACTTTCTCTTGATACAACTTGTCTATTCTATACTGCCTCATCGCCTCAATTTGTCTTGCTTCATTCTGTTCAACTGTTGACACTCTGATATATGCTATGTTCATGTTATTCGATCCTTCCGTATTTATCTAATGGATCAAAGATAGCATATCGTAAATTTAGGTTCAAGATTTCATTTACATTTCGTAAATAAATTATCTACACAACTCTATATTTACATTCGTTCAATGTTTATCGGTTGTAAATCTAAGGCACGCTCTAAACTTACATGCGATTTTGTTAACAACATGAAAAAGCTGCTTATTCATTTATTACCACTCCAATAGAAGACGATTCTGATGTCGATAATCGTTATCGAAATACCCCCAGTTTATCTCTACTCGTATCAACCCTTTAACAGACTAAATCATACATATTACTTGAGTCGTATCGGAAATTTATCAAATACTTATTTGTGGATACATGTGGTTTCAACATCTCAAAAACAATAACTCATCAACTCCACAGAGAGCTATCATAAGACTTTAAATTCAACCTGTGAACTTAACTTCATTTATGCACCTAGAATCACGACTCTAAGGAATTCCAAACATCTGTGGATGTGACTCTATTGGATCCGCGCTGAGTGGGTTACTATCCGTTATGATTATTCCAGAATTCAGATAATAATAATAAAACGAAAAAGACACCCAAGTAATTTGGATGCCTTCTTAAAACTATTTTACTTGTTGTTGCACCATAGACTTTAATAGCTCCATTGCAGATTCTTCACTTGAATCATTTGTTCCAAGTTCACCACGAAATGCTATCGCTAATACAGACGCTCTTAATTCATCGTTTTTCAATCTTTCATCAATTAAATCTGTACTTTTATCTTCATTATTAAATATGGTATCGAGGATTTCTACAATTGCTCTTTGCTCTTCTAATGGTGGGAATGGAAAAATAAAGTTAGAAATCAAGGTTGCGCTTAAATTTTCCTGATTTCCTCCCTTAGCTATTTCTCTAAATCTCTGGTAACCCTCCATAAAATAATAAAACAGATATTTCGGTAGTATAAATTCGTTTGGAAGTAAAGCGCATACGGCTTGATTACATGTAGTTTCAGTTGCTAATATCGCTGCCCTACCTCTAGTCAAACCTTGTCCATACATAGCAACTAAAACGCTATCCTTAGGTAGTAATTTAGCCGAACTATTTGATATAGCTTCTACAGTAATATGTTCAGCTGTATCATAAATAGTATTCCATTTTATTTCTCCTGTCTTTACCCATGGGATATGACCGTCATAATATTTTGAAACAGCTCTCTTAGGTGTTCCCCCAGACGTTATTTTAAAAACGTCACCTAATCTTACCCACTTCCAATTCGATGGTAATATAGAATTTATCTCATCTTCCTCAATTGGCTTTATTATCTTTCGTTTTATACTTTGATCATCCTTAATTTTATTAAATATTGAATCAACGTTCTCAACATTTAGGTTTTCTTCCCGCCACTTCTTAGTCAATTCACCCCGAAAAGCCTTATCCAAAATAGCAGCTCGACGAAGTTCAAGCGTTTCTTTTGCTTCATCAATTAACCGCTTAGCTTCATCAATCTTACCTAAAAGACGCTCCACTTTCTCAGCAATCCGTTTTTGTTCAGGTACTGGGGGTATCGGGATTGGTAGAGCTTGAATTTTTTTAGCGCTAATATTAGCTATATTAGTTGTCTGACTTGCTATTTGTTGAATCTTCCCACTTAGGAATAAGTATCTGAAGTAGTAAAAAATAAAATTCACATTGAAATTTTTAGATCTAATACATAATAAAAAGCCTCCAAATGTTATATTTTCTTTAACTTCTTTAATAAAAGAAATCTTACCTACTAAATTATACGAATTGGCAATGGACATTAATATATCATTCTCTTGAACAAGTTTACGTTCATTTCCTTTCGTATATGCTTTATTAACATATATTAAATCATCCCATACGAACTCTTCCTGAATATTTGCTGTCCTTGCACAACCTATAAGACCATCCTCAAATTCATTTTTTTTAGCACTGGCGGGAAAAGTAATTCCCCTTTCCATTTCAATAAAATTTGAAACCCTTGTCCACACCCAGTTTTCTGGAATTTCATGTGGTTGCTCGTTTTTTAGTAATAGTACATCTTCTAACATTTCATCATCGATCTTTTGTTTCTGACTCACTGATTTACCACCTCTTCATCAACTGCTTTTAACTCATTCACCACTTCATGAAGCAACTCCATCGCCTGCTGCAGTTTCGCAATCGCTTCTTCTGCCGACTCAATCGGATCGGGCAAGTTATCATACGCTGATAATGAGTCATCTGCAATCAATCCTACATCCAGACTGTCGTTTTTCTTTGCAATGTCTTCACGCATAAATTTATTCCACCGCTCATCTTCAATTAAAGAACGATCATCCGCCACATAAGCTTTCATAAAGTCTTCAAAGTGAGCCATTGTTAACTGATTCCGCTTACCGAATGAAGCCATATTGGTACGAAGATCATATACCCATGTTTCTTTTGTATTCTCTTGCTCTGTTATTCCTCTGTCGAAGAACAAAACGTTTGTCTTAACGCCTTGCGCATAGAAGATTCCTGTCGGTAAGCGTAAGATCGTGTGCAAATTACATTTATCCATTAAGTCTCGACGAATCTGCGCACCAATCCCACCTTCGAACAGAACGTTATCAGGTAGAATAACTGCTGCACGTCCAGTACCGTCGGTTACAAGGGAATTATAGATCAGTTGCAAGAAGTTCAATTGTTTGTTTGACGTTTGAAACGTCAAATCATCACGCGTGGCACGCTCTCCACCTTTTTTTGTACCAAATGGAGGGTTGGTTAAGACTACGTTGAAGTTCTTCATCCACTTACCATTGGATGATAGCGTATCGCCTTGCTCAAGTCGTCCTTCCATATCATGAAGCAATGCGTTCATGATAGCTAAACGATGTGTATCTTTTACTAGCTCCATACCAGTAAATGCTTCTCTCTTTTGAAATTCAACTTCTGCTGGTGATAGATCAAAATAGTTGTCTGTTTGTTGTTTCAAATAATAATCGGCTGAAATCATAAAGCCGAATGTTCCTGCTGCGGGGTCATTGCAACGCTCGCCAATCTTTGGATCCATTAACTGAACCATTACGTCAATCAATACACGCGGTGTAAAGTACTGTCCTGCTCCAGATTTCTTCTCACTCGCATTTTTCTCGAGTAATCCTTCATAGAGATTTCCTAGCCCTTCTTCCTTTGCATTGTACCAATCAAGGCTATCTATTGATTTAATAATCTTTTCAAGGTTTTTCGGCTCATCGATACTTGTGGATGCACCGCTATAAATCATGCGCAAGCTTTCATTTTTAATTTCTTCATTGCCTAGATCAAGTAGTAATTGGCGATAGAAGTTCTTTAATTCGATTCCTTCTTTGCTGACTAAGTCGCTCCAGCGTTTACCTTCAGGGATAATTTCTTCTGTGTCTTGTTCTTGCATCATTTTCAAAAATAGTAAATAGGTTAACTCTGTCACGTATTCGTGATATGTAATACCGTCATCCCGTAAAACGTCGGCTAAACTCCATAATTTTGCTACGATCTCATTGTTATTCATGTCATTCCTCCTGATTTCTCTTTACACATAGTAGTATACCTTAACATGCTGTACTTCTCGAAAAAAGAGGAAATCTACACAGATAGATCTCCCCCTTTCTCTCTATTTAACTAATATACAAATTATCGTTTATCGCATAGACAATAGTATCTAAGTCGTCTCCAAAGTCACGTTTGAGCCGTTTATAACCGCCACTGCTCTTGAATGGTTCTTCAGAGAATGCTTCTTCTGGCGTAGGAGCGAGAATAGGCACTTGTAGTAACTGCTTCTCTATTCGCTCCAACCACTTCTCTTGTCGAGGTGTCCAGTCGTGAAGTGAATAGACTTTTTGCATCGCCTGTTTGACACGTGTTTCATGATCTACAAGCGCTTCACCTAAAGCAGCTTGGCGGATGAAGCTAATAATATCTGCAGCAATCTCTACGTTGTTGGATTGCTTCCACGCTGTTTGTAGATGTGATTGTTTGAAACCTTTTGTATCTAACAGTGTAACCAGTTCTCGTAAGTCTTTCTTAGTCAAATCACGAGGTCGGGTGCAAACTAATTGAAGTGCAGGGATCTCATTCATATTCGAACGAATGAACTGTACAAAACCATCTAAATAGTCTGCTGGCTTTTCGTTTCCTTCTCCATATCCTCGGGTTACATCGCCAATACTATCTTCATGATTCGAAATCACTTGAAAGTCTTTAGGTGTCTGATACGTTGCGACGAACTCAAACAGAATACTATTTGCTTCTGCTTGCTGTGGACGATATTGCTGAACGTCTTGTACCCAATCATCCAAAGTAGTTCCCTTAGACAATTCTTCAAAACGACGCTGCCCCTCACTATCAATCCTTTGCTTTTTACGTTGAATCTTAGCAACTAACTGATTTCGGAAGTGATCTGCTTCATCTTCCGTTGTTGCATTTGTAAATGATTCTTGTAGGTCTGTAATTGTGAAGTTCTGCTGTTTTACGACAGGTTTCATATCCGTGTATTGCTGGAGTTGATTGTAAATACCAACCGCATCATACACACGGAAATGAGTCTTGCCTATCTCAGGACATAGACGTGTTGCACGTCCTAGCATTTGATCGTATAGAATACGTGACTTGATACGACGCAAGAAGACCAAGTTCGTAATGGTTGGAACATCTATCCCTGTTGTAAGTAAGTCTACAGTCACCACAATATTAGGCAAACGTTCATTTTTAAAACGTTTAATCATTTCATTCGGGTTATAGATCGAACCCGTGATTTTAACGATTGCATCATCCGATACAGTATCTCCACGGTTTTCGAAAGCTTCTTTTAGTAAACGTACTACTAAGTCGGCATGTTGGTTGGTAGCTGCAAATATTAATGTCTTTTCACGACTATCAGGGTCTATATAGTCCGTTAGCTTGTCCAAGACCGCCCGATTAAACGATTCGGTAATTACTTGTCTATTGAAGTGTTCTACATTGAAAGTAAGCTCATCTTCTAGGCAATCCAAAAACACTTCACTCTTCTCAGGATCATACATTTCGACTTCTTCGCCTTTTTCAAACTTAATACCCTTTTTTGCTAATTCTGATTCAAACAAATAAGGAGGCTCATGATCGACCAAAAACCCATCGAGTACAGCTTCTGTATAGGAATATTTATAAATCGGAAGTCCGAAGATGTCAGTTGTATGTAGCGCTGGTGTAGCAGTTAATCCAAGTACTGCAGCATCATAGTAATCGATCACACGACGGTATTGACTCACATAGTCATTTTGATTTTCAAACAATAGTTCATCATCTGACATTTCACGATCACTTGTATACCCACGATGCGCTTCATCCACGATGATGAAATCATATTGACCTACAGAAGGTAACTTTTCTCCGTCGTTGTAAAATAGCCGTCTTACCATTCCTTGAACAGTCGCTATTTGTACTTTCGTCTCTATTTCAGGCGTCATATCTTCAAGTGTCTTCACATCGTAAATACTTGAAAAAGCTAATCCATCAAACTTTGTATCTTTCAATGAATCCAATGCTTGCTGACCTAGAGAATTGCGATCGACCAAAAACAGAATCCGTCTACATTTTTTAGCTTTAATAAGACGATACATAAGCGCTATAGCTGTACGCGTCTTACCTGTTCCCGTTGCCATCGCTAACAACATCTTACGTTGACCTTCAATTAATGCCTTCTCTGTGGCTAGTACGGCATCCTGCTGGTAGTAGCGTAATCCAAACTTCGTAATATCCTCTTCAGCAAGCTTTGCGTTCGCTTCCGTATCGTCTATGTCCAAGAGCAAACGTAGATCATCTGGTGAATGCCACCCTTCCAATGCGTGTGCATGTTTGTAAGGTGTACGGGAATCCCAGAACCAGATTCCCGATTGATCTTGTAGCTGTTTAAGATAGTCTCTTCCGTTCGTAGCGTATAGGAAAGGTACTTTGTATTCACCATGAGCAGGAAGTAATGTAACTCCTTCTTGTGGTTTTATTAAACGTGCATACGTCTTTGTTTGGCTCTCTAGCGCTGCAGGAATATCACGATGGCTAGCTTTAGCTTCAATCAATCCAACTAACTGCAATCCGATAAAGAGCGCATAGTCCGCATATTTAGTGCCAACTTTCCATTCTGCGATTGCCATGTTCTTATTCTTTTGCGGCATAGTTTTATTCTTTTTACGGTTTAGCTGTTCAGTATCTACTGTCCATCCGACTGAACGTAGTTTATCGTCTATAATGACACGTGTCTGGGCTTCAGATAGTCTATGTTTTTGGATATGAATATGAGACTTTTCTTTTCGCTTTCTTCGAACTTCTGATGAGATAGTGTCCTTTGAATTAGCATCTACTTGCTCTAAAAGTTGTCGCTCTTTTTCAGCAAATACTAGTTCAAGTTCCTCCATAGCTATACGAAGTTGCTCAGTAGGCTCATCTATTAATTCACTGACTTCGGTAAAGACTGGTGCAACAAATTCCCAATCTACATAAACTTCATAAAACCAAATAGAGAGCTTGAATGCTAGTTCTATCAATCCTTTAGCTTCTCTAGTATTCCCATAACTGGCTTCATGAGAAGCTAAATTACCTTTACGTCGTAGCACATCAAAAATATCAAGAATTTCAGGCTCTGCAAGTCCTTCTTTTCTAATCATATTGATTCGTTCGACTTGAGTTGCGCGATAAGCTTCTTGAATGTTATCAGAAGACAAGATTGATTTTGCAATAGACTCGCCTAATAGACGCAGTTTCATAATAGCAGCATGCGGATCTTTATATGCATACCGTTCCGCACTTTCGCCAAGTTCCCCTATCACTTTCCATTGATCTTCAAAAAATTCAAAGTTACTCTTCATTGAAATCACCGCTTTTCAATATAGTATATTACTTCCATTGTACTATACTGAAAATTGGAAACCCACCTAAATAATCGAATTGCCGACAATTCGCCATTTTTCATCCAGTATTGCTAAGTCTCATGTATATAATCCATATTACTAAGCTTTGACACCGCCACTGTAGAGTGTCAAACAGATGAGTCGTCTCTCTTATGGAGTCGGACGACCGTTCTAAGACTCACGTGTGCATACACCTACTATTGCTTGTTAGCACCTAAAGAAGGGCTTAAATGTGCTATCAAGCCCCCCTGCATAGTTATCTATTAAAGATTAGGCGCCCACCTAGCAATAGCATCATCGATAGATCCATAACACCATTGTTATATATTATCCTTTTGTGTATATATTTTTAAGCTTGTATTACACATATCTATTTTCTCGCTCAAATTCCAAGCTTTATTAAGCTCAACATAACTAATTAAGACAGAGTAAATCAACTCAATAAGTACTTATAGTCATTATCAAAGTAACATTTCTCGCTGATTGTATTAGTGTCATAAATAACATTTGTAATGTGTACAGTAAAGGTGTCTTAAGCTAAATACATCTGTCGCAAGAAGATCTTTATTTATACCTTCTAATAAGCTATAGATCAGTAATCGTAACTATTTGTGTACTATTCATTGGAAGCAATGAAGGTTCGATCGTAACCCTTCTCTCTCCACCAACCTATATAGATTCTCTGTACCTATCGATAAAGTTTTACGCATATATCTTATAGATTTACCTTCTTGATACTACTCGAAGGCTTACAAGGCTTTTTCGGCTTTCTTCCCACCAGCTGTAACTTCTAATTTGCGACCTTTAAATTTACCTTGTGACTTAGCAATCTCGATGCCTTCTATTTGCCTCTGCAGTGTCAAACCTCTTTCCAACTGAGCTAGACTACCAAAGAGATTAAGATGGAATTCATTCATAGGATTATCATTAGACGCATCTATCCACGATTCATTTAATTACCTAAGAGAAGCTTCTCGATCTTTTATACTTTCAACTATAGTAAGTAAATTTTTACAGAGCGGGATAGACGGGATATCTCATGCACATGAACTACATCATCTGGTCTTAACTCCAAAAGCATACGATGCAGCTCTGGACGCCCCGTAATCTTACCGCTCAATCTCTCCTCACAGGACATGTTGCAATCAGCTTCTTTAAGTGCTTAAAGTCGACGTGCTGTACTTTGTTGTTCTGTAGCTACTCTTATACATCTGAATTTCTCATATAGAACTAGCTTTCTAGCTTTATTACACCTTAGATTAATTTTAATACTGGAACAGCCAAGTGATAGCGAATTATATCCTTAAGAATCCTAATGCAAAATCTGATACTATACATATACTTATAATCGTCATCTTTAGAGTACAGTTTGATAAAACTATCTCAATGAAAAAAGAGCAGTTTTATCTGCTCTCAAACTCATGCCTATTGAGTTATGATATTCTCTCTTTAGATTACCTCCACTATTAAGTCCCCTTTTATAGGGGTAGGTAAATTTTTGGCATAGATAGTGTATGACCATGTAAAACTCTTATTGAAGCTTTTTTGTCCAAAGAAAACTCGTAAATGCTCATTAAAAACCTCAGTATCTTGATGATGTTTTAAAGCACCAATGTTTTCATGAATTATATAGTAACCATCTTCTTCAATCACATTCGGGTAATAATTATTTGATAAACTCGTAATATTAGAAACGTTTAATGATTCATAAAACGATTTAGGTTCACTGTGTACTCTATCCATAACATCAACTAGCTCTATAGGAATTTTAAATTCTATTGAGACGTCCTCCAAATACTTAGTGCCATCATTTCTCATTATGAAATTAATCTTCTCAGACATTTCTTCACCGATATAATACCAATCATCGTCCCTATATGTTTCTTGAACGTCTTTCAAGTTTTTTTCTAATTCTTCAGTTGTTCTCTCCTCATAAGGAACATTTTGAAAAGGGCTTCTAAAGGCTGTAATATTTAAACCTAATCGTTCATAGTGATTGTTAGGAATTAATTTAGATTCTTTTTTTCGTTTTTTCAAAATCGATTCAATTTTTTCCTTCGCTTCACTAGAGGGCAACTTATATTCCCTTACAGCTTTCATAGTCAGCTTTTGGTCAAAGTTTTTATTAAAACCAATAGAAATTTTATCGTCAAAATAAGTATGGGATTTGAACTGTAAAATCTCTTCTAGGTCTCTTCTAGTCATACGTTCTTGCTGACTACCCCTTCTAATTAAACACTCCCCTTTTTTTAAGGCTCTATAATCTTTCTTCATCATATATGGTGGATTATCGCATTTATCGATTTCAATAATACCTAATATGTTTCCATCAAGTTCAATTGAATAATATGAAAAATTTATATGTGGTTCGATATTTTCCCTCACAATTTGTTGATAGGTAGCTTGGTCGACAATTTCATCTTTAGGTATTGAATGAAACTCTTTTGATCCATCTGTTTTTTCTTTTACGCCTACAATAATATAACGCTTTCCTTCAATCGGAGCATTTGCCATAGCCATAATATCCTTAAGAAGATCTTGATACTTTTCTTTGTTATACTGCTCTCTCTTAAAATCCAGTTTAGTTCCTTCACGCTCATATCTAATTAAGAATTCAATATTACTCAACGCTATCTCCCCCACAAGTTCACTTTAATACATCATACAACATCCATTAGGATAGGTAAGAATAAAAGCGATAAGCGATTGTAGAGAATCTATTAATAAAATCAAAGTTTTATTAGTATGTATAACGGTGTTGTTAACTTCCGATCTGTGTTCAATCATTCATATCCATATGCAAAAGAGGGTCTCAATATTGAGACCCTCCGTGAATGATATCAATTAATATATTTCTGATAAACCATATTGTTTCCTTGATTTATTTTTTATCGATTTACGTTCTGATTCTGATATTACTCTTTCGCCAATCTTCACTAATGTCATACTCATTAGCCAATCATTGACTTCCATTGCATTCATAATAACATCTCTATCGCACCATCTTGTATATACATTGTGTTCTCGTATTTCACCAGTTCTAACTACTGTCTGTCGCATAGTTATTTTGAATAATAGTTGGCAATCAAATAAAACTTTAATATAGGTGTATGCTGTTTTTTCATTTATATCTGCATATTTCGTTAAAGCTTCAATTGGTTCTGTCGAATACTTATTACCCTTATCACCAATCAATGCTCTTGATAGTGCCATCAAGTAGAAAGATATCAAATTAGCCCTATTAAGTTTCGTTTCATAAATAAATAGTTGTATTGCATCCTCAACATAGACTGTTGTATAAGTGAATCCAGTCTCAATCAACTCTTTGTCTACTTCGTCATCAGCAAATCTATTAACAAACATTTTGCTGTAGACCTCCTCGTCATTAAACTTGACAAAGAACTTCGTACTTCCTTTTATTTCAATCGATTTAATTTCTTTTGATAGTGCAAGGTCTGAATAGATGCTAATAAAGCCTAGTTCCAATAGTTCTATAAGTCCCTGTTTTACCATGTTTTGATTTTCGGTACGTTGTTTGTAACCCGCCATACCCAGTAACCCGCTGATGCTTGTTTGTTGAAATAATCGAGTTTGATTTATATTACGACTCATTGCAAATGACGTATAAATCATCTTGCTCATGTTTGAGATTCCATTATTTCGAACGATTACATTTGGAATCATGATGTACGGCTTACCTGTATCCTTTGTTGTCAATTCTTTTTCTACTTTCTAATGACTAAGTTTCGCTATTGATAATAGCAGTCATTTAAAAATCCCTCCCTTTTAATTTTAATATCAGTTAGTTCAAATTATGATGTGTCCTCCTTGCGAGGCGCATCTATGTCTCTATATAATTTGTTTTTCTTTATACTGTTTTTCTTTATACTGTTTTTCTTTATAACACTACCACTCTAAGTATGTTTTCATACCCCGATTTCTGTAATTTTAAATTACGTGTATATTTTTATACTCATAATTCCAGACTTTTATAAATCAATGTATATTTTTATACTTAGGTTTCGAGGAACGAAAATCACTTCGACATTATTGGCATACTCCAAGATCAACTCTCTTTCTATAATTGGTCACATTATTGTATTGTTTTAAATGACTTGTAATAGAAAATCCTTAAACAACACAAAAAAGGAAAGAATCTAAATACAATCCACCTCCCAGAAAGCACACTTCTCCCTACCCATAGCTGACAAAGATAATTGCCAATTCTAAAGTAAACCATGGATATTCAGTAAGTGTGCCTCCTAATGAGGCGGGTGCATTAGATTCTCTCCCTACATAGTTTATTTTATATAATGATATTTTTTTATTTTCACTTCTAACATTGTAATACTAGTAATTCATTATTGCAATAGATATCAGTCAATATGTTTCATACAATGTTTTTCATATCTCTGTAGATGTGAATCAAAGAAAATGTACACGCTCGGAATTCACTTTTCAAATGCTGAGTGTGGGGGTGTTTTTATTGGAAGAAAGCATCATGTATGCGTCTCGTATCGGAACTTTATACCACGACTACAACGCGGTGTAGCGACTTGGATAATCATCTCTAATGCTAGGTGGTTTTTGACTATCTTAAATACACTATCGTTCTATAAACACCGACAGTGACTTTGAAATACAACTAGCTTACCGTTAACTTTTATATAACAGTGAGGATTTCCTAGAAAATATTCATACACATATTGACTTTTAAACTTCATACTCTTTGCATCTATATTTAGCCGTACCTTCAGACCACTTTAGTTGATTGTATTTAGGATTGCATAATTCAATAAGGTACTGTTCAATGTCATCAATCTCATATTTGCTATAGAAAGGTAACAAGTAAATTTCAGCTCTATACATTTCTTCGTAGAAACGCTTTGTATTTTCACATTTTCCTACCATATGATCAATAACTCTAGCTAGAATTTTACTACTTCTTCCTATATATAAAAGAATGCCTTTCTTATCGTAAAGCCTATAAATACCGTTCGCATGTACGGGAATCGCACTGCGCTTTCTAATCTCTCTAATCCCTATTTCAATGTCAGTTCTATCAATCAGAAAAAGTTGACCATCTGTGTCTATTTTTATCATTTGAAATAATCCTCCTCACAATTTTACAATCCAAAGTTATTACTTGTACTTCAATTAATGAGAAGAACTTATTCAAATCCTTTCTCAATTGCCTGCTCAAGATCTTTTCCGTAAATTTGAACGTATCGTTGCAGCATCTCAAGATCACTATGTCCCGTAAGTCTTTGCAATACAAACAAGTTTACACCTGCTTCAACTTTCAACCTACAAAACGTCCTTCTGAAAGCGTGTGGACTCACTGTAACCTCATTCTCAAGCTTTGATACTGCTCCATAATGTTTCAACCGTTCTTGAACGGTACGGGGGTTTATCGGGGCATTGCCAACGCTTACAAACAAAGTATCAGTCTCTAGCACACCACGTTCTTCAACATACGCTTTCATAACTGCCTTTAAGCGCTTAGTCATAGGGACACGTCTTGCATAACGGTTCTTTGCTTGTTGAATGATGACTTCTCCTTTGCCATCAAATGCAATATCTTGAACGTTGAGTGAACAAAGCTCTTTAAGACGTAGTCCAACATGGGCAAAGGTCAACATAATTGTAAGGTCACGCAGACCAACAAATTGAGTGATGTCTGGCGTGCTTAACAACTTTTCTAATTGTCTCTTTGTAAAGGTAGCTCCAACTGTGTGACGTACTTTAAGCTGCGCTACTTCATCAAAAGGATTTTTATCGATATAGCTTTTCTTCATACAAAAATTCATAAAAGTTCTGCCTGCCCTCATCCTTGCATTGATTGAAGAGACCGCCCTATTACGTTCCATCATGTATTCGATCCAATTCTCAATATCATCTGCTTTGATAGTACGCACATCATCCATTAAGACCTCCATATCAGCAAATGCCCTAGTTAATCCTTTAAGTTCTTTATTGTAAAATTTGACCGTGTCTGGTGAAAGCCCTTTAATTTTACAGTGCTTAAAAAATTCTTCTGAAGCCTTCTGGAAATCTTGAGATGTTTTTTCTTCTCGTTGAACAAGTTTTTCCAACACATTTGTGCTAACTGATTTTCTTCTTGACATAATTTAATGCCCTCCATTGCGTGTTATTCGTTGCGTGGTACTAACGAATGAAAAGCACCCAAACAAAAAAGTCCCTATGCTCGTAGAAAAACTCTACAAACATAGGAACTCATTGATTTCTTGATGCCCTCGGCGGGAGTCGAACCCACATTTCAAGCTTCGGAGGCTTGCGTGCTATCCATTGCACCACGAGGACGAAACATGTATGATCAAGCTTTAGCTATGATAACTTCACTACAGAAAGAACTTTTCTTCTGTAAGAGACATCTTCCATTGTATCGCAGAATATAATGAAAAGCAATGTGTATTTTTAAGGCAAATGATTTGACCTTTGTTGACCTTAATAGGTAAAATACAGTTATAGTTGAAATACAAACTGATTTCAACCGAACGAATATTATGAAGTAATTAAAGGAGGAAGTCTAATTGAATCTAATTCCTACAGTTATTGAACAAACAAACCGCGGTGAGAGAGCGTACGACATTTACTCTCGTCTATTGAAAGACCGTATTATCATGTTGGGTAGCGGCATTGACGACAACGTAGCCAACTCTATCGTTGCACAATTGCTCTTCCTAGAAGCTGAAGATCCAGAAAAAGACATCTCGATCTACATCAACAGCCCAGGCGGAAGCATCACAGCAGGTATGGCGATCTACGATACAATGCAATACATCAAACCAGACATCCGCACAATCTGTGTAGGTATGGCAGCATCCATGGGTGCATTCTTGCTAACAGCCGGTACAGAAGGCAAACGCTACGCATTGCCAAACGCAGAAGTCATGATTCACCAACCACTAGGTGGCGCACAAGGTCAGGCAACTGAAATCGAAATTGCCGCAAAACGCATCCTACACCTACGCGAAAAACTAAACCAAATCCTAGCAGACCGCACAGGCCAGCCAATCGACGTCATCGCAAAAGACACAGACCGCGATAACTTCATGACTGCCGAACGCGCAAAAGAATACGGCCTAATCGACCACGTTCTAGAACGCAACGAAATCGAAAAGAAATAACAACTACAGGTTGTCGCAGAAAGCCAAAAGGCCTTCCGCGACAACCTTTTTATTTTGTGCTTTTTTATGAGTTTGAGTTTGGTTTGGGTTTGGGTTTGTGTTTGGGTTTGGGTTTGGGTTTGATTTTGGTATTGGCTTTGGTTTAATCTTCACAACACAAATGTATCAGCATTCTAACTCCAAAAATAGACACCAGTTGGTCTGCGTGGAAGGCGGCGACTCCCGATGGATCAGCCCGATCAGGTGAGACAACTAAAGGAACGCAGTGACTAGTTGGCTCACCGCGGGCCCATGGGAAAGCGTCCGCCTGGAACGCAGACCAACTGCGCCTCCCACTCTCCCTAATCTCTTATCTCTTATCTCTTATCTCTTATCTCCTCACTATTCAATTGCACAAAAAAAAGATGACGAAACCTCAAAAGGTCATCGCCACCCATATCCAACTCACTGCTCCACTTCGACTAAATCAGCCAAATTCTGAAGGGCCAAATCCTCATCAATCCCGTCCGTAATCAACGTGATCTCCGTCCCCTTCGCAATCGCCAAACTCATAATCCCCATAATGCTCTTCGCATTCACCTGACGACTATCTTTCTTCAAATAAATATCAGCCGTATACTTATTGGCCTCCTGTACAAACAACGCTGCCTGTCGCGCTTGCAAACCAGGCTTAATTCCTACTATCACTGTTTTTTCTACCATATTGTGTGCTCCTTTTCTTCCTCTTCTCATGAAGGATCTACTAGTAATTTCAACGTAACCGATCTGCAATTTCTTCAATTTTACGCAATCTATGATTGACTCCCGATTTACTGACCGTTGCACCCGTCACCAGCTCGCCTAGCTCTTTCAATGTCACATCTTGATGCGCAACACGTAATTGAGCAATCTCTTGCAGACGTTCCGGTAATTGATCCAAACCAATCGTGCGCTCAATCAACTTAATATTTTCAACTTGTCTTTGTGCCGCTCCGATTGTTTTATTCAGATTGGCCGTTTCACAATTCACCAATCGATTCACACTGTTTCGCATATCGCGCATGATCCGTACATCCTCAAACTTCATAAGGGATACATGGGCGCCGATGATGCCTAGGAAATCGGATATCTTTTCTGCTTCTTTCAAATAGGCGATAAATCCTTTTTTACGCTCGATAGACTTTGCATTCAATTGAAAACGATTCATCAACTCGACAAGCGATTGACTATGTTCCTGATAGCTCGAGAAGACTTCCAAGTGATAAGAAGACGTCTCTGGGTTATTAACGGAACCTCCTGCCAGGAAAGCTCCCCGTAAGTATGCGCGTGCACAGCAGTCTTTTTCAATTAGCTGTGGATCGATCGTATTGATCATTTGGAAATCATCCGTCATAATCGATAATTCTACCAATAAATGCTTGGCCCCGTCACGGATTCTGCAAATATATACATTATTTTTCTTAAGACGCATTTTTTTTCGTACAAGCAATTCCACTTTATACGGATATAGCGCCTTCACGTTCGAATACAGACGACGCGCAATAGAGGCATTTTCTGTTTGAACGTCGAGACTCAGTTGTTTATTTGAAAAAGACATGACACCATTCATACGGATGAATGCTGCAATTTCAGCTTTCGTACAGCAATCATCCGCTTCAATCTGCGTCAATTCTTTTTTCGTTTTGGATGCAAAAGACATGATATTCCCCCTCTTCGGCGATTTTCATATCTATCCGCCTTCTACGTTCTCTCTATATAGCGCATCAACATGTCTGCTACTTCTGTCGTTTTATGCATTATCGTTCCATCTACAATTGTCGCGATTTCCTGCACAAATACTTCGGGTACCAGCGCTTGCAGTTTTTCCAAATCGTTCTCCACAAGCCAAGGCTCTTCTTTTTCATCGCGGTTGTACGTGCGTCTGAACGCTTCTGCATTATTCACCAGTACAGCATCGAGGAAAGGTGCTCCAGCATGGTCATAGAGTGCCTGCACGTGCTCAGAAGCGGTGTAGCGATACGTTTCACCACGTTGCGTAGTTAAATTGCCGACATATACTTTTTTAGCGGTGCTTTCGATAATCGCATCGCGAATATCTTGCACTAAAAGAGTTGGCAAAGTACTAGTATACAAGCTTCCCGGTCCAAAAACGATTAAATCTGCATTTTTTAGCGTATCAGCTGTTTCTGGCAATGGTTTTACGTCTTGTGGCGTGATGAAGACATTACGAATTTTTCTTCCATAGAGAGGAATTTTCGATTCACCTGTAATAATTGAACCATCTTCAAGCTCTGCATGCAAGGTAATTCGCTGATTTGCTGCAGGTAATACTTTCCCCTTTATATTCAGCACAACGCCCATCTGTTCGACTGCACGGGCAAAATCTCCAGTGATGGTCGTGAGAGCAGTAAGCATTAAATTCCCAAGAGAATGCCCCTTTAAACCATCTGATCCTTCGAAACGGTGTTGAAACATTTTCTCAATCATCGGCTCAACATCTGAAAGCGCTGCCATAACCTGTCTTACATCTCCGGGCGGTGGGACATTGTACTGGTCGAATAAACGACCCGAACTTCCCCCATCATCCGCCACCGTGACAATAGCTGTCAACTGAATCTGATGTCGTTTTAACCCGCGAAGAATCGTAGATAACCCCGTACCGCCGCCGAACACAACGACTTTTTTCATAGCAGTGGATTGCATATTTATGTCAACCCTTTCTTTTTTCAACATCCCGATGCGATACGTATGTCGGGTAGTCCTCTTTAAAGACGCCTTTAAAGTATTCAGCAAGTGTAACAGAACGGTGTTGACCGCCTGTACAGCCGAATGCAATGACCGCTTGACCTTTACCCTCTTGTTTATACTGGGGTATTAAAAACTTGAATAAATCTGTTAGTTTTTCGATTAATTCTTTCGTATCTGCCCACTTCAACACGTAATCTGATACCTCGTGATTCAGACCTGTCAACGGACGCAATTCTTCTAAGTAGAACGGATTCGGTAAAAACCGTACGTCAAATACAACATCTGCATCGATCGGCATACCATGCTTAAATCCAAACGACACGAAATTTAATGTAAATTTCGGCTCACCTGCTTCAGAAAATTCACGTGAAATTTTCTCGCGCAATTGCTTTGGCTTTAATTTCGATGTATCGATAATCGAACGCGAAAGTCCTTTTAATTCAGTTAGCAAATGACGCTCTTTGCGAATTCCTTCGAGTAACACGCCACCTTCAGACAATGGGTGTGATCTGCGTGTTTCTTTATAGCGTTTCACAAGTGTTTCGTCATCTGAATCCAAGAATAACAAACTTGTTTTCACATCTTCCATTTTGAACAATCCGTCGAGTGCGGCAATCAAAGAATCAAATAAACTTCCACCGCGTGTATCCATCACGGCTGCAATCCGTCTCATTTGATTATCCGATTTCATCATCAAATCCAGGAACGTCACAAATAGTTCCGGTGGCAAGTTGTCTATGCAATAGAATCCCATATCTTCAAAGCATTGCATAGCGACTGTCTTACCTGCACCTGACATTCCTGTAATTATTACGACTTCATATTCATTTACCGCTTGTGGCTGATCCATAAATGTTATTCACCTTCCGTCGATTGTTGAAGCGACTCCCGCAAGAAGCGGAATTGCTCTGTATAATAGAACGTTCCATACTGCGTACCTTTTTGACTGACTGCAAAGAGAAGATTCTTGCGGTCTCCTTCTGCCATTGGCAATGTATGCAAACTATCCAGTGGATGCCATTCCAGTTCACCTTCTACGGTGGTCTTCAATAATTCTCCAGAATAATCATGGGCAACAAATGTGAAGAGCAACCATTCATTCAGTAATTCTTTCCCTTCATCATCCATAATCATCATCGTATATACGCCTTTTAAATGTGGTGCGATAGCGTGCGCTCCGGTTTCTTCAAGAAACTCCCGACTAGCTGCTTCATAAACAGACTCACCTTCATCGATTTTTCCACCCGGTGCCACATACCAACCGCGTCTTGGCTTCTTCAGTAAAAGGACTTGACCGTCTTTCACCACGAGCAAATTAGCAATTTTTTGCATATGTAGTTCCCCACTTTTCAAGTATGTAGTTATAGTATACAATGCTTTCAATGAAAACGATAAAAAAAGGTGACTATTCACGGAAGTTTATACCGCAAATAGCCACAAAGTTGCTATATTATGAAAAGGGGGTCTTTCTTCTTTCTATTATCCCCCATCTATATTGCAAGACGATTACATATACGTTACGATTTCATGACCCGTTTATGCTTTCGCTTCTACTTCCTCCATCAACTCTTCAATGTACTTCTGAGCTGCTTGAGCTGCAATACTTCCGTCTCCTGTAGCTGTCACGACTTGACGCAATAATTTCTCGCGCACATCGCCCGCAGCAAAGATACCCGGAATTTTTGTTTCCATAATGTCATTTGTTTCAATATAGCCGTTTTCATCCAAAATGCCAAGATCTTTGAAAGGCTCAGTGATTGGGTCTAATCCGATATAAACGAACATACCTTCAGTTTCCATCTCACGTTCAGAACCGTCTTCAGTAGAAACTAGCGTGATGGAACCAATCTTACCGTCTTTTTCATTTACTTGCTTAACCGTTGAATTCCAAATGAAATCAATCTTTTCATTCGCAAACGCACGCTCTTGAACGATCTTTTGTGCACGTAATGTATCGCGACGGTGGATAATCGTTACTTTATTAGCAAAACGCGTTAAATATGAACCTTCTTCTACCGCAGAGTCACCGCCACCAATTACGACGATATCTTTGTTACGGAAGAATGCTCCGTCACATACCGCACAATAACTTACGCCACGGCCAGTTAGTTCTTCTTCACCCGGTACACCGATCTTGCGGTATTCTGCACCCGTAGTTAAAATAACTGCACGTGCTTTATAACTCTTCTCGCCTACATGAACCGTTTTGAATTCACGGCCGTCTTCGATTTTCGTTACATCCCCGTAAGCATATTCAGCTCCGAAACGTTTCGCATGATCGAACATTTTAGTCGAGATGTCCGGACCTAAAATACTTTCAAATCCAGGATAGTTCTCAATTTCTTCGGTATTGGCCATTTGACCGCCTGGCAAGCCTCTTTCTAGCATCAATGTAGACATATTTCCACGTGATGTATAGACAGCTGCTGTCATCCCTGCTGGTCCTGCCCCGACTACGATTACGTCATATACCTTTTCTTCCATTGTCATAGTGATTTTCCTCCTTCAAAGTACGCATCCCTTGGTCTTCATTGACTTCACCAAAGATTTTATCTGGCTCGCAGATAAAACTATCGCTATATAAAATCGTACGAGAAATACACTTGAATATCAACTTAAATGCAACATCTGTTTGATACTTAATCCTTTGTTTGTGGCAAGAATTCGATCAGTTCCTGAATATACTTCGAAAGTGTTGCAACAGAGACACTATAATTTTCTGCAATAGACTTTTTTGTCACTTTTTCAAAGTGTGCAGTTTGGAACATATAATCCACAGCCGCAGCGAGTGCATCTACATTACTGAACGCATATTTCTTTTCCAGTGCATTTTCACATAACGTAAACCACATTTGAAATAGCTGTACGCCTTCTTCATCCAGCGGTTTATACTCTTCATACAATACATCACAAATCGCCAAAGCTTTTTTCAATGCTTTTTCAAACGAATTGCTCGCCTTGAATGAATACTCTAAGCTGTGCGCTAAGAAAAGTTGTTCTGCGGCACTCAACTTTTCAACATCTATATAGCCTGGATGCGAAAGGATCTCTTGTAAATGTGAAGATTTTCCTAGCAAGTATAGTCCGAACATTCTCTCGCTGCGATAAGGATTTGAGACTTTCTCGATCAAGAACGGAACATCTTCTTCATAGGAATCCGCGTCCAACTCTTCGTCCAGTGATTTCCAAGGTTCGAATCCTTCTTTCGTCGGATCCAGTTTCAGCAAGGCTTCATTGGCTTGCTCCGCCACTTTACGATGACCTGTAAAATAAGCAGCATTCGCTAGCCAGAAGTAATACCCTACATCCCCTTCAAATCCACGTTTTTGCAGACTACGGAGCCAGTGATACGCTTCCTCATAACGACCTGTCAGCGCAAACGTCGCACCCAGCTTATAACGCTGTTCGAACTGATAAGGTTTAATCTTCGACAAAAGCTCCATCATGCTTTTCAGACGCTCTTCATCTCGGTTGTAATAAAAGAACACAGCCAAGTTGCAAAGCGCGTGGATATTACCTTTCTCTTCACGCAACACATCATATAATATTTCCTCTGCGTGCTTCTCTTTACCAATATAGAAATACGCTAGCGCCAAATTATTATGGACAGCCCACGTTTTGGGATAATCCGCGAGTAAATCTTCTAGCACTTCAATCGCTTCTTCAAAATCACCTTGCTCCATCATACGTCGCGCTTTTTCTTGCATGAATACTACTGCGCCATCAAGTTGTTCGCCTTCTTCGACGAACATTTCTTCTTGATCAGCGAACTCAGATATTTCATGTGCTTCTTCCACGAATACGCCGTCTGGTGCCATACCAACATACTTCAATGCATATTGTTTCGCTTCACGTAATAAACCTAAATGTGCGTGAACTTCTGCTAAATAGAATGTCGTTTCTTCATTATTCGGATCTAGATCATCAGCCGTTTGCAGTAGCTCATATGCGTCTTCAAAACGTCCAACTTCCATAATGAATACACCATATTCCATATGTGTCAGTGCATCGTCTGGATTTAGATCTAGTGCACGTTTATAGTATTTTTCAGCGTCGGAAAATTGTTCTCGTTGCATAGCTTGCATAGCGCGTTTGCGATAAAAATCACCGTCAGGCAAAAATGATATAATTTTATCTTTTATAAATCGTTGGTTGTTTTTCAATCGAACTCCTCCGAAAAAGTAAGAGGAACGCACTTGACGTCCCCCTGCAATGTATCCTCTAGTATACCACAACTACTTAGCCCGTCATTCATTTGCTTTCACGCGTTGCACGTTCCGCCATTTGTTCGGCAGTATATATAATGCGCACTGGATTTCCACCAGCAAATGTACCAGCGGGAATATCCTTGTTCACGAGTGAGGCAGCGGAAACAATCGCACCATCGCCTATTTTGATGCCTGGCAAAATCGTCGTATTGGCTCCAATCAGCACATTATTACCTATTTCCACGTCACCAATTCGGTATTCATCAATCAAATATTCATGCGCTAAAATCGTCGTATTGAATCCAATGATGGAGTTTTCACCAACAGAAATTCGTTCCGGAAACATGACATCCGGAAGGACCATCAGCGCGAATGCCGTATGCTTCCCGACTTTCATCCGCAAGAACAATCGATAGAGAACATTTTTCCATGAAACAAACGGAGTGTACCGCGCAATCTGGATGACGATGAAATTCTTTGCTACTTTAAAAATCGAGACTGTCCGATAAATATGCCAAAGTGAATTTGCATCTCCTTTGGAGGGATGCCGCTCGGTGCGTCTCATAACTTGATTCCCGCAGTGACTTTCAGTAAATCGGACATATGCTGCAACATGTAGTCAGGTTTGAATGTCTGCAAATACTCTTCCCCTTTTAACGCCCATGCAACGGCCGCCGTTCGTACTCCTGCATTTTGGCCACCGAGTATGTCATGGAAGTTATCGCCAATCATCAGTGATTCTTCAGGTGTTCGCCCGAGACGTTCTAGTGCAAGCAATAATGGTTCGGGATCTGGTTTAGGCTTTGTCACATCATCCAGTCCAATCACGGTCTCAAAATAAGGCGTGATCCCAAGAAGATTGACCCCTCTTTCTACCATGTCGCGCTTTTTCGTCGAAACGACCGCCATCTTCAAACCTAGATCATATAATTTGCGGAGTGTGTCTGTCACGCCTTCGAATTCCGTTACATAGTCATCATGATGAGCTAAATTCCATTCACGATATTCATTGATCAATTGGTCGGTCATATCAGGCGCAATCGAGGAAAACGTATCATGTAACGTAGGTCCAATAAACGGCAACATCTCTTCCCGTCCGAAACGTCCAGGGAAATGCTTCTCAAGGACATGTTCAAAAGAAGAGAGTATTAACTCATTTGTGTTAGCAAGCGTTCCATCAAAATCAAATAATAATGTAGTAATCGGTTGATTAGTCAATAACAGCTTCCCCCTTCTCTTTCGGCTGTTTCCATAGAATACTCACTGAAATAGTCAGTACAATGGCAGTTACAAGCCGGATGATCAATAATGGCCAAATTGGTATACCCAGTGGTAGGAATAACAGTGTATCCTCAATCACCGCATGGCATGCCATCAAGAATATAAAAGCTAATGTAATATCCCGTTTTGATACGCCGTCTTCCTGCACTGCTTGAATCATGACCCCAGCTCCATATGCCAAGCCAATCAATAATCCCGCAACGAGTGTCATCGACGCATTCGGCTTTACACCGATCAATTTCGTAAACGGTGCCAAACCATTCGAAAAACGCTCCAAATAATTACGGTCTTTCACATATTGCACAAACAACATGAGCGGAATAACGATCAACGCCAGTTGCAACACGCCAAATGCAGCCTTTTCAAGTCCCAGCAAGAATATTTGTAAAAATCCTTCAGGCAAGACTTCCGCTTGTGGCGTCAGACCGTATTGCGCGATTTCATTGCCTCCTGTCCAAAACAGATTAATGAGTACACCCGCCAGCACAGCCAATCCAAGTCGTACGACGAGCACCAGCCATAGCTTAACGCCCACTTTTATGGCGACAGCTGTTTCAATGAACAGATTATGCGCAAAACTAATCATGACTGCGATGATAAATACTTCTTTAACTGTTAATTCTAATGAAATGACACCGGCAATTCCAGCGTATAAGTTTAATGCGTTCCCAAGCACGAGCGGCACGGCTGCTTCACCGCGTAAACCGAAAAGATGCATAATAGGTTCAACTAACTGCACAAGCCAAGGTAAAATGGGTGTGAACTGCAAGATGGTCACGAGTAATGTAATAGGGAAAATAATCTTACCGAGTGACCATGTCGTTTTCAGTCCAACTTGCAAACCGTCTTTCAACGTACTGGATAACGCAATATTACTTTTGTTTGTCATTATAGTTCTCTTTTACTTTCATTACATACCTGCGATACAGCAAGATTGCGATCCCTATGACAACTCCTGCTACAGATACTAACTGCGCTGCACGTAAACTGCCGATCACATAGAGACTATCCGTCCGCATTCCTTCAATGAAGAATCGGCCGATTGAGTACCAGATGACGTAAAACAAGAATACTTCTCCACGTTTCATCTTCAGCATTCTTCGGATCACTAAAATCAAAACGAGTCCAACTACATTCCATAACGATTCATACAAGAATGTTGGATGATACGTGATCCCATCAATCGTCATTTGATTCATAATCCAATCAGGAATGATCGTACTTTCTTTAAACGCTTCTGAAACCGGTCCGCCATGAGCTTCCTGATTCATGAAGTTACCCCAGCGACCGATAATTTGTCCAATCAATAAGCCAGGTGCCGTAATATCTGCAACTTTCCAAAACGACACGCCGCGCTTTCTACAGAAAATCACAGCTGTAATGACTGCACCGATCAACGCACCGTGGATCGCAATTCCACCATTCCAAATTTGAATGATTTGCTCTGGATGATCCCGATAATAATCCCATGTGAAAATAACATAGTAAATTCGTGCACTAATGATGGAAATGGGGATTGCCCAAATGAGCATGTCCGTTAGTAAGTCAGGGTGCATTCCCCGCTTCAGCATTTCTCTTTGCACAATCATAAACCCTAAAATAATTCCGAGCGCGATCAAAATACCGTACCAGCGAACTTCTATGCTGCCAATACTGATCGCGACTGGGTTAATCGCTAGCATGGATACATTCACTTAGTCGCGCCCCTCTTCTTCTAATAGTTCCGCATTGTCTGCGATCGCTTGATCCAAACGCTTGGTAAATTCTTCTGCAGCATTAATTCCAAGACGTTTCATTCGATAATCCATCGCTGCTACTTCAATGATGACGGCGATATTCCGTCCAGGTCTTACCGGAACGGACAATTTCGTAATTTGCGAATCGAGGATCTCTACTTTCTCTTCATCGATCCCGAGACGGTCATAATGCTTCTTATCATCCCAAATCTCTAAATCGACCGCTAATAATACACGCTTATCATCTTTCACCGAACTCGCACCAAACAACGTCATCAAGTCAATAATACCGACACCGCGAATTTCCAGCATATGCTTCAACAGTTTCGGTGACGTTCCGATCAAGATGTTATCGGATACTTGACGAATCTCGACCGAATCATCCGCTACTAATCTATGCCCTTTTTTAATGAGTTCTAACGCCGTTTCACTTTTCCCTACTCCGCTACCACCCGTGATTAAAACTCCGACACCATACACATCGACTAGCACGCCATGAACTGTCGTCATCGGAGCAAGTTGTCCGACCAAGTAGTTCGTCAGCATACCCGAAAACTGTGTCGTCTTATAATCCGTCCGCAGAACAGGAATATTTTTCTCCTCTGCCAATTGGCTCAACTCTTTCGGACCTTCTTCACCATGAGCAATAATGAATGCTGGCGTATCGCTCGAACAAAGTCGCTCCAAACGTTTTCTGCGCGTGATAGCTGGTAAAGTTTCCAGGAAAGACATCTCCTTACGCCCGATCAACTGCACACGTTCCGCAGGATAATAATCAAAATAACCAGCCATTTCAAGTCCTGGCCGTGAAATATCACTCATTAGGATTTGCTTATGAATGCCATCGTGTCCAGCAATCAATTCCAATCCAAAACGATTCATAATATCTTCTACTGTTAATCCAACCATGAAATCCCTCACTCTCTGCTACAATGAATAAACTCTTTAAGTCACTGCTGAATCATCATTTTCTTTACTTATGTAGCTATCATTCAACCCATTTTACCATGAAGGAAACGAAAAGAAATGGATTACTCCTTGTTCTATACATCCTTTTTGTATCCTTTTCAAAAGTCTTCTCTATATAGAGGATAAAGGAGAGTGGATAGAATTGACACTAATTATTCTCGACGCAGGTCACGGACCAGATACACCCGGTAAACGCACACCTGACGGAAAGCTGCGTGAGTATCATTTTAATTCGGCAGTAGCTGCACTTGTCTGTGGACTTTTAACGAAGGAAGGTATGACGGTGAAGTATACGCATGACTCTTCACGCGACGTACCGTTAAGCGAACGAACGACTTCAGCGAATCAAATGAAAGCAGACGCATTTATCTCAATCCACGCAAATGCATTCGGCAATGGCTGGCACACAGCACAAGGAATTGAAACATATATTTATCCACAAGCCAGCAAAAGTTCCGCAACGCTCGCTTCAGTCGTGCAAAAATCCTTAATCTCTGCTTGCCAGCGTCCCGACCGCGGCGTAAAAAGGGCCAACTTCGCAGTCTTACGCGACACGAATATGCCTGCAATTCTAGTAGAGTGCGGCTTCATGTCGAACCAGACAGAAGCCGTGTTATTGCAAAGCAAAGCCTATCAACACCAATGCGCACGGGCTATCGCTTTTGGGATTTTGTGTTGGGAGTATGCGCGGTGAACGTTGCTGGGATGGGGGGCAGGGCTATGAGCGGATAGGGCGTGGCTTAGAGCGGTCGCGCGTCTGTATAGAGCAGATACAAGACGCGATAGAGCGGATAAACCCGTGGATAGAGCGCTCGCGCGGATGCATAGAGCGGTTAACGAGATTCACTGAGCGACAGCAAGCGTCTCCCACTCGAGGATCAAAGATAGATGGCGCGGCGCATAGTTTGCGTGAATACTCAGTGTCACACCGCGAGCTTAGAGCGGTCGCATGGCTTAATAGAGCGGATAACGTGTCGCTATGAGCGAATACAAGACGCGATAGAGCGGATCACTTCATGGATAGAGCGGTCGCGCGGATGCATAGAGCGCTTAAACGAATTCATTGAGCATAGCCCCATGCCCGCCCATGTCTTCTCCCCTACCTCCCCACATTCCCATCACCACTCACTAAACACATAAACAAAAAAACACCTGCCCAGCCACGAAAATGGCCATGCAGGTGTTTACTTATTCTATCAACCCATATCAACAGAGTTATAGCGAACCATAACAGTGCCTGTCTTAGACTCGCCCGTAACATGTAGCGGCTCTTTCGTCTCGTCTTCTCCACTCTTGCTGAAACGAATAGTGCGGTGCAAGAACTGCTCTTGCTCCTCTACACGCGATACATCCTTCAACTGCAAGTCGAGCTTACCCATGTTGGAAGTAATCTCTCCTTTAACACCTAAAGTAGATGGGAAGTAAATTTCCACTGTACCGCTAATCGACTTCGCTTCCATTCTCTTGGCTTCAGTAGAAGAAGTCGTCAACGTCACATTGCCATTGAGAGATTTCGCATCTATATCTGTGATAGCGCCATCTACATAGACACGGCCGTTCAATGTCTCGGCTTCCAGCTTTTCACCCGTCACTTTCAACATACGGATCATACCGTTTGCCGTTTCGAGCTCCGCTTCATGGAATGTAGTATCAGCACACTCGATTTTCCCATTCGCTGTTTTAATTCGTAGATCTTTGAAATCCACACCTTCAGCAGAACATCCGCCATTCAACAAACGTACAGATAGTTTACGATACGGTGTTGTAGCCGGTACGTATAAATGAACATTCACTTGCAGCATCTTCAAATCGCTACCGATGCGTAGCTTGTCGCCATCTTTTACAAACAATAATTTTTCAAGGAACTGACTAAGTGCGCCTGCTTCTGAATCGTTATTGAAATGCTTCACGGAAAACTTCGCCGTGACCTCATCATTGTCTGAAGGATGAATTTCCACATTACCATGATCGATATGGATGATGATTTCTTCGATGTCTTCTGCAGATTTACTTTCTGTATGCGTGAAGGAAACCGACTTGCTGAATGGTGCTTCGAAATCGAATTCTTTCACACGGTGTACAGCCGTATCCATAAATTGCATGAAGCGGTCACCTGCTGTGACGAATTCTTTGCGGATATCTTCGAAGAAAGCATCAGCTGATGAACTCTCTTCTGCTGTTCCTTGTTCAGATTCTTTACCCATGGCTTCCAGTAATCTCAATGCTTCATCAGCCGTGATTTTACCATCTTCTAGCAACGTAAGTATTCGTATGCGTTCATTTTGCATTTCCGGATTCCTCCTTATTTTGAACAATCTTTTCAGTACCTATCTATTTATACGGTTCTGCGGAGTAAAAGTTTCATTTTCTATTTTTTTACTACTTGTTTAATTTGTTCCTTCATTCGATTTCGATCTCTATCTAAAATCGGCTTCAAATATTTCCCTGTGTAAGACTCTTTCACTTCAGCTATTTCTTCCGGTGTTCCTGTCGCAACAATTTCTCCACCTTTGTCTCCGCCTTCCGGACCGATATCGATTATATAATCAACTGTCTTAATGACATCCAGATTATGCTCAATGACGAGAACCGTATTTCCTCCGTCAACTAGACGTTGAAGCACTTCAAGTAATTTGGATATGTCATGTACATGCAAGCCTGTTGTCGGCTCGTCTAGAATATAGAATGATTTGCCCATGGAACGTTTATGCAGTTCGGAAGCGAGTTTTACACGTTGGGCTTCCCCACCAGATAATGTCGTCGCCGGTTGGCCTAATTGTACATAGCCTAGCCCGACATCAACAATCGTTTGTAGTTTACGATTGATTTTCGGAATGTTTTCGAAAAATACTACCGCATCTTCCACTGTCATCGCTAGTACGTCTGCAATATTCTTACCTTTATACTTCACTTCAAGTGTTTCGCGGTTATAGCGTTTGCCGTGACATACTTCGCACGGTACATACACGTCAGGAAGGAAATGCATTTCAATCTTAATGATTCCGTCTCCACGGCATGCTTCACATCGTCCACCTTTGACGTTGAAACTAAAGCGACCTTTTTTATAGCCGCGTACTTTGGCTTCATTCGTCATCGCAAACACATCACGAATATCGTCAAAGACTCCTGTATAAGTAGCCGGGTTTGAACGTGGTGTACGCCCAATTGGTGATTGATCAATATCAATGATCTTCTCTAAATGTTCTACACCACTGATACTATCGAACTTTCCAGGCTTCTGTTTGGATCGATTTAATTTTTGAGCCAACGTCTTATGCAAAATATCATTGACCAATGTACTCTTACCTGAACCCGAGACCCCAGTGACCGCGATAAATTGACCGAGTGGGAACTCTGCATCAATATGCTTCAAGTTATTCTCCGCAGCCCCTTTAACGATAATACTGCGTTCATCGCGTGATCTACGTTCAATCGGAAGTGGGATGAATCTCTTTCCACTCAAATATTGACCCGTCAAGGATTTCTTGTTTTTCATCACTTTCGCAGGTGTACCCGCAGCGATTACTTCTCCGCCCGCCACTCCAGCGCCAGGACCAATATCAATTAAATAATCTGCAGCCATCATCGTGTCCTCGTCATGTTCTACAACGATTAGCGTATTCCCAATATCGCGCATACTTTGCAACGTGCCGATTAATCGATCATTATCTCGTTGATGTAGGCCGATGGAAGGTTCGTCAAGTATATAAAGAACGCCTGTCAACCGGGATCCGATTTGTGTAGCCAAACGAATACGCTGTGCTTCTCCACCAGATAATGTACCCGCTGAACGAGATAAATTTAGATAATCGAGTCCGACGTTCACTAAAAAGCCTAGACGCTCCTGGATTTCTTTCAGAATCATGTCGGCAATCTGCGTATCTTTTTCGGAAAGTGTTAATTGGTCAAAGAACTTCGTCGTTTCAACAATTGAACGTTCCGTGATCTTCCCGATATGCTGACCATCTACTAACACCGAAAGGGATTCCGGTTTTAAGCGGTAGCCCGTACATGTCGGACAGGATTTTTCCGCCATATACTTACCCATCTGCTCGCGTATATAGTCTGATGATGTCTCATGATAACGACGTTCCACGTTACGCAATACACCTTCAAAATAAATGTCGCTGTCGCGTGTATTTCCAAATTCATTCGTATAGCGGAATCGTATTTTTTCCTTTTTGGATCCCAGCATTAGTTTTTCAATATCCGAGTCGGCTAGCTCACTGACAGGTACATCCATTGGAATTTTATAATGCTTGGCAATCGTCTTGAGCAACTCTGGATAATACTGAGAACTCGTTGGCTCCCATGGCGCAATGGCGTGTTCTTTTAACGTCAACTCACTGTTAGGAATAACTAAATCAGGGTCTACTTCAAGCTTCATTCCAAGCCCATCACATTCAGGACATGCACCGAACGGACTGTTGAATGAAAACATACGCGGTTCAAGTTCACCGATAGAAAATCCACAAATAGGACATGCGTGATGTTCACTGAAAAACAATTCTTCTTCACCGATTACATCTACAAGAACATTGCCGTCCGCAAGGCGTAATGCAGATTCCAATGAATCACTAAGCCGTGTTTCGACGCCTTCTTTCATGACGATTCGGTCAATGACGATTTCAATCGTATGTTTTTTGTTTTTATCCAAGTCTATATGATCATCCAGATCAATCGTTTCGCCGTTAACGCGGACACGTACATAACCTTGTTTCTTTATATCTTCGAATAGTTTAGCGTGCGTTCCTTTACGTTCTGAAATAATAGGCGCCAAAATTTGAATTCTAGTACGCTCAGGCAACTCGATTACGCGATCCACCATCTGCTGAATCGTTTGCGTAGAGATTTCAATGCCGTGATACGGACAATGCGGTTTCCCAACCCTCGCGTATAACAACCGCAAGTAGTCATAGATTTCCGTAACGGTCCCTACAGTCGAACGAGGATTTTTGCTAGTTGTCTTTTGGTCTATAGAAATCGCCGGTGACAATCCTTCTATAGAATCCACGTCCGGCTTGTCCATCTGTCCAAGGAACTGGCGAGCATATGCGGATAATGATTCTACATAGCGGCGTTGTCCTTCCGCATAGATTGTATCAAAAGCCAGTGAAGACTTTCCTGAGCCCGATAGGCCCGTGAGCACGACCAATTTATCGCGCGGAATCTTCACCGTTATGTCTTTTAGGTTATTCGCTCGCGCTCCCTGTATTATA
Source organism: Sporosarcina ureae (assembly GCF_029267015.1). Lineage (GTDB taxonomy): Bacteria > Bacillota > Bacilli > Bacillales_A > Planococcaceae > Sporosarcina > Sporosarcina ureae_D. Next base: position 6,930 of record NZ_JARIEA010000020.1, on the reverse strand, counting down.
AGTTCTTTATTTTTCATGCGGACTCTACCTTTCTGCTTTCAGTTCTATTACAGTGTCGCGTAGCTCTGCAGCTCTTTCGAAGTCCAAAGCTTTCGCTGCCTCTTTCATTTCTTTTTCCAATTTGATTAGCAGTAAGCCTTTCTCGTCTTTCGAAAGTCTCTTGCCGTTCGTTACTTTCTGCAAATAAGATTCCGTTTCTTCAGCTACTTGAGTTGCACGGATCAATTCGCGGATTGGTTTGACGATAGTTGTCGGTGTGACTCCGTGTTCTATATTATAAGCCTTTTGAATTTCACGACGACGCTCTGTTTCATCAATGGCTTTCTTCATTGAATCTGTCATTTTATCCGCGTACATAATAACGCGTCCTTCAGAGTTACGTGCTGCTCGACCGATCGTCTGAATCAATGCACGTTCTGAACGCAAGAATCCTTCTTTGTCTGCATCCAAAATCGTGACCAATGAAACTTCCGGAATATCGATACCTTCACGTAATAAGTTGATCCCGATGAGTACATCGTACGTTCCGACACGCAGTTCACGAATAATTTCTGTCCGTTCAAGTGTCTTGACGTCAGAATGGAGATATTGAACTTTAATCCCGATATCCTTCAGGTAATCCGTCAAGTCTTCTGACATTTTTTTCGTCAGTGTCGTAATCAACACCCGTTCGTTTCGCTCGATCCGAAGATTTATTTCATCCAGTAAATCATCAATTTGTCCTTCAATCGGTCGAACTTCAATGATAGGATCAAGTAATCCTGTTGGACGAATAATCTGTTCAATCATTTTATCTGTATGCTCTATTTCATAAGGTCCTGGGGTTGCGGAAATATACATCGCTTGTTTAATATGTTTTTCAAATTCCTCAAACATTAATGGGCGATTATCCAAAGCCGATGGTAAACGGAAACCGTGTTCCACCAAAACTTTTTTACGCGCTTGGTCCCCGTTGTACATACCGCGGATTTGCGGTAGGGAGACGTGGCTTTCATCTACGACGATCAAGAAGTCGTCAGGGAAATAGTCTAGAAGTGTATAAGGGGTTGCGCCTGCTTCACGCAATGTCAAATGTCTAGAATAGTTTTCAATACCCGAACAGAAGCCCATCTCGCGCATCATTTCCAAATCATAGCGCGTTCGTTGCTCTAGGCGCTGCGCTTCCAATAACTTATCGTTATCACGTAAATATTTAAGTTGTTCTTCCAACTCAATTTCAATATTTTCAATCGCTTTTAATAACTTCTCTTCGCGCGTAACGAAGTGGGATCCTGGGAAAATAGCGACATGATCACGATCACCGATGACTTCACCTGTTAAGGCATCAACTTCACGGATCCTTTCGATTTCATCGCCAAAGAATTCAAGACGTATACAACGCTCATCTCGTGCTACAGGGAAGACCTCGACTACATCCCCTCTGACACGGAATGTACCACGTGTGAAATTGATATCATTACGTTCGTACTGGATGTCCACTAGCGTGCGCAACAATTGATTACGCGGTATTTCCATCCCTTTACGTAATGAAAAGACCATGTCATTATATTCTTCTGGAGAACCGAGACCGTAAATACACGATACGGATGCAACAATGAGTACATCATTTCGTTCGAATAAAGCACTGGTCGCTGAGTGACGAAGTTTATCGATTTCATCATTGATTGATGAATCCTTCTCAATGAATGTATCTGTCTGCGGAACATATGCTTCCGGTTGATAAAAGTCATAGAAGCTGACAAAGTATTCTACTGCATTATCTGGGAAAAACTCTTTGAACTCACTATATAATTGGCCAGCCAACGTTTTATTATGGGCAATGACCAGTGTAGGTTTATTAATTTCTGTCAGTACATTGGAAACCGTAAATGTTTTACCTGTTCCTGTTGCACCGAGTAAGGTTTGATGTTTCTTACCTTCTTTTATGCCGTTAACAAGGCTGGCGATCGCTTTTGGCTGATCTCCTTGCGGCGTATATGGTGCCTGCAATTGAAATGTTTCGTTCAAATGGTTCCACTCCTCTTCTTAAACACCTGTCCTTCTATTTTACCACACCTCGTGTTTTTTCTAAAGAAATAACGAACGTACGTTTTAAGCTAACTCTCTATGTACTTTATTGTACCCTTGTACTTTGTGAAAGAAACTTACAGCTATGACATTCTATACAATAAAAAAACACTGCCAGGATTTCGCCTTAGCAGTGCCTATGCATACATTATTTTGTTTTAAGTTCATATCCTTGTTCTTGTGAAATATCGAGTAATTGTTGTGTATACAGGTCGAATGCGTCTTTGTCATTTTGATCTAGCGCATCATCAATCAACGTCATGATTCGCGCTTGCGTTTGTTCCCAATGAATGTGTTGTAGAAACAGATCCCAATAGATTTCATTCAGCAGCTTTTCCGCTTGGAGAGAAGTGCTGTTGTTACCTACCGCTTTCAAAAATTCAGCATATGAGTTGTTATTATTCATCTCTCTCACCCCTGATACCTTTTAGTAATTATATATGCAGTAGAATATGAATTGCAACCCTTAATCATACTATTCGAACTTTTGAATTACTTTCGTATAAATAGAAGAATATTGACTAGGTACATATATTCAAATAATTCTGTAAAAAATAAATAATTACTTGAAAACTATGTCTTACTAACACCATTTCATTTTACGCCTATCATCATATCTCTCTCACTTGCTCTTTCGTTAATTGAATCGTCGCTTCTCCTACAATCAATGCAACAACCGCAATCAAGACGGGTGTAACGCTTAAGCCATATAACGGCAAGGCCGCCAATAATAGAATAATCGCTTGTAACCAAATCAATTTTCTTACTAACGAACGAACCGCTTTGATTTGCGTTTTTTCCTGCATTTCAGGAAACAGCTGATCCATCGTGAATTCGACTCCGCCTTCGAGTGCCAAAATCAACTGAACGGCAGTCGCGAAGGCTAACGCCCCAACAAATATGAATGACACAATTGGCAATGGTATTAAAAACGCGCCCAATGCAGATAATGCCGTCAATCTTACCCACAACCAAAATGTATCATCTGTACGAATGAATGTCCGGGCAACCAAATAACTCTGCACATCTCTACGCTTAAACGTGGAACGTTTCATTGCAAATTTCAACCAGCTACGCTTACTCACCGATCCAACCAAATGTGGTACTTCCGTAAAATAATTCGCGAATCGATAAAAACGCATCATACGATTTTGTTCCAATTCAATAAACTGCTCATAGGGAAACGGATAGTGTGCTGCTTTTTTATCCCAAAACTTCGCATAGAGCATGGCGATCAAAATTCCAATGAAGATTGCCACTGGGCTCCATGTCAGTGCGAATTGAATCGTTAAAAATGTTAGAACTAGTCGAACAACACGATCCGGCCATACGAAATCATGATTGGCGATCCGAACACTGTATTCAGTCGCTACAAACAGTCCTTTAAAAGCAATAATCAGTAACATGACTAAAATATAATCCGTGCCAGTTCCTACTTCTGTCGCCTTTAATAAAGGCAATGCGACGACCATGGCGATTAGCGGCAATGGCAGTTGGGAAAATGTCGACCAAGTTTTCGAACGTTTCATATAGTTCGGCAATTGATTTTCCAATGGCAAGAAAAATACAATGTCTGCCGGCTTAAGCAAAGTAGTCGGCGCAGCCTTCATTAATAATAGGGCAATGACAACAGATATGATGAAGGCAGAAGGGAATGTGATGGGTACTCCCTTCAACCATTCACTGTACGCATAGCCCCCTGCCCCAATGGCAAACATGAAGACGATGGCCAAATGTCCTGTGAATACATAGCGCATATATTTCTGTAATTCATTGACATAATGGAAGAACCGCTGTCCCCAAATCTCATGCATGTTGTTCATGATCGGTTTCCTCAGTCATAGCAATATATAAATCATCCAGTGTGGCATCCGGTCGTCCGAACGCCTTGCGCAAGTCGTCCATCGTACCATTCGCACGCACCCGTCCTTCGTGCAACAGGATAATACGATCACAATATTTTTCAGCTGTAGCGAGCACATGTGTCGACATCAAAATAGAAGCGCCGGCATTTTTTCTCTCGATAATTTGATCAAGCAATGCACGAATCGCCAACGGATCCAACCCAACAAATGGCTCATCGATAATATATAGTTTCGGTTCTACGAGGAAAGCACACATGATCATGACTTTCTGTCGCATACCTTTGGAGAAGTGCGCTGGAAACCATTTCAAGCGCTTTTCCATACGGAACTCTTTTAGCAATTGTTCGGTACGGATTTCAAATTGCTGCTTGTCCAGACCGTATGCCATGGCAGTCAGTTCCAAATGTTCTTGTAATGTAAGTTCTTCGTATAACACGGGCGTCTCTGGAATATAACTGAATGATTGGCGGTAATGTTCTTTGTCACTAAATGTAGCGCCGTCAATTTTAATTATTCCTTCAAGCGGGTTCATAACACCTATAATATGTTTGATTGTTGTACTTTTACCTGCGCCATTCAGACCGATCAACCCGACCAATTCACCTTCTTCTATCTGAAATGAAAGGTCATGTAAAACGGGCTTGCGCGTATAACCACCTGTTACATGTTCTAGTTCTAGGATTGCCATTGTATTTCCTCCAATCTTCTTTTATTATTTTAGCAAAGAAATTGTAAAATTGCTTTATCCGCCTTCGTTAACTATCTGAAAATATGCTACAATACATCCAAACATGAAAGGAAGTGTAGAAATGACTTCATGTATTTTCTGCAAGATTGTAGAAGGAACGATTCCAGGAGAAAAAGTGTACGAAGATGAACATGTCATCGCCTTTATGGATATTATGCCGGTTACAAAAGGCCACGTACTTCTAATTCCGAAAACTCACCGTGAGAATTTGTATGAATTAACTGAAGATGAAGCAGGAAATCTATTTAAAGTAGCACCGAAAATTGCCAATGCTTTAAAAGAAGAGTTTCAGCCATGTGGCATGAACCTCTTGCAAAACAACGGATCCTTCGCAGGGCAGTCGGTTTATCATTTCCATATGCACTTAATTCCTCGTTATGATAAATCAGATGGTTTGAACGTAGAATTCCATACAAAAGTGGAGCAGTTCCCGATGGACGTAGTCTCTGAACTAGCGTCAAGTATTTCAAAACGCCTGCAACAATAACACACCGAGTAAGTAGAAAAGAAGTACACTGTATTTCTTTCTACTTCATTTGATAAAAACCTGCACTCGCTTCCACCTTTTCGCTCTTTTAGGTTGAAAAGCTTTTGATTGTATAATATTTCATTAATTTTCTTGCTCATATACGTAGTAACATGCTTTAATAAAATAATAACTATACAAAAGGAGTGTCGTCTACATGAAAGCGTCCACATTCTTTATTGGTCTGGCAGCTGGTGCTGTAACTTCTGCTATTACGGTTCTATATTCTACTCCAAAAGCGGGTAGCGAACTACGAGACAGCGTCAAAACTGCATCATTGGAACTGAAAGATAAGTTGAGAGATGTCAAAGGCCAAGTAGCAGATTTAAAAGATTCTGTGACAGATTTGTCTAAAGAAGCAAAGGAGCTTGTGCCAGAGACTGTCGAAGAAATGAAAGTTTCCGTAGCAGACTGGAAGCGCTCGACTGAGCACAACAAGAAGCGATTAGAGAAAGAAATTTCTGCCATTCAAAATGCATTGGATGATCTAGAGAAATCCATCGGAACTCGTTAATCTATTTCTCTTTCAGCGTCCATCCAGTACTTGCTAGTCAACGTGTGCATACCCACACGATACAAGCTATTAAAGAGCTGTATTACATGGGTATATACGCCTAGGTCTAATTATTTTATTATTCCGTCTTTTTTATTTGTTGCTTTTTTGGTATAATAAATAAAAAAGACTGACAGAAAGCAGGTGTCTCGATGGCAGAGCAAATCATTTCACGTAAAGATGCCATGATCTTCAATCAGCGCGTAGCCCAAATGTCCAAAGCATTATGGAAAGCTGTAGAGAAAGATTGGCAACAATGGATTAAACCGTATGACCTCAATATCAACGAACATCATATCTTATGGATCGCTTACCACCTTGAAGGCGCCACTATTTCAGATATCGCCAAGTTCGGAGTTATGCACGTCTCAACTGCTTTCAACTTCTCCAAGAAACTGGAACAACGTCAACTTCTATACTTTTCCAAAAAGGAAGACGATCGTCGCAATACATATGTGACGGTTTCAGAAGAAGGCAAAAAGTTACTCGTAGAGATGAACGCAAATTATCATAATGAAGATTACAGTGTTCTTCAAGGGTCTCTTCCAATTCGCGATATTTACGGGAAGTTCCCAGAATTTCTCGAGGTCATGTCTGTCTTACGTAATATTTATGGCGATGACTTTATGGATATTTTCGAACGCGGTTTTCAAAACATCGAGAAAACCTATGTCGACTCGAATGATTACCTAACAAAATCCCGAGTGGAGTCTTAACTACCTTCTCCATACAAGGTTTAGGTTTTTCCTTTTGCTCACAAATTCTGCTATGATAGTACAGAAGCAGAAAGAGGAGGTCTAAAATGGTTATAGCGATTACCATTCTATTTTCATTGTTCTACTTATATCAAATTAATAAAATGACATTTGCTCTTTGCCAATCTAGAGAGATTCCAGAAGAAAAGCAGCCTAAGATATATCGGACTGTAAACATTCTAATCACAATCCTCATTTTATCCTTATATGTAGAAGTATTCTTTAGCGCATAACACTATGTATTGCCCACCCCCATTGCTGGGGGCGGGCTTTTTTTTAGCACAAGTATGCAGCACCTACAATGATCAACAAAATGAATAACACAACAATTAAAGCAAAGCCTGATGATCCAGAACCGCCTTGAGTGTAACCGCTCATGGTGACACCCCCTTTCACATTCTATCCTATGCGAATGT
>NZ_JARIEA010000009.1 GCF_029267015.1 Sporosarcina ureae | reverse complement strand
AAAACCGAAGAAAGGTATCACCGATCCACTGATCTTCATCTTCTATAAACCACAATCCAACTTGTCAACCACTTAGTAGTGCAGGCACAACTGCGGGGTAGGCCGTGGCCATGAGACAACTAGCAGCTCCACCGCTAGTTGGCTCACGGCTGGAGGCAATCCCCCACGTGCCTGCGCGAGTCCAAAGCATGACCCTCACTACTTTCAATAACCAAGCCAAATTCGAGCAACGACCATAAAAAACCATTTACAATGTTTGACCTATCCCCTTCTCTGCCGCTTCATCCAATCCACTGCATCTTTCACAAGCCGCCGATTCATTTCAGGTGGAATATAATGCGTATAGCCTTCCAAATACCAAGTTTCAAACTCTTTATTCGCCTCACTCAAAGCACTCTCGAGCAATAACGCCTGTTCAAATGAAACATTTGTATCGAGCGTCCCATGAATAATGAGCGTCGGTATATCGATGTCCTGTACACGGAATAAAGCTGTACGCTCACGATACGCATCGGGTTGATTATTCGGGGTGCCACCGATGACACGCTTCATCATGCGGCGCATATCCTGTCGCTCTTTGTACGTGAAGACTACGTCTGAGACTCCAGCCCATGCCACCGCGGACGTTAGATCTTCACGTATAATAGCAGTCCAGAGCGCCATTATACCGCCTCTCGAAAAGGAAAATAGATGAATCCGATCTGAGTTGACACTACTTTGTTGTTTCAGCACATCTACTCCCACCACTGCATCATTGCGGTCTTCGCCTGCAAATTCATCCTTCCCTTCGCCGCCACGATTGCCGCGATAATAAGGAGCGAATACCACAAGACCATGGGACGCAAATTGGGCAATACGAGCCGGTCTAACCATCCCTACATGTTGGATGCCGCCACGTAAATAAAGCAAACCGTCATAGTGGCCTTCCGCTTTTGGTGTGGCTAAGAGGCCTTTTACTAGCAAACCGTCAGAGCTATAGGTGATTTCCTCCAATTTAACGTGTGGGTTTGGGGAAGGATAGTCTCTTCGTCGAATGATCTTTCCATTAGTTTGTTCGACCATTCGCTTCCACCCACTTTCTCAGTTCACTCATTCCACGATCTTTCATATGAAAACTAAGTTCTGTACAAGCGTCTAACTCAGCGTCTGTCATCCAAACCGCGCCTTCCGTTTCCATTAACGTAAAGTCCTTTTCTATATGCGTAATATCCCCTGTGAAAACGGCTTTGCAAAAAGGGGGGGCGGTAAAGACGACGTACTCAGCAAATGAATGCACATTTTCTATTGTGACCCCTGTTTCTTCCATCGTTTCCCGAATTGCCGCTTGTTCAATGGTCTCTCCCCATTCTGCTTTTCCACCTGGAAATTCAATGCCGCGTATTCTATGTTTAGTCAATAACCAACGCTCGTTGTGCTTAATGACAACGAGCACATGGCGAGGTTCAATATGATGTGAGTTCAGTCCAAACGTCAATTCGACATTGGCTCCCTGTAAATCTTCAAATTTCAGCATTATGGATCACGTCCTTTCCTCTAGTGTAGCGGAAAGGCACGTGAAGATTCAACGAAATAACGGTAGTTGCTCGATAAAACGCTTGGACTCATCGTCGGTATATTCATGGATCAATGCAAAGACCTTCTTCAAGCGCAAATCGACTCTGTCATTGTCTTTGTCATAATGATAGGGAATATACGGTAAATGGGACCGAAGAAAGTTTTGGAATTCTAATTGTTCCATTTGTGAAAAAAGCTTTTCAAATATAGGATATACTTCCTTTGTCACTTCTACTTTATATTCCCATGTTGAGGAGTGAGGATCTGCGTGAACTAATTTGTGGTTCAGTGATATATACATTGGATATCTTTCTTCTGTCATAATCATCCTACTTTCTTTTTTACGTAGCATGGCTCGTTACGAAAAATATATTCTGCATTAAAAAAACCTATTAACGGTATTTCGTCAATAGGTCTTCGTATTATATTTCTCGATTTTGCTCTTCATATACTACTTTTTCAACCGCCAACGCTACGTTAATGTGTACGTTAGGATCTAAAGGATGTGGTACTAAATCGTCTCGTTTCGTGCTATCGACAATCGCTAGAGCTGCAGCAATAAGCATTGGATATGTAATCGACTCGGCATTCGCATTTAATGCACCGCGGAAGATTCCTGGAAAACCAAGAACATTATTGACTAGACGACCATCAGCTGCATAAGCCGCGCCTGCTTCCAATGCGACATCCGGAGCAATTTCCGCATTTGGATTGGATAAAGCCAAAATAATTTGACCTTTACGAATCATTTCAGGCTTGATCAAGTTAGCTACACCTGTTGTGGCAATGATTAGGTCACAGGTCTCCATGATTTCCTCCATCGTATCGACAACAGTACCGCCGTGCTCTGCTAACATTTCTTTAGCGTGAGGGTTTGGATCCGTTCCCTTCATTTCCTCTACACCATATGCCATAAACATACGACTGATCGCTAATCCTGCAGCACCTAGTCCGATTTGTCCAACCGAAGAATTGGCTAAATCCACATCGACATGTTTACATGCAGTGAGTGCTGCTGCTAATGCTACGACTGCTGTGCCATGCTGGTCATCATGCATAACCGGAATTGGCAATTCTTTTTTTAGACGTTCTTCAATTTCAAAGCAATGTGGAGAACCTATATCTTCTAATAAAATTGCGCCGAAACCTTGATGGATATGTTTGACCGTAGCTACTACTTCATCCGGATCACTCGTATCAAGTAATATCGGAATACCACTAATGCCAACGAATTGATCAAATAATACGGCCTTTCCTTCCATGACGGGCATACCTGCTACTGGACCAATATCCCCGAGTCCCAAAATAGCTGTACCATCTGTCACGATTGCTACCGAATTTGAAATGCCTGTGAAATAGTTGGCTTGTTCGGGATCTTCGTAAATCGTTTTACATACGCTAGCTACACCCGGTGTGTACACTCTGCGTAAATCTGCAAGAGAACGGATTTGATGTGTGGCTTTCATATGAATTTTACCGCCTTCATGCATTTGCAGTACATCATCTGTAATCGCTTGAACTTTAATGCCATTTTTCAAATTATCTATTGCTTCGACAATTTCCTCTAAATGGTCTTTATCATTACATAGTAGTGCGATTTCTCTGATTGTAGAAATCGTTCCAACTTTAATTGTTTGAATGTCGCCGATATCTCCATTTAGCTGTCCAATTGCCATTGTCACCTTACCCAAATTACCAGGTTTTGAAGGTGTTTCGATAATTAAATTACGTAGAAATTGACCTTGTGCCATATTTAATCTACCTCCTACTATTTCATGTTTTTTATAGTCTACCATTCTTTTTGATTGCGTCCATTAAAAAACACACATCTCTAGTCATACGAGATGCGTGTTTTCCAATCAAGCCTTGATATCAATTGAAGCGCCCTTTGTGGGGTGCGCGACAGGCTGATTTTCGAGGCCATTCAACATATCATTCATAGCGGAAGTTTCCATTGAAAGGGCCTTATTCATGACGCTCATTTGAACGGTTGATTGCAAGCTTCTCAACTGGCTGGACATAATTGAATTGATATCCATAACGTTCAACTCCTTTCTGGTGTTCACTTCTTACTATCGGTTAATTTCTTGTTGATTGAAGAGTGTTATTCGTTTGTTTCACCAAGGAACGCATTCAACATCCACTGATGCTTTTCTACGCTCTGATAAATTGCGTTTAACATATCTTCTGTCATATCATCAGAATCTTTGGCCGCCAGATCCATACCTTTTTTCAATGATTTCATTGTCTTATCGAAGTCATCTACTAATGCCTGTACCATTTCATTCGCTTTTTCTGTGCCTTTTGCTTCGTCAACAACAGATTCAGTCAAATGCTGTGATAGTGTTGCAGTCGGTTCGCCGCCTAAAGTTAGCACGCGCTCTGCGATTTCATCCATATGCGCCGTTGCTTCGTTATATAATTCTTCAAACTTTGCGTGCAATGTGAAGAATTGATTTCCTTTTACATACCAGTGGTAGTTATGAAGTTTCGCATACAACACCGACCAAGTAGATACTTGTTTGTTTAGTTCTTGAATTAATTCTTTAGACATAAAAAAAACACTCCTCTTAAATTGTATTATGCTTCTCTCTTTTAATTTACCACATCTATAGGTAAACTAAACCTTATTACGTCAGAAGGTGATGGATATGCTAAAGAAAATATTTATACGATTGATCCGGTTCTATCAAAAATTTATTTCTCCCTTATCACCACCCTCTTGCCGATTTCATCCGACTTGTTCACATTACGGGGTAGAAGCAATTGAAACACATGGAGCACTAAAAGGTAGTTGGCTTGCAGTCATGCGGATTTTAAAATGTCATCCTTTTCATAAAGGTGGATTCGATCCGGTGCCTCCCAAAAAAACGAATAAAAACAAGCAGTACTAGGTTGCAAACATATATCATATCTTGTATGATGAGAAAATAATCTAAATAGTAATCATTCCGATTACGTCACGGAGGCTTTTCTAATGAAAAATCGTTTGCTGTTGCTAGGCGCTACCCTACTACTCGTTTTAAGTGGTTGTACCAATAAGGCAACGACCGAACCGGATGATTCATCATCCGATCAATTACTCGTCTATACAACAGTCTACCCGTTGCAATACTTCACTGAACGCATTGGTGGAGAGTACGTTGACGTGAAATCCATCTACCCACCTGGGACAGATGAGCACGTGTTTGAACCTACACAGAAAGATATGATGGCCCTCGCAAAAGGAGATTTATTCTTCTATATCGGACTTGGACTCGAAGGTTTTGTGCAAAAGACGGAGAAGACGTTGCAGAATGAAGATGTGCAGTTCGTTCCAATCGCCGACTATATTGATCCCGAGGAATTAGAAGAGGGGCATTCCCACGAACATGGAGAAGACGAACATGACGATCATGGTCATGAGGATACCGTCGATCCACATGTTTGGATATCACCTTATCTCAGTACGAAGCTTGCAGAGAAAATCACGCAAGAGTTGTCCGATGAATTGCCTGAACATGCAGAGGCATTCAAGAAAAATTTTGATGTTTTATATGATGAACTAGAAGAATTGGATCGTGGATTTAAGACTATGGCTGATGCGTCACCAAACAAAACATTCTTTGTGTCCCATGCAGCATTTGGCTACTTGGCAGATGCTTATGGGTTACAGCAACTTGCAGTATCTGGTCTTGATTCTCAGAATGAACCTTCACAAAAAGAATTAGCCTCACTTGTGAAAGAAGCAAAAGAACAAGACATCCAGTATATTTTATTTGAACAAAACGTCAGCTCAAAATTGGCTGAAGTGATCAAAAAAGAACTGGATGCCGAAGCGCTAACTTTGCATAATTTGAGTGTGCTTACTGAAGAAGATATACAAAAGGAAGAAACGTACTTCACTCTCATGGAACAAAATTTGGAAGTACTGAAAAAAGCATTAGGCAACTAACAGTGGATGAAAACTCCACTGTTTTTTTATAGCCATTTTTTCAATTCGAAACGCATCAATTTATTCGATGCGTTACGTGGCAGTTGCTCTACAAATCGAAATTCTTTTGGAAGTTTATACCGTGCTACACGTTTCGAACAGAATTCTACTAACTCTTCCTCATTAACTGAACCGACGATGAATGCGACGGGTACTTGTCCCCACTCCGTATCTTCTTTACCACATACGCCCGCTTCCCTTATAGCAGGATGCGCTAGCAACACATTTTCAATCTCGGCAGGATAAATATTCTCTCCACCAGAAATGATTAGATCAGCACGACGGTCGACAATGAATAAATAGCCTTCCTCGTCAAGGTAGCCAGCATCCCCTGTAGCGAGCCAACCATCCTCGGTCAGCGCATTGCGTGTACGTTGGCTTCCAATATAGCCTGGCGTCACGTGAGGACCTTTTATGAGCACTTCCCCCACTTCTCTCGGTTGAACGGTATCTTTAATGGCAACTTGGTTGAAAAATAACGGTTTACCCGCTGAACCTAGCTTTCTCGTCGCATCTGCTTTTCCAAGTGTTGTCGTTTGCGAACACGTTTCGGTCATGCCATACGTTTGAAGTATTGGTAATCCACACGCAGCCGCGCGATCCAAATAATTCAGTGGTACCGGTCCGCCACCGACGAGCATCGTGCGGAATAGCGAATGTGCTTTACTATCAGTTGCTTCCATGACACGAACAATTTGATCCAACGTCAGCGCAACGACAGACATCGCTGTTACACGCCCCGCTATGATTTGTGTAGCAGCTTCTTTCGCATCAAATTTTTCGTACAAGCGCATTTCTATTCCATAAATTACAGAACGAATGACGATCGACAGCCCGCTTATATGGAATAAAGGCATCATGCAAAGCCAGGAGTCATTATCGGTCAATCCGAGATTCAACGCTGATGCGAGCGCGCTCGACGTATGATTACCCGCTGTCTGTCGAACTCCTTTAGGAACCCCTGTAGTGCCTGAAGTATACATAATCGATAGCGTCTGATCTTCAGTCCACTGTTCCAGTAAAGTGAACTCTTTTCGTTTAGTCTTTCGAACTGCAGAATAGAATAAACTCTTGACGTCATCCAATTCCGGAAGTGATGGTATCTCATCATCAACAAGCACAAGTGTCGCTTCGGAATCGCGTACTTGCCAGCATAATTCCTGTTCTGTCAGTCGATTATTCAGACAGACGACTTCCACACTTAATAACCAGCACGCATGAATAAAGAGGACCGTTTGTTCATTGGACTGGCTGAGTAGCGCGACCCTACTCTCAGGTTGTACTCCCAGATGATGAAGTTGTTGTGCAATTTCAAGAGATTGTTCATATAATTCACGGTATGACCAGTTTCCTTCTTTTGTAACAAGAGCGGATGCGTCTGGCGTCAATTTAGCCCGTTGCATAAGCCAATTGGGAATCATCATGTGAAACTCCTCCAATTAAAAATGACGTAATGAAAAAGCTGCCCAATTTAGGCAGCTTTCATTTGTTTAAGGGAAGCGTGGGAATTGATCGAAGTCTGGCTTACGCTTTTCTTTAAATGCGTCGCGTCCTTCTTTCGCTTCATCCGTCGTGTAATAAAGCAATGTTGCGTCTCCAGCTAATTGCTGTAGACCAGCTAAGCCATCTGTATCTGCATTCATTGCTGCTTTCAAGAAGCGAAGTGCAGTAGGACTCTTGCCTAGCATTTCTTCACACCATTGAACAGTTTCGTCTTCAAGCTGCTCATACGGAACAACTGTGTTGACTAAGCCCATGTCGAGTGCTTCCTGTGCGTCGTATTGACGGCATAGGTACCAGATTTCACGTGCTTTCTTATGCCCAACAATACGTGCTAGGTATCCTGAACCGTATCCTGCGTCGAACGAGCCTACAGTAGGTCCTGTTTGTCCAAAACGTGCATTGTCTGCAGCAATCGTCAAGTCACACACTACATGCAAGACGTGACCGCCACCGATTGCATATCCTGCAACCATTGCGACAACTGGCTTAGGAATAACGCGAATCAAGCGTTGAAGATCTAAAACGTTCAAGCGTGGAATTTCGTCGTCTCCAACATATCCACCGTGACCACGAACAGATTGATCGCCTCCTGAACAGAAAGCTTTCTCACCTTCACCTGTTAACACGATCACACCAATTCGCTGATCATCTCTTGCGCGTGAAAATGCATCAATCATTTCCATTACTGTTTTCGGACGGAATGCGTTGCGCACTTCCGGACGATTAATTGTGATTTTTGCGATACCGTTGTACATTTCGTACTTGATATCATCATATGTACGAAGCGCTTCCCATTGACGGGTCATAATTAATTCCTCCTCATTCTTTACACTGTTTTCAGAAAGCTCTTTATCATTGTAGCAAATTGTTGAGGTTTTTCCACGTGAATTGCATGCCCCGCATCTTTTATCGTTTCATGCTGCGCATTTGGAAGGCTTTTCATCATTTCTTGCGCAATACTTTCAAATTTCTCGTCTTCACTGCCTGTAAGCAATAATACAGGCAGTGAAAGTTGCTCTAGCGCCTGCCAGTAAGAAGGCTGACTACCCGTTCCAATCCCTCGTAAACTGTTTGCTAAACCAATTGGCCGTTGATTGAGACGTTCACTACGCACTGCTTGTTGCTGTGAGTCAGATAATTTCTTTTGTGAATGAAACAGCGGAATCTCCTGCCAAAAGTCGACGAATTCAATCATTCCTTGCTGTTCTATCCTATCCGCAAGCTGAGCATCTGCTGTGCGTCGTGCAAGTTGTTGTTCAGACGTACGCAAGCCTGGTGAACTGCTCTCAAGTAGTACACTTTTTACTTTGTCAGGGTAGGTTGCCGTATAGCCTAGCGCGACACGCCCTCCCATCGAATAACCAAGTAGAATCGGTTTGGTTATTTCAAGCTTCTGCAAGACTTCATTCAAATCTTCAATTTGCTCTTCCATCTTATAGCGGTTTATCGTTTCAGGCGCTTCCGTTTTACCATGACCGATTAAATCGACTGCGACTACATAATAATCCACCGCGAGCTCTTCAATCGTTTGTTGCCAAGTAGCGATCGAACCTGTAAAACCATGCAATAAAATAATTGCTGGCAACTGTTCATCTCCAAACTTTGCAATATGCGTATCAATACCTCTGATCGTTACTACTTCAGTCGTCAATGCGTTCCACCCTCTTCGCAATTTCCCGCCATACCGAGCGATGAGCCTCTACATTGTCTTCACGCACTGTTGCTACTTCAATGATTCGTAGATTAGCTGTTTTAGCTGCTCGCATCGCTTGTTCAAATGCTCGTGTCGTATCCACTGCATCGTATTGTGCTTCATACATCGCTGCGACATGATTAAACGTCACATTAGTTGGAGTTCCGAATAATTGTTCATAATGCTGTTCAATAGACGCCTGTGGCAAATAAGAGAAGATCCCGCCACCATTGTTATTAATCAGAACAATCGTCAAATCAGTTTGCTGTAAACGAGAAATAATTAATCCATTAACATCATGTAAAAAGGCCAAATCGCCAATCAATAAATAAGTTTGGCGTTGACGACCTTCCTGAATACCAAGAGCAGTCGAGACTACCCCGTCAATTCCATTTGCTCCTCTATTACAGAACAACGAAATATCACGGTTTGTCTTTTTGAAATGCGTATCCAAGTCCCGAATCGGCATACTGCTACTACAGACTACATCGGAGCCATCCGGTAAGTTGGCAATAAATTGACGAACGAAGTGACCTTCATCTTGATTGAAATGTTGATCTTCATTCATTACGTCTGCGGAAATTTGATTGGCTCCAGTCCATTGTTTCGTATACTCTGTTCGCTCGCGTGGTACAGATACTTGCTGCCAAATACTCGCCGCACTCACTTGTAAGTGATGAGTAGTCAGACCAATCGGATCACGATAATTTGGCGAATCATCCACCACTATATACGTTTTGGGGCAAGTCTTCTTCAAAAACAAAAGCAATGGCTTAGAAATGGGCTGCGGACCAAATCGTATGACACAATCAGGTCGCATCTTTTCGGCAAACATTTCACTTTTTAGCAACGCATCATATTGATCAATACAAAGATCGTCACAGTCTGTCGGTACTTGTGAGCGTAGATTGGACAACGGGTCACATAGTACAGGCCATTGAAGTGCTCTAGCGAACTGCCAGAAACGTTCTTTATCTAGAGTCGTCGGTTGCTCGCCCATCACGAGTATGCCTTTTTTCGATTGTGTAATGGCCGTTTCGAGTACTACTTTCATTTCTTCCGTTACAGCGAGATCCCCTACTAACTGTTGCTGGAATCGACTAACAGGCGCCGTGGCTTCCAAGTCAATGAGCAATGGCTCACGAAACGGCACATTCAAATGCACTGGCCCTTGAGGTGCAGTTTTGGCGACGGATAGAAGTCTAACTGCACGTTGTTCCATGTATTGTAAGATGTCTTCTCTGTTTTCAGGCACAGGGAAGTCGACACTATCTTTGACATGCTCTCCAAACATGCGAATTTGATCAATCGCCTGTGGTGCACCGACTTCACGTAATTCATGCGGACGATCCGCCGTGATGACGATCAACGGTAGTCTCGCATAAAAAGCTTCTGTGATAGCAGGATGGTAGTTCGATGCTGCTGTTCCTGACGTACATAGCAAAACAACAGGTTGTCCAGTCGCTTTCACTAATCCAAGCGCATAAAAAGCTGCAGAACGCTCATCGGTATGCATATACGTTTGCATATGCGTAGAGTTCGTAAACGCATACGCAAGCGGTGTCGATCTGGAGCCTGGACTAATAACCGCCTTGGTTGCTCCTTGTCGTATGAGCGTATCCGTTAAGCGAAGCACATAACTCGTTAATCCTGTTTCGTGATCATTCATGTAAGCGGCCTCCGAGCGCGCGTAACACAGGACGGAATTTCACCCATGTTTCCGCATATTCTTCTGTCGGTGTAGAATCGGCTACTATACCACCGCCAGCATACAAATATGCATCATTGCCAGTTAACAGTCCAGAACGAATCGCCACCGCAAATTCTCCATTACCTGCGGAATCCGTCCAACCAATCGGTCCAGCATAAAAGCCACGGTCCATCTGCTCTTCTTCACGAATTATTTCAAGCGCTTTCTGACGCGGAACTCCCCCAAGCGCAGGTGTCGGATGGAGTGCTTCGACTAGACGGAATATATCCATGTCCTTCGCAAGTTCCCCTTCAACCGGTGTGAATAAATGTTGGATGTCCCGCACCTTTAAAAGTTTAGGCGTTTTATTAACTTGAAGGGATGTACAGAACTCCGAGAACACTTGCGTAATCATATCGACTACATATTGATGTTCTTCACGGTTTTTCTTATCACGTAATAATACTTCTCCGAGCTGCTGATCTTCTTGAGATGTTTTTCCACGTTCAATTGAGCCAGCTACACACGCAGAATACGCATGTCCATTTGATATTTCGACTAAACGCTCAGGTGTCGCACCAAAGAACATCTCATCACCAATTTGCAGTCCAAAATGATAACTAGCCGATTGTTCATTTGTAATGGTATGCAATGCTGCGGCCTTTTGAAATTCTTCTTCAAACGTTAATTTGATTTTACGTGCAATAACGACTTTCTCCGCTTCTTGTTCTTTAATATGCGATGTTACTTGTTCTACTGCATCCATATAGCGATCTGTTGCTAGCTCAGTCTGCTTGATCACATCAGGCTTTCCTTGGAACGTGAATTCATCTATTTGTGCAATATGGATCAGCCGATCGCGTTCTTGACGCAATGCTTCAAAATCAGCCGTTGCTTGCGGTTCTTGCGTAATATAATTAATGGATACATACGTTTTCCCTTTTTCAATTTTCAGTTGGAATAGAGGAACAGTAAAATAAGCGGCTGGGAACGCACTCCACTCATCATCTTGACGCGTATGAGGATCAAAAGAAAATCCGCCAAATAACACGGGATCGATATCTTTCTCTTCTTTAATTAATCCCTCACAGAGTGCTGCCCACTGCAAAGAAATCGATTGAAAACGATCTAGCTCCGCTGTTAATACCGTTGCCTGACCTAATCCGACAAGTTTTACTGTCTTGTCCGCATTCTGCCAGAAGAAACGATGCTCCCCATAATGTGAAAGACCTGCTTCAAAAAAAGCAAGTGGACTTAGTGTTTCCACTTCTATTGTTTCCGTAAAAAAACGAGAATCAGCGCCTGTTGCCGGAACCGTCCTCATTCGATCGGTCAATTTCCGATTCATCCCACTCTCTCCTTATCATCGTACAAAATATTTTTCGTCAATTTACGCTCAGGCATACTTTCCCTGAACGATAAGTACCTCTATTCTAGCACATTGGACGCTTTACTTAATATATAATGTCTCGCTGTATGGGAGACGATACGACAATTATCTTCAACTATTGTTTCATATAACCTAACTGCTGATTTTTGTTGTATACTATCAGATGATGACTACACATATAAGGAGAGATTACCCGTGCAACACACAATAGAAACCGATACCGGCTGGCGAGTTTGGTGGCAACTGACACGCCCCCACACATTGACTGCCGCTTTTGCTCCTGTCTTTTTAGGCACCATGATTGCACTACAATATGGACCACTTCATTTTCCGTTATTTCTGGCGATGCTTGTAGCCAGTTTGTTTTTGCAGATGGCTACAAATATGTTTAACGAATACTACGATTTCAAACGTGGACTTGACGATGAACATTCAATCGGGATTGGCGGCACGATCGTCAGAAACGGTGTACAGCCGAAGACCGTGTTAAATTTAGCACTCATGCTCTATGGGCTATCTGTTGTTCTCGGTATTTACATTTGTATGGAAACTTCATGGTGGCTTGCCGCAGTAGGTTCCGTTTCTATGTTAATTGGCTATTTTTATACTGGTGGCCCTTATCCGATAGCTTATACTCCATTCGGTGAACTCGTATCAGGATTCGTAATGGGCATGTTGTTGATCTTGATTGCGTTCTACATTCAAACAGGAACCGTTACAGGTAACGCAATATTACTATCCGTGCCAAGCATGCTACTAGTCGGTGCTATCATGCTAGCAAATAACATCCGGGATATTGTACAGGATACCAAGGGTGGTAGAAAAACTATGGCAATCCTAACAGGTCGAAATAACGCAGTGAACATCTTGGCTATATTTTTCATCGTATCGTATGTATGGATCATTGCGCTTGTATTGACAGGCCACGTATCGGCTTGGGCTTTACTTGTGCTATTGAGCATCCCGAAACCTTTGCACGCTGTGAAGACATTCCGCAAGTATGAACAGCCCCTTCAAGTCATGCCAGCTATGAAGGATACAGGCGTGACCAATACGCTGTTTGGATTACTTCTTGGAATCGGCATTCTTATAGCTCACTTCATCTGAATAAACTATATCAAAAACGTCTACACTTAAAAAGGTAGACGTTTTTTTGTTGGAAAGGTTTACCCTTCCTTGTAAACAGGGAAAGACTGAAGTAAGAAAGCTTTCTCAGATTTCATTTTTCAATAAAGAAAGCAATATAGAAAGGGTCGTGACTACATTGTTAACTACTAAACAAATAGAAACACTAAAAAAAGAACTACGTGCTATGGAAGACCGTCTAACGGAAACAGAAAAAGAGACGGAGATTGTAAATAATGCACAGGACGATGTAGGTGAACTATCCATGTATGATAATCACCCTGCTGACATGGGAACCGAATTATACGAACGTGAAAAAGACATGGCACTTAACACGCACGCTGAAGGCGAACTGGAGAAAGTCCAGAACGCACTACAGGCTATCAAGGACGGCACGTACGGTACATGTGAAGTATGTGGTAAGGAAATACAACACGAGCGCTTAGAAGCAATACCGTACACTACTGTGTGCATTGAAGATGCACAAAAAGATGTACCGACTGATCGACCCGTTGAAGATGATCTACTAATCATGGCAGAACCCAATACATTTGCTGCCCGTAGAGAAGGCGACGCAATAGATTACGAAGATAGCTTCCAGGAAATTGCCGAGTCCGGAACATCTGATACCCCTTCCGACTTTATTGGAAGTAAAAACCGGGATTATGACGATCTGTATGACGATGAAAATGATGAAGGCGTAGAAGAATACGAAGAGTTTGCAGTGTCCGACATTACGGGTGAACCAGTTGGTATTGTTCGAAATGAAGAAGCAACAGAATATGAAGAAGAATTGGATGAGGAAGGAATCGAATCACCATTGGGCGACATTCCTTACAAAAAAGGTGACAGCTACATCGATGTGGAGAAAGATAAGTAATATTTAAAAAGTATGTACTATGAGCGGTGAACATAGTACATACTTTTTTGCTACGTTCATTCATCTAGTCAACTCACTGGACGTGATACTGCTTGTAGATCTCGTAGCATACACTATACGGATGAAAGTTCAATACTTTGTAGCAAGCAGCACATTCTACACTGTGATAAATATCTATACATATACTTACTAATGTATTCTTTTTAAATGAATATAGAAAAAAGGTATTGCACGTTTGTGCAATACCTTTTTTCTGTATGACCCCTACGGGATTCGAACCCGTGATACCGCCGTGAAAGGGCGGTGTCTTAACCACTTGACCAAGGGGCCATTTTTAACACAATCTATATAATACAGTATTCCTAGGACATTGTCAAGATGAAAACAGACTTTCAACATCTTTTATCCAGATTTTTCAAATAGATGTTACACAAACATTTAATCAAAATGCCTGATTTCTTGTTCTAATGAAATTTAAGTAACAATTTTCTATGTTATAGACAGACTACATTAGCTAATCTCCATAGAATTTTATTTTATTTATCAAATTTATATCTAAAAAATAATTATCCTTTTTAAGAGAAAGTCAACTTATTTATAATTGACAAACTCACGAACATTCCTATGATGAAGGCCATCCCACTTAACATATCGCCTCTTAGTAGGAAGAATTCTAAACCCAAAAAGAGCGGGTAAAACACACTCAATGTACTATGTTTATCTAATTTTTCCCAGAAAATTTTATCATACCTAGCATTAATATACGCTATAATAATAATAAAAAATAGTATTCCTAAATATCCAAAATTAATGTAGCCTTCTCCAAAAAAGTTCATTGACACATTCGTAAAAAAGAAATTATATTTTTCAGCTACCAAGGTACCGCTTCCTACTGACTTCCCTTCCCAAATCGATCTAGGAACAAAGAATAAAATAGCTGTTTTAAGTTGTTCACCAAATGTTATTATATTTTCAGTAACTACGTGCATAAACATTTGGTATGAATCAAAATGACCTTGTGTAAACATTTTAAAATCCAATGATAATGTTAATTCTTTTAGGTTAGCTACGTATCGTGCTTGATCAAGAAAAGGAAAAATTATTAAAAGTCCGATTATTATTAATTTGTTCAACATTAAATAATTATTTCGAGCTTTTTTACTGTAAATAATTACTATAGGTATATATAAGGCTGCAATATAAAATCTTGGTGCGGATGTAGGAAAGTTCGTTAGCAAAAATATCATCCATAAAGACATTTCTACATATCGGTTCTTATGACTATTGCTCTTATAAAGGAATAAAGAAATTGCTGGTATAGGTCTGATAAAATTCCAATAAACTAGTCCTGTTGACCTTTGTAATGAAATAGTTTGACCCGTTATAATGAGCAATTCATTAATTTTAAAATTATAAACATATAAACTTATTAAAAAGGATATGAGAGATATTCCAATTAATTTTAAGTTTGAGTTTTCTTTACTTTTATTGCTATTTAGCAATATCGACTGTTCAATTTTATTACTTTTTCTTTTTGAAAAATAATGATAAAGTAATTGGTAGGTTATTAAAATAAATATAATGATAAGATTCAATTTATAATAATTTTCTTTTGTATAAGTATGTGTATTACTCCATATGACTGTCCCGGTTTGATACTGAATTGCAGGAGCAATGCCAAAAAAGAAAAAAGAAAAAAGCATCAATATTTTATTTAAACTATAATTATATTTATCCCCAATTATCATGAATAATAAACTGAGGTTTATTACTAACATATTTGTAATTAGTACGCCTGAGTCTGAATTCAAACTATCCAATCTATATAAACTCAATGATACGATTACTACTATAAAATAGAAGATCATACTCGGTATTAAATTCTTTTTTTTAATCATAACTCCGTCTCAACTCCAACACATTTAATGTTTTTCACTTTACATTACATGAACATCACTACTATAAGAATCATATTAATATATTTGTTAATTTGCATTTTATTGATTAACCAACTACTTAGACTAGTCATCCATTTTGTACTAATTAATCTCTTTTTTACTATGAGCTTTTCATCTTTACATTTGAGATACTTTATTACCTAAGTCTTTTATTAACTCTAAACTGTTAAGTAGACTTTTAATTTTTTAGATCATTTAGGTCTTACGTATCTCAGATAGATCAAGTAATTCCCCCAATTCATAGTCATAATTCTTCGGTTGAAAATCAACCATTCCAGAGAAATGATAGAAGGTTAGTTCACCAAAAAAAATCTTCCCATCTATCTCATAAAAGTCCACTCGGACATGCGGTATATTCGCAGAAAGCGTTCTAGATAAAGATATCATCCGATCAAAGTGTTCTGGTTTTTTAATTTCAAATGGATTGTTTGGATACATTTGTTTAACATTAATTGGGTTAAAGTTTAGGTCATAAAAATCTTTTGTTCGATTATCTTGTGGACCCGTAGCTACAATCATAATTGCTGGCTCACCATGAAAACATAAAAATTTATAGTCTTTTATCCCAGTAGCACTGTAATCTTTCAAATATTTTTCGCAAATAATTCTTGCTTGAACATTTTTATAGGGCCACTCTCGACCTTCATAATAATAATTCTTATGTAGAGACTTGTTAATTATTTTCTTAGCTTTTTCTAAATCCAACTTTTGTTTATTCTGACATATAACTACTCCGCCTGAGTCATGAGTCGTTTTAAGAACAAATTGATTAGGTAGCTTAGCAAAATCAATATCTTCAAACTCTTCCCAAACTCCATAAAGGGGCACAAGATATTCTTCGCCTATCGTATTTGAGATGTATTCCCGAACCTCATATTTATCAACCAATTTTGTATACAGTGGATTTCTATCATATAATTTTAGATATTGCAGTTTCTCACTAAATGTTTCTGGCTCTTCTAAATTTAATCTTTTTTTCATTCTACTTCTAAATAATAACTTTAAATACGTTTTATCGGATAAAAAATTTAGCTTTTGATTAAAACCTAGATGTGGAAATATTATCAGTGGATTTTTTATGAGTTTTTTTATTCTAGCTATAGTATTCATTCCATAACTCAACTCTTTTCATTATATGTTTTAGATATCTCAGTATCATCGGTACTATTTTCGAATCTCTTTTGTTTGGTATTAAAATGGAAAGCCCTTAGGTCCAAATATGGCCCCAATGTATTTCTGATACGAATATCGATTTCTTTTATGCTCCGGTGAGATATGTAATTTTCTCATTGGCAAGCTTCTAGTGTGCATGGCATAAGTATAGTTTGCTCTATCTAAATTTCTCGACAAGACTCTTGTTAAACTTTCTCCTGAGTATGCTTTACTTTCTTTGTTTAAACTAATTAATTCATTACTAAACTCTTGTAATTCAAGCAATATTTTTTGATTTGATAAATCAC
>NZ_JARIEA010000001.1 GCF_029267015.1 Sporosarcina ureae | reverse complement strand
AAGCTGGTGCATCATTTGCTAATCCGTCCATTCTGCCAATTAAGTTTCCAAAATGATCAATCGTTGTATGCAATCCTATTCCATCCATATACTTTTTAACATGTAAGACAGCTTGCTTATCTTCAGGTGAATGTGCGAGTCTTGATACCCCTGTCGAACCGATTTTCCCTATCTCTGCTAAACTTTGAAGATTATCATTTAATCTACCTGCATTAATCGACTTTGATAACGCTTTCATTTCAACACTCCTTCAGCCTATAATTCTTTTCCTGCTCTATTATTGATTATATATTCAAATCTGTCTATGCTCACTTGACAAAGTGTAAATATTTCGAATATAAAGGCATACAAATAGTCTAGTCTTTTTATTTTTAAATAAAGTCTATTTTTACAAGTAGAGTAGTGTTTAAGACAGTGAGGGATCAAAGCAGAGATGGATATTTTTTTCGCAAAAAAGCTCCCCAGCCATAATAGCTGAGGAGCTTCTCTACTCTATACTTACTCTTTAATTAACTCTAACTCAACTGGAATGTCCGCGTCTACGTCCTCGCCATTTAGCATAGCAACTGCCGCTTCCATTGCCTTCTTCCCAATTTCCTCAGGCTTCTGTGCAATCGTCGCTGACAACTTGCCATCTTTAACAGACTTGACTGCGTCGTCCGTAGCATCGAATCCAATTACTAGAATATCTTTACCAGCCGACTGAATCGCTTCCAATGCACCTAGCGCCATCTCATCATTATGCGCGAATACACCTTTGATGTCTGGATTTGCTTGCAAAATATTCTCCATAACCGTCAAACCTTCTGCACGGTTAAAGTTTGCTGTTTGTTTCGCAACGATATTTACTTTACCTTCTACCGCTTCGTTAAAGCCCGCTCCACGGTCACGTGCTGCCGATGATCCTGCGATACCTTCAAGCTCTGCTACTTGTGCGTTATCTTCGCCAAGTAACTCCAGCATATATTCTCCTGCCAACACGCCGCCTGCTTTATTATCCGAAGCGATGTGGGAAACTACTTCTCCACCTTCTGCACTACGGTCTACTGTAATGACCGGAATGTTCGAACTGTTTGCTGATTCTACTGCTGATACAACTGCTTCAGAATCTGTCGGGTTGATGATCAGTAAATCTACACCTTGTTGAATTAAATCTTCTACATCACTTGCTTGTTTAGATGCGTCATCTTGTGCATCTACTACTATAACTTCTGAACCTGAATCTTTTGCTTGCTCCTTCACTCCATCACTCAATGTTACGAAGAACGGGTTGTTCAGCGTGGATACGGAAAGACCAATCTTATATGCTTTGTCCCCATCTTTCGCTGTGTCCCCTTTGTCATCTGATGAAGACCCTGAACCCGGCTGATCCAATGAACAAGCTGCCATTACGAACACAACTGCCATAAGCAATAACCATTTAATATTCTTCATACACTTCTCATCTCCTTAAGCTGTTTTTTTGCGATCCAAGAGGACTGCGATTAATATAACTGCACCCTTTACGACCTGTTGGAAGAAAGAGGATACGCCAATCAAATTCAAACCATTGTTCAACACACCAATAATCAATGCACCGACTAATGTACCAACAATCCAACCACGACCGCCAGTCAAGCTTGTCCCGCCAAGTACAACGGCAGCGATAGCATCGAGTTCGAACATATTACCAGCTGTCGGTTGCGCGGAATTCAAGCGTGATGTCAAAATTAATGCAGCAATAGCCGTTAATCCACCTGCCAAAGAATACACATAAATTTTGATTCGATCGACGTTAATTCCAGAAAGACGTGACGCTTCTTCATTGCCACCTACCGCATAGACGCGGCGTCCAAACGTTGTCTTCTTCAAAATGAAATACAGCACCGCAAAGGAGATAGCCATCGTAACGACCGGAACGGGGATACCTAGAATATATCCTTTACCGAGCATTTGGAAAGTGAATGAATCACCAAGTCCTGAAATCGGTCGGCCTTCAGTATAGACCAATGTTAATCCGCGGAAAATTGTCATAGTCGCAAGTGTTGCAATAAATGGTGCGACCTTACCTTTCGCAATGATCAATCCGTTAATTGCACCGAGCAGAACACCTAATAATACACCAAGTAGCATAGCCAAAATCGGATCCATACCGCCCGACATCATACCGGCTGTTACAGCACCCGTCAGCGCGAGAATCGATCCTACTGACAAATCAATTCCGCCTGTCAAAATAACAAACGTCATCCCGAACGCAATTAGAGCGTTAATTGAAACTTGACGCAATACGTTGAACAAGTTGTTCATCGTTAAAAAGCTTGGACTCATAACTGAAATTATGACAATGATTAAAAGTAAACCAATGACCGGACCCAATTTCTGTATGGACGATTTCATATTAGTTTTGGACAACTTTGTCACCTCCTGTTGCAAAATGCATAATCCGTTCCTGTGTCATTTCTTCTTTTGGCAAGTCGGCCATCAACTGGCCTTCGTGCATGACGAGCACGCGGTCTGCCATACCGATCACTTCTGGTAATTCGGATGAAATCATCACAATCGCGACTCCACGCTCAGCCAATTCATTGATGATGCTGTAAATTTCTTTCTTCGCTCCAACGTCGACACCTCTTGTCGGTTCATCCAAAAACAGAATATCCGGCTCAATTCCAAGCCATTTCGCGATCACTACCTTTTGTTGGTTACCACCACTCAGCGACTTGACGCTTTGTTCAGGACCAGACGTGCGAACACCGAGACGTTGAGACATCGTGTCATACAACTGATTTTCTTTCGTTCGTTGAATGACTCCTGAGTTAGAAATTCGATTGAAATTGGTCAGGCACATATTTTCGCGAACGGAAAACTCAAGAATTAATCCTTCAGATTTCCGGTCTTCCGTAACGTATCCGATCCCAAGCTTTTTCGCTTGTAACGGATTCGAAATAACTACTTGCTTTCCATCAATGAAAACCTTGCCTGCAGTTGGCTTCTTAAAGCCGAAAATGGATTGAATCACTTCCGTGCGCCCGGCACCCATCAAGCCGGCAATACCGACGATTTCACCTTTTCGCACTTCAAATGATACATCTTCAAAATAGTCACTGCGCGAAAGGTTTTCTACTTTCAATTTCACATCGCCTATTTCACACGCACGTGCTGGGAATCGTTCACCTAATTCACGTCCGACCATCATCTGGACAATTTCTTCAAACGTCGTATCTTTAATATTTCGCACACCGACGTATTGACCGTCTCGCAAAATGGTAATGCGGTCGCACATCGCGAAAATCTCTTCCATTCGGTGTGATATATAAACGAATGAAACGCCTTCCGCCTGCAATGCGCGAACGGTTTTAAATAACGTTTCGATTTCACGATCCGTCAGTGCTGCAGTTGGCTCATCCATCACAATCAGTTCGGCATTAGAAGAAACCGCCTTCGCAATTTCAATAATCTGCTGTTTACCGACAGATAATTCACGCGTGATGGTACGCGCATCCACATTCAATCCTAACTTTGATAGAATCTCTTCCGCTTGACGATTCATTTCCTTCGTCTTCAAAATCCCGGTTTTACCGAATGTCTTTTCTTTACCTAAATAAAAGTTCTCCGCAACGGTTAAGTCAGGTAAAATATTAAGCTCTTGGTGAATAACCGCAATGCCTGCAGCTTCAGCTTCTTTAGCACTCTTGAACTCCACTTTCTTACCTTTGACATAGATCTCACCTGAATCACGCGTATAAATCCCAGTCAAAATCTTCATCATCGTAGATTTCCCTGCACCATTTTCGCCCATAAGCGCATGGATTTCACCTTTCACCACATCAAACTCCACATTATCGAGTACTTTATTCCCATTAAAACTTTTCGATATTCCGCTCATCGCAATCATCTCTGCTCACCCACTTTCAGAATATGACGCCCGACTGCACGATAATATTGGCGTAAGGTGTCGCTTCTCCTGTACGAATAATTACTTTCGATCGACTTGATTGTTCTTTCAATTGCTCATGTGTCAGCTCATCTATCGGACATTCTATTTGTGTGATTTCATTATAAACTGTAGGGTTCTCTACTTTTATTTCATTAGCAATATATACTTTTTCTGCTTGAAAGTCTTGTAATAGTTCAGTTAAAACCTCAGTGAATGAAGGTTTTCCAAGCGTATAGGAAAGGTCGATACATGGAACACCTTCAGGAATTGGTAGACCGCAATCCGCAATCGTCAATTGATCCGTGTGACCCATCTTAGCGAGCACTGCCGCAATATCGCGATTGATCATACCGTGCTTCTTCATCGACTTTCCTCCAAACGCGCTTTTACTTCTTCAAATGAAGGCATGCCACCTTGCGCGCCAAACTTTTCTACGGAAAGCGAAGCCGCCGCATTCGCGAAACGAACAGCTTGTTCTAATTCCATACCCGTTACAATTCCATGTGCAAGCGCTCCGTTAAACGTATCACCCGCGCCTGTGGTATCCACGACATTGGTCTTAAAGCTCTCTACGATTACATGCTTTTCTCCATCAAAGAACCGCGCGCCGTCACTACCTAGCGTAATAATCAAACGGTTCGGATACTTTTCTAATGCACTCACCATATCCATGCCGAAGATCTGCTCACATTCCGTTTCATTCGGCGTCAAATATTTGATGGATGGCATCATATCTAACTCAAAGCCTCGTGCTGGTGCAGGATTTAACATCACGGGAATATTGAGTGCTTGGCATTTCGCCAACGCATAGACAACGGTCGGAATAGGGACTTCTAGCTGAAGCATCACCAGTTTACTACGCTTGATGAGTTCCTCAATTTCGTCAATATAACCAGGTATCAACGAAGAATTGGCACCCGGAACGACAATAATCCGATTATCTCCTTCCGACAGCAAAATATTCGCAATACCGGAAGCTCCTTCAACCACACGAACACCTATGACACCGACTTTGTTTTGCTCTAGATTATTCAATATACTCGTACCGAACATATCATTCCCAACACAAGCCGCCATATGCGTTTCGCTACCTAGTCGCGCTGCCGCAATTGCTTGGTTCGCGCCTTTTCCACCCGGCACCGTATCGAACACATTTCCAAGAACCGTCTCGCCTTGCTCCGGAAAATTCTCCGTGCCGACTACCAAATCCATATTGGCACTGCCAATGACCGTTATCATCACGTCTCACTCCTTGTCGTCTCACGAATGAGCAACTCTGCCGGAATTAGTACTTCACGCTCCGTCAGCTCGTGCCCTTCAATTAATTTTATAAGCATTCTTGCCGCCATCGCACCAATTTTGTATAAGTCCTGAGCAACCGTTGTTAGGCCTGGCGTCAATTGGCCCGCTAGCATCGTTCCGTCATACCCTACGATTTGAAGCTGATCCGGTACATGCATGCCTAAAGAATACGCAGCCTTCATTGCACCTGCCGCGGTGACATCACTACTCGCAAAAATCCCATCGATCGGCACGTCTTGCAACACCTTCTTCACCATCGTCTCAGCTACTTCAAACTGGAATGGACATTCAATAATATGTGTTTCTATATCTTTCCCGCTCACAGCATCATTGAACCCAGCAAATCGATCATCTGCAGGACCTAATCCCGATGGCCCCCGCATACAAAGAATATTTTTACAGCCACTCTGTAGTAAATGCTCCGTTCCAATGCGCGCACCTTCACGGTTATCCGTCGCAATATACGGAATCGACGAATGAATTCTGCGGTCAATCGCTACGATTGGAACGTCCAAACCGGTGTAATGTTCAGCCTCTACATGACTAGTCGCCACAATAAAACCGGCTACATATTTCTGCTGAAGCGTTCGGACATAATTAATTTCCTTTTCCAAGTCTTCATCTGAATTGCATAGGATGACAGTGTATCCATACGCTAACGCGATATCTTCTATCGCGCGTGCAAGTTCCGGGAAAAATGGATTGACGATATCTGGCACAATCAACCCAATAAACGTCGATTGCTTCGTGCTGAGAGAACGCGCGATCATGCTTGGCTCATAGTTCAATTCCTCGATCGCTTTTGAAATAACTCGTTTCGCTTCTTCACTTATGTATCCTTTATTATTTAAATAACGTGAAACAGTCGCTACTGAAACCCCTGCATGTTGCGCGACATCCCGTATATTAGCCAACTATTCCACCTTCAATCTATTGATGTGTAACCGGTAACATATTTGCATGTGGTACCGGTTACACACAATGATAACAGACAAGGTTTTTTAGTGTCAATAGGGAAGTGGTTGTGGGTTTTTATGGGCGGATGGTTGGTGGGATAGAGCGGTTGTGGACTTTGATAGAGCGGATAACGCGGTGGATAGAGCGGTCGCGGACTCGTATAGAGCGGATAGCGTGCATGATAGAGCGGTCGTGGGCTCGCATAGAGCGAATAACGCGGGCGATAGAGCGGTCACGGGCTCGCATTGAGCGAATAACGCGGGCGATAGAGCGGTCACGGACTCGCATAGAGCGGGTAGCGCGGCGAATAGAGCGGTCACGGACTCGTATAGAGCGAATAGCGCGGCAGATAGAGCGATCACAGACTCACATAGAGCAGATATCACGCATGATAGAGCGGTCATGGACCAGCATAGAGCGGATACCACACCGAATAGAGCGGCTAGCCCCACTCATCTCTTCGCTAAAAGAATCAACATCACTTGTTTATACATATTTATATAGGTAAAATGGAAATGGAGTCTTCGTTACTATCCATAAAGGAGAGGTCGGTATGATAGTTTCTCATGAAAATGAAAATGTCCTATATGAAATCCCGGTAGATTTACGCAAAAGCATAGATTACGTTAGTGGGAACTTATTTATTACAGATCAACGCTTTATTTTCCAGCCAAGAAATATGCATTTCAAAAGAGACGCGATGGAATTTACTATTCAGGATATCAATAATATTGATTCGTCATATGTATTAGGCATTGTACCGAATGGTATTACCGTAGAGTTGAAGGACGGCACTACGAATACGTTCGTGTTGGAGAGCACACTGTTCGTCAAGTGTGATGATATTATCAAAACCGTTTGGAGTTTAATGGAGAACAAGTAAACATGAGGATTGCCGTGCCGATTAGTGGACAACTTTTTAAGAAGTTGCTACTGAATAGCGCGGTTTTTTTATATCAAAAAACCGTACGAAAAGTTAGAATACTAACTCTCCGTGCGGTTACCATTTCATCACATCACAATATTACTTTCCTTCGCTTTCTCAATAAACTTATCACTCGATTTATTAAAGAATTTCTTCAATCCAATTCCCACACCTAGTGATAATGCGAAATAGATGAACAGGTAGAGAATTTGTTTCCAAGCTACTGCCCAAATAATGCCTCCAATGGATTCACGCAATAAAGTGATCGCATGGGTAAACGGCATGAATGCAGAAATGCGTTGGAAGAATTCGGGTGCCATCTGGATTGGGAATGTTCCGCCTGACGCACCGAGCTGCATGACCATCAATACAATCGCGATGACTTTTCCGGTGTTACCAAATACGGATACGAGTGTGTAGACAATAGTAACGAATACAACACTAATAATTACACCGAATATTACAAAGGGCACCTTGTTCACGACGTAGACATTCATGATGAATATCTCTCCTAGCGTGACGATCAATGATTGAATGGTTCCAATTCCAGCGAAGATGATTAACCGTCCAATATACGTTTGGTAGCTCTTGAACCGTGTCTTCTCACGAATGTCCACTTTTAACGTGGAGACCATTAACAACGCACCGACCCATAATGATAGCGTCGTATAGAACGGGCTCATCGCGGAACCGTAGTTCGGAATTGGATAGAGCTCGTGCTCATCCAATACTACCGGTTCAGCGAAAAACTTACTAACACCAGTAGGATCTGTTGCGAGAACATCCAATAATCTATCCAAGTCGCCGTCTTCTTCTAATTTACGGATCTTCTCCGCCATTGTTTCAATCGTTTCACGCGCTTCTGGGAAGTACTTCTCCGCTTTCGCTAAATCCGTTTTCCCTAGCGCAACCCCTGCTTCTGCTTTTTCAAGTGCCGTACGCAAACGTGGAATCCGTCCATTCACTTCATCCAATACGTCGGACACATCATATAACGCATTCGTTGCGTCACGCATCGCCGACTTATACTTTCTTGTCAAATCACTGTTGACGAAATCAATAGCTTCCCCAACCGAGTGATCCAATTCTCCGGATACGCGATCAACTTCAGCTAAATGTTTCTTTCCATTCGCTTTTGATTCATTGATTCGACCAACCAATCCGTCTACAGATGAATTGGCAGATGATAAACTGTCTTGCACCGTTTTGATGCGTTCAATTTCTCCTGAAAGCTTGTCGGAATGAATGAACTTCTCTAAATCTGTTAGTCCACTTGTAATTGATCCAATTGCAGACAGCCCATTATCGATACGATCCACCATCGTTTGAAGTACGCCAATCGTAACCTTTGGATCTTCTGCTGTCTCTAACAATCCTGCAAGCTTCTCGTCAATTTCTGTCTTGGAGGCTTGGAGTTCATTGAATCGATCACGCAATCCTTCATCAAAAATCTGGAGTTGTTCAATTGCATCTGTAATCGCCTTTTGGCTATTCGCATCAAATTGATTTCGCGCATCTACAATCTTTTGCTCGCTAGCTTCCAACTGTCCTTTTAGTTGATTCAACAACTCAAGACTTGGCTTTTCGCCTTTATTGATGGCGGCTTGCACTTTGTCAATGACTTGTTTAGTCGATACTAACTGTTCTCTTAATGAAACAAATTTTTGTCCCAAACTAGCAATTCTATCACTACCGGTTACTTTTCCAGCGGCTTCAAGAACTGAAATCACTGTATCCGTTTTAGCGATTTGATCTTCAATGGCAGTGGACATACTGTCGAGCTGTTCTTGGAATTGGCTGAAATCGATTGACTCCCGCTTATCAATTAAGCCTTGCACAACTTTCTGCGCATTCGTATTTACTTCCGTTGCACGGTCAAGCAAGCTTGTAATATTCACAGAAAGCTCTTTCAACTGCTTCATCAACTTTTCCGTTTGAGGAGACAAGATATTTTCATAATTACCTTTGATTTTATCCATATCTTCAGCGAGTTTGTCTGACAGCGCCTGTGTTTGCGTGATCAAATCCGTCGCTGGATTCTTACCACTCTGTAAATCAGAAATAATAGTTTCCAAGTTCTTTTTCAAACGACTTAAATCCGCCACGCTGTCGCTCAAAGAACTCTGCAAGTCTTTAATATTGGATGAATCTTTTAAATTCTGATCCTGTTTCTTCAAATAATCATAAATATCATCTAATCTAGCATTTGTATCTTCCAATTTACCTTGCTTATCGCGTAGCGAATCGACGATACGATCTACATCTTCCCCTTTACCTGACAGTTCACTCGTCAGATCAGGCACTTTACGGAATGCGGTTTGCGCACTCTCCAAGTTAGATGTAATGACCCGCAATGTATTATCCACGGTCTTTTCATTCTCTTGCAACTTGCTGATCAATCGTGCATTCAGTTTTTTCGCATTCGCATGCACCGCATTGACATCATCCAGCACCACATCCACACGATCAATAGAAGAATCCGCGAAATTCAACCCTTTATCCACTAGCTGCAATTTCGAATAAATGTCAGGAATATCATATTCCAGTTGATAAACTAAATCGCGTAGCTTTTCGATATTGACACGGTTGTTTTCCAGTTCCACTCCTAGATTATTAAATACTTTGATCACGGCTTTGTTCGCTTGTTCAACGAATGTGCTATCGATATTCTCTACTATAGAAGATGCGCCCTTGCCTGCTACTTTTGGAGAAATCGCATTAATCTTTTCATTGATATAATAATCCAATGTCGGTTGTTTAATGTCGTCTGTAACGATACTGCTTAAATTTTCCGAGAAGTTCTTAGGTATGATAATCGCAGCGTAATAGTCTCCGTGCTTAACACCTTTTAAGGCTTCGTCTTTCGTCACGAACTGCCAGCCGAGATCATCATTCTTGGTCAGCGAGACGATTACTTCATCTCCGACATTGAATTCCTTACCCTCAATTTCTGCGCCTTCATCTTCACTGACAATTGCTACTGATACGCCTTTCGTATTGGAATATGGATCCCACGAAGCCAGAATGTTCATCCAGGCATAGAGCGACGGTAGAAATGCAATGGCCGCAATGACGATGAGCGCCGCTTTATTCTTGAATATATTCCGGAGATCTCGTTTGACTATAAACAATATTTTATTCATGTAGTATAAACCCTCGCTCTGTATTCCGACATTCGCACATTACACCAATAGACTAGAGAAAATCGTATAGTTCAACACATCTGTGATTTGCTCCTCAGTCAGCTGGTCATCATGCGTTTTCGACCAATCCACTACTAGCGCCAAATAAGATTTGAATAATAAATACGCGATCAATTCGCTATTACAGGGCTTCAATTCACCTTTGGCAACACCGCGTTCAATCTTACTAGCAATAAACTCCAATATTTCTTTCTCTATAGAAGTTAACACTTCCCCGACAGCGGGTGTGCGTAATTCTTTCTCCTCTTCAATTAGCTTTATGAATAACTGATGCGACTCACGAAACTTCAATAATTGCATAATACGCGCATGGGCATTTTCTTGAAAAGATGCTCCTTCAATGGCCGTTCTTTCCGACGCCTCTTTCATCTCACTCACCATATTCCAAACAATCGAATGAAACAATTCTTCTTTATTCGAGAAAAAAGTATAGATAGTACCTTTCCCTACATTCGCAATTTTCGCCACTTGGTCCATTGTCGTCGCCTTATAACCAAACATCGTAAACGATTTTGCAGCCGCCAACATGATTTCTTCCCTACGATCCATTATGACACACCCTTCGAAATTGACCGTAATACTATTTCGGTCTGATAGTCATTATACTACATAAATTTTCAAAGAAATGCAAGATACTTGTTATTAATGAATGAAAAGAATTGTTTTATTGACATTCAAAATATTTACTGAATTAAAGTTGACTACTTTACTAGAATATGAAACGATAAGACATGGATAAACACTAGGGGTGCTTATGCTGAGAGAGGCTTATTTGCCTTAACCCTTAAACCTGCTCTAGATAATGCTAGCGGAGGGAAGTGGACATATGACCGGTCTTGGCCGAACTATGCAACCGCTTCGCACCAAAGAAGTGGTTTTTTTGTGTGGATTTTTGAAGAAAAGAGAAGTGAAAAGAATATGCCCAATAAAATTTTAGAGTTTATCGATGTATCCTTTCATTATCAAGCAACCAAAGCTTCAAAACCTACTGCTATTTTTGATCAAGTTGATTGGCATGTAAATGATGGTGAATTCGTCAGCATCATTGGACCAAGTGGTTATGGGAAGAGTACGTTGTTCCGATTAGTTACTGGCCTTGAGAATCCTGACAGTGGAGAGATTTCATTGAACGGTAAAGTCGCAACGAAGCGTTTAGGAAAAGTCGGTTATATGCCGCAGCAAGATTTACTCATGCCTTGGCGAACCATTCTAGAAAATGTTCGATTGCCAGTGGAACTCCAAAGTGCCAAAACGACTTCCGATGAGATGATCCAGCTACTTGCGGACTTTGGGCTAGCCGGTGAAGAAAACTCTTACCCTGGCAACTTATCAGGTGGTATGCGTCAACGTGTTTCCTTTTTACGAACGATTCTAACCGGTTCTGATATTTTATTGCTGGACGAGCCTTTTAGCGCGCTCGACGCCATTACCCGCTTGACGATGCAAGAGTGGCTAATTGATCAGTGGAAGAGGCTCGATAAAACCATTGTCTTCATCACCCATGATATCGACGAAGCATTATTCCTATCTGACCGTATCTTTGTACTTGCTGAAAAACCTGTGAGGACCATCCGCGAAGTAGTCGTTCCTCTTGGTCGACCACGTACGATGAGAGACTTAGCACGCCCGGAACTGGTTGAATTAAAGCAGCAACTCATCAGGGAGCTACGTTCGGAGGGGCCACTATGAAAAAGATTACTTCTTATAGTAGCTCCATACTTTTCGTCGCGATCTTACTTAGCATATGGGAAATCGGAGCGCGTCTATACGATAAAAGCTTCTTATTCCCGTCCCCATCTGCGATTCTACTCAGGTTATGGAAACTAAAGTCAGGGCTGTTTATCCATCATTTACCTCCGACAGCAGCAACAATAGTAATTGGCCTAACTATTTCGATACTTATCGGATCGGCACTTGCGATCGCGATGTACAGCAAGAAGCCTATCGAGCAAGCGTTTTATCCACTTTTGATTGCGTCACAGACGATTCCCGTCATTGCGCTTGCACCGATTTTCGTGCTGTGGTTCGGCTACAGCATATGGGGTAAAGTCGCAGTCACTGTACTGATCACATTTTTCCCCATCACTGTCAGTGTATTCGATGGTTTGCGTTCATCGGATAAAAACTTACGTGAATTAATGCTAACGATGGGTGCGTCTGCAAAGGATATTTTCTTTAAACTGGATCTTCCTTCCGCCCTTCCTTCCTTTTTCTCTGGACTCAAAGTGGCGGTCACACTCAGCGTGATCGGTGCTGCAATCGGAGAATGGCTTGGCGCACAGGCGGGTCTTGGATATTTCAGCAGAAGAATGATGACCCAATTCGATAGTGCGGCTGTATTTGCACCAATCGTTTTACTATCTGCTGTAGGCATTATCTTCTTTCTACTTGTCGTTTTATTGGAAAAATACTTTTTACGATGGAGGAACTACGAATGAAAAAACGATTGCTACTTGGCGTGACCTTTCTTCTTTTGCTAGTCGCTGGCTGCAATAATGATGCAACCTCAGTAGATACGGAAGAGTCACAGAACGATGATAAGAAAAAAGTCAGTATTATGCTCGACTGGTACCCGAATGCAGTACATAGCTATATTTATGTGGCACAGGAAAAAGGTTATTTCAATGATGAGGATGTCGAAGTTGATATTCAATTCCCTGCCAACCCAACTGACCCAATGAATTTAACAGCGGCAGGAAAGGTGACACTAGGATTGTACTACCAACCTGACGTCATTTTGGCTCAAGCGAATGAAGATATTCCTATAAAAGCGGTCGCATCTGTCGTACGTGAACCACTGAACTACACGGTCATGCTGGACGACAGTCCCATTCAATCGCCGAAGGATCTAGAAGATCTGACGATTGGTTATCCTGGGATTCCACTCAACGAAGCTTTGATCAAAACAATGATCACAAATGATGGTGGCGATTACGACAAAGTGAAAATGATTGATGTTGGATTCGAACTAGAATCTTCATTAGTTTCTGAACGTGTTGACGCCGTGACGGGAACATTCATTAATCACGAAGTGCCTGTTATGAATGCTAAAGGGTTCAAAACACGCTACTTTAACCCCGTAGAATACGGTGTTCCAAACTACAGTGAAATTGTTTTGTTAACGGGTAACGATACGTGGGAGAAGGAACATGACGCCATTCTAGCCTTTTGGAGAGCCGCACAAAAAGGCTATAAATTCATGGTGGAACAGCCTGAAGAAGCACTGGATTTGTTGCTTAGCAACCAAGATCAAGCGAACTTCCCACTCGACAAAGCCATTGAGAAGGAAAGCTTGAGTATTTTATTACCGAAGATGGATACAGGTGGAGAACCCTTTGGCCAGCTTGATGAAAAGTCATGGGAAGAAGTACGCGATTGGCTTCATGAGATGGAGTTAATCAAAACGAAACCAAATGCGGAAGATATGATCATAGATATCAGTTCTAAAGAAATATTTTCTAACGTAACAAAGTAAAATAAATAAAAGGCTATTGCGTAAGTCTACATGACTTATCGCAATAGCCTTTTTGGGTCTATAGAATTAATCCGGCATGACCGTAAACTTCACAACCACTGATTTCTTCAGCGCCACACCTTTTGTATTCTTCAATCCTTGATCCACGCGTAAATAATGAACACCTAATTGCCATTCATTATGGGGTGTGACAAGTAATTGCTGAGGATCTGTAGGATTCAATTTTGCGGTAAAACCTTCTATGCGTTCTGTGCTATTTGGTAGATGTGTAATATAAATATGCCCGCTGTAGTCTTTGCCAAGTACTAGTTCATTAGTAAATTTGATTTTGAATACCTTGTTCTTTTTCACAACTAAGTCAGGGAAATCACCAACAAAATCCTTTGGCTGATTTGGATTGGCGGCAGTTGGCAACGCATAGCTAAGTCGTTCTAAATTTAATAGTCCTGACCCGAAATAATCATCTTTACCCGGAAGCCCTAAGTCTGTCGCAGTCATTTCAAGTAACTCTCTGATTTCAGTTGGTTTGGCTTCCGGTTGCAAGGACTTCACCAAAGCCGCTGCACTTGCCACCATAGGTCCCGAGAAAGAAGTTCCACTCACTGATTTATACGTGTTATTAATGTACGTGGTAGATATTACCGCGCCTGGCGCAACCAAGCCGACTTGAGAATTAAAGTTTGAAAACGAAGCCCTTTGATTTTTGCTATCGGTTGCTCCCACTGAAATTACGGAAGGATAGGATGCAGGAAACATCACGGAATTGCCTTTTTCAGCGTCGTTTCCTGCAGATGCCACGACTGTGATTCCCGACTCGAGTGCTCGTTGAATCTCTTTCTCTTCTAGTTGGGACGGCTGGCTACTACCATAACTCATGTTGATCACATCGACTTGTTTCATAATCGCATAGTCAATCGCTTTGATACTATCCGATACTTTGCTAGTTCCATTCAAGTGGGAGATTTTCAATGGTAACACTTTCGTGTCGTATGTTCCCGCAAGACCTGCTACACCTATGTGATTCCCTGCCCTCGCAGCAATGACTCCCGCTACAGCCGTTCCGTGTCCATTGACGTCCTGAACATTCGTATTGTTAGCGTAAAAGTTATAGCCTCCTGGCTGAATTCTTCCTTGCAGATCTTCATGTCGGATATCAATACCTGAATCCAAAACTGCCACAACTGTATTCTTCTTTTGTTCTGTCACTCTTGACCAAATTAACTGTGGTCTCAGTTGCGGTATCCACCACTGCTTCACAAAAATAGGATCATTGAGGTCGATATGTGAATAGCGCTCGTAATTTGGTTCAACATGTAACACATTGGGATCCTCAAGTAATTGTTCTTTCATTAAAAGCATCTCTGCGGAATCTGTAAAACTCCATAATTCCACTTCGTCTGATATCGTTTCACGACTTTCAACGGCTGGTAGCCCTTCATCTATAGAAAACGATTGTCGACTTTCTTCGTACTCAACCAATAGTTCATTGGGTACTACATCCGCACTGACCACTCCTTGAAATCCAAGTACCGTTAACCATACGATACAAAAAACCAACACGACATGCCGCTTCCTTCTCATGTGCATCTCCTTCTCTTCCCTGGCCCCTACTTAGCTAATACAGGATTCTTTTATACTATTATAGCTTGTACATTTCTAATTATATACAGCAAACGCTGAATATAGTACTAGATAAAAAACATAACTTGAAATTCAGATTTCCTAAATATGCCATTCGTTCACTATCCTTGTATAACAACTTTCCTTACGTCTAGAATAATCCGGCCAATCATAGTATAATCTTGACTACATTGGTATCTACTCTAGTTTCCAAAAGAGAGAGCCATAGCATGAAGTAGGAGAATTAAAATGAAAAAATGTCCAATTTGTAATGAAATGAATGATAAGCAGCAAGAGTTTTGTACAAACTGTAAAGCATCTCTTGCGTCACGTCGTTTGAATAAAAAACGTTCTATATGGAAAACACCACACTACCCAATTGTATTAATTGTTGTCGTGCTTGTAGCGATCATGGGCTACTACACTATTGAAAGTAAATATGGAAGGCATGCTACAACAGAGAAATTCATTACGGCATTGATCGAGCAGGACCGCGATACATTGAAAGAATTGATTGTACCGAAAGACAGTCGGATTGCGATTAACGCAGATAGTGTGCAAGCATTGCTAACGTTGGTCGAGAAAAACCCTTCCATCGTACAAGTAGTGGAAAACCACTTACACGAAAAATCCGAAGACGGTATGTTTTCCATACGTGCAGCTGGTAAACGATTGGGTCTTTTCCCGCGCTACACAATCAACCCAGTAGGCTATATCGTTAAAGTACAATCGATCGGGGACGAAACGGTATTGTCCATCCATGATGCAGAAATGGGCTATATCAAAAAGCGGAAAGAACATGCTGAATTTGGCCCTTTCATGGCGGGAATCTATCCAATAAAAATGACAACGACTTTGGATGACGATACAGTACGTGAAGAAATTCAGGCGAATGTCTTTGGGGCGAAACAAACTGTTCATCTAGATTTTGATTCCATTAAAGAATTGGCTATCGCGGCCAACACAGATGTAGAAAAGGATAATGATCTGCCCGTTGTTCAAAACGACATTGTAAAAGAAGAACCTGTCGAGACGATCATTGTCAAAGAGATTATTAAAGAAGTCCCAGCTGACGTTCCAAAGGATCATTTCATCATTTCATACAGCGGAGACGTGTACCTCGATAAATCCGATTTAAAAGGATTATCTAAAGACGACTTGCGTTTGGCGCGCAATGAAATATACGCGCGACACGGCTATGTCTTTGAATCAAAGGAATTACAAAACTACTTTGGTTCGCAATCTTGGTATACTCCCGATCCATCGTTCAATGGAAAGATGGCGGAATGGGAGAAGCACAATGTGGAACTGATTAAGTCGCATGAATAAAAACAGGAGCAATCGAAAGAGTCGGATGACTTCCTTGATTGCTCCTGTTTTCCGTAGTTAAGTGCGGACACAAG
The DNA here is from genome assembly GCF_029267015.1 of Sporosarcina ureae. GTDB lineage: Bacteria > Bacillota > Bacilli > Bacillales_A > Planococcaceae > Sporosarcina > Sporosarcina ureae_D. The sequence continues at coordinate 78,660 of NZ_JARIEA010000001.1, read as the reverse complement.
CCAGTTTAGCTCGCTTGTTCCATGTCTTCACTACTCTCACCTTCTTCTATTAACTTCTTCATCGCTTTCGCTTCATACGTAACCCAATCGACATTCGGTTTGCTAATTAATTCATCTAGAATGACCGTTGCCTCAGCATTCTTATCAAGCTGCCATAATGCGCGACTCTCTTGCAAGCGCATCCCTTCTCGATAAGGGGACTCTTTATAATGCTCACTTTCTTCTTTATAGAAAGCTTTCGCAGCATTGACGACTTGTTCATACTTCTGCTCGCGTAAATAACTTGATGCTAAGAAGTACGACGCATCGTCTGTAAAGTAATCACTATCTTCAGTGCGCACAGCATACTCTAAATAAGCCACTGCCGCAGGGAAATCTTCATTCAGATACTGCTTATATCCTTCGTTATAATACATTCTCGCATCTTCATTCGATACGAATTCAGGTTCAGTTTCCTCTTCAGGTTCTGGTTCTGCAGCAGGCACTTCTACTGGCTCTTCTTTCACCGGTTCAGTCTCTGTTATGGCTGGTTTCTCAACCGGCACAGTAGTCGGCAACTCACTAGCTGTATCGGGCTGCGCCAGTAAGTTGGCAATTAACCATACGACGAAGACTAATAAAACCGTTGCAATGCCGGCGAATAAAGCCGCAGCACCCTTTTTCAACTTGCGTTTCGGCTTCGGTTTTGGCACTGGACGAGCAATATCCGGACGTGGAGGCTCTGCCGCCACGACACGTTTGATGGTCGGATCATCGAGTACATGCAAAGGTAATCCAACCGTATAGCGTGATAGGGTACCTGCTTCATAACGTGCCACCAGAATGGTTTTCATACGATATAATTCAATTGGAATCGGCATTTTTCCTGCCATTTCCATGGCGTTATCTACTATATGTAGGATGTTTTCGGTATAGCCCAATTCAATTTCAGATACAGCGTAGTTATACTCAGCGATCACCTTTGTATAGGTGTCCCAATTACTAAGAATTACTTCTTCTAGCTTAGCAACATGAGGCTCCTCGCTATCGAGTTCTTTCAAGTACGCCAATGCCACATGCAGATTGCCGACTTTACTCTCAAGCAACGCTTTATGCCAGAGTATTTGCTTTCGGTTCACACTCAGCTTTTCAAGTTCTCGGATCGTATCAAGCGCCATCGTGTAACGCTTCTGGCGTATCTCCTGTTGCATTTGCTGAATCAACATAGGAATGTTAGTGAATGAACTCATCGAATCACCTCCACCTACTTAATGGGCAAACGCAGTGACTGAGCCATTGATCGTTTGTATTGCTTGTCATACACGTTCCCCCTTTTACATAACTGTTTTCACGAGTGCATCTTGAATAACTTGTCCTTCTATTGAAAAGGCTCTGCGAAATACAGCCGCTACTTTGAATCGCTCAATCCCTGGTGCATCTTCAGCAGGTATAGTGCCGACCGCTTCCATAAAGCTTTCATCGAAATATTCATCATAAACCGGTAACTCTTGTATACCCATCTCCTCAAGCAAACGATGCGCTTGGTCAATTACGGTATCCAATTGTGAGACTAAATCGATCGACTCCGGGTCCACCGTCTGACGTACATCTTCGAATAATGTAAAGATCTCTACTGCCCGTTTCGCCATATGTACACGGTCTTCAAACGCTTCGTCCTGCAAACGAGTAATCGCTTCATCAACCGGCAAGACGGCTTGATTGCTTTCAAGCAATTCTTCTAGCGACCGGAAACTCGTTGATGTGAATTGCTGAAACTGCTTCAAATCTTCTTGCGTAACCGGCTTCTCAATAGGATCTACTTCAAAATCTTCAATAGTTATTTTCTCCAGCTGCAATAATTCCTTATCCAATATGCGCTGCAACTCTTCCGGCCTGTTATCCGCGGACTCATGTATAGTACTCATCGAATTCCCCTTTTCGAAAAAACATATGTAATTCTCAATCAAGCAAGAAAAGCCCAGTCTACTCTCAGGCTATTATACTGATAAGATAGCACTTTTTAGGGTCTAACACAATACTGGGCCATGAATTGTCGGAGGAATGGGACGTCTTGCATATATGGGGTGACAGGTTGTTACAATATGTTCCATATGTAGACAGGTAATTCAAATAAAAAAGTTAAGGTTGCTATTTCTTCAGATACCAAGTACAGTAGGGGTAATTAAACTTTCACTTATTTCGATAATTCGGAAATAAGGATAGAGGCGCAAAAACCATTAGTACACAATCAGAGAATCATGAGGTTCTGTGAAGATTGTCGAAAGGGGAATTTGCCGAAGCTGCGAGACGCTCATGATCTCCAAGCTGATTCTGGACTGAACAAGTGCAGGATTGTCATATGGGAAACTGTATGGTGGGCTATCTCGTGCAAAGAAATAATTCATTATTTCAACGCAACAGCGAGCCTTCGTTGTTGCTTTTTGCGTTCAATTACGTATCGCCCCCACCTCTATGTTTTTTAATAAAATGATAGGATGTGGAGAATAATGAATTTTGGATCAGTTATGACAGCGATGGTAACTCCGTTTGATGAAAGAGGAGACATCGATTACCCAGCAACGAAAAATCTAATCAATCACTTACTAGCCAATGGAACAGACGCATTAGTCATTGCAGGCACGACTGGAGAATCGCCTACACTTACAGCAGAGGAGAAAGTAGAACTATTCAAGTTCACCGTCCAAACGGTAGCAGGTAGAGCACCTGTCATTGCAGGAACCGGAACGAATAGCACGAGAGAATCTATCGATTTAACGATCCAAGCGGAAGAAACCGGTGTCGATGGAATTATGCTAGTCGTCCCTTACTACAACAAGCCTTGTCAGGAAGGACTGTACCAGCACTTCAAGACGATTGCACAAACTACGACATTACCTGTCATGCTATATAACATTCCAGGACGTAGTGCAGTCAATATGTTGCCAGAAACCGTTATCCGGTTAGCTAACGACGTGTCGAATATTACGTCCATTAAAGAAGCAAGCGGTGATCTGGAAGCCGTTGCAGCCATCATTGAACATACTGGCGATGATTTCTTTGTCTATACAGGAGACGATGCTTCTACACTTCCTGTATTAGCCATTGGTGGAACAGGCATTGTGTCAGTTTCTGCGCACATTATAGGTAACGAAATGCAAGAGATGGTACAGAACTTTAAAACCGGTAACACAAAGCAAGCAGCAAAAATCTATCGTGGTTTATTGCCAATCATGAAAGCAATGTTTGCTGCACCTAACCCTTCTCCAACAAAGGCCGCACTGAATTTACTAGGCGTACCTGTCGGCGGAGTTCGTTTACCGATGATCGCTTTGCCTGAAAACGAAGTGGCGGCATTGAAGGAATTGTTAGCCCTTGAAGACAATGCTACGATTGGATTGTAAAAGTAAAGAATAGAAAATACGCTGCCTCAGAAAACTACTACTTGTGGATTTTCTGAGGCAGCTTTTTGTATCCACAAGTAAAGCCTGTTTAAGATATGTACCTCCCTTCAAACGAACTCAGTACAAACTATGTAATAGATACGCTATACTGTGTAATAATCGATGAAAATAGATACATCATGGAGGCTTTTATGTTTAACGATTCATTTATTAATACACTCATACAGTTAGAAAATGATAAAAAGTGGATGTCTGTAGCAAATTGGATGAATGAAAATCCCCCAGTTATCCAACTAGATCAGACGTTGCTAGAAGCAGCTAAAGTACTGAAAGAATTGAAAATCGAGATTCTCCCTATCGTTGATCCACAATATAAGCCGGTCGGCATCATTACCGCTAACCATATACTCGAAGCATTCGTCAACGGCCGTAATAAGCACACAACACTGGAGCATATAGTACCTATGCAAGTAGCTACAGTAGACGAACATACATTATTGAATGAACTCCCTTTCGATCCAGACCATACAACTGTCTATGTTGTAAATAACAATCAAGGCATCTTCATAGGTCTGTTAACTCAAAAAGAAATCGTCAAAGGGCTATCTGCATTGATCGAAAGTTATATAAAAAATGAAAAGGTCTCTGATATTTTAACGGTCATTCTAGAAAAAGCATATGAAGGAATTGCTGTCGTCGATGAGTTCGGTATGATCATCGAATTCAATGAAGCTTACAGTAAATTCACCGGTATCCCTAGATCTGAAGCAATCGGACGACATGTCACAGAAGTAATTGAAAATACAAATCTACATGAAACCGTGCAAAAAGGTATGCCAGAGAGAGGCGTTCTCCAAAATATTCAAGGGCAAGATATGGTCGTTCACCGCATTCCCATTTGGAAAAACGGTAAAGTAGTCGCAGCAATCGGTATGTTGATTTTCGAAGGTGTTTCAGACATTTATCGCATTTATGAGCGGTTACAACTACAGAAAATTATGGCCGATACTGAACTTCCTCCCCTATCCCCTGAAGGCTTTTCCAGTCTCAATCAAATTATAGGGACGAGCGAAGCGATATCCGACTTAAAGAGAAAAGCACGTACTGCCGCTCGAACACAAGCTGTCGTTTTATTGTACGGCGAAAAAGGAACAGGTAAAAACGCATTTGCAGAAAGTATTCATCAGTTAAGTCCAATCGCATCCAAACCATTTACAACTATATACTGCAAAGTACAAGCATCGCAAAATGTGGAAGAACAACTTTTCGGCCCGCATGGAATCCTCCATTCGGGAAAACCAAGCACGCTTTATTTACAAGATATAGATGCTTTATCTATGAATATACAGATGGAATTATTGGAGTTTCTAAAACAAGCGCCAGAAGATTTCCCTGTCCAACTAATCATTTCGTCTACACAAGACTTACACGAATTAGCCGAAAGAGATGCTTTTAGTTCCGAGTTATATGCCAAATTAAATCCACTGCAGCTCTCTATTCCTGCGCTTCGTAATAGGAACGAGGACATCCCCTATCTACTGTCACATTATATGCAGGAAATATGTTTCACACATAAAATACCCGAGAAGTCATTCTCTACTACCGCTGTAACGTATTTAATGAATTATCAATGGGAAGGAAATATTGAGGAATTGATAGATGTGCTAGAAGACTTAGTAAGCATTGTTGATTCCGATAGTATTGAGGAGGCTGATTTACCGCAACATATTCTGGATGGACAAAATTTAAGTACGTTAGAAGACTTCAGAGAAAAACAAGATGCAGAAGAAAAAAAGATTATAGTAAATTTATTGGATCAAACAGAAGGAAATAAATCCAAGACAGCTGAACTGCTTGGAATACACAGAACTACATTATATAAAAAATTAAGAAAATTTAATATCTTGACCTGAGTGTAGCGTAGGTGCTACACTCAGGTTACAAAATAAAAGTGTAGCCTTAACGCTACACTTTTTCTTGTTCTACTGTAAAAGACACTATAGTACAGGAAATACAATTTAAGGAGCTGACCTAATGGAAACTTGCAAAACGTTTCAAATGCCCCCTACTATTCTGTATCAACAACATTCGTTTGAACAGATTGGGGAAAAAGCCACACTCCTCGGTAAAAAAGCGCTGATCATTAGCGATCAAATCATGCAAAAACTCGGTTACGTAGAAGAATGCCAACAGAAATTATCTTCTCACACTATTGAAAGCGCTATCTTTCTCGGTGTAGCTTCCGAACCGAATGATCAATATGTAGATGAAGCACTTCAATTATATACAGATGAAAAATGCGACCTCATTATTTCATTGGGTGGCGGTAGTTGTATCGATACGGCGAAAGCGGTTGCAGTAGTCGCGACGAACGGTGGGAACATCGAAGACTACGTGGGTTTGAAGAAAGTTGCGCAGATTGCGCCTGTTCCTCACATCGCCATTCCAACTACTGCAGGTACGGGTTCAGAAGCTACGGACGTAACGGTCATTACGAATTCAGCAACTAAAGTGAAAATGATGATCAAACAACCTGCTTTCATGCCAAATGTTGCGATTGTTGATCCATTGCTAACTCTGTCTTCCCCACAAAAAGTAACAGCTGCAACAGGTGTAGACGCACTGAGTCATGCAATTGAAGCTTACATATCCAAAAAAGCACATCCTATGACAGATATCATGGCCTTATCCGCCATCCAATTAATCTCAAAGAATTTATATAGAGCATTCACGGACGGTCAAGACATTGAAGCAAGAGAAGGCATGTCACTCGCTGCCCTTCAAGCAGGAAGCGCATTTTCAAACGCGTCTGTTTGTCTAGTCCACGGCATGTCCCGACCAATCGGTGCGCTCTTTAATGTACCGCACGGCTTCTCTAACGCGATGCTCTTACCTGCCGTTCTAGAGTATAGTAAAGATTCATGTATCGATAGACTGGCAGATATCGGTCGTATCTTCTCTTCCGACGCGACACAGTTGTCAGATGAAGAAGCGGCAGAAGTGGCTGTGCAATCCGTTAAGGACTTATGTAAAGCACTAGACATTCCGAATCTTGAAACATGGGGTATCCCACGCGAAGAATTTGTAAGCGCTCTCGAAAAAATGTCTAAAGACGCGATCGATAGTGGAAGTCCCGGTAACAACCCAAAAGTTCCTTCAGAAGACAAAATCGCAGACTTGTATCAAGTGTGCTATGAATACCAATTTTAATTTGACACGTAATTACACTAGGAGGTCATATACATGACAACAGCTATTAAAACAGTACAAAACTATATTAACGGTGAATGGGTATCCGCTACGACGGACCAGACAGAACCTGTATACAATCCTGCAACAGCAGAAGTAGTGGCACATGTTCCTATTTCAACAAAAGAAGATTTAGATACTGCCATACAAGCAGCGAGTGAAGCATTCGTAACGTGGAAGGAAGTACCTGTTCCACGTCGCGCACGTATCCTATTCAAGTACCAGCAACTATTAGTTGAACATTGGGATGAACTTGCCCGCATTATCACAGTTGAAAATGGCAAAAACTTTACCGAAGCGCATGGTGAAGTGTTACGTGGGATCGAATGTGTGGAATTCGCAGCTGGAGCACCTACTTTAATGATGGGAGATAACTTGCCATCTGTCGCAACGGGTCTAGAATCTGGAACATATCGCTACCCAATCGGCGTGATCGGCGGCATTACACCGTTCAACTTCCCGATGATGGTACCATGCTGGATGTTCCCGATGGCAATCGCAACAGGAAACACATTTGTACTTAAACCATCCGAGCGTACACCGATGCTAGCAAACCGCCTAGCTGAACTACTTGAAGAAGCCGGCTTGCCAAAAGGTGTATTCAATATCGTACACGGTGCACATGACGTAGTAAACGGCATCCTTGATCACGAAAAGATTGCAGCGATTTCATTCGTAGGATCTCAGCCTGTTGCAGAATATGTGTATAAACGCGGTACAGATAATCTAAAACGTGTTCAAGCACTGGCAGGAGCGAAAAACCACTCGATCGTATTGAAAGACGCAAACTTGGACAACGCGGCTACACAAATCATCAACGCAGCATTTGGATCCGCTGGAGAACGTTGCATGGCTTGTTCTGTCGTTGCAGTTGAAGACGATATCGCAGACGAATTTGTTGAGCTATTACTTAATCGAGCAAATGAACTGACAATCGGTAACGGTTTGGACGAGGGAATCTTCCTAGGGCCTGTCATTCGCGATGCGCATAAAGAACGTACAGAACAATACATTGCAACTGGAGAAAAAGAAGGCGCTACAATGATTCGCGACGGACGTACAGATGATGCTGCGAAAGAAAAAGGATACTTTGTCGGACCTACAATCTTTGACAACGTAACGAGCGAAATGAAAATTTGGCAAGACGAAATTTTCGCCCCTGTCCTCTCCATTAGCCGCGTCAAAGACTTAGATGAAGCCATCCAGTTATCCAATAAATCCAATTTCGGTAACGGCGCTTGTATTTTCACAAGAGACGGTGGAAATGTACGCAACTTCCGCGAAAACATCGATGCGGGCATGCTCGGATTAAACATCGGCGTTCCAGCTCCGATGGCATTCTTCCCGTTCTCTGGTTGGAAAGATTCATTCTACGGAGATCTTCATGCGAATGGTAAAGACGGATTGAACTTCTACACGCGTCAGAAAGTACTTACGGGGCGTTGGGAATAAGCAACAGACTACTTGATTCGTTTACAATTAAATAGCACTTCAAAAAGACTTCTAACCCAATTGGATTAGAAGTCTTTTTTCTTTGTGCATTATTAATTAGATAACGATCATACAGAAACCTATTCTGTCCGTACTTCAAGAACTACTATCAATTAATCCCCATAATCCCAAGTGCGATCGCAGGGATCAATGATAGCATAGGGAATACAATTGCAATGACACCCATCTCTTTGTAAGACTCTTTATGCGTCATTCCCGTTACAATTAAAATCGTTATAATCGCTCCATTATGTGGCAAAGAATCTAACCCGCCCGAAGCAATCGATGCTATCCGGTGAAAGGCCTCTGGAGATGGGCCAGTAGTTGTCGCAATTTCATAATAATGCGAGCCTAGCGCTTCCAACGTAATACCGAGTCCACCTGAAGCAGAACCTGTAGCCCCTGCAAGAACGTTTACAGCTATTGCTTCAGATATCAAAGGATTGGCATTAATGCCCAAAATAGCATCGCTCAACTTTTCAAATCCTGGCACCGATCGCACAATAGTTCCAAAACCAACAGCAGCACTCGTATTGATCATCGCCATAACAGAATCACTCGCCCCGCTATTGATTGCTTTCGTAAAGCCTTTAAATTCCTTGAAAGAAATAATTAATATGAGAACAATACCTGTACCTAACGCGAGAACGATATCCCACTTTAAAAAGTTCAACGTCACGATTACAGCTAATAAAGGAAGTAGAGACAAGATGACATGTGGATAACTAGTTCTTTCTTCCATATTCGCATCTTCTTTACGCTCTTCGAATCCTTCCCCCGCTTCTCTCAATACGCGCACACGTCTATTCAAGTACAGTATGGAGCAAACGATCATAACAGCTGATGAAACGAGACCGATAATCGGTGCAGCTGCAGCAGTCGTATTAAAATACTGCGTCGGGATCAGATTTTGGATTTGTGGAGTACCCGGTAATGCCGTCATAGCAAACGTCATCATCCCTGCTACTATCGTTCCTGGAAGGAGTCGTCTACTAATATTTGCTTCCCTGAACATGTTCACTGCCAAAGGGTACACAGCAAATACAACAACAAATACACTAACACCACCATAAGCCAAGACACTTGCTGCGACAATTACGCCGATAATTGCACGCTCTTTACCAAATACACGTGAAATCCCAATAGCTACAGAATGAGCCATTCCGCTAGACTCCATCAGTTTTCCGAATATCGCTCCCAACATAAACACGGGGAACCATTGCTTCGCGAAGTTCACGAAACCTGTCATATATGTATCTGTATACGCATCTAATAAGTTCAATCCACCAAATAACGCGACGATCCCTGCACAAACAGGTGCAATCCAGATGATCGACCAACCTCTATAAGCCAATACCATAAGTAACACTAAGCCTATGAATATCCCTAACATCTTACCCCTCCTCTATTAGGCTATACACTCTACAAGAATTTCGGGCTTATCTTTTCATAACGAATGCATTCTAGAAAGAAAGCAGGATCGGAGTTTAATATTCACTACGATCCTGCTTATGGTTAATTAGCTACTTGGGAAGTCGAAATCTGTTTTGCTTTCTTCATTATAAGCAGTATCAAACCATCTCTCAGAAATAGTTTTTGTTTTCGTGAAGAAACGTACAGTATCCGGACCAAACATTTGCCCTTCTCCGAATCTTGAACGTTTCCATCCGCCAAAGTTATGGTAGCCAACCGGAATTGGAATCGGAACATTGACGCCTACCATGCCTACTTCAATTTGATCTGTGAACATTCGCGCTGCTTTACCACTGTCCGTAAAGATCGTTACACCATTACCATATTCATGCTCATTGATCAGATCAATGGCTTCTTCAAGCGTATCTACTCTAACGACAATTCGTGCAGGCCCGAACACTTCTTCTTTATATACATTCATATCCGTCGTCACATGATCAAGCAATGTCGGTGCCAAGTAATAGCCGTTTTCATTGTCTACTTTAGGGTTACGTCCGTCCGCCGCAATCACAGCCCCCTCTTCTACTGCCAAATCAATAGACTTGATGACACTTGCCTTTGCTTCTGCACTGATCACCGGGCCAAAGTCCGCGTCTTGATCGTCGAACTTTCCGACTTTCAATTCGTTCACTTTTTCCGTCAACTTCGCAACAAATGCATCAGCCGTCTTCTGGCCTACAGGAATTGCAGTGGAAATCGCCATACATCTCTGTGATGCAGCACCGTACGCTGCGCCTAGGAATGAATTTACTGCTGTATCGATATCTGCATCCGGCATGATGACCATATTGTTCTTTCCGCCACCAAATGCCTGTACGCGCTTATGGTGTTTCGTTCCTTTTTCATAAACCGCTTCCGCTACTCTTGTCGATCCTACAAAACTTACTGCCATAACGTCTTTGTTCGTCAGTAATGCATCCACGGCCTCTTTATCCCCATTGACCACATTCCAAACACCCGCCGGCAATCCTGCTTCAGCCCATAGTTCAGAGAGAATCAACGCAGAATGAGGAACCTTTTCTGAAGGTTTCAAAATCATCGAGTTACCAACTGCGACAGCCATTGTACTCATCGCTACAGGTACCATTACTGGAAAATTGAATGGAGATATACATGTCACAACACCTAAAGGTTTGTGCATAGAATAAGAATTAATTTCTCCTCCTACATTCACTGAGTGCTCACCTTTCAACAAGTGTGGAGCTCCAAGTGCAAAGTCCACTGACTCAATTCCACGTGTAATTTCGCCTGCAGCATCAGAAAGCGTTTTTCCGTTTTCTTCACCTATCGCGCGTGTTAATCGATCCGTGTTTTCTACAAGTAGCGCTCGGAACTTATGAAGAACTTCCATTCGCTTGCCGACTGAAATCTTCGACCACTTAGTAAATCCTTCTTTCGCTAATTGCACGGTTTCATTCACTTCTTCTGTCGAAGCTAGTGGTACTTCAGCTATTTTCTCTCCGATAGAGGGATTAAAAACATCTCCAAATCGTCCACTCTTTCCTTCTACCATTTCACCGTTAATAAAATGAGTCAACGTCTTTACACTTGTTTTTTGCATAGTATTATTCCTCCTAGTTTATAGTCAATTTTATTATGAATTTTGTTTTTGTTTAGTTAACTTATCCTGGAGCATCAAGTAAGAAGATGACATATCCTCATGCGCATGACCTTTTTCTACTTCCGCTTCATAGTACTCTATTAACTGTGACGCGATCGGTAACTCGCCATCAAGAGAATCGGACACATGTTTTGCAAGCTTCAAATCTTTTAATAATAACGAAGTAGTGAATGCACCATTATTGTACTCATCTTGTGAAATATACGTTTTGTAATTTCGAGTAAGAATCGTACTTGCACCTGAACTCACATTGACAATGTCATAGACGATATCCTGATCCACACCGGCAAGCTTTGCTAGTGAAAGTGCTTCTGCCACGGCTTGATTGTGAATACCTGCCATCATATTATTAATGAGCTTAACGATTGTACCGACACCTGGATCTTCGCCTACATGGAATACGTTCGATCCAATAGCTTGTAGATAAGGCAACACGGATTCAAAAGTTTCTTTCTTACCACCGACCATGATCGATAGCGTAGCATTCACCGCTCCACTGACACTACCGCTAACTGGAGCACCTAAATATTCTAGCCCTTGCTTCAATGCTTCTTGCTCAATAGTTCTATTTAATTCAGGCGAGATGGTACTCAAATCCACTAAGACCAATGGCTTGATCCCGTTAGGAACAATACCGTCCTCGCCTAAATAAACACTTTCAGCAATAGCAGGAGTAGGTAGACTAGTGAAAACTAGATCTACTTCTTCCAATAGTGAAGCAGTTGTCAGCCCTACATGCCCACCCAGTTCCGCAAATCGTTTTTCAGAATCCTTATTAATATCCAACGCATAGACTGTGTACCCGTTTTTCAATAAATTTTCCGCCATCGGGAAACCCATATTCCCGAGACCGATAAACCCAATCTTTTTTTCGTTCGTCATACATACTCCTCCTTTTAGTTCGCTGAAAATGAAAGCGTTATCATCTAGTGCAAAAAAATATAAAAATCTATTGGACAATATATAAATCTCTAGTACAGTATGAATAGACATTTCACATACCACGGTCACATACTGCAGTCACTTAAGAATACCGATGAATTTCAAAATAGTCAACCAATTCATTGAAATTCTTTAAATATGCTATCATAGTACTAATTAACAAGCATTGTAGAGGAGGATTAGAATATGACAGATCTAACATCTAGACAAATAAAAGCATTAGAAACTAAAAAAAACCTCCTTGAAAAAGGCTTGGAGCTTTTCCATGAGAAAGGTTTTGATAACGTAACGGTTGAAAGTATTGCCAAAGCATGCAATGTTTCAAAAGGGGCATTTTATGTTCACTATAGTTCGAAATACGACATTTTCCTAGAGAAATTTAAAGACATCGATAATTTTTATTTATCCTTTGTCCCTAGCATTCCAACTGAATTAAGCGCTTCAGAAAAAATCATTCATTTTTATAAAGGGCAAATGACGTATTTACGGGATATCCTGGGGAAAGATTTTATTCAAACGATCTACACAAGCGCACTCGCCTTAACAATCGACGACGATCACTATTTAACGAATCAAAATCGTCAACTTTATCAAATCATCCACTCCTTTGTCGTAGAAGGAATAGAACGCAATGAATTCAGACAAGACTTTTCAGCTGATTATATATCCATGCTCGTCACACGTTGCATGCGCGGGACGATTTATGACTGGATTATATTTAGAGATCGTTTGGATCCTGTAGTAGAAATTCAGAGTATGACTTCTGCTGTGTTGGATGGGTTAAAATCTACTAACTAAAACGAGACCTCAAACCATCAATGGTACCAGGTCCCTGTGCAATTTGCACACAATTCTGCTACGACACAATACGTTTTCAACATCTGTACTTATCCCCCTTCCCCAACATATAGATAGTCAGTAAGAGAAAAGGGAGGAATCATTCATGAAGTCAGCAATACAAAAAAAAGCAACGCATGAGGTACTACAAAACAGACCACAACGAAAGCAGCGATCGTTAAAGAATTCCAGACAAAGTTGTATATCAAAGACACACCAAAACCGACACTAGGAGCCAGTCAGGCATTAGTTAAACTAGTGGCATGCGGCTTTTGTCATACAGACTTACACGTAACGAACGGTGACTGGCCTGTCAGGCGTAAGAATAGTAGAAGCTGTTGGACCGAACGTCACTTCTGTAACAATTGAAGACTGTGTCGGTATACCTTGGTCCTACTCTGCATGTGGTGAGTGTGATTATTGTCTACCGGGGAAAGAAACACTGTGCCATAGTCAAGAAAATGGCGGCTATTCAGTAGACGGGGGATACGCAGAGTATTGCATCACAGCTGCAGATTACGTCGCGGAGAACTCTGAAAATCTAAGCTCTGTTGAAGCCGCACCAATTCTGTGTGCAGGCGTGACAACATATAAAGCGCTGAAAGTTTCTGGCGCAAAACTAGATGACTGGATCACGATTTACAGCATTGGTGGATTTGGCCATGTAACGTTTCAGTATGCGAAGGCTACGGGGCTCAATATAGTAGCGGTAGATATTGCAGATGAAAGATTAGATCTTGCGAAGAAATTCGAAGCCGACATTATAGTGAACGGCAAAAATGAAGATCCTGCCGAAGCAATTCAAAAGCAAGTCGGTGGCGTACAGGCAGCTATTAGCGTTGCTGTATCCCAAGTGCTATTTGATCAAGCATATCGTTCAGTTAAACGTAGCGGTACACAAGTCGCAGTTGGACTTTCACACGAAGATTTACCGATTCCTCTCTTTAATACGACTCTCAACGGCATTACTGTAAAAGGTTCTATCGTTGAAACACGAATCGATATGAAAGAAGCGTTGGATTTTGCTGCGCGCGATAAAGTAAAGGTGCAGATTGAAACGGCTCACTTTTCTGATGTGAATGCAGTTCTTGAAAAAGTGCTAGTCCACTGTTTTGATATTCATCGATTTTTGCAGAACAGTATGCTTCTTTTTCTTTTTTCTTCAAATAAACACCCCAAAAATATGTTCTATGGGAGTATCTCACGAATCTACTTCTATTAATATGTGTTCACTGTTTGACGCTTACCTTGAAAAGATGGAAAAAGGGCAAATTAATGATAGTCTTGTGTTGTTGTTATGTTTGATTGATTGTGAGTTGAGTATACGTGCTAATAAACTCTTGAATGATATGGTTACATAGGGAATGAAGAGAATTATTGCTCATTCCTGTCCAAGAATATGAAAACGAATTTCAGCGTCAAAAAAAGACTTCAAACTGATGTTCTGTTTTGAAGTCTTTTAAATGAACAAATTTGTATATTTAATTTACTTAACACAATTTACACAGTTACTTTTATCAAGAATGCAATCAGTTTATTCATTTTTATGGAATACAAATGGTTATACGTAACTCTTTATAAAAGATGATACTTCACCGTAACTAAATCCAACGTGAAGTGTCATCTTTACTACAAATACTTAATTTTCTTTCTAATAAGTAGACTATAGCCACTAAATATAGCTCTCTCTGAACTGTTCAAACCTATTATAAAGAGTAAAATGATATACGTTATAGCCACTAAAATCATTTGTATTAATAACATTAACCAACCTTGTCCGCCCATACTGTTCATAAATTGTCCAAGTACAACGGTTATAATAACAGTTGGAAGTATACCGTTTAATGTTTCTTTAAAGAATCTCCAAACATTAATTCCAATTTTGTATTTATAATACCAATTTATCACTATAATTTGAAAGACAATGATAGAGGCTGCCATAGAAATTCCAATCCCGAGAGGACCGTATATCATTCCTAACCAAATTGATAACGGGATATTCAAGAGCGCCATAACTAGATAGGATTTGGCTTCAAATCTATGCATGCTTTTAACCTGTAATATCACACCCGCAAGAGTTTGGAACATAGGAACTGTCACGGGTATAAAAATTAGTAAAGTAATCCAATATACGTCACGATATTCCCCTCCTGCCCATAATTGTATGAAAGAACGCCCTGTTACCATGAAACCCGATAAGACAATACCCAATATCACAAATTGAATACGCCCAATCCTAATCATTAAATCGGTTAACATCTCTCCACTTGCCCCTTCACTAACCATGTTCGATACTTTTGGCATAAAGACATTCGAGATTGCCAACGATAGTTGTTGATAGTAGATTACAAGAGTGATAGATAAAGCATATATTGCTACCGAAGCAGTACTGCTATAAATACCCAATGAAACTTGACCAATCCTCCAAAAAAGCTGGTTCACAATTGCCGTTATGAAAATATAAAATGAATAATTCATAATTTCTTTAATAAAATCTTTATCGAACACATAAAGTTTGATTTTGAGTTTAAGGTACCTAAAGCAATATATAGCGTAGACAATTCCGATTCCAATATTTAAAATGGTATCTATTATGACAATGGCAATTGATTTATAACCCAACAACAAAAGAGCGATAAGGACACTAATACGTAAAAATATTCTAATAATGCCTATTGTATTCACAAAGACAAATCTTCCATAACCATTGGCGATAAAGTGAAATGCACCCAGGGGAAGTGATAACGTTAAATTAAAAACTAAAATAGCAGCCATGATCTTTGCTTTGGCGAACTCGGATTCCGTAAGCGAATGAGCAAAAAAGATATCCAAATTCATGACCAGTATCGTGCCAATTAGTAGTACCAAAAGAGAAATTACACCATAAATTAAAAATGTAGTAGCTAAGAAATTCTCTTGCTTAATATAATTTTTCTCACTTTGATATTTTGAAATAAATCGATACATAGTATTGTGTAAACCGAAATCCATAATTGCAATATAACCTACGATTGATCCGATTAACATATATAATCCATATTCAGATTGACCAAGTTGCCGTAGCAGGAATGGTGTGAATAACAACCCGCTAAAGGTAGTCAAAATAATATTGATATATGATAGAAGTGCTCCTGATTTTATTTGTTCTTTGGCCATACACACCACTCCTACTTTTTACTGCTTCAGCTCTTATGATTTTTTAGAATAGGAGCTCAACTTATCAAATCTAATATATATACTTATGTGATATTATTTCTGACTGACTGCAGGGACCTTGTTCATATTCAAGTTGCACTCCGTCAAGTAAAGACTCAAACAAAGCTATCAATCGAGTTGTTGCAAATCTTGCATTCCATGTTTCATATAATGTGTTGTATGCTTCAGTGCCCAATTTTTCTGCAAAATAACTATTGTCTAATAAACTAGTAACACATTTGTAAAGATGATTTAAATCACCATTTTTATAAATCAATCCATTTTTATTTTGTTCGAGCAAAAATGGCACGGAACCAATGGCATGACTTGCAACTACGGCACACCCACTATTCATTGCTTCATTTAAAACTGCTCCCCATCCCTCATTAAAGTCACTAGTGAATAAATAGATATTTGCTTTTTCCATATGAATTCTAACTTGTTCAGGCTTCATGTTACCTAGCACCTCTATATGACTAGTAAGTTCATATTTCTTTATCATTTCTTTCAACTCATTTTCCATTTCTCCTGAACCGATGATATCCATGTGAAAAGAATAATCGCTAGCCTTTAACATAGCAGCTATCTTTACAGCCTGTTCTGGATGTTTTAATTCTAATAATCTTCCTACCCATAATATCTTAGGAACTATATTTTTTTTCTTTTCCATTAATATTTTTAAATCATGCTGCTTTACCTCAGGAAAATATCCCCATTTAAAAGCCTTTTTCTTGTATGCCCTAACTAATTTAAAATCTGCAGCAGTATATGCACTGGCACATAGCATATAAACATTTTTATTCATATAACGCGTATGGTCCCTTACTAAAGGAATGAATGACCTTGGACTTATAATTCTATAACGTCCTCTTTTAAAAATCCTCTCAGAGTATCGAAACGTTATTTTGTTCTGTTTCAATCTCTTATTAGTAAAGATAGCTGGCGCGGAACCAATAATAACAATTTCACTGTCTTCTCCTAACTGAAGAGCTTTGTCATAACTTTCTTCATTCGTATAAGCGTTTAAGGAAAAGGGGTACTTTTCACTCATATCTTCATATCCTAACTCTAATCGCTCTTCATGTATCGGCTCTGTCGCAACAAACTTAAAGTCCTTGCCTAGCTTTTCATACATTTCATTGCAAAATGGTAACTGATGATGACTCAAAAAATTTGAGTAGAATGTAACTTTCATATTGTTACCCCATTTCTTATTCGTGGTCTGTGTCAACAATTCAACAAGTACTATTGTAGGTCCATTTCTGTATTTACCATATCTGTATAAATATTAATAACTTTTTTATAAATCTGGCGATGATCATGAAGTTTATTAATCTCTTCTAAGGCATTGATAGATAACCTAGATGCAAACTGTTCATCGCGGAATATTATACTAATATATTCAGCTAGCAATTCATATTCTTCAAATCGATAAAGTAAAGCATTCTTTTCATGTGAAGCATATTCAGGTATCCCTCCAACACTGCTAGCTATACACGGGGTTCCAACCATCATCGCTTCTTTTAATGTACTAGATTGATTTTCTATAGCAGAAGACAATACAAAGACATTCACTTTTGACATTCTTTTAGCCATTTCTCGAGGTGTAACTTTTCCGGTAAATTCAATGTTATCGGAAAGTCCCAGTCTTTCTATTTGTCTCTCAATATATTTCATATAGCCAGACTTTTTCAACTTACCTTTTATGCTTTTATCACTGATCATTGAATTGCCCGGAACAGTTAACCTCACATTTGGATACTCTTGCTTCACCAAATATAACGCCTCTAAAATCATGTGTAACCCTTTTAAGGGATACCCCGATGCATTACACATGATAGTATGGGGCTTAATAGCTTTATGTATCCATCGATACTCACTGAATACGTCATTGATATTTAAAGGACAGTAATAAACTTTGATATCTGAAATAATTTCTTTACAGTTTGCAACTGTCCACAAGTTCTCACTAATTATATTCCCAGAAAGCTTAAGCAACTCTTTCTCGTAATTACTATTCTTCAAGTATTTATTCTTTTGAGAAAGCACTGAATCACCTTTTATAATATCTCTGATCGTCCTATTCTTTTTTAACTCTTTGTAATTAATACCCGCCTCGTAATATTTAGCTATTGCCGCTAATATACCTTGTATAAATATTACTGACGGAATATTTGGAGCAACTCGTAACGCAGCCAATCCATGGGTGTATTCACTTCCCCAAACCTGTATTATATCTGGCTTTTCTTTTTGTATTAACCTCTCCCAGTCCATCATATTTCTTTTGTTTTCATGATTATATTCAAATGGATAACCACCTGGAAAGATATAATATTTAACATTCTTTTTTTCCAAGTAGATATGCTTCTTATTTCTGCCCGTTGTAACTATAAGTAATTCATGTTCTCCTTCACTTATAAAATCTTTGAGTAGTGCGTCCATCCAGAACCCATTGGATGCTCTCCCATATAACATTTGATGAATTGAACCAATAACAATATTTGTAATCCACATGATCTTCATAATCTGAGCCTCCTTTAATATAACAACGTAATTGTATGTTTCTCAGAGATTACAACCATTTGACTGGATAGGCTTCTATAAATTTATCATTAGTAATATTTCTTCTATAACCTAGATTATTTCTTTGCATCATACCGACGATAAAACAAAATATATTAAAGTAGGTAAACCATCCTTGAATAATAGGTTCCACCATGAATGTTATAAAAAACGCAGTAATTATAGTTAATACTAGTCCCTGTAAAATAAGAGGGTGTTTATATTTCTGGAATTGAACTAATGAAATAATAGAAATTATAGTGAAGATAATTAATAAAGCGAATGGGAATATTCCACCTTCAAATGCTACATCTAACCATAAATTATGTGCATATGTTATTGATATCGACGTTTCTTTGCCACCCATAGGATTTACAACCAGCCCATTTAGTGTGTCTAACCAGGTAGTAATTCTAGAATCTGAACCAAGTTCAGCTGATTCTAACCTTGCATAGAGAAGTGTAGTCTCCCATGCTGATCGAATTCCCAATATATCTTTATCAAATCCTATTTTCATAATAAAAAAAATAGTTACAGACGTCGAAATTACCAATATTTTCTTTCCGTTATTGTGGATTAAAAAAAAAGCTACTAAAATGGATAATATAATTATTCCTAATCCTGTTCTATTGCCAAGCTGAATTACACAATACGTTGATGCTAAGAAGCTTAAAAAAGCAATTACTCTTACAATATTACTTTTTTTATTCCCTTTGTCTTTTAAAAATATTATAGGTAACATCGCTAGTCCAAAAGATAAACTGGTATTTATTCCAGTAGCTGAAATGAGGCTGTTATCCCATATATTCATTACTAGTCTTCTTCCTCCAAATGCTTGGATCGCGTTAGTCATGTCACCATAAATTGAAACAGTATTCATCAAGCTCAGAAATCCTACTAAGGTAAAAGAAACAATAATTACAACTAGATACTGGTACATTTTCTTGCTTTCCCCACGTGTCACTATATAACCAAGAACATATAAAGTGATAGGGTATGTCAAATACATAATAATAATACCTTTTGAACTAAAGTGATAAAAATAATGTACGACAGCATAAACGACACAAAACCCTGTTAACGTTAGTAACGTAAGAGTAAATTCCGGGTTGTATTTAAGAGCAAATAAACAAATGAGTATTATAGGGAAAATTGCGAGAGGTATATAAATTCCTTTGTTTAAAAAGTTCATACAATACAACGCTAAAATCAACATGCCTATAAAATCAAAGAAACTATTTCCTCTACCTCTGCCAATACTCTTTTCTGATTTCATAGTATCCCCCCCTTTTCTTAACCTGAATTTACTTGTCTTTAATTTCAGTAAAGAGTGAAAGGTATTTATATTATAAAAACTTGCAATTTATGTTTTTATGCTTTTTAACATTTCTACAATCTTCTTTGCTTGTTTATAACTATTCTTTTCTTCTAATACAAATTGTTTCGCAAGAAACCCTTTTGTATACAATTCTCGTTCAGACTTTTCTAGAGTTTCTTTTAAGACATCAAATAGGCTATCCTCATAATCGTCCACACTATACATGTATCCATAATATTCTTCAGGTATTCCATCTAGTTCATATGAGATGACAGGTGTTCCGGAAGACATATACTCTAGAATTTTTGAAGGAAAGCTGTACTTTGTATATTCTTCATTATTTGGTCTCGGATTAATTAAAATACTGGATGCTTTTTGTAAATCCAATACTTCTTCCCTAGGCAACTGTCCTTTGAAAATGATTCTGTTATCCCTTTTACTGGCTTCAATAAATTCATCCTCTAACTCACCTGTGCCACATATGATCAATTCATAGTTCGGATTATTTAACCTCTCGAATGAACTCAACAAATTGAGCACACCATACCTTTCCATTAAAAGTCCGCTATAAAGAACCGTTTTTCTATTTTGTACTTTTTCACTATATGAGGAATCACCAGATGTTTTAGTAGAGATCCCTTCTACTACTGCACTTGGAACAGTGATTTTTAAAGCTTCACGCATATGTTTTGTCAATAATACATAGCTGTCAATATAGTGCAAATCTTTATTTAATAGATCCATTTCATAATTTTTTAATAAATTATACAAAGCATTATTATTTGATTTTGTTGTATTCATAAATTGAGGAAGATCAGGAACTATTAAGCACGTAACAATATTTTCATCAAGACTCTTTACGTATCTAAGTATTCTAGTGAAAGGCATAGTCATAGCATAGGCAATCACTACTTTCTTTCTATCACTTTTCTGACTAATCCACCTCTTTACTTGAGGTTTCAAAGTTAAGTATCTACTTACATGTTTAATACCCGATAAATTAATAAACCCTATGTTTATATCGTTCGAACCTTTAGAATGAGAGAATTCAAACGTATCAATTTTAATTTTTTTATACCTCTTCGGAAAAGAACCTACGTAATACGAATTTAATATTTTGGGTTTATATACAAGATTGGCATCTAGTCCCTCTACAATGCTCCATTGTAAATTGTTGGCAGCATTCTGGATAGCTCCTTTAGAATTTTCAAGTATCTCTTTTTCCTTTTCCTTAGGAAACAGTCCTGCCAAGAAAAGGATATCTAAGTTATTCTCCATTCCATTCCCCCCAAACATTTCTTTTTGAATAAATTGGTACCTTCAATTAATCCCCATTACAATAGATATATACGTAATATAATCTCTTACTTCTAGATTAACTGTTACACTCAAGTGGATTTTAATTCCACTTACAATAGATTGAATGTTTCCATTATTATACTACACAATATTATTAATACCTACTTTTTTTGTAGTTTGACAACACATTCACAAGATGTGTTGGTATGTTTTATCGAAATATAAGATTATTCATGCTCAAAGTTTTATTTTTTTATACTTTTATTCTTAATAACTATAATATTCATTTTAAAAATGATACTAATCACATATGTTTTGTTAGTATTATTTATCATTCCATCATACTCTCTCTATACCTTTATTAAACAATGTTACTATTATTTTCGGTGTCAAAGTTCAACTCTCTAATATCTCTTCATATATTTTAATAAGTCTTTTTGTGTTTTCGTTTATATTATAAATGTCCTCTGCTTTCCTTCGTGATTTCACGGAGAATTCCAGGGCAATCTTTTCATTTTTAAAAACTTCCGATATATAATGCGCTAACATATATGGTGCATCAGATTGATAAATAAATCCGGTTTCTAAATGCGTTAATAAATCCTTAACCCCACCAACATCTGATGATATACACGGTACGCCAAGAATCATCGCTTCGCCTAATGAATTCGGCAAATTCTCTATGGATGATGGACACACAAATACATTAGACTTCAAATACCTTTCACACATTTGTTTTTCGTCTAATGTCCCTAAAAATACGACATGATTCCAAAGCTTATACTTCTTAATGAGCTCATTAAGATACTTACCATAAGTAGTTATTTTTAATTTCGATTTTATACTGTCTAATTTTGTAATATCAGGTCCACCTATATATACTTTAGCCCTTGGGAAATTTTTAACTAGTAAAGACATCGCTTCAAGCATGTAATGAAGTCCTTTTAATGGATATGCTCCCTGACTGATAAAAATAGAGTGTTTCTCACACTCTTCCAAGCTCCATTTGTTTTGATAAAACTCAGTTCGTAACATTTCATTGCAGTGATAGTATGTCGCATCTGGATTGATAATGAATGTACAAGCTTTATCCCAGGTCGTCCGTCCCATAACATGTTCGACTTTCTTCAATGATTCTATTTCATATTTACCACGTTCAACAAACTTTTTTTGTTGTTGCATTATATTCTCTCTTTTTAGTAAATCTCTAAATGTGGATTGACTTTGTATGTTCGTAGGTAGTGATGCCATATAATGATTAGCAATGAACGATATTAACCCTTGTATCCATATTGTCACATGGATATTCTTTATTCTGCACATATTGACCATAGCAAGCGTATGAATATATTCAGTTCCATAAATATGAACAATGTCTGGTTTTATTAATTCCACCATTTCATTAAAGTCCTTATTCTTTTCTACTTCCTCTTTATCTAAACTCATGGAATTATCTAAATCGGGAAAAGCTATATACTTAACATCTTCCCCCTCAAATACTTCAATATTCCTTAGACCTTTTTGGGGAAAAGCTATCCATAATTCAATATTGGGGTTTGATGAGATCGATTTAGACGCATTAATCAGCCATCCACCAAAAGGTGTAGGTACTTGATTCATTAGTAAACTTGCCTCTGGTAACGGTACATTAGCAAGCCAAAGTATTTTCATCGCATTCCCTCCTCTGTGTATTATTCGATTGGTTAACACAACTATTAGAAATACGATAGCTAGTAATATTTCCTTTCTAGTTACAAATATACTTAAATCAGATTTGACGTTATATTCTACTGGATCACTATTAAATTCAACTACTTATTCAAACATCAAATTAAATATTTACTCAGATTATCGAACATATTTACAACTAATGTTATTTACTTAATTTTTAAATGGAAGTTTATACTCCCCTGAAAGGAAATACAGAGATATCATTACATAATCACGTGTAAAACTTTCTCCAGACAACACGATTCACATAATCCGTATAAGACAAAATAATCCGCAATACCTTATCAGAAACATTCGGCATACTATAATCTTCAACAAGACGCATGCTTCCTTTTTCTTGAGTCTCCAGAACTTCCAAACCCTGTAAAATTCTTTCCTTCTTTAAGCCAACCATCATTACGGACGTCTCTTCCATCGCTTCAGGCCTTTCGTGTGCCTGTCGGATATTGAGTGCTCTAAACGCTAGGATTGAAGACTCTTCACTAATCGTCCCACTATCACTAAGCACTGCTTTCGCATCTTGCTGAAGTTTTACATAATCATTGAATCCTAGTGGCTTGATCGTTTTCACTAAAGAGTGAAATTCAATCACCTTATCTTCAATCATGTTCTTTGTTCGTGGATGTGTACTGACGATCACCGGTATATGATACTTCTCCGCTATCGCATTCAAGCTGTCTACCAAATCTAGAAAATTCACTTCGGAATTGATGTTTTCTTCTCGGTGTGCAGATACCACGAAATAGTTTCCTTTTTTAAGTTCGAGTCTTTCGAGTACATTCGAGCCATCAATATCATCTTTTCTAGAGTTAATCACTTCAAACATTGGGCTACCTGTCTTAATAATTCTGTCAGCCGGTAATCCTTCTTTCAAAAGGTATTCTCTTGCGATATCACTGTAAGTCAAATTAATATCTGCTATATGATCGACAATCTTTCTATTCGTTTCCTCAGGTACTCGTTGATCAAAACATCTATTGCCCGCTTCCATGTGAAATATAGGAATTTGTTTTCTTTTAGCTGCGATGGCACTGATGCAACTGTTTGTGTCTCCTAGAACTAAAAACGCATCTGGTTGTACTTCCTCAATAATAGGATCTATTTTCACCAGTATATTCCCGATAGTCTCCACTGCAGTACCGTTCGCTGCATTAAGAAAGTAATCAGGTTTTTTCAATTTAAAATCCTCAAAAAACACTTCATTTAATTCATAATCGTAGTTTTGTCCAGTATGAACGAGCGTATGTTCAATAGCAACTGAGCTTTCCAACTTGTTGATGACCGCGGATAATCTTATGATTTCAGGTCTCGTTCCAACGACTGTCATAACTTTTAATTTTTTCATCATTAAACCTCCAAAAAGTATGTGTCAGGATTTTCGGGATCAAAGCATTCATTTGCCCACATTACGGTCACTAAATCACTTTCCCCTGTATTCATAATGGAATGTGTATAGCCTGGTGGGATGTCGATGGGCTGGAACTTTTCCCCACTCACTGCATACTCTATAACTTTATGGGAATCCATTCTCCTGAAACGAATAAGCCCTTCGCCACTGACCACTAAGAACTTCTCAGTTTTAGTGTGATGCCAATGGTCCCCTTTTGTAATACCTGGCTTCGATACATTAACAGACACTTGTCCTCGTTCAGTACTTCTTAAAAACTCTGTAAATGACCCCCGGTGATCGCTATGCATGGTCAATTCATAGGAAAATTGATCTTCTGGTAAAAAGCTTAAGTACGTACTATAAAGTGCTTTAGTTAGAGTATCTTCCATATTAGGAATGAGTAAATCCTGCCTACTGTCCTTGAAACTACTCAACAAATCAGCTAGCTCACCAATCCGAATACGATGAGTTACAGGTACTGTATAAAAATCACTGGAGCTGGTTGGACTTCCTTCTAGCGCCCGCATGAACTCATCTACTACATCGTCTATATAACACAAAGTCAACTCTGCACTTGGATCATTGATTTTAATTTCTATGTCTCTGGAAATATTATGACAAAACGTAGCTACAACCGAATTGTAGTTAGGCTTACTCCACTTCCCAAACAAATTTGGGAGACGGTATACGTATACTTTGGCATCCGTAAGATGAGCGTATTGCACTACGAAATCTTCAGCCACCTTCTTACTTTTCCCATAAGGATTGTCTAATTCAGCCTGAATGGAGGAAGTGACCAAAACAGGTGCTTCGTTATGATGTTTCCTTAACATGGTTAGTAACTCTGAAGTCAGGTCTGCGTTGCCTTTCATAAACTCTTCTTCATCTCTCGGTCTGTTGACACCTGCCAGATGAAATACAAAATCACATTCTTTCGTATAGGTAGCAAACTGCTCAGAATTACTATCACGTGTCAATTCAAAGATTTCACTATAGCCATTGTTTCTGAGCTCTGCAATCAAGTTCCTTCCTAGGAATCCATTAGCTCCGGTGACTAAAATTTTCATGTGTCAGACCCCCTTTTAATTCAAAATCGGGAAGGTTCTTTTCCATTGTTCTAACTCAAAACGCACATACTCCAATTCAAGCAACCTTTCCTTAATTTGCTCAATGCTTAAAATTTCTGTATTGTCCGAATTGTATTCTTCAATACTGGAAAGTTCCCGGTCACCTTCTTCAAAATACTTATCATAGTTCAACTCTCTTTTATCCGCAGGCACTCTATAGAAGTTTGGTAAGTCCTCAGACTTCACATATTCTTCTTTAGTTAGCAACGTTTCATACCGTTTTTCTCCATGACGGGTTCCAATGATTTTTATTTCATTGTCTGCATTGAATAATTCCTTAATAGCTTGTGCCAGTTCACCTATTGTGCTCGATGGTGATTTTTGGACCATGATGTCCCCTGCTTCTGCATTATGAAAAGCAAACACTACAAGTTCCACTGCTTCTTCAAGACTCATTAGGAACCTTGTCATACTTGGGTCGGTAACAGTGATAGGTTGTCCACTTTTTATTTGGTCGATGAACAATGGAATAACCGATCCGCGAGAAGCCATTACATTTCCGTATCTTGTGCCGCAAATTAAAGTTTTGTCGGACGAAACGGTTTTTGACTTTGCGACAAACACTTTTTCCATCATCGCTTTAGATATTCCCATGGCATTAATAGGATAAGCGGCTTTGTCAGTTGACAAACAGACTACTTTTTCAACTCCGTAGTCGATTGCTGCTGTTAAGACGTTGTCTGTACCTAAAATATTTGTCTTTACAGCCTCAAGAGGGAAAAATTCACAGGATGGCACTTGCTTTAATGCAGCAGCATGAAAAATATAATCTACACCATGCATAGCATTTTTTACACTAGCTAAGTCCCTGACGTCCCCAATATAGAATTTCAATTTATTGTTTTTATTGAACTTGCGCATATCATCTTGTTTTTTTTCATCACGGGAAAATATTCGGATTTCCTTTATATCACTATCGAGAAATCTTTCCATTACCGCATGCCCGAAAGAACCAGTTCCGCCAGTAATCAATAATGTTTTGTCTTTAAACATAATTCGCACCTCACTTTTTGAAATGGCCTTCTAATATCTCAACCGAACGGTGTACTTTAAAGTTTTCTTCCAAATAGATACGTCCATTTCTCCCCATTACATGTAACCTTTTGGAAGTAGACATTTCCTTCGCCTTATTTATAAAAGTATCTACATCACCAGACCAAACCCATTCACCACAATCCGCGTCTTTTATGAGGTCTTTTAAGTCCGTTACGTCATCCGTAGCTGCAATGACTGGCTTGCCATACTCCATATACGATAGAATCCTAGACGGGAAGTTAGGTATAGAGAAGCGAGGATCCAATACGATTAACCCCACATCACTTTCTTTGGTGATCTGTTCATATTCATTCCTTGGAAGATTTTCAATGATACGCGCATTTTTTATAGACTTTTCTTCTATTTCCTTCTCTAATTTCACTCGGTCAGTCCCCCTGCCGACGAAAAGGAAATACATATTTCCTTCATCTTTACAGCCGTCAATGACTTGGCATAAAAAATCAATATACTGTGGTTTCCCCATGTTTCCTCCAAACAAGAACACGCAAGAATCTTTTGGAATACCTAGCTGCTCTCTCATCGAGTGAGGATGCATTCTGAGTACATTATTTGAATTACTGATCTTTTTAGTATTAGGGAATATTTCAATTCTTGATGATTCAATCCAGGAATTATGTGCACGAATGTATTGCAAGTTTGCATTAGACATACAGCCGATCAAATCAGCCGTTTGTAATAATTTATGTTCTTTGGATTTAAAGAAATGATAAATCAAACTTGTTCTTTTCATCATTCCTAAATCAATTGCATTTTGAGGAAATATGTCCTTGAGCATTAAGTAAGCAGGACAATTAAATTGCTTCTTTGCCCATGAAATCAAGTCTGCATTAGTAACAGGAGGTGCTTCAAATAGTATAAAATCAAATATTCTATCTTTAAGATGTTTAGTGATTCCCCGTTTCATCAAAACAGGAATCTTTAAAGTCGTAATACCTTTTTCTATTAGTCCCACATCATAGTAATTTCCTGTCACGATGCGCAAAACGTCGAAACCTCTTTCTTGCTTGATCTCTGTAATACGCTTATTTTTGGCCTGTTCAGAAACAGCGACTGTAACTTCATGACCAGCCTCATGCAGGGCTTCTGCTAAGTCAGTATATATAGTCGCACCCTTGGATGGTTCTGGAAATGAAGTAGCGATATATAATACTCTCACTATGGTCATTCTCCTTAATAGAACATTTTTAATTTAGCAGAAGAAACTTTTCATTCATTTCTCTTATGCCAATCGCACTTTTATATTCATTTAGATAGGGTTTTACTTCTTTCTGATCAAGAATATCCAACCACCATCGAACATCATCGAAACCTAACATGTGCCTAAAATTTACGGTTCCTGATATTCTCGGGTTAATTTCAAAGATATAGTTTTTCCCATTACTTTTCCTCAATTGAATATTGAAACTTCCAACCAAGCCTAGCCCTTGTGCTGCGATGATGGCATCTCGTGTAATCGATGAGTCGTCCACGAGCCTAACAAATTTTGTATACCCACCTTTGAGTCTCCTTTGAAAAGCAATGACCCTAATTTCATGTCCATCACTGAATACACCGACAGTATATTCTTGATCTGACTCATCTATATATTCCTGGATAATGAGTGGTTCAGAAACACTAGACCTAATTTTATTTAATTCTTTTTGAGTGGTAATAACTGTTAGTAATTTAGATCCACAAGACTTTCTGAATTTCACCATATACTTTCTTCCGTCAGAAACAAATTCATCTTCAGTGAAATAGTCTGGAATATCCAATCCGAGGTTTTCTAATCGTTTCGCTGTAAGATACTTATCTAGACACGTGTCGACTATTTCTTTTGTGTTAATTAATACCTTTACATTCAATCTTTTGAATACATCTAAATGTTTAATTATCTTTTCTATTTCATGTTCACTGACCGGGATTAAGTGAGTTACGTTAAATATTTTACATTTGTTTGCGATTTGAGAAATGTAATCCTCGTTTCCGACTGGAAGTGAAGAGAAAAATTGATCTACCACATCCAATCCAACTGGATGTGAATCTATATCACATCCTATTAATACATCGGACTCGCTAGTAAGACATTTCAATATACTATGACCTACATCTCCACCAATTGCCGTAACCAAAATGACTCTATTCATAATTCGTCTCCTCATTTCTAAACAAAATATCTATCAGTTTTTGATTACCTTTATCATATTTCTCAATATCCCGTATCAATAGTCTTCGATCAAAGATGATTTCATGAAAATCTATTTTTCCATTCGGAAGTGTAAGAGTGGCGAAACTAAAACCATTTTTATCTCTTGGTTGCCCAATAGATCCAGGATTCATAAGGATCGTGGAATCAATATGTCTTACCATTCGATAATGCGTATGCCCATGAATCACGTAATCATATTGTTCATATCCATCTGTCATACATAATTCAGTATCAGGATAAATTCGACCATTAATGGGATTCTGTAAACTTCCATGAAATACGCCAACTGTCTTCCCTTCCAACTCTAGTACCAAGTGATCTGCCATATTTTCTATGAATACTTGGTTCTCGTTTGAAATTTGCTGAGTAATCCCCCTATAGGCATTTCCGTATCGCCTTACTAGCTGATCCTCGTTTTCATTAGTAGAGTAGAGATCTAAATAGTATTGATCATGATTGCCTTTAACCGTGTACAAATTCTCTATGTTTCTTAACTTAGATATAATTTCATTTTGACCGTAATAATAGCCAAAGACGTCTCCGCAAAAGATATATTGATCAATATTCATCTGCTCACTTTGCTTCATGAATTCTTCGAATGCATAGGAGTTACCGTGTATATCGGAAAAAAACAAATTTTCATGCCCTCACCTCTCTCACATACAATTTTCACAATACTTAATAACCAAAAATTCAGTTATTTTATTCGTTGTATACATGCTTACGTTGTGTTAGAAGTAGGATCGTTCTATAAATGATTTTTACATCTAATCGGAAATTTAAGTTGTCGACATAGAACACATCATTTTCAAATCTGTTCTTCATAGAAATCGAATTGCGGAAATATGCTTGGTTATATCCCGTAATGCCAGGCACTATATCTAACTTTCTAGCCTCTTCCCCCTCATAGACAGATAACATTTCCACTAAATCGGGTCTCGGACCAATTAGGCTCATTTGCCCGAATAAAACATTCAATAGTTGCGGTAATTCGTCTATGCTTGTTTCTCTAAGGACTTTACCGATTTTTGTTAACCTTGGATCACTCGCAGAACAAAATGTTGAACCATCTTCATTACGAATGTCTGCAGCATGTACTTTCATCGTTCTAAATTTGAACATGTGGAATGGTGTACCATTCTTTCCTAGTCTGTCAGCTCGATAAAAAACAGGACCTCGATCTTCAAGTTTTATTAGTAGGCCCACGATCAAGATGATTAGTAGTAAAAAAGGTAGTGCCACTAAACTGACTATAATATCGACAATTCTCTTGCATATATGCTTATACATCTGATCACCTACCCTTTAAAGCGTTTTCAAAATGCTTCACAATATAACTGACATCCGTATTACTAAGTGCCGTATGAAGTGGAAGAGTAACTTCATTCTCATACTGGCTATACGCATTCGGGTAATCGTCAATGTCAAATCCTAAATTCTTATACGCTGTAAACATTGGTAAAGGTTTATAATGCACATTACAAGCAACTCCAGCTTCAGCCATCTTTGTAATGATCTTATTTCTTCCTGTTTCACAAATACCAGGTATTCTGACTAAGTACAGATGCCCTGAAGAAGAGAAACCTTCACCGTAATGTTGTAGAATATCGAGCCCTAACGACACTAACGCTTGATCATATAGTTCGATAATCTGCTTACGTCTTCCTAACATACTTTCATAGCGATTTAGCTGAATTAGTCCAAAGCCTGCTGAGATATCTGTCATATTACATTTATAAGCCGGAAAGATAATGTCATATTCCCAGCCACCTATTTTTGTTTTTGACAAGGCATCTTTTGATTGACCGTGCAGACTGTATAGCATGTATTGCTTATAAAGCCATTCGTCATCAAACCCGAGATCATTCCGCCAAACCGCGGCGCCCCCTTCTGCAGTAGTGAGGTTTTTGACTGCGTGAAAGGAGAAACAAGTAAAGTCAGCGACCTGACCACATTTTCGTTTTTTTCTCCTAGCTCCAAAAGCATGTGCTGCATCACTCATGACTGCTATTCTATTTAATTGTGATTGAAGCTTACCGGCAGCTTTAAACAAGTGCTTTTTACTTTCTACAATTGTATAAATCGTGTCATAATCACACATTTTCCCCGCCAAATCCACAGGTATGATTGCTTTTGTTCTTTCAGTTATCGCATCCGCTAGCTGGTTATAATCCATTTCAAACGAATTAGGCGCAGTGTCAACTAATACAATCTTTGCCCCTACATGTTCAATAATAGAAGCAGACGCTGTATAGGTATATGCTGATGTAATAACCTCATCTCCAGGTCCAATTTCTAATATTCGAAGTGTGAGTTCCATTGCTGCAGTTGCGGAATTCAGGCAAACTGCTTTACTCACACCTATATATTCGGCAATTCTTCGTTCCAGCTCTTTTGTTTTGGGTCCTGTAGTAATCCACCCTGATTTCATAATATTCATTACTTCATTAATCTCCTCATCCGTTACATCCGGTGTAGAAAAAGGAATATTTCTATATCTAATATCGACCATGTTAATCCACTCCTAGTCTTCACTTTTTGCTTATCAGATTGATATTGTATGGATCGAGATCTGTGAATATGAATAACTGCTTATACTGCTTCCACTTCTTGTGTTGGAACTTCCGGAAATTTCCGATTTGCTAGTCCGACTAACGTATCTTTTATCTCTATGTTTGTCATATTCAATAACTCATCGAGCACACGACTCTGTTCCATTTCGGGAATAGGTGTAGCTTTTCCGATATGAATTTTTGGGAATACGGAATCTGTTTGCCTTTCACTCTCATTCATCAGTTCTTCGAATAATTTCTCTCCTGGTCTAATACCTGAGTAGTGAATTTCAATATCGTCCTCTTCATACCCGGATAATTTAATAAGGTTTTTAGCCAAGTCTACAATTTTTACTGGTTCCCCCATATCCAGTACAAAAACTTCTCCACCCTTAGCGAGAACACCTGCCTGTATAACTAACCGAGACGCTTCAGGTATCGTCATAAAGTATCTAGTCATTTCTGGATCTGTGACAGTGATCGGTCCACCTGCAGCAATTTGCTTCGTGAATAATGGAACGACACTACCACGCGATCCTAATACATTCCCAAAACGGACAGCTGCAAATTTCGTATCACTATTCTTCGCCAAATTTTGCACAATCATCTCAGCAAACCGTTTGGTCGCCCCCATAATATTTGGAGGATTAACTGCTTTGTCTGTCGAGACGAAAACAAAATACGATACGCCGAATAAGTGTGCGGCTTCTGCAATGTTCTTGGTACCAAATATATTATTTTTTACTGCTTCCATTGGATTGCCTTCCATAAGCGGTACATGTTTATGCGCAGCAGCATGGTAAATGACATCTGGTTTCAATTCGCTAATGATATCGAATATCCTAGTACGATCTTGTACATCAGCAATAATAGGTATAATCTCTATAGCAGGTGAAAGCTTTTGCCGTAGCTCCATATCAATGGTATAGATCGAGTTCTCTCCATGCCCTAGCAAGATCAACTTCTTTGGCTTGAACTCTGCCACTTGCCGACAAATTTCAGATCCGATAGAACCACCCGCTCCGGTAATCAGAATAGTTTTACCTTTCAACTTCCCTTTAATTGCCTGTAAGTCTAGCTTCACTTCATCACGTCCGAGTAGATCTTCAATTTTCACGTCTCGTACATCTTGAATAGATACCTTCCCCATGATCAAATCTTCAATCAGCGGAATCGTCTGTGTAGTGACTCCAGTATTTACACACTTTTTCATTAGTGCAGCCATCTCTCGCTTATCCATTGAAGGAATCGCTATTACTATTTTATCTGCTCTATACATGTCCACATATTGTTGAATACGTTCTGTCCCACCGCACACTCTGATCCCGTAAATTTCCAACCCTTGTTTCATAGGATCATCATCTATAAAAGCGACAGGTTGCATGCCGTGTCTAGGATTATTCATGATTTGTCGAGCAATCATGATTCCGGCCTGACCCGCTCCAATAATAATTGTGCGATTCATCTGTACGTCCCGCGCTTTTACCACCCTAGCACCAACGACTCTCCACGATAACCGTGACCCCCCAATGAGCAAGACATGTAGCATCCAGGTGATAACTAATGCCCGTATTGAAACATTTTGAGTAAGAACATACTGCACAGCAGCCACTACTAAAATGGACAAAGTGACAGCTTCAACAATTGACTTCAATTCACCTATCGAAGCATACGCCCAAGCTTTCCGATAAAGTCCAAAACGCCAAGCAAAAAAGTGATGTGAAACTTGTATAGTGATGGCACTGACCAGTAGTAGCTTGCTGAAGAATATCCCGATGAACGGTGTTAGTATAAAATAACCAATATAGATTGAAAACAATACAATTATTGAATCACTGACAATGAGCATGGTCATTCTTTTACGAATAGTAATATCAAGCTCCCCCTTTCAATAATAGTTATGTGGTTAATTCAAAACTCTATTGTGTAGTTTAACCACACATAATAAGCGTAAGTTCTTCTTTTTCACTAGTATACTACAGGTAGAATAGTATATTCAACACATTTTGTAGTTATACTACACATTAATCCGATTATTCTATTTATTTTGTAGTTTTACAACACATTTTCTTTTGGTTTAATGCATAGTAATTCCAGACCTACGTATTGTTAAGGTCTTTATAACTAAACATCAACACTCATAATTCCCCTCAAAAAATGAACCTTTGGAATTATCTTTTATACATTTGTATTATTATAATGATGATAAAAAATACAAACTATAAAGAAGTAGTTAATAATAGTAATTCACTGTAACGTGCGACTGTTTTCGCACACATACTTTATCCCGGCATTCTTAAAAATGAAAAGACCGAATTCTCTCCACTGTATATTCACATACTATCGATAATAATGATAAGTGTTTTGCACAACAAAGTTGTTAAGGACAGTACCTATAATATTTGCTTGAGAGGAATGCAACGAACTTTTCGCTTTTAGCACACTTTCTTTTTCTGTTTTCCTTGCATTTAACACAAGAATTGTCCCTTGACATTTATGGGACAAAATCTGCGCATCGGTTACAGACAATACAGGTGGTGCATCGAACAAGAGCATGTCGTATTGACTACTTAATTGTTCAATTAGTTGATCCATCAACTTCGATCCAAGTAACTCCGCGGGATTGGGTGGAATAGGACCACTTGTTATCAAATCAAGATTTCTTATACTCGTCTTCTGAATAACGTTATTCACCTCGTACTGACGAGATAGTAGCGTAGATAACCCCTTTGTATTCTGGCAATTAAATGTATAATGTGTAGTCGGTTTTCGCATATCCGCATCGATCAATAACACCTTTTTACCTTGTTGGGCGAAAACGGTTGCTGTATTCGCGGAAATTGTCGACTTTCCTTCACCAGGCGTAGCAGATGTAAACAAAATCGTTTTCAGTTCTTGATCAGGCATAGAGAAGTTGATAT
This sequence comes from Sporosarcina ureae, assembly GCF_029267015.1. Taxonomy (GTDB): domain Bacteria; phylum Bacillota; class Bacilli; order Bacillales_A; family Planococcaceae; genus Sporosarcina; species Sporosarcina ureae_D. The sequence continues at coordinate 44,328 of NZ_JARIEA010000001.1, read as the reverse complement.
TTGTTCGAAGTGTACGAAACTGTTCGGAGACAATAGTATTTGAATCTAAATGAGTAATTAACTTACATGCGATGGATCTTTTTGATTGTCTTTTCTTCTTATTTTTAAACTTCTTTAACATGAGCATCAAACCCCTTTTTTGCAGTATCTACTACAGCTACTTCCTTATCTGATATCGTACTGACTAGCCCTAAAATTGGTAAGTTGAGTAATTCTTCAATATCATACTCCGTCTTCACTGTTGTATCTAAGTATTCAAGCAAAAATGAAATTCCCACGCCGACTAATAAGCCTATAATTATCGCTATAGCCATGTTTAATTGTTTATTAGGCCTTATTGGGGAAGGATTTTCTGAATGCATAGCAGGTGATAAAATATGTACATTATCTACCTGCATGAGATCAACAATTTTCCGTTGAAATACTTGTGCAGTTGTATTTGCAATATCAACCGCTTTGTGCGGTTCTAAATCTTGAACAGTCAGATTCATAACTTGTGAATTCTGCTCACTACTAACAATTAACTGCGAATATAAGTCAGATGGTTTAATTCCCAAATCTAAACTCTCTACCACATCCGATAAGATCACTGGACTTTTAATAATGACGTTATAAGTATTTATGAGTTGTAAGTCTGTTTGTATAGCCAACGAATCTAATTCCGATTCTGCTTGTTGCTGCGTGACTAGTATTTGTGTGGATGCTTGATAAATTGGTGTTAATAAAAAGTGATTTACCATTGCAGTAAATAGAATTGCTATAGAAACAACACCAATAATTAGCCATTTTTTCTTTTTTATTATTGCAAATAATTCCTGTAAGTTAATATTTTCATTCATAATTCTAATCGCCCCTTTTTTATGACTTTATTTATAAAGCAAAGTCACTTCCCTCAATAATTTGATTCATTCGGTATATTAGCATTATTATTTACTGTTATGCTTTACTGAAGTTACCGGAAAACAATTCGCTAGGTCTAACGTATTCATCAATATCATTGATTGACTTATTTTCTCTAGACAAACAAATGAGCAGTAACCGCTCATTTCATCACTGCGATATTTTCCGCCTAACAAGGAAGTTAAGTTTTCAAGTTGGTTCTCAATGTCTAAGGAGACTACCATTTTTTATGATGTAAATAACCATTATTGCCTTTGATCTATTAGGATTTTTGATTGTCTTTATATATTCATTGTTTATCGAATTGAAGATGAGATGGGAAGTATTCAGTAGAAGTCATTTTGAATAATCTTTCATTTTGTAATAGCCTTATTAAGAACTTTCTTACGGCGTAATTCCTGATGTATTTCATATTCATCTCGAAAACTTTTCGAATACGCTTTATTAAAGCCATTAGTTTCCAAACTTTTCTCCAGTGAATCCATGATGCCATTGAACATGATTGAGTTTTGTTCTTCCAAGGCATCTAACGCTTTTAGGTACTTATTGTACATATAAGGGTAGCTGGAACTTTTCCCATTTTGCTTCTTTATACTGTATTCTTCTCTTGCGTGATTGACTAAATAATCCATCTTGTCGTCTATTTTACTTTGGAGCTGCATAATGGCTGGATCATACTTTCCTTTTATTTCGGCAACAGTTACTCTTTCCATGTAATTAGAAGTCGCTGTATTTACTTTCGATGATTTGATATTAGAAGGGGTGTCACTTTTATTGGAATTGAGCATATTCCCTACCTTATCTCCATTTCCACTTAATTTATTTGCTGAAGGTTTAGGGTAGTGTTTAATTAGTTTACTTTTTCCACTTTTTTCATTTTTCATTATCAGACTTGTACCATTTGGCAACTGTATTTCATATGGTGTTTTTATCTTGTTTTCTAATTCATCATCTGTCATATCATACTGTTTCATGTAAAATAAATAGAAGAGATAGCTACTACATAAAAGAAATAGTATAAATATTCCATATAACACCATTTTCCATTCTCGCTTCATATGACTCCACCTCCGAAAGCACTTTGTCGTGTTTCTTGACTCACTGTATATTTCAAAAGAAAATAGCACCTTAAATATATCTAGTATTTTTTCTATTTCTTTCTGTATATTACTTACTAAGAGATAGCTAGAGTTTTAATTCGCCCGCTAAATATTTTAATACAATATATATATTCGAATTTCTATTATGAGTATACGAAGCCATCTTAATAAATTATATTTCCTTCTAGTCAACCCCTTCCTTAATCAATAATTAAAGATTTCATATCCAATTCCACTTCACTGAATAAAACTAAAGTAATATTAAAGCTACATAATTCCCTAACTATTAAGTTAATCTAACGAAAATTCAACTTACCTAACCATACTCTGCACATTTTTCTTGCTTATCAAAACCTTAAGACTTGACCATTGTTTATAAGTTTTAATTGTATGGAAATAATTACATATATACATAGCGTGAAACAACACATTATAACCTATTTGTGAGGTACTACTACACATAAAGTATAGCTGGTATTTTAACGAATTACTAGTCTATTCTCAATTTTCTAACTAAAAAATATTAATATAGCGAAGATTTTTATCTAGCTGAAATATATTGGTTTTCAAGACCCTAGTAATATAGCCGGATATAATAGGGACTAACTAGACTAATCCATTGTTCAGCTATAACATTTGTCTATGAAATGTGAATATATAAATTTTGTTGTTTCCTATTTTCCCTTTCGCCCTAACTTTACCTACAGCAAAAGGTTCTATCATGAATTCATTATTTGATATTAAAGATCTTTTGGTTTTACTATCCATAAAATAAACGCACTAATTAATGGAATTACATTCAAAAAAAAAAAAAAAAAAAGACCGATTATTCACTTGTTATTACTACGTTGAAAAGAAAATTACCGTGTGCTTTCCTTTCATACTGATTATTCATCAAGAATACTATGTCAAAAACTTAAACTGTTTCAAGGGTATCTTTTATTGTATGAAAGCCAAACAACTTTATTCTTTCAATCATTCGCTAAATCAGAGATACCCTCTCCAAATCACTTCCATGCAGCCAAAATATATAGTAAGTATTTTATTATTAACGACAACCGTGTGTATTACATTACATCGTCTTGCTAGTGGTTACATATAGTACAGCAAGGAGGTGAAGTTTATGTCGAAATATGAACATGTAAGCAATGAATGGCTTTTCTTCTTCGGGATTATAGCTGGATATGCTTTGCTCGGCTTGTTTTTGATTGTGCCTAGTTTATTAATGGGTATTGGAAACGTGCTGTTATTAGCCGTTGCCGTGATTATAGTGATCATCATCGTGTTATTCGCCTTGGCGATCATTCTGAAAGGACTGACCCGGCTGTTTCATTGTCGTAAACACTAAGAAATAACTACAGTCGCAACGTTAGAGGTGGCGGCTGTACGTACATATTAAACTATACAACCTACTCTACAGACCGAATCAACGTAACATTATGCTGCTCTACATCTGTTATTTCGCCATCGGATGATTCATTCGCAACATACCACGTCTGTGAATCAAAATAAGCCTGTAGGTCTGCTGATTTGAAAACATATCCATTTCGTGCCAGTCGCAAATCCGACTTCGAAAGACCATTTGGAAAGTGCCCATGTATGAATTAGAGTACCGTTTTTAACCGGAGTATCCAGTTATCCAGACCCTGATACCAGTGTAGAAGGTGGAATGATTTCCAAAATGTTTTCTAGTTTTCCAACTGATCCTATTCAATTGGGAAGTCATATTAAAAGTTTGCCGCCAGAAGGCAGTGTTCCTTTCTTGCAAGAGTTTAAATGGATACACACACCAGTTCATTCACCGGGTCATATATCATTCTTCAGGCAGAAGGATATGGTGTTACTTGTCGGAGATGCATTTGTTACGGTAAAGCAGGAATATCTATATAAAGTGCTTACGCAAGAACAAGAAATAAGTGGTCCGCAACGCTATTTAACAACAGACTGAGAGGCTGCTTTGGAATCTGTAATCAGACTAAAAGCCTTACAACCAGCTATCACGATAACGGGTCAAGATTAGTCAATGAATTTGAACGTATCGCCATTCCGGATTATGGTAAGCTTACTGACAAAAAATAGATATTAAATGTACAATAGGCATCCGTGGATTTCACATTAGTAATAAAAAAGTGTCTACCAGCGCATTATCGCTCATAGACACCTATTAGCACAAAACAAGTAAAATATAATAAAATAACTTATCCACCGTACTCTCGAATCATTTCAGTTGTCTTTGCCTTTTCTTCATCAGGCACTAACAAATACCAAATGCCATCAATCACTTTGTTCTCACCTGTCATTTGATACGACGATACATTACTTCGTACATCTTTATAATTTTTATATAACATCTGAATTTCATCAAACTCTAAATTGGTGACAATGTTTTTCCCAAGTATACCAATCAACTTATTGATTTTCGTAATCGAAGTGATATTCGATCCTTTGTCAAGAACCGCCTGGATCACTTGTCGCTGTCTTTCATTACGACCTACATCACCTTTCGGATCATTTTTACGCATACGTACATACGAAAGAGCTTCTTTACCGTTCAGCGTGATTTCACCTTTTTTAAAGGTTCGTCCTCCTTCAGTAAACTCAAAATTATTGTTAATCGTAATGCCATCAACAGCGTCTACTAAATCCTCTAACCCTTCCATATTCACTCGCACATAATAATCCAAGTCAATATCTAAAAACTTTTCAACCGTCTCAACAGACATTTCACTACCGCCAAATGCGTACGCATGATTGATCTTGTCCTTTACACCTATTCCGACAATTTCCGTCAAAGTATCGCGAGGGATACTCACCATTTGTGCTCTAGAATTGTCCGCATCTAATGTCATGACGATCATCGTATCAGAACGGCCTTTATCTCCAGCTCGCTCATCCACTCCCATTAACAAGACATTCAAAGAATCACGCTTTGCCACTTTTTCTTTCGTCACTTCTGTGTCAATAGCTTTAACAGGCTCATGAGTGTCTTTATTCACGGTAGATTTAACAGAGCCGTACACAGTAAATAAATAAATTCCGCTAGCAGCTACTAGAATTACGATCGTTATGAGGGTAATCCATAACCATTTCAACGTTTTCTTTTCCTTTGTTTTCAATCCACTCATCTCCTAAGCCGATATATTTTACAAAGTATGCATTCTATAAATTTATAGAATGTATGACTCAATTTATTATACTACTATTTGTACTGTTTGATTTATTTCTATTTTCTTAATATTAAAGATGAAAACATAAAACAATTAACATACTCTATTAATTAAAATTTAGTCGAAGACCTTACCAAAGAATTGTTATATTCAGCCATAGAAATAGAAAATGCCCCGAAGAATCTTTATGGACGATTCTTTTGGGGCATTTTCTTTTATGTGAAACAACGTGTTCATTTTTTGACGCTTACTTTTATTAAAGATTATCGAAGTGAATGGATGAAGTATAAAGTATCCGATATAGATCGACAATAATAGAATCGGTTGCTATCAGCATGGTCATTCGTTTGCGTATAGTCAAAGGATGCTCCTCCTTTGAATCTAGATTTCTCTTAGACCTTCGTTCATATGGTGGTTTAACCTACCCAATCACTTGCCACCATTTTTTAGCGACAGGAGTTTCGGGTTCATAGATCGTCAGCAATTTATTATCAATAATTTGTTGATTATTCAACAACAACATATCGACCGTTTCCATATCTACTTTCTTTCCAAGAACTTCTAATCCTTTGCTGAATAAGAATGGACGATTGCCCGTATTATGAGCATCTGATCCGTACGCATGGATCAAGTTCGCTTCTATTAGTTGAAGAGATAACTTTTGAATATTTTTACCGAAGTGACCTGCTAAACTACCTGCTGTCACTTGTGCCAATGCACCGTGGCGTACTAGCTGCTCCAACCGTTCAGGTTTTTCAGCTATACCTTTATTGCGTTCAGGATGTGCAATGATCGGCACGATGCTTTCTTCAAGTAAAGACTGGATGATTCGAACTGTGTAGGCTGGAACGTTTTGTGTAGGCAGCTCCAATAGTAAATAACGAGAGTTCGCTATAGTAAGTATGTCTTGATTTAATAAATTGGCGATGAGATGTTCATGGATTCGCACTTCTTGTCCTGTCAATAGCGTCAGGTTACTATTGGCTGCTTCGATGACATCTCTCATCATTCGAACTTGGCTTTCTACTTCGTCTACAGGTACGTGATATTGCGGGCTATAGGCATGTGGTGTGACGACTAGCTGCGTAATTCCTTCTGACGTTGCCTCTTCTATCATGCGCACGCTACCTTCAATTGTTTCCGGTCCATCATCCACCCCAAACAATAGATGGCTATGTATGTCAACCATGTAGATCCTCCTTACGTTTTACTACACTAAAGAAGAGCGAAAAGGTAAAAGGCCCTTTCACTCATCGTTTCCATAATACTGATAGTAATAATGGTCTTTTGGCAGTATAAAGTTATTTAAAATGGTTCCTAGTATATTTGCTTGAGAGGATAGAAGCGCCTCTTTTGCTTTGAGTATACTATCCTTTTCCGTAGTGCCTGCATTCAATACTAAGATCGTGCCTTCCGCTTTGTTTGATAAAATTTGCGCGTCTGTCACAGACAAAACGGGTGGCGCGTCAAATATGATCATGTCATATATATTTGCTAATTCTTCTATCAGCAAGTCCATCGTTTTAGAACCTAGCAACTCCGCTGGGTTCGGTGGAATGGGACCGCTCGTAATTAAATCGAGTCCTTCTACGTCTGTTTGCTGAATTACGTCTTCTAGTTTCCATTGACGCGTAAGTAAATTCGATAGACCGGTCGCATTCATACGAGAAAATGTATAATGGGTAGTCGGTTTCCGCATATCCGCGTCAATGAGGAGCACTTTCTTTCCTTCTTGTGCAAAGACGACTGCGGTATTCGCTGATGCTGTAGACTTCCCTTCTCCTGGTGCTGCCGATGTGAACAAAATCGATTTCAAATCATGATCCGGCATTGAGAAGTTGATATTCGTCCGTACTGTACGGAATTGCTCGGATACGACCGATTTCGGGCTGATTGCTGTGACTAGTTTACGTGCTACGGATTGCTTATTTTGTTTGTTCTTTTTAAATATGCGCTTTTTTGACATGTGGACTTGACCCTTTCTGCGGTGCATCAGTTGCCGTGTTAACATCTTTTCTGGAGATAGGACTTACTAACCCAAGAACCGGTAAACCGAGCAATTCTTCAATATCACTTTCTGTTTTCACTGTCGTATCTAAGTATTCTAGTAAAAATGCTATCCCTACACCGATCATCAGTCCGATGACTGCCGCGATAGCTACGTTCAGCTCTTTGTTCGGCTTAACAGGCTTCGGATCTTCCACGTAAACAGCAGGCGATAGAATATTTACGTTATCGACTTGCATTAAGTTGACAATTTCTTTCTGGAATACTTCCGCAATGGTATTTGCGATATCGACCGCTTTATATGAATCCGGATTTTGCACAGTCAAATTGACAACTTGTGAATTCTGTTCACTGTTTACCGTAAGCTGATTGCTAAGTTCTGCCGGCGTTGTATCCAAGTTCAAGTTTTCTATAACTTTAGATAAGATGAAGGGCGTTTTAATAATGACATTGTACGTATTAATAAGTTGTAAGTTCGTTTGAATATCTTGAGAGTCAAATGATTGTTTCTCTACTTGTTCTTGATTGACCAATATCTGTGTGGAAGCTTGGTAAGTAGGGGTTAAATAGAAATAACTTATAGCCGCTGCTATGATGATCGCCACTACTGTTGTTCCTATAATTAAACCAAAACGTTTTTTTAACGTTGCGAATAACACTTGGAAACTGATTGTTTCTTCCATATTGTAAAATTGCTCCTTTTCGGAAAACTTGTGCGTATTATAGCATAGCATAACATATATCCAGAATAAAAAGCGCTCGATTTCTAATTAAATCTAGTGTTTTTCCCTATTAATGATATACTTTCCATATGAGAAAAGTCTTAAGTATTATCATTATCCTATGTATAATCGGTAGTTTATTTGTCTCTTCTAGCCAGACATACGAACAACAATCGTTAATCCCTACCTTAGAAAATGTATTACCTAACAAACCATTTGAAGCTGCACTCTCCGCCTTGTATATCCCATACTGGGATACTACGATTTCCATTGAAGGACGTGGATATTATTATTTCGTAGAATTTCTACTACGTAAAGGTGCACACTTTGTATTGTTTGGCTTACTTGCGGTCGGAGTTTTCCTATCCTTACCATCCCGTTTACCTAGATTCATGATTGCAAGTATCTTCACGTTGCTACTTGCCTGTGCAGATGAACTAAAGCAATACCTCACTGGTGGACGGACCGCTACTTTTCGCGACGTCTTATTGGATATGGCAGGTGCGCTGACGTTCTTGCTCATTTTACAATCCATCAGATGGTCTCGTTCCCAAAAAGAAAACGACTAGTCTAAGGGGATATTCTTTTAGATCAGTCGTTTTTTCTAGTTAATTTCCCATAATCTCACTTTGCATACTATCGCGACGAGCACTTTTTTTCGCTTCGTATTCATCACGAAGGCTTTGCGAATTTGATTTGTCATAACCATTGGCCTGTAGATCTTTTTCAAGCGAGCTCATGATGCCATTAAATGTGGAATCCGTCTGCGCTTCTAGTCCTGCTATAGACGACATGTACTTGTTATAGAAATAACCGTAATCCACACTTTCCCCATTTGCTATTTTCGTGCTGTACTCTTTTTTCGCACTATTGATTAGTGAGTTGAGCTCGCTATCCACTTCACTTTGTAGGTTATTGACAGTTAGTTGATATTCACTTTTAATCTTTGCTACTGATTGCTTCTTACCTGGTTTTCCAGTTTGTGCATTATCTGTCACCGGTTTTTTTGTTGTATTTGAATTAGGGTGCTTCACGTCATTCGTTTGCTGATCAACTGACGGCTGGCGTCCCGTTGTACCCGCATCGTTTGCTTTCGTGTTGGAACCGGAAGTTGTCTGTTCACTCCCCTTAGTAGAAGACGATCCACTCGTACCCTTTTGACCTTCCTGATTTTCTTCCCCTTCAATAGTCAGTTCGCTTTCCATAGGTAATGTAGTGTCAGACGGACTTTCTATCGTCTGATTTGCTTCTTTGTTTGCGACCTCTGACTCTTTGATTTGGAAGTGGTACACACTATAGATCCCACCGAAAACAATTACGGATACTGACGTGATGAAGAAAATTTTAAGTTCTTTATTCATATGGACCTCCCTTTCCTTTTGTTATTCACTTTATTTTAAAACAAAACCTCAAACCTTTTATCGGCTTGAGGTCCATTCATCATTCACAAAATCGCTTCTACGCAAAACCTTACATAACCAACCGCTTAATCGTCTCAAACAAAACAGCTGTACCATCCGCCAAATCGCCAGCATCCGACCATTCTTCCGGACAATGACTAAGTCCATCTTTACTCGGAATAAATAACATGCCACACGCTGTAAAATCAGACAGAACCATCGCATCATGTCCTGCCCCACTACTCATGGAACAATACGGGATCGACAACTCATCACTCGCTTCTTTCAACAAACGACGAAGTTCAGGATCCAATTCTTTCGGCTCAATAAACAGCTGCTCTTCAGCAGATATCGTGATACCATCCACTCCATTATGAGCGGATAATAATTCATCTACTTGCTGTCGCGCTTGGCTAATCTGCTCTTCTTTACCCGAGCGAATATCAACCGAAAAGACTACTTTATCCGGAATTACATTGGCGCCGTTTGGAAACACTTGTAGACGACCTGTTGTAATAACCGTTCCATTGCCTGTTTCCTTTGCAATCTGTGGAAACGTTGCTATCAATTTGGCCGCAGCGACAAGCGCATCCGAACGATAATCCATTGGCGTTGTGCCGGCATGCCCCGCACGCCCCTGCACAGTTACTTCTAGATGATTCAGTCCAACGATCGCTTCCACAACACCGATGCGAATTCCTTTCTCTTCTAGAATCGGACCTTGTTCGATGTGAAGTTCAAGAAACGCTTTAATAGTTTCAGGTGATCTCACTTTCTCCTTAGAGTAATCCAGTCCGATCTCGGACATGGCATCCGTAGCGAGAATACCGTCTTTATCGGCTAAATCATAAAAGTCTGCTTCAGATAATAAGCCCATCATGCCCCTTGAGCCCATCAAACCTCCACCAAATCGAGATCCTTCTTCTTCGACCATCGCAATGACTTCTAGTGGATATGTAGGCTTCAGTTGTAACTCTTGGAATAGTGCCGCCACTTCTAGTCCAACGACCACTCCCGCCGTTCCGTCATAAGCTCCTCCGTTAGGTACTGAGTCAAAATGTGATCCGACTATAACGGAAGGCGCGTCTGATAACGTCCCTTCTAACTTTCCAAAAATATTACCAAACCCATCCTCAGAAACAGCAAGTCCATACTCGATCATTTTTTCTTTAATATAATTCCGTGCTTGTAAATCTTCTTTACTGTATGTCAATCTCGTCACACCTTGTCCAGGCGTCGCTGTAAATTGTTTTAGTGCGTCAATATGTTGCTCGATTCGCTCTTTATTTGCTGTCATACTATTTCCTCCTTATTATAAGAATCCAACGAAAAGACCGGCTAAGATCACAGAAACAACCGTTACGCTGACAAATCCTCCGACAAGCATCGGTGGCAGCATATGACTAGTTAACGCTTCTCTCTCTTTTTCATCATCCGTCAATGAATTTATGACTTCATTGGTGATAATATAGTCCGCCGGGAAGCCATACAACGCGGTTAGCGAAACGGCAAACGCCATTTCCTTGCTCACTTTCAGTACTTTTCCAATAAAGAACGAGAAGATATACATTCCGACAACGGCTATTGCGATACAGCCGACAAGCGGATACAAAATCTCCATCATCATTTCAGGTGTTGCCTTCTTCAAGCCATCCAATACATACAAGATCAATGCAAGCATCGCAAAACCAAAGCCATTTCCTTTTTCAAGTACTTGTCTTTCCAAGAAACCTACACTTGTTGCAAGAATCCCAAATAATAAGCAAAGAACATATGGACTGATGATGACGATTGGCGCAAGGAGTGTAGAAGCGCCGTATGCGAGAAAGGCAACAAAAGCTAAGCGGAAAAACTTAAAGTAATTAGTATTATACTTTTCCGGCATATTTCGGAACATTTTCGGTTCAGCATGCGTAATCGGCTCTTCTCCAGGAGAATATTCCTTCATTTCTAGTTCTCCCTTACGATATTTACTAAGCAGCATCTTACCCTCTTTTTTCAACACAACTGAAGTCAAAGGATACCCCGCAAAACCTTGCATGACGTAAATAACTACCGCAAAAACGGACAAAGTAGCTAGGCCTGCTTCAGTTGCACCTTCAGACATGATCAAGGCTGAAACAATTCCTCCAACTAATGGTGGTATTGCGACCAATATTGTTTTTATATCAAATAATAGTAATCCAATAGTGAATAGAAAAACGATAATACCTACTATTCCCGATATCGAAATTAATATCGTCTTCCATTGCTGTTTCAACTGCTGAACAGAGAGCAATGTCCCCATATTTGTAATTAGTAAGTAAATCAATAATGAAGCAACGACTGGCGGTATACCCGCAGTAGCTACCATTTCCTCAGGGAAAAATGTCCAATAACCGAATAACATTAAAACCGCACAGACAAAAATTGATGGAATCCATGCTTTTGTACGAACTGCAATAAAATCTCCGATGAATAAAATCCCTGCTAAAATAACGAAAGCAAGCATCTGTGGCATATCATCCACTCCTCTTTAGTTGTATAGACGTTGACTAGTTTAGTCATAATATTTGTCGAATAGTAGGATAGGTTGTAATAATCTGACTAATTTAGTTAGATCCATTCGTTCAGCCGCCACTATAAAATGGCGGCTGTCTATACATATATCGAATCTATTGCTCGATATTATACCGGTCCCCATCCAATCATGACCGCAAACGTCAACATAATCACAGCGATCACTGTCCAGATCAACAACAGTGGCAACATCCACTTCGCCCATTTCAACCACGCCACACCCGCAACAGCCAAACTTGCCATGAGCGGACCTGATGTAGGGAAAATACTATTCGTGAACCCGTCACCAAACTGATAGGCCTGAACTGCGACTTGTCGAGTTACACCAATCATGTCCGCTAAAGGCGATAGAATCGGCATAGCAATAATTGCTTGGCCACTTCCTGAAGGTATGAAGAAATTCATCACACCATTAGCAACAAACATTCCAAGCGCGCCAAATACAGGAGATAAACTTGCCAATGGCACAGAAAGAGCTTGGACAAACGTATCCAAAATCTGAGCATTTTCCATTACAATCAGAATCGCTCTTGCAACCCCAATAATTAAAGCACCATACACAATATTTTTACATCCATCAAGAAACGTTAACGTAATTTCATTGTAATTCATTTTAGCAATGATACCCGAGCCTATACCGATAATAATGAAGAATGCAGCCATGTGATCAATAGACCACTGGAATTTAATCGTTGCGAAAACAAAGAATGCTAAACATAGGCCAACAAAAGATAAGATTATTTTATGTCTTCCTGTAAAAGGGGCTATCAAATCTTCTGCAGAAGCGTTCGGATCACTATCATCCAGTACACCGATTAGACTCTTCGATGGATCATCTATAATCTTTTTTGCATAACGCCACGTATATAAAATAGTCACACCAACAATTACGACAAACGCTACAATTCGTAAAAGCATACCTGAAAACAGTGGAACGTCTGCAACAGTTTGTGCAATTCCTACTGTATAGGGGTTTAGGAACCCAACGTTAAATCCAGCAAATGTAGCACCGAATGTAATCGCCACCGCTACAATCGCATCGAGCTTTAGCGCTCTTGCGATAATTACACCAATCGCGACAAACGGGATAATCGAGTTGGCAACAGCACCAACTGCTCCCCCAAGCGCAAATAAAATCGAAACGAGCGCAATCAATAAAAACTCTTTACCTTTCGTTTTATCGACCGCTCTCAAAATCCCACCTTTAATCGCTCCGGAGCGCTCTACCACTTCAAATGCCCCACCCGCGAACAATACTAGAAAGATTAAGCCGCCAGATTGAACCATCCCTTCTTGCAACGCCAAAAAGATATCCATAAATCCAGTAGGATCTTTGTCAGCCTGCGCGTACGTATTAGGAATGACTCTTTCCACTCCCTCAATCGTTTCTCTTTCAAATGAACCAGCCGGTACTATGTATGTCGCTGCCACTGCCACTAGTAAGACTAAAAATAAAATTACATATGTATCTGGCATTTCCAACTTCCACTTTTTTCTCTCGTTCGGCTGTGGGTTATGTTCTTTCTCTCTCGATGTCACCATATACAGTCGATCTTCCTTTCTTATACTGAAATTGTATTGCTCCAGTATATCTGATATTGCATACCAATAGTGCACTATGTTCTAAATTTTCTATTTAAATAATAAAAATAGTATAATAGCAATATGAATATTCCGTAAAATTCAAATAAAGCCTTCCTAATCGGTTTATCGATTAGGAAGGCTTTATTTCTTTTTTTACAATGTTTCCAAGCAAATCCGAACACTTTTCACTAGATCATCCAAAGACCAACTCGGTAATTTCTTATTTACTAAGGCTAACTCATGAGAAGCCGGTATATGAATGAAACCTGCGCGATAGGACGTCTCTTGTTTTTGCGCATAATTTAAAGCGGCATACATGATATTATTACATAGATATGTACCTGCAGTATTAGAAATAACAGAAGGTAATCCCGCTTCTACTAGTTGATTAGTCATTTCTCGAATGGGAAGCGTTGAAAATATTCCATCAGCGCCTGCAGGATCAATCGATTCATCAGATGGTGCGTATCCTTCATTATCCAAATCTCCATCTTTTACATTAATCGCGATTCTCTCAGGAGTAATTTTAGAACGCCCAGCCGCTAAACCTAACATCACTACCACATCAGGATTCGTCTCTTCGATTGCTTTTAATAACTCTTTTTCTGAGTGATTAAATCTAACAGATAATATCTTAGGTATAATCTCTAATCCTGTGATTCCTTCGGAGATAATAGCTTTCACTACTTCTTCCGTAGGGTTTATTGGATAATCTAGAAATGGTTCAAAACCTGTTAACAATACTTTCAAGTAATCATATCCTTTCTGTTTAAAAAAAGATTTCCCTTCGTTCCTCTATAGTTGTAAAAGCATTTCCTATGTTAACATACAATCCACTTTATATAATCAAACAAATCTTAACAGTTAGATATTTTTTCCGGAAGACAGTAACTGCCTTCTACATACTGAAGTCTACTTCTATGAAAAACAAACCTCCTGAACTTAATCAGAAGGCTTGTTGAAATTATTTACTAGTAAAACTCAATAATCGTTAACAGACAACTCCGTCTCAACTGACTGCTTAATAACCTCTAATGCCGCTGCTTCGCTGTCGACAATTGGGAATATTTTATCACATTGGGATATAGAGAATAACTTGCGGACGAATTCGTCGACGATAATAATGACGATTTTTTCGTTTTTTAAAGAAACCTTTTTGGCAAAATTGACGATCATACCGAAGCCTGTGCTGTCGATATTTTGCACTTTACTCATATCCAAAATGAAGCTGCGACCTTCTTTAAATGGTGTCGTCTGTAGTCGTTTTTTCAACTCTTCAATCAACGCGTATTGCAAATGGCCCGAGAATTCGAGAATCATATACGTATCTTTTTCCACAACTTGCAATGCTGCTGTTTTCTGTTCCATACTCGTAACCTCCATTACATTTTAAACTTATTTACTTCTTCACGTAAACGATCTGCGACTTCTGCCAAACTGGTTGTATTATCGGCAATTTCAGCCACTGTTGCATACTGTTCTTCAGATGAAGCGGCAATTTGCTCTGTCGCTGCGGCAGACTCCTCAATGATGGCTGAAATGTTTTGGATAGCGTCTTGGACAGTAAGTGAATTGGAATTCACTGCGTTGAATGCATCTTTCATCTGCACGACACCAGACTCTGTCACACTTACTTTCTCTACTATGAGCTTAAGTGCTTCTCCGCCTTGGTTAATGATGACCACTTGTTCCTCTACTGCCGTTAAATTACTTTCCATTGTCCGCACGGTTACTGAAGTCTCTGCTTGAATATCTGTAATTAAATCCGTGATTTGCTGGGCAGCTCCTGTTGATTGTTCAGCTAGTTTACGAACTTCTGCTGCAACGACCGCAAATCCTTTTCCATGCTCCCCTGCTCTGGCTGCTTCAATTGCCGCATTTAGCGCAAGGAGGTTCGTCTGTTCTGAAATTGCGGTAATAACGGTAATAATACCGCCGATTTCTTCCGAACGCATACCTAGTTTTTGAATCGAATCAGTCGCATAGCTTACCGTTTCTGTGACTGTGCCTAAATGTGCAATCGCTTTACTAATTGACTGCTCACCTTCATGCGCTATGACTGTAGATTCCTGTGCATTCTTTAAGCTCTGTTCAACATTGTCTAAATTGCCTTCTACTTCTACGATCGTATCGCGCATCATGCCTGCGATTCGTTCCGCTTGTTCAGATTGATTCGTCACGCCTGACGCAATTTCGTTCATCGTGGAAGCGATTTGACTAGCCGTTTCATTTGTCTGCTGGGAGGATTCTGCCAATGTGACCGATGAATTAGCGATTTCATTGGCATTACGCGCAACGTTTTGCATCGTTTCCGTCAGTTGCTCTTTCATATTCCGAAACGCAACAGATAGTTCGGCAATTTCGTCCGTTCCTTTCGCTTCATATAGCTCGACGTTCAAATTTAAATCAGCCAATTCATTTGCATTATCACGCAATCGATTAATAGGCTTAATCAGCATACGCTGGATGATAAAGCTCACGATGAGAATGATGAGTAGCGCAAGCACTAGCGAAATAATAATTGTCTGCATAGTGGAAGAAGTTGCGATCTTTATGTAAGGCGCTGTCGGAACAGCAACTGCGATAATCCCGATCACTTCTCCGTCTTTATCAAGTATCGGATCATAAGCTGCTTGGAATGGCTTGCCAAGTACATCTGCAGTGCCAAGAAAACGTTCTTTTTTACCGAGTACGACATCTCCCACTTCAGCTGCTACTTGCGTCCCTAAACGTCGTTCCCCATTTTCTATAATATTTGTCGCAATCCGTGTATCGCCTTGGAATATAGACATCGTATTTCCATCTGTCAATTCGCCCAACTGATCGGGAATCGCGTACGCTTCATACATATCCATTTTGCCTTTATGCAATGAATCATTCGTAATGGACCAGTCGCCCGGCACAGAAATTTCCAGCAATTCCAAGCTCAGAGTCAAATCGGAAATGAGCTTAGCTTCTGCTGCCTTCAATAAATTACCTTTTGTCGCATTATAATTCAAGCCACTTAAAATGCCTGATAGTAGTAATATCGCTAGTAAAATAACTGCATTAATCTTTTTCCCAATCGTCCACTTCATTTACTTTTCCACCGCCATCACTAAATTTTTCTTCACGCCGACTAAAAACTGTTGATCAGACAGTTGTTCAAACCACAGCTGATCAACCATATGCTGAATGAACAAAAACCCGCGCCCCCGCTCACAAAAGCTCTCACTGTCTATAGTTGCATCAAGCACCACTGGCCATTGTTCTTCAGGTATCCCTTTCGCAAAATCAGACACTGTAATGTGCAGATGTTGTTCATCATTTCGCATATGTACTTCAATCGACTCTGTCCGTCCTTCTTTCTCCATTGCCTCCACTGCATTAATGACCAGCTCGTGCGTCACAAAACAAATTTCTGTTGCAAATGGAATCGAATACAGTGCCATGTAACTTTCCATTAATTGATCTATCAACTGAATCGACTGTTGATTGGGTGTAATCGTGAACTTAAATTCCATACATACTTCCCTCACTTATAACGAAGTGGTAATCGAAACCACTGTAATATCGTCTTCCAATGGCAAATGTGATAATCCAAACTCTTCCGTAAACTTCCGCAACATGACGCGACTATTTTGTGAACTGTGCGAATGAAAAAAGCTCCAGTCAATTTTCTGATCAGGATATAACGTCCCCAACCCGTCTGTGTACAAAATAATACGGTGCCACCCCGTCAAACGAATACTCTTCGCCTGCACTTGAATCGATGGGAACAAACCGAGAATGGGAGAATTCGCATGCATCATTACAGTTTCTCCATACTTCCCGAACATGACACCTTCTGGATGTGAAGCATTTACATACTGCAGTGTACCGTTTTTCTTATCTATAACCGCATAAATGGCTGTCACTAAAAATGAATCCAGCCCATCAGTAGAAAACAATTCATAAATTTTCCGGTTCACTTCTTTTATTACACTCACCGGATCAATCAACTTCATGATAATCTCCTTGAGTAAGGAACGAATCGACATCGTCACAAGTGACGCCGCCACCCCATGCCCCATCACATCAAACAGCATGACCGCCGTTAAATGTTCATCGAGCTGAAACCAGCAATACATATCTCCGCCAAGAGAGTGGGAGGTGAAATAAATCCCATCCACCTCAATATGCGGTAGCGACAACGCGGGAGTCAACGCACTTTTCTGGACGTTTTTTGCTATCGCTAAATCTACCGCAAGCTGATACTCATGCTCTTTCCGCTTTTTCGTTTCCTCATAATAGGTAAGCGCAATTCGAATTCGCGTCTTGAGCTGAAAAAAGTCAAATGGCTTTAGAATAAAATCAAAAATCCCAACTTCCAGTAAGCGCTCAAAGATAATCGGTTTCTCATAAGACGTCGACAACAAAATCGGCACATCCCGCCATACACACAGTGCCTCAATTTCCCGACAATGCGCTTCACAGTTATCTGCATCCAAATTCGCGTCATAGATGATCAGCTTAATTTCTTCTTTTAAAAACAAATGTTCATATTGAATCGCTGTATAGGCACTTTGAAATACATGAATCGTATACAGTCCCAGTTGTTGCAAGTTTTTTTGAATTTTAAGGACATCATTGCCTACGTCACCGATAATTAGAATCGTCATCATTCAATGTCCCCTTAAAATTAGTAATTTACTGGTTCTTATTGATTATACGATATGACAATGTATAAAGATACAGGCTCTTTTATAGAAAAAAGTCTTTCACATCGTTTTTGCGATTGAAAGACTTTCTCTCTTATTATAATAGGGTTAAATACTTCTCATTACGTTATATCCATTCGTCCTCATTCCCATGTAGTAGAACTGCCTTACTTAATTGTGTATGACCAAGTGCTCTGCCAGGGTAGCATATTAGTATGTCTACTCAATAATGATCGTATCGCTTAATGACCATGGTAGAACGATTCCTTTCTTAGAAGATAGCTCCCCATTAATAGTGATTGTTTCATCTAAATTAATATTTATTAAATTATCTCTCTCTTCCTTTGCTATAAAGGCAACGACATCACTGATAAATGTCGTGTTTTTAATTTTCAATTGAATACTGTCTTTTGTGACTTCCGTAACGGTTCCTGTCCATTGAACACGCTTTCCTTTTACATCTTTCCAGAATGCTTTTTTCTGGATATCTGTCATATCCTCATATGGCTGATCGAATGATACAAAGTCGGTGCTGATTGGTTTTTTCGCTTCGGCTTCTGCTCTAGCAAGTTCTTCAGATTCCGCTTTTTCCTTTGCTGCTTTTTCTTTAGCAGCCTTTTCTCTTGCGATTCTTTCTTTTTCCGCTTTTTCTTCATTTTCTTTCTTAGCTAGAGCTTCTTGCTCTACCTTAACTTTATTCTCTGCTTCGACCTTTTCGGCTTGTTCTTTCCCATGATCTTTACTTACTTCTTCAGTAGGCGCTTTTGTCTTGTCATCAGAAGCTACCGTTTCCACAACGGTGGGTTTGTCCGATGCCACTTCCTCGTCTGAATCTACGAAGTTTCCTGTTATGATAAAAACTAGAAAACATACAACACCTATACTAAAGTTTCTTTTCGCAGTTCCATTCCTCTTAAATAACGACACAAGCCACATTATACTAAATCCTAACCAACCAAACATGGCCAATACAAAAATAACAGACATCATCCTGACCCCCATCACTAGTAGTAAGTGTCATTCATTTTACCTGCACAATAACACCGGTTATACTATTTCTTATTTTATGTTGCAAAATAATAACGGAACATATGCCATGAGTACACTATTGTCTAAGGCGCCTGTAACCAAAATCGGCATAATTCGGCATTCCCTTAAAATTAGCAATTTACTGATTCCAATTAATTATACGATAACGCAAGGTATAAAGATACATAATTGTGTGGGGACCTGTCACCTTCTTTCAATAGATGTTTCTGTTTCTACTTCGAACACATGGATGAAGTGATAATCGCCGTACTCTTTATACAGCACATCCTTGCCCTGCGAAGGATTTTAAAGGTACCAGGTCCCGATACAATTTAGAATTGCGTGGGGACCTGGTACTCTGTTCTAAGGATTATAATGTATAAGTGAAAACTTGGCGGAAACTTCAAACTCTGAGTCCTGCAGTGCACGGCTTCTAGTCATGCACCTACTGCTTTCTTGGAAGTAATCGTTTCTTACCACGCTCATCCGCCAACATCTGTTCCAATTTACAACGGATCAGTTCTGATTTCTCCGATGCATGGGCAGGATCAGCTAAGTTGTTCGTCTCTTGCGGATCTTTTGTAAGATTGTAGATTTCAAATTGATCGCCAACCGGTTCAGTTTTGATGCTTTCTACTAAGCATCCATCTTCCTTAACCAATGTGGTATCACTGACTATTGGATCCGTCCAAAATTGTGGGTTGTCGAAGTATCGGGCGAATTTCCAAATTTCATACTCATTGTTGCATCCCGTTTGAAGTAAGGCAATGACAGCTTCGATTGAGCTTGGTTGGACAACTTGTTCATAAGGACGCCCGGTAATCGGGTTTGTTTGGTTGAGCCCTTTGAAGACATTATCTTCTGTCATGAAATACAACGGTTCATTTGCCCGAAAGAACTGGTCACGGCCGTAAAAGAGCGGTGTTAGATTCCTTCCAACGAGCGGTTGTGTTTCTGTATGATCGCGAGATAGTTTGCGTTGTATAGACACAGTGTCAATTCCGGCTAATCCTAAAAGAGTAGGCAGTATATCGACGTGACTCGTTAGCATGTTGGTAGATTCTGCTTTAGTGAAATGTGTTGGGCTTTGAATGATGAGAGGAACATGAATGGATTCTTCGTACATCGTGTACCATTTCTGATACAAGCCGCCATGTGCACCCAGTTGCTCACCATGATCCGAAGTGAACACGATTATCGTATTATCAAAAAAACTAGACTGTTGGAGAGCGGTCAGGACTTTGAGGAGTTCGTTATCCACTTCTTTTTGAAGACTGTAATAAAGCTGACGGTAAAAATTATTATCATGTATGGGCTGAAGCCCTTTTGGATACGTTTGCCGATAACTTTCCTGTACAGACGGTTTCGACTGCAATGATTCGTTAACAGTTGGGGCGGGAGGGATGAAAGGTAGTGTTGAATCCACTTCGAAATGAAAGTTGGGAGAAATGGCAGAAAACATACCATACAATGCGATATCATGCGGGTTGACGAATGAACATTGAATAAACCAAGGGGTATCCTTTTTATCACAATGTCTATCTTTATCTAATTGTTTAATCAGTTTCACGGTATCCGCTGCATACACTTCATCGCGCCCACTCGTTCCAGTGCCTGCAGATGAAGCTGAATTTCTGGGATCCGCACCATGCGGATCTGGGCCAATCCACTCAGAAAAGCCGTATTCATTCAGTCGGTCTGCTTTTCGATACAATCTCTCGTCTTGTTTATTAGGCACCCCCGTATTTGGATCATAACTGGGCAATGAATTTTTTGTTCCCGGAATGAGGATATCAGGTTCCGACGCATGCCATTTCCCTTTCCAAAATGTTTTGTAGCCCGCAGCGCGGAAGTAATCCCCTGTAGTTGGAACTGTATTCGGATCCAGCCAGAATAGATCCGCGTCGAAAGAGCCCTTTGCAGCACCGGGTGTTTGCGTGACACCATGTAATGAAGGATAGTGCCCTGTATATAATGACGTCCGGCTGGGAGAGCAAGCCGTACTCGCTGCATAATGGTTCAAAAATGAAAGACCATTTTTTCGTAATAGGTTCTGCGCAACTAAATTCTTTCTTCTCCACTTTTGTATCGCCTTGGTTTCATAAACAGGCGGAAATCGATCCTGGTCCACCATTAAAAATAGAATGTTCGGTCGTGACTCTCCATAATGGAATTCGTTTGTCATACATCATTCCCCTTCCTACATTTAGCAATGCTTTTATAGGGTATGTTGGGAATAGGAATATGGGTGAATGAATTCTTTGGATAGGATGAAATTTGATGATGCACTATGTATGGCATGCGATGGATGGATTTGAAAACTACTTGTGTGGCGCATAAGTAAGGTTACCTGAATTGTGTGGGGACCTGGTACTCGCAATGAAGAAAACTAAAAGAAGTTATGGTAACATACATACCGAATACAAAAGATTGGTGGTTACTATGTCAAATCGAAACAAAGGAATTATACTTTTATTACTATCAGCATTCGGTTTTTCTATCATGACATTATTCGTTAAATTATCAGGAGATGTACCGACATTGCAAAAGACCATTTTCAGAAATGGTGTATCGATGGTGATTTCATTTTTCTTTGTAATTTATTTCAAAGAACGTCTTTTTGGTAAGAAAGAAAACCAGCCTCTTCTGCTACTGCGTTCAACCCTCGGCATGATCGGCATCGTTTTACTATTTTACGCAATTGATCATCTAGTTCTTGCCGATGCAGATATGCTCAATAAAATGAGTCCATTCTTCACTATCATTTTTGCAGCATTCTTCTTAAAAGAATATGTGAAGCCTTATCAAATTTATAGTATCATTATTGCTTTTCTCGGCACCCTTTTCATCATAAAGCCTTCTTTCTCGCTGGATATCGTGCCCTATGCAGCGGGAATCTTATCCGCTGTTTTTGCAGGCGCTGCCTATACAGCGCTACGTGCACTTGGTAACCGAGAGCAATTTTACACAGTGGTATTTTACTTCTCAGGATTCACAACAGTAGTACTCTTACCGTTTGTCATCTACGGCTATGAACCGATGACGATGCAACAAACGATATACTTACTCCTAGGCGGCGTTTTTGCGACGGTCGGACAATTTGGCATCACACTCGCTTATAAATTCGCACCTGCGAAAGAAATTTCTGTCTTCAACTATTTCTCGGTCGTGTTTACAGCATTGCTTGGATTAGTATTTCTTGCGCAGATACCTGATCGCTACAGTATCTTAGGCTATTTCATCATTTTCGGTGCGTCATTGTATATGTTTATTAAAAATAAACAAGTAGATAAGAAGCGTGATAATCTGTTGCAGCGACCTCGATAAAAGCACTATATTCTTTTCATAAAACAAAGAGTCATCTAATCACTTTTGGATTAGATGACTCTTTGCTTATAGTTCAATTACTGATTTTCATCGTACATAAAATGTTTTTTGATAGACTTATTTAACGTTTAACCAGGTTTACTCTTAATCGCTTTATCAATAAACAGCGTATATTTCTCGCCTGTTTGATAGGATTGCATCATAATCACTGAAGCCCGTCACTTTTTGCTCGGGCTCTCCCACAAGATCTTCTTCATCTTCCGTTTGCTCTAAGAGTGCATAGACCGCTGCATAAGAATTCTCTTTATTTCATCTTTTGAAGTTGTTGGTCAAAAAACTTTATTCGATTAGGTATGGTGTTTTTAATCACGTCTGCCATTTCCTTATGGATTCGATTTGGATTCTGCCTAATAGCGTAATACAATAAAAACGATTCAGCGACATCCTCCCTGTCAGGAAATTCCTTTGCGTAACTGGAAATTGAATTTTCATCATATCTTTGTGCAGCCTTCCAATCAGGATGATGGCTATATAACGAATCAAGCGATGTATGTGTAGCTTCATGGAATAGAACTTCTTCTAGTACTCCAAGTTCTGTATACTCATCAGCTTGCTCTGTATGAATCAGAATATTGTTATTTCCACCACCAAACAGTTCTGTCCCTTTATGAATCCATACAGTCAAAACATTTTCTCGCAAATAATTAGGTAGTTGCCCAATAGGATGTGCAAAACGAAGCGCTTGCGACTCTGCTTCTGCAATACTTGGAAATTCAGGATTCACTTGAATTTCAATAGGATGACCATCGGAATATTCTGCTTGGAATAAGTATGGAAATGTCTGTATCCAACTTTCACTTCTTCTATCATACATAGTTCGATTACCCATTCCTTTGTAACGTAACGTTGTAAAACTAGAAGAATCATTCGCTGTAATAATATTGGGATCTACGAAAACTGTTCCATGATACGGAGGAATGGTAAAGGAAATTACTTCGTCATGAGAAACACCGACACCTCTTGCTCTAAGTGTCTCTACGACATGATTAGCCCCATACTCCAAAGGGTTTTCAGTTAGCCATAAATACTCAAGACTTTTTGTATTCATAGATAGCAACGAGTCTACTGTAGTAATTTTATTATTTTTCAAACTCAACCAATTAAAATTAGGAATATCCACTAAGGGATCTATATTCGTAATTCGATTACTCTGAAGATCCAATCCTTGTAGACTTTTTAAATTTCTAAGGGCATCTATAATGGATATTTGATTGCGATTCAACCAAAGCAAACTCAATTGACCCATATTAGATAAAGCACTAATATCGCTCAATCGATTATCCTCTAAGCTTAACTCGGTTAAATTAACCAAGCTCTCAAGAGGCTTAATATCCGAAATCAAATTATGTTGCAGGTATAATCTTTTTAGATTGATAGCATATTCTAAGCCAGTCAAACTTCTTATTTGTTCATCTACTCCGACTAAATTTTCTAAACTCAACATATCAGCAGTCGTTATATTTCCAGTCGGTTTACTTAATGTAGTTCGTATTACATTTTCTAAAGCAGGATCGGTTATTTTTATGTCTGTATTTTGCTTTGGTCTATATGTAAATTGCTGATAAACATCTTTACCTAATTGAATACCTTTATAGTTGTCTATATTCCTTTGAATCATTAATGTATATGTTTGTCCCTCTTCGTATGGAAGTATGGGTGTAAGAACAAGGCCTTTAGAATTCAAAGATACATCTGCAACAAACTCTGTTCCTACATGATCTAATATTTTTACTTTATATGTATTCTCTTCTGTAATATTAATTGGCTGATTAAAAGTTATTCTCCAAGGTTTTAATGGATCGTCAATTAACTGTAAAGGTTGCCATTGTGTTGCGAATTGCAAATTTGGCAGCAAACGTACTGTTTGAACTTTCGTAATCATAGACGTTATGTTTTCGCCACTTGCATATCTTGATTGATCTTTAATAGAAGATGTTGCAGATACATGTGGAATGGTTGTAAAAATTAAGCATGATAGTACCAATGGGACAATCAATAGTTTTTTATACATAATTTCCTCCTCAGGTCTGGTAAGTATAACCATTATAGTGGAAATAGACTAGAGTAAGCAATAGTAACTAGAACATATTGATCATGTGCTTAGGTTGTTTGAATTGAATGGTGTACTTCACAGGTCGGCTCTTTAAATCAACATTTACGTTTTAGTGTGTTAGTAAATAGAAAAGCTCCTCAGCTGATTACTCAGTCAAGGAGTCTTAACATTCAATACTTAAACATGTTAGGATTACACAATCATAAGTACTGCATTCATGAAAATTAAGTCATTTAATCGTATACAAAATCAATAATTTTTCGAAGGATTATTTGTATTAACTACTTATAACAGTGCTGTAGTTATGTATTGCAAAAACACTTTACAGGCAAGGCTCTTCCTCAGTAACCCTCAGCGCTTCATGCTCGTTCTGCAGCATGGAGTCCATACTCTTCACCGCTGGCCGCGCTTTCAGGATTGCGATGAAGTATGGATCAAGCCAGTCTTCCACGTATTCTTCTTTATCGCTGACTTTATACATTTCCTTCAGTCGCTTCGACAATTCTTTTGTGAATACATAATCTGCAATAAAGTTCACTTCCGGCTGTGTGAATGCCAATTCTTCGGCTGATTCGGCTATCTTTTCCCTAATCATTAAGACCAGTGCATCCGCATCATCTGCCGCCACTGAATCAATTACCTTACCTGATACTTTGCTCCCAATCACTCCGCCTATGAATCCGCCTATCCATGTACCAACCACAGGCACAACAGAACCGATGGCCGCACCCGCTACTGCACCGCCCACTCCACCGCCAGTCTTTCCAACATTCTTCATAAACTGGGTACTAGATATCCTGCCGTTTAGAATGTCATAGATGCTGCCCGCTGAAAGTACAGTTGTCGTGATGGTCATCGTCACGATATTCCCGCGCATCAGCTTAGATAGATGATTCAATGCGGCTGCGCCATAAATTGGAGTCTGACTCGCACTGCGGAAGAATGTATTGACGATCTGCGCAGTCGTTTTGCTACCGATCATCTGCTTTACTACATAATCTGTCATCGGCCGCATACTCTGCTCGATAGTGGTTCGGCTAATCTGCTGGGTCAGTGCGTGTTGTACTAAATGTCTGCCGAACACTTTACTACCATCTTCGATCGCTGCACCAAGTGCCTCATCTGCAGAACCGCCCCGCCAAATCAAGAGTCCGAATGAAACTGTTGCAGACACACCGAACGTCGTGACTCCTGTTACCATGCCTTTACCAATATCATAGCCAATGCCTTCAATCGTCCCCGCTTTTGCAATCCGCTGCGCCGTTTTATACGTTACATTTCCTTTACGTATTATCGTTTTGGCTTCCGCTGGATCCGTAATTCCCAGATCCTTCATGTCCCCTCGGGAAATCCGATCCTGCATGGACTGCACCGCCTGGTCGTACTGATCTTTTGGCACCTCAATCTGCATTGGCTGATTATCTGCCGTCACATATCGGAACTGTCCCTTGTCAAAGCACTCGCTGATGGACCTGCCGCCAGTCGAACAATACTTTGTCTGAATGAAATCTCCGTCGACAATGCGGTCAGCTCCATTTTTTGCATTGTCATCACCTATGATTTCTGCATCACGGCCCAATACTCTGTCTACCAAGTCATTGGCTTTTTCAGCCGCAAATCCATGTCCCCGGGTGCCACGCATTTTAATATTGTCCGCATAAATTTCTGCCGCCTGATTCATACTCACTCCAAGAAGCCCTGTCTGAATGAAACTCGCATCCAATTTTTTCTCATTACGCAGTGTAACAGGAGTTTCTTCAGGCTGTATATTGCTCCAAATCAAATCCGTGTGATACATCACATTCAAAGCAAAGAGCAGCTCCTGGATATTTGACTCATATTCTGCCAAATAAGCCTTGCGCAGATGGTTCTGTAAAGCATGAATATATATTTCCTGCAACACCCTACGCTCACTGGAAGTCATACGCCTGTTCGAACTCAGAGTTTCAGTATTTGGAAGACATCCGGCGGGCTTTGCTAAAATCTCCCATTGAAACTTAGCTTTACCCGCTAGTGTCTGTCTTTCAAAAGTATGGAGGCCTAAGATTGTATTCTCTTTGGGCTTCTCTTCATTCATCTCCAGTGCTATCATTTCACCGTCCCACCGCTTAAATGCCGATTCAATCTGAAGTATATAAGGCTCTTTCACTTCAAACGGCTCTTGCATCGTTGGAAAGGAGAAATCAGGACTGAAGTCCACTTCCAAACCCCAAATTTCACTGATCTTTTGATCTGCATACTCTTCAAACGTTTTAGGGGAATCTGCTAGCCCCAGACGATATCTATAATCAATAGCATAATAATACGCCTGCAACAGAATACGTAAGCTTATAGAAAGCACAGTAAGGTCTTGTGCTGAAATCAGCTCCTTGATCTCATTTATCACTTCTAAAGAAGCATACATTTCATTCCTAAACTCTGTATAAACAGATCCAATTTCATCTGGCTTATTTTCAGTCCATATTGCAAGTCGCTCCTGAACCTTCTCTGAAAAGATCATAAATGCTCTGGATTCAATGACTGACAAATTTTCATTTGCTGCATACTCACTATCAATCATTAGTCTCATAGATACACTATTGTAATGGTTCATCATACAACCCCCAATTCTCTGTCTTAATAATGCCAGGCTAGTTTTATTCTACACACTCTTTTTAATCTGACTGTATAGCAGTTTCAGCTCTTCATCAGTCATGACATCTAGATCTTCTGCTAGAAATGCTACAGAATTACCGAGAAGATCCGCTCCTGTATCAACTGCCGCCATCGCTAAACCACCAAGCGGAATAAACCGAAGTGCAGTCTTCACTTTGAATATGCCTCCCGAAATCCTATCGCTTGCAAGATCTTCAGCATCCATTTTTACAAGCATGGCTTTGAAGCGCAGCTGTGTTGATAAGTTGGGAATTAGGCTCATCGCAATTAAGATTATCCTTTGTATTTTTCTTGTTATTCCCGAATTAGATATTTCTAGAATTATTGTTTCGCGCTCTGTCATAGTTGTTCACGCTTCTTTCGATAAATTTATCATCGGCTATACAAGTTGAATCGTTCGATGCGCAGGTAGATAATTTTTTCACAGACAGTACTTCATAACACCGTAGGGTCGAGTTTTACCTGGGAGCGCATATACTTTATGTATCGGATTGTTTCAGATAGCAAATAGTACCAGCTGACCAATATGTTTTTCAAAAGCAATATACCAATTACTAATAACGATCCTATTAACGCCCCTACTGCAAACGCACCATCGCGCCGTCCGAAGAGACTATCCAATATTGCAGCAAAAGCGACTGTTGTAATACCGGCCGCAGCAGCTCCGAGTATAGGTTTCGCAGTAGTATAACGAATGATAAACAATACAAATGAAGCTAACCATGTAAACGTGACGGTGTTGATCAACAGATCCGGCCGAATACTGCTCGGTAACCCCTCAAAAATACCTAGCAAAATGAAAGATATCAAACCAATTGCAACCAAGCCCCATCCGTATTTAACAGACCACTTCAATATGTCCTCCTCTGTTTCTGCTTTGACGGAACTTAAAAAGTATTTGAATACTATAAACCAATTCCTCCTTTTAGACGATTGATTTCCTTTCTTCTCAATTGTATTTTCTATCCCAATAATATGATTCGAATTAATCATACCTTAGTGAAATATTTTTTCCTATACCATTTGTTGTATTGTGGGATTTTTTTATTGTATAGCTGGAGAAGAGGTTTATTCTATCATCTTTTTCATGATTACTTGACGTACAAGGGTTTATGTAATGCATATATATGACTTAAATACAAAGCACTCTTTTATACCTATTAATATTGAAGATACTGGTATACTATAAAGGTTAGAAATATACACAAAAAAAGAGGAGACGTTATAAGTTGAAGAAAAATTTTAGAGTATTGTTTACTGTTATGTGTTCATTATTTTTAATCAGTACCACAATTCCCGCCAATGTCTATGCCGTTGAAGATATTGACATGAATGAATTTTCTTATACTGAAGTCATATCACCGCAATATGATGATGCAAAAACTTTTTCGGAAGAGTTAGCTGCAGTAAAACGTGGTGATAAATGGGGGTATATTAATGAGCTAGGAGAAGTTGAAATAGGTTTCCAATATGACCGTGCTTATAGTTTTTCAGAAGGAAAGGCTTTAGTTGAGAAACATGTAAATGAAGACGGTTTTGTAAATCGTTATTACTATATCATTACTCCAGACAACCGATCTGTGCAGTTAAAATCTTGGGATCGAAACTTCTATAATGGGGATTTCTATTTTAAAGACAATGGCGGATGGTTAGAAGAGATGGACGATACTACTTTTTACAATGGATACATCCTAGTCCCTGCAGATTCTCCTAATGGAACATTTGTATTTGATCAATATGGCCAATCATTCGATGACTCTGCGTTTTTGCCGACAGAAGGCACTCTATCTAAATATAATCATTATTCGGCTATAGACCAAGATAGCTATGTGTCTTTATACGAAGAAATCGGATTTATCAGCGCACGTCCGTTTAATCAAGGAATGGCACCTGTCGTCTTTGAGGATTCGAAAGATAAAAACGGCCGGTATCTATCCTTTTTGAAGAAAGATGGAACTCTTTGGTCCGGCCCGAGATTTTATGATTATTATGTGTATGACATCCTTGCATCTTATCAGGTATTTAATGATAATTCATTAGCTAGCATCATGAATTCTGAAGGAAAGTGGGGAGCTATAAACAAAGAGGGTAGAACTATAATTCCTTTTGATTACGACGTATTAAAAGTATTTACAGAAGGAGTTGCTTCATTTTCGAAGAATGGAAAGTATGGATTTATTGATATACATGGCAAAGAAGTAATTCAAGCACAATTCGATGATACTTCAATATTTAAAAATGGATTAGCTGCAGTTCGCCAAGGAAATTCAGCTTATATCATTGACATGAAGGGAAATAAAGTAAAAGGGACCGAGAGTTTACCAGTAAACGCCTATTTCAAAAGAAATGGTGTTGGAAACTATATAGTAACCACTCCATCTAAGTATGTTGTGATTACTAAAAATAATAAATATGGGATTGGTAGAGTTGAGAATGTTGAGAAAGTAACAAACGTAACTGGAGTAAGCTTAGATCACACAAAATTGGAATTAAAAAGTGGTGAAGTAGCCAAATTACCAGTGACTGTATCCCCATTGAACGCAACGAACAAAAAATTATCTTGGTCAAGTAGTAATGAAAAAGTAGCGGTAGTGGATGCGTATGGATATGTAACAGCCCAATCAGCAGGAATAACTACAATTATAGCCACAACAGAGGATGGAAAGCATACAGCTACTAGCGAAGTACTCGTCGGAGGATCAACGTCTGTACCAGATCCTTATAAAGAGTATTCAGTATGGGGTAAGTCACTAACACATAATTCAACAAATCATAGTTGGACAATAAAATTAAATATGAATGTGGATGAAAATTCAGTGGATGATGTAAGTGTATATATTGTCGACAAAGAGTACAATAAAGTAGACTTTATTCATGCAGAAACTAAAAATAGTGGCATCCAAGGTCAAATCATATTAGAAAATAACGGTAATTTTAAAACTGGTGAAGAGTATTGGATTATTATTGAAGATACTGTAAAGTCTATTGATGGGAAAAAGCTGAAAAAAGGATTGAAAGCTCCATTTACGATTACTAATTAAATGATACTGATACAAAGTTGTAGGTAGAAGAACCCTTCTATCTACAACTTTTTTTGTTACATGTGGAATTTAATTCTTAGACATGAATTGTATAATAGGTAGTCGCTCAAGGTGAGTATTTCACAGTCAATACTCCACAACACTCTAAGTTTTAGATAGCTTAATTTTTATTTACCGTACTTCTTCTAAAATACGCATGTAATTTCTTGATTCTTTTGACGCACTACGTCTTTGTATTACATCAAACTTCATACGCACGTCTTTATTTAGTGGAATAAGATTTTCATTCTGTAAAGTTTTCTTGATTGTCAAATAATGCTTCCCTTCGTTCCAATTAGTAGTGGGCATGACTAACAATTTTTTAGGGGCAGATGGATCAACTCTTGCAATAAAGTTCGTTAGACGATTAATACCGTTTGGATCACGGGAGATTAGTATATCTTTGCTATAATCTTTATCTACTTGTAAGTTTTGATTAAAAGTAATAGTAAATACTTTAGCAGAGTTTACCGTCTTCTCTGGGAAATCACTTTTAAATTCTGGCTGTACTACGCCACCAATTACGCTAACAGTTGTTTTAGCAACCAAGTTTCCATCTGTTGTAATTATAGAAACGACTGTTGTTCCTGCCTTTTTACCTGTAACAATTCCATACTCATCCACTTCTGCAACTGCTGAATTTGACGAAGACCACGTTACCGACTGATTGGTCGCATTGATTGGTAGAATATTTTCAAATAACGCTACGGAAGCTGTACTATTTGTACCTGATACTTTCACCTTAGCTTCCTTTGACGTAGTAGCGCTGTTATAACGAATTGTAGTGGCACCGCGACTAATTGCACGCACTACACCATCTGAACTTACTGTAGCAACTTGCGAGTCTGTTGAAGTCAATTTAGCTGTTGCTTCAAGGTTTTTCACAAAAGATTGATACTGACCTATGCTCATAAATGCTTCATTAAAAGAAAATACTGGTATTGGCTCTGGCTCAATTACTTGATTCGGCGTGAATAGCGTAGAGATAATGTATTGTTCATCTAAAAATAAATACTTATAAGGTGAATCTTGAAACGCTGCAAGATAGTAATTACCCTTCTCTAACTGACCAGAATAATACATCGCTTCCGTACCATCTGTTAATCTATCCAATTGCGCTACACCTATTAGAACTTTTTGGCTATTATAAATTCCAACTCGTAGATATTGATTATCCCGATGATCTACATACTCGGAATCAAGCCATCCAGCAAGTAGCGAAAATCTTCCTGAAGAATTTACGTTAAACGAATAATAATCTATATCATAGTAATTATCCGTAATCGATCCAAACATGCCTGTTCCAAGCGTTAAAGGATTAGCTGTGGTAAAGGTATCGTTACGCTCTCTTTCATAATTAATATCAGCTTGTATATGGTTCTGTTCCAAATCCCTTAAGTCTGGTGATGAAACGATTGCGGCATTTATCTTTTTATCTAAATCAATAGTGAGCACATCAGTATTTAGTGTAATACTACGTACAGGAATAGCAGGCTTTGAGTCAACTAATGATGTGTTTAAATTTTCTAAATTCAATGCGCCTGTTCCATAGTATTTATCTCTACCGATAGGGCCTAAGTCAGTGGCGGTTTCTTCTAACAATTGCTTAATTTGTGAAGGCGTCGATTTCGGCCGTTGGGATTTTATTATAGCAGCTGCTCCTGCTACCATTGGCGAAGAAAACGATGTGCCACTTACTTTTTTATAGCTATTATAATTACTCGTAGTAAGTATATACAGTCCTGGTGCAACTATACTTACATAATCATTATAATTAGAAAAATTAGTACGCTCATCATAATTATCGATAGCACCTACTGAGATTACATT
Organism: Sporosarcina ureae; assembly: GCF_029267015.1. Classification (GTDB taxonomy): domain Bacteria; phylum Bacillota; class Bacilli; order Bacillales_A; family Planococcaceae; genus Sporosarcina; species Sporosarcina ureae_D. The sequence goes on along the minus strand of NZ_JARIEA010000001.1, from coordinate 12,176 downwards.
TGGATAGGATGCAGGATAAGAGATAGGGTTGCCCTTCATAGCTTCGTTTCCTGAAGACGCTACAACTGAAATTCCTGCTGTAATCGCACGTTGTACTGAGTCATTAAAAATACTAGAATTATTAGGTCCTCCTAAGCTTAAGTTAATAACATCAACATTATTACGGACTGCATGATCCACTGCCTGAATTAGCTTAGCCGTCGTAGTATATCCCGTACTATCAAATACTTTTATCGGAAGGATTTTCATATTATAAGGACCTGTTACACCAGTAATGCCTATGCTATTTCCTGCAGTAGCAGCAATCACCCCTGCGACTTGTGTGCCGTGCCCTTCCAAGTCTGTCACATTTGTATTATTGTCATTGAAATTATAGCCACCTGATTGAATACGCCCTCGCAGGTCTTCGTGATTAGTATCTATGCCAGAATCAATTACTGCTATAACTACATCTTTCTGCTGTTGATTCACATTTGACCAAATAGAGTATGGCTGAATATGCGGAATCCACCATTGTTCGTCTAAATAGGGATCACTCATTACAGTATTGGTATATAATTTATAAGCATAGTTTGGCTCAACACGTGAAACACTTTTATCTTCCATCAACTTCCGCTGAATGCTATCCATGTCAGCTTCCTCACTAATAGTCCATAACTCAACTTGCGCTGTTATATTCTCCCTTTCTTTAACACCTGACACTATTTGATCATTAGAAAATGAACGATATCCTTCCTCATACTCGACTAATAACTCTGTTACTACTTTATCATTTTGAGTCTCTGCATTAACGACCAGGGAACTAAATCCTATTACTCCAAAAACTACGAATAAACCCCCGCCTATAAGTCTATTTTTCATTCCCAATAGATCACTCTTCTCTAGTTTTTTATAATCTAATAATAACACAATATTACATTTTTGTAGATTTAAAGTTGCGCTGTCATACTTCAAAAAAAGTACTAGCTCAGTTATGTTTTCTCGAGACATTAATTTTATATTACAGTTATAAATGACTATGTATTAGATGTCATTCGCCATAGTATAATAGTTCAATAAATGAAAATGAGGTGTATTATGTTATTCCGAAAGTACTTATTGATTACTATGTGTTTCATCTTCATCATTACACAGTTCCCCATTCACCAAACTGAAGCGGCCAATTCAGACTGGCTACTCCTTCCCGAAATAGTTGATGTCCCAGTTGACAAAACTTTCACGGTTACTTTCAATAATGAAGTCACATTAGGTGATATTGACGGTATGGTGATTATTCATCAAGGTGCATTCTTACCTGTAACTATTAAAACAAAAGGGCGACAAGCTTTCATCACTCCAGTTGAATCGCTAACTGCTGATGAAGACTACGAAGTTCGCGTTTTCATCAGTAATAAGAAATACAAAATGAACTTTAGAACTATCAAGCCCGATCCTACTAAACAGTTAAGCTATCAAGGTAAGGTCGATGTTAAGAGTAGAACAGCGAACAATCAGGTTGTAAAAAACATTAATCATTATATCGCCAGACCTACTGCAGGAAACCCTATCAATATTTATGTAACGGATGATTACGAGAATAGATACGGTAAAGGCTTTGCCTATGAAGAAACTGCTGATATTGTAAATTCGATCATTGCTGAACGTAAAACGAACCCCCTTCTTTCGGCTGACGGATTATTGGATATATTCTTCTACACAAATGAGTCAAATACTGTATTGGATAAAAATGTCCAAGCATTAATTGATTGGGGCCAGCATTCTAAGTATGGCCCCGCCGTATCTTCAGAAATGCTAATGAATGGAAGTACTATGCCTTACGATTTCAGAAGCTCATACGTACATGAATTCGTTCATTTCTTCGATTTTCATAGTTTTATGTTTATAGAAAACTATAATCGACCATACGTAAATTATTGGGGACAAAATTATAATTCCTGGTTAATAGAAGGTGGAGCTGAATACGGCGGTTATTTCTTCTATGACTATCCTCGCAATAACTATAATGGGCTTACAAAGGATTTTGTTCGACCAAATAGAGAGTCGATTTTGAGCTACGCAAAACAACAAGGTGGTAACAAAAAGAATCTATTGTATGACGTGGAATTGAATTCTTTCGATGATATTCATAAGTCTGGTAGTAACAATTATGGGATTCATTTGGCGCTATTTTGGTATTTATCGGAGACATACGGCTATCAGCACATTTATGATTATGCAGAATACGTTGGTAAAACATTCAAAAACATACCAACCATCACACAAGCAGATAAAGATTCTACCGCTATAAAATTCTTTAATAAAACAGAAGAAGAAATATTAAAAGACTGGTTGATTTACTTTAATTACTTTGACGGAAAACTTCAACCCTTTAAAGAAACTACTACTGCAACTGCTACTCATATTTTCCAGCATAATCAACCATCTGTTCCCGAATCAATATCAAAAGGTTTAGGTTTTGATGAAAACGGAACGTATAAATTCCTCGTCAATACTGCTGATTGGATACAGGAAGCAGGACAAGAGCAGTCACAATCTTTTAAAAGCACATCCACTTTTCAATTTGAACTCAGAGCGAGCGGTCATAAGCCTGTAAAAGTTACCCGTAATTATTTATCGCAGACGGGACCTACGCAGAGTGGAGATTGGATATACGGATTCGGATTCGACATCTCTCCTAGTGAAGTGAGTAAATTAGACAAAGGCACTAACTATACGTTGCATCCTGTTAATAATCATCCTATCTATAAATGGATTATTCCTGAAAGCATTCCGTTTATTTGGTAATACTGTATTTAATTTAAATATAGTAAGTATTTTATGAAATGAAGTTCGTCGCTTAGATATAGAGTCTCTTAACCAGCTATCACTCGAATATTCCGTTATTTTTTGTTATACTAATAAACAGAAAGGATGATTAGTTTGAAGATTAAATTTGCAATCGCAGCTTCTAGTTTAGCTTTATTATTATCAGGCTGTTTCGGTGGAGACACAGAATCAGATGAAGAAAAAGAAGCTGGTACAGTGAGTCCTGGCAAAGAAAACACGACTGAGCAAGCACCAGTTGAAGAGTCTGATGTAGAAGTCGATAAAGAAGAAGATGCTACAACAGAGGTCGATAAAGAGACAGAAGCAAAAGAAGGCGACCGATATAATTACTCAAGACACGGAAGTGCAATTGACGTGAAAGATAGAGTAGCTATTAAAGAGGAGCAAGCTGAGTTTCAAAAGAATGAAAGCGTAGAAGCTGTTGAAGTATTTGAGCAAAACGGAACAGTGTTCGCTGAAATGAACGTTAAGAAAGACGTTACAGAAAAAGAAGTGAAAGAACTAACTACGACTACTGTAGAAAAGCTTAAAAAGCAACATCCTAAGAAGCCTATTACAGTGACTGTTGTGAAAGACGAAGAAAAAGTCTCAGATACTAGCGTAGATGTTGATAAGAAAAAGGCAGCTAAAACGGTTGGGTCAGTAAACGGTTTATCTGTCTTGGATCCTATTTTACAAACGTATATTATTAGAATCGAAGCAGCTGAAGTTCCTGATGCAAAACCTGAAGATGCTTTAGTCATGACAGTTAACGGTGTAGAATATGTAATGGAATACGATAAAGAACGTGATCTTTATCAAAATTCAGTTGTAGAAGCTGATGATGTAGAGCAAGTTAAGAACGCAACTTTTGTTATTAAATCTAAATAAGTAAAAAGCAATCTCCGATTTAAATCGGAGACTGCTTTTTTACTATTTATTATTGAATAGAATTACCTACATGTTATTTTAAAGATTGAATAGCTTTTAAAGTATCCAATAAACCCCATCCGTATTTCAAATCATAACCAGCCTCACCCAAATCTACATGATAATCTGAAATCAAAGCGAGTGCCCAATCAGAGTCCATATTCTGAGAGGATGAGTATAACAAAGCAATTTGAGCAGCAGCATAAGGCGTTGCCATTGAAGTACCTGATGCGTACATTACCTCACCGCTTGTTACAAGGCTTGGTATTCCTTCACCTGGCGCTACTAAATCTATCCCTATTCCATAGTTTGAAAAACCCGCTAAGACACCATCACTTGTTGTTGCACCAACAGAAATTGTATTTTCAGAAGAAGCAGGATAAGATAAACTTCCATTACCATCATTACCTGCAGCTGCAACTACTGTAACTTGATGTTGTACAGCATAAGTAATAGCATTCTCAATTGTTTTTTCTTTCGAACTGGTTCCAAGACTTAGATTAATCACTTGTGCGCCATTATCCACTGCATGAACAATTCCACGAGCAATATTTATAGATGTACCTCTTCCATCCTGATCAAGTACTTTAATAGGAATAATTTTGGCATGTTGATTTAATCCAGCCATTGAATAGCCGTTGTTAGACCTTGCTCCAATTATACCTGCTACGTGCGTGCCATGATCATTATCATCCATAGCATCTATATCATTATTTACAAAATCATATCCTTTGTCTACTAAAACAATATTTTTGAAATCAGCTAATTCGTAATTCACACCTGTATCGACTACTCCTACGATTACATCCTTCATAGCATAATTCTTAGTTCCATTTATAAGCGATTCATATTGTAGATCTCCACCCACTACTGCATTACTATTCGCAAGCGGCCATTGATAGGAGTAGTTAATATCTGTAGTCTGAATCGTATAGGATTGATTAAGCTGAACGTATTCAATAGCACGTGTATTTTCCAGCTCTCCTATCAGTTGGTTTAATTGATTAGCATTTTCCACTTTAACTACAAATGTATTCGCTAACTTTCCGCTAGCATCCGCATAAAGCGACTCTACTTGAAGCGCTGCATTTTGCGCTGAATAAGTAGTAGTAGATACAATCGATTGAACTTGCTCTAAAGGATTTTTCGAAACATCCCCGTCCTTTAACTTTATAATTATTTCATGTGATAAATCAAATTCATTTACAACACCCATTAACTTGGATCCTTCAAGAAAAGTATTCAGTCTCTTATTAGCCATACCTTGAATATCCATTTCTCTTTGCATTTCTTCTAATTTCTCAACTTGTTGTTTGGGAAGGTAATCCTTTACTGTTTCTAAAATATTTTCTACAGCAACGGCTTCTTGTTCAGTAATAACATATGATGTTTCTTTTCCTTCAGCGACTTTATACAACTCTATGATTAATTTATCTATACTCTTCAAGTCATTTAATAAATTACTTCTAAGAGTCGAATTTTTCATAATGCTCCATACTAATGTTGGAGATAATTTATTGTATAGATGTACGATATTTTCTCCCTGCTCAGTTTTCACTAAAAACTCATCACGGATATACTGTAAACTTCTTATGACATTTCTATCTGTAGTAGTAGTTTCAACAGCACAAGCCCCTCCATTTGGATGATCTTGTGGTGCTTCAGTTTCATAAGTTGGATCCGCTTGAAATTCTCCTTCAGATTTAGAAGTTACCTTAATATAATAAGGCCCTTCAAATGCCAAAGGCACTTTAATATAATCTGAAGAAACTTGATACGGCTTATCTTTCTCTAAATTTTCAGGGCTTGTATACAGTGAAGCCTGTACGGCAATATCACTCTCAAAGCCGATCATAGCATGCGTATGAGTCTGTAAATCCTCTTTCGAAGGAACAAATTTAAATATACTTTCTTTATCCGGACTGATTTTACGAGTAATACTTTCTCCCATACCTATTCTATCTATCAAGTCGCCATTATCCACTTCTCCATCTATTCCTATGATTACTAATGGAAGTGATTTCTCTATTTCTGTATGAGTCGTTTTATATTTCATGATGATTTGTGAATTCGCCCCTGATTTTATCCTGTCGGTCACTTTTACATATCCACGAGAATCGACTTCAATACCTGGATTGGTAGATGAAAAACTAATAAAATCATGTGGTAAAAGGAAATCGAGTTTGCTTCCATCTAGTAAATTACCCTCGATAGCTATTTTCTTCTGACTACCAACTTCCATTTCCATCTTTTTTTCTGAGAAATTCAAATCGCTAAGCTCACAGTTTGAGAATCTAGCTAACGGAAAATTCTTATCAATTATTTCATAATCCTTTTTTAATAGTTTTGCACTCATATCATAGTTTAATGATGCTCCGAAGTCATAGCAATACTGTTCAAGGTCTGCTGTATCGAATAGTTTACCTGCTTCTACACCGATATTAAACGTTCCTACGTTTTGCAGTGATGCTAAATCCCATTGTAGAATGACTCCAGCTACATCTACTTGTAAACCTTTACTCATACCTAAATGTCCTTTAAGTTCTTCTACTTTAAATACCGGATCCATTATTTCAAATTTACTGTACGGCTCATACTGTCCTTTATCTGTGAGATTAAGCCCTGTTCCTGTATGATATTCTTGACTAACCCTGAAATGCGCTTCGCCACCTGCATCATACTCCATCAGTAAAAACAATCTAATAAACACACCTGCTTTAGCAAATTCAGGACCTTTAATGGATGCATATGGAACTGGAATATCTGCTAAAGGAAACTTCATGTCTACATTTGCCTTACCATACATCTCTGCCGCTAATTCTAATTTTTGTTCCGCTTCAAATCCTATGTTACTGACTTTTGGAATTGAGAACCAGTTTTTCATTTCCATATCCAATGTTGTTATTGCGTTATCAAAATCAATTTTACCACTTATTTTAATGCCACCTTCTCCGCTTATGGTGACACCATCCATTGGTTTTTCTTCCTTTTCGAACTCGTAACCCACATCTTGTAATTGAATGGAAAAACCATTCTCAATCTCAACTATTTCAATCTTTGGTTTTAACAAGCCGAATTGCTCAACAAATGAAGCAGAGAATTGTCTATCTAGTAACTTATCTGAAGTTATTACATCATTAGCTTCTACTTCGACTTTCTCTGAGATATCAAACTCGGTAATAACTTCTTCAAGCTCAGGCTCTTCTATTTTCAGTTCAAATCCTCCTGGAATCGATTGAACCGACACCACTTTCGCAGCAAATCCAAAGGGATATTGATCTGTGGGTGGAAGTATAATAATCTCGCCTGCGGTATATGAATTGGAAGAATCCACACGAATCATGTGTGAATCATATTCTTCAGTCAATACGGTATTTTCTTTAAGTACAGTTAAATCTTCTTCTAATAGTACTCTGTTAGTTGAATCTTTACGCTCTATAAACTGTTGTTTTGGAGTAAATGTTGTACTGGTTGTAAAAGGCTTTCTAATAGTCTTATTCATTTTCTTCTTATCTTTTGATTGCAAGCCTTCTTCGATTATAAGAACGTAATCAGAATTGGGATCATAACCACCAGTTGGAGCTTGCACATGAATTTTTTTTAGTAGCCCATCATAAAACACTTTACTGTTTACTTTCGCACCGTCAGAATTTACAACATAAATAAAATCATTCAGCAATAGTCCTTTATTTGGCTCTTGCGAAAATGTTATTGTCCACTCTTTGTCTAATTCAACATGTGTAGATTTCTCCCAGTCATTCGTGTTATTGTTCTTTTTTGCATACACTCTTGAAGTATCGCCCCAAACACTAAACAAAAGTATACTTACTAACAGAAAACCCAGCCACTTCTTCATTCCATTCACTCCTAAGGTATAGTACATAACAGGTTCAATTTTTACATTTTAAAGATATTATCCACTGTAATTGTATCATAACCAATGAACTATACTAGAGAGAAATCAGAATGATTTATTTATCTTTTTTACAAGGGAATGTATTAAGCAATAAATTATGTCCCAAATGCAATATAAGAAAAAGAGCATTCGATTGAATGCTCTTAAGGTTATTATTTCCACTCGATATTAATCTAATAAAAGTATCTTTAAAACTTGTTGCCATTATTGCTTAAACTGATTTATATTTTCTTGCTGTACATAATATTTGAGTTGCATTTAAATTACTATTCCGACTAATACTTTCTCTATGTCACGGCTTTTTATAGAGTGTTTATTACCTTTATGATACTCGAATACTGAATGTTATTTAATCGTTGTGAAGTCCATCTTTGTATATTTTTTGATGGGATTACCAGATGCAGAATCAACATCCTTTATCCAAAGCGTATAACTCTTCCCCATTGCATAATCTTTTAACGGAATGACCTGAACATTTGTCTCGTTTCCACTTTGCACATAGTACAGCATAGGGATGATCACGTCATTTTCATCCGTTACATAAATGCTTCCATCTTTGATAGTTTGCACATTGACCGGTGCACTAAATCTAATATTCCATATTTTATCTACAGGTACATTATTCTTTTTTTCAATTATTTTATAATCTTGTACTTGAATGTTAACAGAAACTTTAAACCCGTCATGCTCTGCTGTTATTACCGTTTCTCCAAGTGCCACCGCTTCTAGTTTCCCATATGAAAACTTAGCCACTGACGGATTAGAAGAAAACCACTTGATTGCGGATTGATCAATAACCTTAAAGGTGTTATCACTATATTCTCCTATTGCTTCAATTGTCTGTATTTCTCCGGGTGACATATATTTTGATTTTTGTTTGAGACTGATATTGTAAAGTTTCCGATCAGGCAAGACAGACGTATCGTAAATCACATTACCTGCGACTAGCCGATTGTTATTATGGCTGAAAGTAATACTTGAGCCACCATAAGATCTAAGAACTTCTTTACTAACGATTCTTTTTGTAGTCGTATCAAATACTCCTAGATAGGTGGTTCCATACGAGCGAGGATTATACGCTGCAACATATTTGGTATTAGGACTAAAACCAAAGTTCTCCCATTCAATAAACTCAGTAGTGTCACGCTGATAGTCATTTTTCTCAAATTCAACTATTTTATAGCCTTGCTGAACTTCAGCAGCGAAAACCTCTCCGGGTTCATTGTAAGGCCTGCCATACTTGGAATACCCCCCGCCAAATAAAAACTTATTGTTGGCAGAATAGTTTAACCTGCTTAGCTTGTAATCGAAAGTTTTACTTTTTGGTATTTGCACTGATGTTATATAATCTCCCGTCTCAGCATCACGTATGCTCACGTTCCCATCAATCAAACCAATTGCGAGATGGTTATCTACTAAGTTATAAGCTAGTGAAAAAATATTGTTTGTCATTATCAACTCTTCTATTTTTTCCATTGTATTTACATTCCAGAGCACGACAGTTGAGTCATCATATGCGGCGTATAAAATAGTTCCGTCATCATTTAATATAATATCAGAAATATTATGTACGGAATTTTCTAATTTAGCTTCAAGATAACCAGTATGAACATCCCAAATGCTCAGTTCGTTTTCAGTGGCTGAGACCATTTTCTGTCCGTCTGGGCTAAAGATTACTTTTATTACTGCATGGGATTTATCGGATGTCTTCCAATTTGTCACCAATGTACCTGTCGCCGCATTCCAAACAGAGATAAATCCTTCACTATCACCAGTGACAATAAATTTGTCGTCTTTACTGAACTCGGCCGAATTGATTGTTGCAGTAGTTTTCAACGTAGCTATCGGCGGTAAATTAATCAGACCTTCGTCTGCAATTGCCACAAGTGCTGTTGAACTAAATGCTATTAAAAATATAATTATAAAACTAAAGTAGTTTTTCAATCCAATCGCTCCCTAGTAAAATTTCTTCTTTCAATAAGCTATCCCTTACAATCTCACACCCTACTAGGCGAAAATAATAGAGCTAATCTGAAGGGCAGGTATCCGATGTTTAGCTCGCACGAACCGTTTCACCTCATTTTCAGTTAACTTTAGCATAGCATCATTTTAGTGAAAATTAGAATAACAATGTGGTTCAATTACTGTTTAGATAACTACAAATACCAACACAGAAAAACTCCGGTACCGATTAAAAGGTCAAGGGGCTATATTCTTTAGTGTCATTCACCATTGTCGGAATAGCACCCGAGTTATGTAAGCGTCTATGGTCATCCGAGATCCAGTCTATCAGGCTAGTAGAGTATCAATACTCATTTGTATACAATAGATGGTAAATGTATTCAACCTAATAGGAGGAGATCATAATGACTTTTATTCGTTCAGCATATGCGTACTTCGAGGAATGGTTCAAGCATCTCGGACAACTTTTAATAACTTACATGAAGTCTAGGCATGCTGACAAAATGGAAATCATTGCACTAAGAAGTCAGTTAGCCGCTTACATTCAACATTATAAAAAAGAGAATCTTCCCAAACCAAGACCGACTCGGGCCTTCAAACAGCTTTGGGTATTCTTATCAAAGTACATGGACAAATGGAAAGAAGTCTTGCATATTGTGAAACCAGATACAGTCATTAGATGGCACAGAACGGCCTTTAAGTTCTACTGGAAACAAAAATCGAAGAAAATGGGACGACCTAAAATTACTCCTGCAACAATTGACTTAATCAAAAGGGTACATAAAGAAAACCCATTGTTGTCACCTGAAAAGATTCATGAAAAGCTTCGAATTCTTGGCGTTGATAAACCACCTGCTCCTAATACGATTGCAAAGTATCTTCCAAGCACACGCAAACCACCTTCTGAAAAACAAATTCAATCGTGGAAAACGTTCATGAAAAACCATCAACATGAAATATGGGCAACTGATTTCTTCACCATTCCTACACTTTCCTTTAATATCCTGTACGGATTAATCATTATTCATCATAAAACCCGTGAAATTATTCACTTTGGCGTGACAACAAACCCTACAGCCGAATGGACAATTCAGCAATTCAGAAATGCCACGCCTTACGGGGAAGTACCAAAATACCTGGTCCACGACAACGATCCAATTTTTCGCTCCAAAGCATTTCAAGCATTTTTAAAATCGTCTAGTATTATATCAAAAAGAACCACCCATAGATCGCCGTGGCAAAATCCATATGCTGAAAGAGTTATCGGGACGATTAAAAGAGAATTATTGGATCTAGTCATTCCGCTAAATGAACGACATCTACATAATCTGCTTCTAGAATATATTAACGATTATTACAACACTGACCGAACACATCAAGGAATTAATGGTGATACGCCTATTCCTTCAATAACATATATTCCTACTGCAGCGGAAAATACAACATTGGAAGATACTCCTGTATTAAATGGGCTTTATCATACCTACAAGAAAGTGGGCTAAGTTTATAAGTAAATATTTTTTCAAGCCTTTAAAATGGCTTTTTTGGCATGCCTTTTTTTATGAGTTCTCTATCCTGGTTAATTGTATTCTGAGATTTTAAAGAAAGTCAACAAATTTATTGGGAAATAAAATATCCACCCAACGAATTTCACGAGAAAATTCGTCGGATGGACTTTTTGAAGGCGACAACCCAAATCCTTAAGGGAGCAGTCTGAATTTTATGGTAAACATGTTATCATTATTATTTATATTTGATTTGCGATCCAATATCCGTAGTAGCGTCTGCTATCTCAACTTGAATTTGAATATTATCCGTCAGGTCAAGAGTAGTTGGCATTACAATATCAAATGTTGTAATCCCGTTCACTGTTGGTGATAATTTTGGAGCAGTAGTTGGGTCACCAGTTCCACCGATATTTGTGTGATCAGCAATTGTATAGTCAACGTTATTTACTTTATACGTTTTCCCACCAGATATTTGTACTTCATAAGTGAATATATAACCATTTAGACTAATAGGGTCACTATTACTGTCTCTGGTAGTAACTGTTACAGTACTCGTCTGTCCTGCAACCAACGGAGTATTTAATTCCACCGAAGTTTTCATCGCGTCAAAAGGTAATCCACCGCTATTCCCTTCTTATACCACACAATTTCCCATGTAGCTTTCGATCAGGGCCTACACCATACGTGCGGCTTTTACCGCATACGGCGTGTCATCAGCAATATCCTTACAAATTAGTAGAAAAATAGCCGATCCAAGCATTCACCTGAACCGGCTACTGTTTCTATTGCACTTATTTTAGGGAAATAAGTTGTAAGACTACCACAGACTGGGTTCCTTCGCTCCTGCTAGTTTTCTCCTTCTCGTAGGTTACCCATACAAGTCCAAACGGCTAGCGATCTACACTACTATGAACCCGCTGCCATCTTCTCGGCTTCACTGGTTCTATCCAACCTCTTCCGAAAAGACTTCAAACGTTCCATCATGCGTCTCCCTTATTTTGATGACCGTAGGCTTCCACTATTCAGGAGTGGGCATGATCCGTTTAACAGTTCAA
>NZ_JARIEA010000015.1 GCF_029267015.1 Sporosarcina ureae | reverse complement strand
CTGTCCTTAGTACGAGAGGACCGGGATGGACATACCGCTGGTGTACCAGTTGTCTTGCCAAAGGCATCGCTGGGTAGCTATGTATGGACGGGATAAATGCTGAAAGCATCTAAGCATGAAGCCCCCTTCAAGATGAGATTTCCCATTACGCAAGTAAGTAAGATCCCTCAAAGATGATGAGGTGGATAGGTCTGGGGTGTAAGTACGGCGACGTATGTAGCTGACAGATACTAATCGATCGAGGACTTAACCTATTTTAAAAAGTAGTTACTTGAACTACGCCAATGTCTTTTATTCAGTTTTGAGTGAACAAGCTTTACTCAAAGAGTCTAGTAACGATGGCGAAGAGGTCACACCCGTTCCCATACCGAACACGGAAGTTAAGCTCTTCAGCGCCGATGGTAGTTGGGGGTTTCCCCCTGTAAGAGTAGGACGTTGCTAGGCACGCGAAGCCATTCCCTTTGGGGAGTGGCTTTTTTGTGGTTTCAGGGGATCATGTTCGCTGTAATAAGTGGATGATTCCTTCATTTCTTGCGTTATCTACCTAGCCTGATATGATCAATCATCCTCCATAAGCGCTCTATCTACTGCGTTAACCGCTCTATGGGCGTCGCTGAGTGCTCTATTCCTCGCCGTGACCGCTCTATCTGCCGTGCTCACTGCTCTATCATCCCTCACGACCGCTCATAACCTTCATTTTCCACTATGATTATCTGTGTAATCAATCATCCTCCATAAGCGCTTTATCCACTGCATTAACCGCTCTAAAGCCCACGTTAACCACCTATCAGCAACTCGCCCTCACTGAAACAAAAATCGATACTCTATTAGAAACATCAATTTAAAACAGTATAGTGGGTTTCTGGTGAATAATAGAGTAAAATATATTAAAAGAAAAGAGGCGGTTCTGCATGACGACAGTTTATGATTTTACAGTGGAGACTACAGGCGGAGAAAAGAAATCTCTAAAGGAATTTGAAGGAAATCCAATGGTCATTGTCAATACTGCGAGCAAATGCGGTTTCACAAAACAATTTAAAGAACTACAACAACTATATGAAGAGTATAAAGATCAAGGACTGGTTATACTGGGGTTTCCATCGGATAACTTTAATAACCAAGAGTTTGATGATATTGATGAGACAATGGAGTTTTGTCAAATAAATTATGGTGTGACCTTCCCTATGTTTGCGAAGGTAGATGTAAAAGGGGACCAAGCTGAACCTTTATTTACGTATCTTGCTGAGCAACAAAAGGGTGTGTTGACGGAAGGAATCAAATGGAACTTTACGAAATTTTTGATTGATTCGAATGGACAGGTTGTAGACCGTTTTGCACCTCAAACAAATCCATTAAAGATGCAAAAGTCACTTGATAAAATGTTCAGTGAGTAATAGAAATAGTGAATTTATAGATTTCTATCTTGACACGTTTCATTGTCGCTGATAACCTTTTAATAATCTGAATAGACAATAGTAATTTTAGGAGGCAGAAAGTTAATGTGGGAATCAAAGTTTTCTCGTGAAGGTCTGACGTTCGATGATGTATTATTGGTGCCGGCTGCATCTGATGTATTGCCAAAGGCTGTTTCGCTATCTGTAAACTTAACGGACAGCATTAAGTTGAATATACCTATCATCAGTGCAGGTATGGATACAGTAACGGAATCCAAGATGGCCATATCTATGGCTCGTCAGGGTGGAATCGGCGTTATTCATAAAAACATGAGTATTGAGGAACAAGCTGAGGAAGTTGTTACGGTTAAACGTTCTGAGAATGGAGTTATTAAAAACCCGTTCTTCCTTACACCGGAACATCAAGTATTTGATGCAGAGCATTTAATGGGTAAATATCGTATCTCAGGTGTCCCAATCGTTAACAATATGGAAGAGAAGAAGTTGGTTGGTATTTTGACGAACCGTGACCTGAGATTTATTCAGGACTATTCCATTATCATCGATGAAGTCATGACGAAAGAGAACTTGGTGACGGCTCCTGTAGGAACTAGACTTGAAGATGCTGAGAAGATGCTACAGCAATATAAAATTGAGAAGCTTCCGATCGTAGATGATAAAGGTATTCTTAACGGTTTAATTACAATTAAGGATATCGAGAAAGTTATTGAGTTCCCTAATGCAGCAAAAGATAAAGCTGGACGTTTGCTTGTAGGTGCAGCCGTTGGAGTCACGTCAGACACTTCTACGCGCATTGAGAAGCTTGTACAAGCAGAAGTCGACTTAATAGTCATTGATACGGCTCACGGTCATTCTAAGGGTGTTATTGACACAGTGAGAGAGATCCGCGGTAATTATCCGGACCTTGCGATCGTTGCAGGTAACGTAGCAACGGCAGAAGCGGCTGAAGCATTGTACGAAGCAGGTGCTGATGTCGTAAAGGTTGGTATTGGCCCTGGTTCTATTTGTACAACACGCGTAGTTGCAGGTGTTGGTGTACCACAGATCACGGCTATTTATGAGTGTGCGACTGTTGCGCGTAAATATGGCAAGACGATTATTGCAGACGGTGGAATTAAATATTCTGGAGATATTGTCAAAGCATTGGCTGCTGGTGGACATGCAGTTATGCTTGGAAGCTTGCTCGCAGGTACTACAGAGAGCCCAGGAGAGTCGGAAATCTTCCAGGGACGTCGTTTTAAAGTATACCGTGGTATGGGTTCTGTTGCAGCGATGGAAAAAGGTTCAAAAGATCGCTACTTCCAAGAAGATGAAAAGAAATTGGTTCCGGAAGGCATTGAAGGTCGTATGCCGTACAAAGGGCCTTTGTCCGATACAATTCATCAGCTTATAGGTGGTATTCGCGCAGGCATGGGATACTGCGGTTCGAAGGATCTTGAAGCACATCGTGAAAATGCACAGTTTATTCGTATGACAGGTGCTGGTTTATTAGAAAGTCATCCACACCAAGTACAAATTACAAAAGAAGCACCAAACTATTCGGTGCGTTAATTTAACTAGATCGAGGACAGCGAGGGAAATCTCTTGCTGTCCTTTTTCGTCGTGATGTCATGAATAATGGGAGATGAGGAAAAATAGGTCGGTTTTTATAGGGGAATATGTGTTTTTTTGCTATAAGCATACCTGACTTGGCGGGAATATGGTACACTGATTTTTGATATTGTGACTACGGGGGTAAGATGAGTGGAAAAAGTAACACAGAGATGGTTGGCTGCCTTTATGGTGCCAATGATGTTGTTGATGACGTTTAGTATACAGGGAACTGCAGTAGCAGAGGAAAATGAATCTTCATTGGACATCCGTGTAAACGGAGCTATTTTGATAGATGCAAATAGTGGCAAAGTATTATACGAAGAAAATTCAGATAAACCACTTGGTATTGCAAGTATGACGAAAATGATGACGGAATACTTGATGTTTGAAGCAATTGAAGATGGAACGATAACGTGGGATCAGGAGTACGAGGTTACGGATTATACGTATAAGGTTTCACAAGACCGTCGCTTAAGTAACGTACCACTTCGTCGTGATGGATCATATACGATTCGTGAACTATACGAAGCAGTAGCTATTTACTCGGCAAATGCAGCAACTATTGCAATTGCAGAGACGATTGCAGGATCTGAAGAAAAATTTGTTCATCTAATGAATGAAAAGGCTGAAGAACTTGGCTTGATTGATTATAAATTTGTTAACTCTACAGGCCTTAACAATAGTGATTTGCAAGGGATGCATCCAAGTGAGTTTGGAGAGAAAGACGAGAATGTTATGCCAGCAAGCTCTGTTGCTAAACTAGCGTATCATTTATTAAAAGAATATCCTGAAGTCTTGGATACCACCAAAATTGCTAAGAAAACATTCCGTGAAGGAACAGATGACGCTATTGATATGGTCAACTGGAACTTCATGTTGCCAGGTCTGGTGTATGAATATGATGGCATCGATGGCTTGAAAACTGGAACTACAGAATTTGCAGGACATTGTTTTACTGGAACTGCAGTACGTGATGGGCGACGTGTTATTGCTATCGTAATGAATGCAGTCGATGAAAAAGGTGTGGGATCTTACGAAGCACGTTTTGATGCTACACGTAAATTATTCGATTATGGCTTTAAAGAGTTTAGTGAAACGGAGCTACTTAAAGCAGGTCACCAGTTCAAGAAACAGAAAACGCTAGATGTTATAAAGGGGAAAGAGAAACAAGTAGCGATTGCGACAAATAAACCTATCAGTATGTTAATCCGCAATGATGAAGATCAAGACTATACAACTGAGCTTGTCTTGGATGAGAATCTTGTGAAGAATGGACAAATACAAGCACCAATTAAAAAAGGCACAGTGGTCGGTCATGTCAAACTAGTGAAAAAAGATGGATCTGATTACGGATTTATTGATGGGAAAACAGTAGGCACGGAAGTCGTCACGACAGAAGAAGTAAAGAAAGCTGGTCGCTTCTCGTTAACGATGGGGGCAATCGGTCACTTCTTCTCTAGCGCGTGGAATAGTTCTACTGGTTTTGTAAAAGGTTTATTTAATTAATTCTAAAAAGACAGTGCACCCCTACTTAGGTGTCGCTGTCTTTTTTATATTCCATATATCTAATAGCTTTGAAATAGCTAGTATAATGTCTTCTTCAGATAAACCGCCAAAGCCGATGAGGAATGAAGGCGGAGCTTTGCTGGGCATTACTCTATACGTCTCTAGACCTCGTACCTTTATTCCTGCCTCAAGAGCTTGATGGATCAACTCTTTTTCTGTTCTATCTGTTTGAATATGAAGCAAGACGTGCATACCCGCTTCATCGCCCGAGAATGAAATATAAGGCTCATACAACTTCAATAAATTCGTCAATGTATGCATTTTTCTTCGGTAGATTTTACGCATACGGTTTAGGTGTCGCGAAAATTGTCCATCAGCCATGAAACGTGCCAAGATATGCTGATCCATACGTGGTACAGAAGAAGAGTAAGGGATAAAAGCCTGGCGATACGTTTCTAACAGCTGTGGTGGCAATACCATGTATGCAATCCGCATGGACGGCATAAGCGATTTGGTGAACGTACTTAGATAGATGACATTTTCACCTTTATCCATCCCTTGCAAGGAGGGGATTGGACGTCCACGGTAACGAAACTCGCTGTCATAATCATCTTCAATGATGAAAAACTTTGAATCTGACGCAGCCCAGTTTAAAAGAGCAGTTCTGCGAGCAGCAGAGAGTACTGTACCGGTCGGAAACTGGTGGGAAGGGGTAACATATGCTACGGATGCATCAGAGCGTTGTAGTGCCTTTACATCAAGACCTTCCTTGTCGACAGCGATAGGAATCGTTTGACGATAGTTCTCGGAAAAGACGTGTTTCGTCATCAAGTAACCCGGATCTTCAATTGCATAGCGTGCCTGTCTTCCCAGTATGCGGATGATTAAAGGTAAAAGCTGTTCTGTACCGGAACCAACGATAATTTGTTCAGGCGTACAGTCTACTCCTCGCGAGTGATATAAATATCGGGCGATTTCCTGACGTAACTCCATATCACCGTGTGGGTCTCCAAGTAATAATAGATGAGCTTGTGAAGTGTCCATAATATCACGTGCATATTTTCTCCATGCAATGAAAGGAAAATGTTCGGTATCAATAGAACTCGGTGAAAGGTCGTATCGAATGGATTCTATTAAAGGAACTGTAGGTGTTTTCTCAGCTTTCAGAGGCTGAACATAGGCGAGCTCCTCAATTTCTTGTACGAAATAGCCTTTTCGAGGTTCAGCCGCAATAAAACCTTCGGCTGTCAACTGATCATAAGCCATTTCGATGGTTGTTTGACTGACGCCTAGAAACTCTTCTAGTTGGCGTTTAGAAGGGAGCTTCATGCCAACCGGAAACTTACCGTCAATCATGTCTTGTTTAATTTGATTATATATTTGTTGATATAGGGGAGTATCAGAATTCTTTTGAAGCTCGATAAAAATCATATCCATAGTGATTCCTCTCATCTGACCATGTTGTTTAATGCGTAACTGGCTATTTTAGTATGGTCAATTTAGAGTATACTGAAAATATTGAAAAGGGGGAAGGAAAATGAATTTTAATTATGGCGGCGTTATAATGGATGTAATCAATGCAGAGCAGGCAAAGGTGGCGGAAGCAGCCGGAGCTATTGCAGTTATGGCACTAGAGCGAGTACCTTCTGATATTCGAGCGGCAGGCGGTGTTGCACGTATGGCTGATCCACGAATTGTAGAAGAAGTACAAAAGGCAGTATCCATCCCTGTCATGGCAAAAGCACGTATAGGGCATATTTCAGAAGCACGTGTACTAGAGGCATTGGGTGTGGATTTCATTGATGAAAGTGAAGTGTTAACGCCTGCAGATGACGTGTTTCACTTATTGAAAAGTGATTTCAGCGTACCATTTGTTTGTGGGGCACGAAACCTTGGAGAAGCAGCACGACGTTTAGGTGAAGGGGCAAAAATGCTCCGCACAAAAGGTGAGCCAGGAACAGGCAATATCGTGGAAGCAGTGCGTCACTTGCGAATGATTAATGCTC
This sequence comes from Sporosarcina ureae, assembly GCF_029267015.1. Lineage (GTDB taxonomy): Bacteria > Bacillota > Bacilli > Bacillales_A > Planococcaceae > Sporosarcina > Sporosarcina ureae_D. The sequence goes on along the minus strand of NZ_JARIEA010000015.1, from coordinate 13,962 downwards.
AAGTTAGTAAAGTAGTACATATGAGCAAAGACGAATTAATGACGGAAGCCCGTAATCTTGGTGCACCATATGAAATTCTGCTTGCTATTAAAGAGGCTGGTCGCTTGCCGGTAGTAAACTATTCCGCTGGAGGAGTAGCAACACCCGCTGATGCCGCTTTGATGATGGAACTAGGAGCAGATGGCGTATTTGTCGGTTCTGGTATCTTCAAATCGGAGAATCCCGAAGCGTTTGCGCGTGCTATTGTACAGGCGACGGCGAACTATCAGGATTATGAATTGATTGCCAAACTATCAAAAGATATTGGAACTCCAATGAAAGGCTTAGAAATTTCGAAGCTTGCCGAGAGTGAATTAATGGCTACTCGCAGTTCATAACTTGTTATTAAATAGTATAAGTAGATTGCAGTCAGAGGAAAAAAAACTAGGGGCACGTCCAACCATGAGTCAGCTAGGAAGTACAGTAGTTGACTCATGAAATGGTCACCCGCGCAGTAGAATTTTTACTAACCAAGGAGAAGCACAGTACGTAATTGCTGAGAGCACCTCAAAAAGGTAATATATTGTACATTAACGATATTTCCCATGCAATGACGTACCGTGTCCCTTGTCAATAGTCAGAAAATGTAGTATGGTATATGTAATTTCACATACATTACGATGATAGGAAGCAGTAGCAACTATGTTTTTTTTAGAGAGCCGGCGGGTGGTGAAAGCTGGTAAAAACCGTTGTGAATCCGTCCAGGAGTAGCAGAGCCGAATCAGTAGGTTTTGCCGGTCAGTTGAGCCGATATCTCAAACAAGTGGGCTGAGTCATCAGTCAATTTGGGTGGCAACGCGGGTAGTTCTCGTCCCTATTTTAGGGGATGGAGGGCTTTTTTTATCGTTTTTTTATCATTTGTAATGTAAATAAGAGGAGGCGGATGACGTGCTAGATAGTAAATTATTGCGTTCAAATTATGAGGAAGTAAAAGCAAAACTCAGTAAACGTGGAGAAGATTTGACTGATTTTGAAAAGTTTGGTGGTCTTGATGAGAAGCGCCGCGAAATTTTATCAAAAGTAGAAGTGCTAAAAGCTGAGCGTAACGAAGTATCACAAAAGGTTGCACAAATGAAGCGTAATAAAGAAGATGCTGATGGAGTCATTGCAAAAATGAAAAAGGTCGGCGAGGAAATAAAAGCATATGATCAAGAACTTTCTAAAGTAGAAGAAGAATTGAATTATGTGCTTATGCGTATCCCAAATATTCCACATGATAGTGTACCGGTAGGAGACAGTGAAGATGACAACGTAGAAATCCGTACATGGGGTGAGTTACCAGCGTTCGATTTTGAACCGAAGCCACATTGGGAAATTGGGACGGATCTTCAGTTGCTTGATTTTGAACGTGCAGCAAAGGTAACAGGAAGCCGATTCGTATTTTATCGCGGATTGGGTGCACGACTTGAACGGGCATTGATCAACTTCATGCTGGATCTTCATCAAGAGGAACATGGCTATGAAGAAATGTTGCCACCGTATTTAGTAAACCGTACAAGCTTAACTGGTACTGGGCAACTACCGAAGTTTGAAGAAGATGCGTTCCTAATCGAAGAAGAGGACTACTTCCTAATTCCGACGTCTGAAGTTCCGGTAACTAATTTCTATCGCGATGAAATTTTAGATGGTGCGAAGTTGCCAATTGCTTTCACAGCATATAGCACGAACTTCCGCTCTGAAGCAGGATCTGCGGGTCGTGATACACGAGGACTAATTCGTCAGCATCAGTTCAATAAAGTGGAGTTAGTTCGTTTTGTAAAACCAGAAGATTCTTATGATGAGTTGGAGAAATTGACTGGACATGCTGAGAAAGTATTGCAGTTGTTGAAACTGCCTTACCGTGCTCTTAAAATGTGTACAGCAGATCTAGGTTTCACAGCTGCTAAGAAGTATGATTTAGAAGTATGGATTCCAACGCAGAATGTTTATCGTGAGATTTCTTCATGTTCAAACTTTGAAGATTTCCAAGCACGTCGAGCACATATCCGTTTCCGTCGTGAACCAGGGGCGAAGCCTGAGTATGTGCACACATTGAACGGTAGTGGATTGGCTGTTGGTCGTACTGTAGCAGCCATTTTGGAAAATTATCAGCAAGCAGATGGTTCTGTTGTAATTCCTGAAGTACTACGTCCGTATATGGGTGGCAAAGAAAAAATCGAAGCCCCTAAGTAAGTGAAAAAACTACTTTGAACTGCGTTCCATAAATACGCTACTTCAATTCTTTACTTCAAATAGTTAGTAACGAAAGAAGCCCATGCTTACGAGTCTAACTCGAGGCGTTGGGCTTCTTTTTTTGCCGCTTTTCTTTTTTCACGCAGTGATCGAAAGAAAGTGGTGAGGAGTTGACCGCACTCTTCTCCAAGGACGCCTTCGGTCACGATACATTCGTGGTTGAATCTAGGGTCGTTGAGCAGATTATAGAAGGTGTGGACGCAACCACCTTTTGGGTCACGTGCGCCGTATACTACTCTTGGTATTCTAGATTGCAGTATGGCTCCTGCACACATGGGGCAGGGCTCGAGCGTAACGTACAAAGTGGTGTCTTCTAAGCGCCAGCTTCCTATATTTTCACAAGCTATTTGGATGGCCGAGAGTTCAGCGTGTGTGACAGCATTTTGTGTAGTTTCGCGCAAATTGTGGGCTGCTGCAATGACTACTTCGTTATGTACAATAACTGCTCCAATGGGTACTTCGGCAAGAGCCGCTGCCTTTTCCGCTTCTTGTATTGCCAGTCTCATGTAGTATTCATCATCTTTCATCGAGTCATCACTCCTTATCAACAGTCTATCACGTGAAATATCAAAATCAATTAGTGAAATGTTCCACGTGAAACATACAAGTAAATGTAATTAAACAGCTCACTATAAGCTGCATTCTAAACAGTAGTCTGTGGTAAAATGAGATGGCAACGAAATGAAAGGGTGAGTGTTACATGTTTGTTCCGTTTATTGCGGTAGAAGGTCCAATTGGTGTAGGTAAGACTACGCTGACTGCAGCGATCGCTGAAGCCTTTTCATATAATCAATTGAGAGAGATCAGTGGAGAGAATCCTTTTCTTAATAAGTTTTATCAAGATAAAGAAAAGTGGAGTTTCCAAACAGAGATGTTTTTCTTGTGTAATCGATATGAGCAATTAAAACAAATCAATAGAGAATACATATCGCAGGGGTTACCTGTGGTGGCCGACTATCATGTATTTAAAAACATGCTTTTTGCACAACGAACATTAGAGCCAAACGACTTTGTAAAGTATAAAGAAATCTATCACATTTTGACGAAAGATCTACCGATGCCGAATATTGTTATTTCATTATCTGCATCCATTCCTACACTACTTAGCCGAATCGATGAGCGTGGTCGATCGTATGAAGAAGATATGGATCCGGATTATTTACTTCAACTTTCCAATGACTATCGTGCGTATTTGCCGGAATTTGAAGTGACATATCCTGATACGCAGGTTATCCATATTAATGGGGATGAAGTGGATTATGTCCGTCATAAAGAAGACTTGGATGCAATAATAAGCAAAGTACGTGAAGTGGTTCAGAAAGGTTTGAAGCTAAATGAAGTCACATAATATACCGAAGAATAGTGTGTTTGCAGTAGCAGGAATGGTTGGGGTTGGGAAGTCGACTATGGCACACGCTATAGCCGAACGACTTGGTTTTCAAGAGTCGTTGGAAAATGTAGCGCAAAATCCATACTTAGAAAGATTCTATAATGATTTTGAACGTTGGAGTTTTCATCTGCAAATTTTCTTTTTGGCGGAACGTTTTAAAGAACAAAAGCATATTTTCGAAAGTGGCGGTGGTTTTGTACAAGATCGTTCCATTTATGAAGATGTGGGGATTTTTGCTAAGATGCACGCAGATGAAGGGACCATGGAACCGGTAGATTTTAAGACGTATATGAATTTGTACGAAGCGATGGTGATGACACCATACTTTCCACATCCGAATGCATTGATCTACTTGGAAGGACCGTTACCTGTCATTCTAGATCGAATTGAAGAGCGAGGCAGGGATATGGAGCTGCAAACACCAAAAAGTTATTGGGAAGAGATGTATCGTCGCTATGAACAATGGATTGATTCATTTACTGCATGTCCAGTCATTCGGTTAAATATTGAGGAATATGATTTGTTAAGAAATGAAGGGGATATTGAGTTAATTATTGAGAAAATTAGTGAAGAAATGAAAAAGACGACACCCCTCGTGTGAGGAGTGTCGTTTATTTATTAATGAACGGGGACTTCTGTGAAAAATTCCTTGTAAAGTTCACGAAGGACAAGATTTTCATCTTTTTCTTGAATACCGAATACTAAACTTACCTCTGAAGAACCTTGATTGATCATTTCTATATTTGCACCTGTTCGCGCAATAGCAGACGCCGCACGTGCTGCCAATCCTCTTGCGTGGCGCATGCCTTCACCTACGAGTACAACCATGGAATAATCACGTTGGAAATGTACATCATCTGGACAGAGTTCTAGTTCGATACGCTTAACGATGCGTGCTTCTTTTTCAGGAGTTAAATGTTCATCACGAATAATGACAGACAGATTATCTATTCCTGAAGGTGTATGTTCATACGGAATCTCTTCTTCTTCCAGAATTTGTAGTAAGTGACGTCCGAAACCGATTTCTAGATTCATCAAGTATTTGGCGACGAAGAGTGTGGAGAATCCTTTATCAGCAGCAATTCCAACAACCGATTGAAGATTATGGTCACGATCTCGCACAATCATCGTGCCGGGTGCACTTGGATTATTCGTGTTCTTAATACAAACAGGAATCTTGTAGCGGAATGCAGGTACTAAAGCTTCTTCGTGAAATACAGAAAATCCGGCGTATGCCAACTCACGCATTTCTCGGTACGTCATCGCATCGATAGCACGTGGGTTTTCTATAACTGTTGGATTTGCTGAAAAAACGGAGTCTACATCAGTGAAGTTTTCATATAGCTCTGCATTCGTTGCAGCCGCCAATAGTGCGCCAGTGATATCAGAACCACCACGGTTGAACGTACGCAATGTTCCGTCTTCCGTGTAGCCAAAGAAGCCTGGGAATACAATAATTCCTTCTTTATCACGTAATTTACAAAGTTTTTCATTGCCTTCCGGAAGTGCACGTACACGTTCAGGACGGTGATTAACGAGTAATCCACCTTCACGAGGATTTACATACTCTGCTTCTACGCCGATATGACGGAAATAAGCTGCAATCATTTTAGCATTATTGTCTTCGCCAGCGGCTTTCAAGCTATCCACGTATAGAACTTCATCCGATTGATCTTTATTTAGACGTCGAATGACATCCTGTTCGATGACTTGTGCAATTTCTTCATCTAGGCCAAGACCATTCGAAATTTCCTTATAACGGTCCACAACCTTTTGTAGCGCATCTGTTGTGTCTTCACCTGCAAGTGAGGTTTCTGCTAAATCAATGAGCAAGTCTGTTACTTTAATGTCAGATGAAAAACGTTTACCTGGTGCAGAGACTACGACAATCTTTCTTGATGGGTCGGATACGACAATGTCGACGACTTTACGAATTTGTTCTGCGGATGCGACGGATGTTCCGCCAAATTTACAAACTTTCATTATGTACCAGATCCTATCTACTTTGAGTTTATCTATCTATTTTTAGAAGATTCGTGAAAACAGGTTGTTATTAAAGGCAGAATTCTCTATAATTGTCCTTATACGAAGAACGATTGTTTTTTCATAGTGTACATATAGTTAGGAGAATCGTCAAATGAAAAATGAGAAAAATGAAATTAATATTGGCTTATTAGGTTACGGAGTGGTCGGAAGTGGTGTTGCAACAATTTTGCATAATCATCAAGATGACCTCCGACATAAGCTTGGTGTTCCTGTATCCATCAAGAAAGTCCTTGTCAAGAACTTGGATAAGAAACGAAATGGCGTGATACCTAAAGAAATGTTCACTACATCACTTGATGAAGTATTGAATGATCCTGAAATTGACTTGATCATTGAAGTGACAGGAGGTTCTTCTGAAGCAATTCGACGTTCACTCGAAGCTGGTAAGGGTGTTGTCACCGCAAACAAGGACGTCATGGCTGAATCTGGACCGGAATTATTAAAATTAGCAGATGAAAATAAATGCGACCTATTATATGAAGCGAGTGTAGGTGGTGGTATTCCATTAATTCGTACATTAGAAGATGGATTAGCGTCAGACCGCATCACCGCATTGACAGGAATCGTTAACGGTACGACTAACTTCATTCTAACAAAAATGAAGGATGAAAATAAGACCTATGAAGATGCATTAGCAGAAGCAACGGAACTTGGCTTCGCAGAGGCAGATCCTTCAGCTGACGTAGATGGTATTGATGCAGCACGTAAGATGGTAATTCTCGCGTCTTTATCATTCTCTACAGAAGTGCATCTCGATGATGTATTTGTCCGTGGTATGAAAGAAATTGCAGACGGCGATCTTCAACTTGCGGAGCAGTTCGGCTATACAATCAAGATGACAGGCTCAGCCAAGAAAGATGAAGAGGGAATTGAAGTGGCAGTTGAGCCGGTATTCGTTCATAACTCTCATCCACTTGCTACAGTCAATAATGAATTCAACGCAGTGTATGTGTACAGTGATTCAGTAGGCGAGACAATGTTCTATGGACCTGGAGCCGGTTCATTGCCTACAGCAACTTCCGTAACAGGTGACGTAGTGGCGGCTTGTCGCAATATTTTGCTAGGCGTGAATGGTAAGAGAATGCATGCACCGCAATTTGAGCGCAAAGTAAAAACGGATGATCAGAAGTATGCCCGCTATTTCCACCGTATTACCGTCCGTGATGAAGTAGGCGTGTTGACGGAATTGACATCTATTTATAGCCACCACAAAGCAAGTCTAGCGACAGTTGTTCAAGATTCCGATTTGCATAATGAAGGTGCGGATTTAATCTTTATTACACATAAAATTTCACGCCAACAACATTTAGATATTTTAGCTGACTTAAAAGATACACCTGCGGTTATTGACATTTCTAGTCATTACCGGGTGGAAGGAGAATAAGGGATTATGAGAAGATGGAATGGTTTAATCGAAGAATATAAAGAATGGTTGCCAGTGACAGAAAATACACCTGCATTAACATTGCAGGAAGGGAATACACCATTGATCCACCTTGAGAACTTATCAAAACAATGGGGAATTAATCTTTATGTGAAAACAGAAGGAACAAATCCAACTGGATCATTTAAAGACCGAGGAATGGTAATGGCAGTTGCTAAAGCTAAAGAAGAGGGAAAGACGGCTTTAATTTGTGCTTCAACAGGCAACACATCTGCTGCGGCTGCAGCTTACGGTGCGCGTGCAGGTATGCGCACAATCGTGGTTATTCCAGAAGGTCGTATCGCACTCGGTAAACTGGCACAAGCAAAAATGTACGGAGCAGAGATTGTAGCGATCGAAGGAAACTTTGATGAAGCACTTCGTATGGTTCGTGAATTAGGCGAAGGGAAGATTGCTTTAGTTAACTCTGTGAATCCTTACCGCTTGGAAGGACAGAAGACGGTAGCCTTCGAAACAATTGAACAGCTTGGCAAAGTTCCGGATATCTTCGCTCTACCGGTTGGCAATGCGGGAAATATCTCTGCAGCATGGAAAGGTTTTAAAGAGTATGCAGAGAAAAAGGGCACGGGTACTCCGAAACTGCTTGGTGTTCAAGCTGATGGGGCTGCACCTATCGTATATGATCGTGTATTTGAAGAGCCTGAAACTGTTGCAACGGCTATCCGCATAGGGAACCCTGCAAGCTGGCACTTAGCGACACAAGCACTTGAAGAGTCTGGCGGGGATATTTTGTCTGCTACGGATGAAGAGATTCTCGAAGCATATCAATTACTTGCTGCAACGGATGGAATTTTCGCGGAACCAGCATCGTGTGCGACAATTGCAGGTATCAAAAAACGCCTTGACGCTGGATTGATCGAAAAGGGGACGACGATTGTCGGAATCTTGACGGGCAATGGACTGAAAGATCCTGAAACAGCAATTAACGTTAATTCACATAAGCCTATGATGACAAACGAACAGTTCGACAACTTCTTGAAAGAATTGAAAGAGGGGAACGACTAATGACAGAAGCCGGTTTTTCAGTGACCGTGCCAGCCACAACGGCTAATCTCGGACCCGGCTTCGATCATTTAGGTCTTGCCCTTTCACTTAACATGACGATAGAAGTTGCATCAGCCGAGGCGTGGCATGTGTTGTATCAAGATAAAGAATATGCTGCATTGCCAATGGACGAAACGAATTTGATTGTGCAGACTATACAACATGTTGCATCTACGTATGATCAAGTCGTTGCACCGCAAAAGTTAGTAGTTCGTTCAGATATTCCTCTAGGAAAAGGTCTGGGCAGTAGTGCTACGGCAATTGCTGCGGGCATTGAAATTGCAAGTGAACTAGCAGGTCTACACTTGTCTCCAAAAGATAAGTTGCGAATTGGCAGTGAACTAGAAGGACATGCAGACAATGTCACTGCTGCATTGATTGGTGGCATGACGGTCTCTTACTTTACTGAAGACGAGATGGAAGTATTGTCTTTCCCAGCACCTCCTATTGGTGTGGTCATACTTGTCCCACCTGTTGCATTGAAAACAGAAGCCTCACGGGGGTTACTGCCTGAACACTTAACACATAAAGTAGCAGTACGCGGGAGTGCTGCAGGCAGTGTGATGACGGCTGCCATTGCACAATCCGATTGGGTGACTGCAGGACGTATGATGGAACGTGATCTATACCATGAACCGTATAGAAAAGTTGGTTTCCCTAACTTTGATGAAATCCGTATGGCTTGTAAAGAAGCAGGAGCATACGGTATGACGATAAGCGGGGCAGGACCGTCACTTTTCGTAGCCGTACCACCCGAAACCGAGCAACAAGTGGCGGCTTCATTAGAACAACGCTTTCCACATTATCAAGCACTAGCGCTTCAACCAGCACAGAATGGTGCATTCATTACAAAATAAAAACATCGTCAGGACTGATTTAGTCCTGACGATGTTTTTTTCGTACTATATTTCATTATTTGCACTTCTAATTTTAGGCAATAAAAAAACGTTACATCGAGTAACGTGTAGAGTCAAAATATGGCGGAGGAAGAGGGATTCGAACCCCCGCGGGCTTTAACACCCCTGTCGGTTTTCAAGACCGATCCCTTCAGCCGGGCTTGGGTATTCCTCCGTATTAGACAAATAATATCTTACCACGGTATTTTGAACACGTCAACTACTTTTTGAATTTTTCTTTGCGACGATAAATAAAGCGCCAGAAATAGAAACTCATCAAAGCAATAGTTTGTATAAGAGCAGCATACATAAAGTTGAAGTCTGAACTTGAGAAAATGATGACCAACAGCCCAAGCAAGACGGCAGGTAAGACAATGGCCGCGTAGACGCGTACTTCGGGATTGTGGAAACTAAGCTCATAACGTTTGGTTTGATTCATGCTCTTCACCTCACTTGTTTCAATTAGTATACCATTTTGTACCGCTGAGTGACCAGACCCCTTTCCTTGCATACTTATGAGGTAATAATTTTTCGCGTACTAGATAAAAGGTTTACCGTTGCAATCATTATTAACTATGGGTATAATAAGAAATGCCGTGCTAGGTGGGGAATTAGCGGTGCCCTATAACTTGCAATCCGCTCTAGCAAGACTGAATTCCTTTTCTGAGGCTGTCCGCATGTAGGGTCTGCCTTTTGCACGTAGTGTTGACGCCTGGGTCCTGCGCAATGGGAACCCATGAACCATGTCAGGTCCGGAAGGAAGCAGCATTAAGTGGACTCTCTCATGTGCCGCGGGGTAGCCTAGGCCGAGCCAACGACAAGAGTAACGCTTATGTGCGGCAGTCGAAGAAAGGTGCACGGCTTTAATTCAATAACTCACTCGTCCATTTTACTATGGGCGAGTTTTTTATGTCCCGTAAATAGTGTATACTTCTGAGTAGAACGTATAACTGAAAGGGAGCGATTTACAATGTCTGAGAAGAAAATGAACGTTGAAAGTTTTAATTTGGATCATACGAAAGTGAAAGCACCTTACATCCGTTTAGCGGGAACTTCAGAAGGAAAGAACGGCGACAAAATTTTGAAATATGATATCCGTTTCTGTCAGCCGAATGCGGACCATATGGATATGCCTGCACTTCATTCATTAGAGCATATGATGGCAGAATTTAGTCGTGACCATTCAGATCAAATCGTTGATATTAGTCCTATGGGTTGTCAGACAGGCTATTACTTGGCTGTAATCAATCATGACGACTATGATGATATTCTATCTATAGTAGAGAACACATTAAAAGACGTACTGGCAGCAACAGAAGTGCCAGCATGTAATGAAGTACAGTGCGGCTGGGCTGCGAGCCACAGTCTAGAAGGTGCGAAAGAAATCGCGCGCACGATGCTTGATAAGAAAGATGAGTGGACTAAAGTATTTGCGTAAGATAACTGAGCGATTAGCGGTGAAAAAACGTGTTTCATGATATAATAAAAGTATTATGCATTCGGAGAAAAAGGGGGAAACGCAGTTGATTTATCAAGCACTATACCGCGCTTACAGACCACAGACGTTTGGTGAAATGTCAGGTCAGCAAGCGATTAAGCAAACTCTGCAAAATACCCTTCTCCACCAGAAGACGACGCATGCTTATCTATTCTCGGGACCTAGAGGGACAGGGAAGACGAGTGCGGCGAAGATTTTTGCTAAAGCCCTAAATTGTGAAAACGGACCGGCGGCGGAACCTTGTAACGAATGCGAGACATGTAAGAGCATTACCGAAGGGTCCAATACAGACGTGACGGAATTTGATGCGGCTTCCAACTCGCGCGTCGAAGAAATCCGTGACATTATCGAGCGCGTGCATGTAGCACCGTCAAATGCGCGATTTAAAGTCTATATTATTGATGAAGTGCATATGCTGTCCAATTCAGCCTTTAACGCTTTGCTGAAAACATTGGAAGAACCCCCTGCTCATGTCGTGTTTATTCTAGCGACTACAGAACCTCACAAGTTACCGCTCACCATTATTTCTAGATGTCAGCGATTTGATTTCAAACCGATTACGTCACCTGAAATCATTGAGCGAATGGAAAAGGTTATTGGTGATATTGGAGTTACTGCCGAGACTGGAGCATTACGTGCTATTGCACAAGCTGCAACAGGCGGAATGCGAGATGCGCTCAGTATGCTCGATCAAGCCGTATCGTTCAGCGGAGATGAGTTGACGACAAGTGACGCGTTGCTGGTGACTGGAGCAATTGGTGAAGAAATCTTTTATCAGCTAGCACAGGCGATTCAAGCGAAAGATGCCGGATCCGCATTGTCCTTGCTGCATGAGTTAATTGCAGAGGGCAAAGATGTAGGCCGACTTGCAGAAGACATGATTACATTTTTCCGAGATATGTTATTACTTGGCACTGCGCCTGAATTGACAGATCTTTTGGAATTGATTTCAGACGGTGGTAAATTTAAAGAGCTAGCCCAAGAGTTCCATTCGGATGAATTATATCGGTATATCGATATCCTCTCGAAAACACAACAGGAAATGCGTTTTTCCAACCATGGCAAGGTGTACATTGAATCTGCTTTATTAAAAATGATTCATTCTGGAGAGCAACGACAAGTATCTACTTCTGTAGCCGACCCTGAAATAGCACAAAAGCTTGCAGTGCTGGAACAAACCGTTAGACAACTCCAGCAACAATTAGCGGCAGGGGCTGTGCAGCAAGCCGCTGAGCCGCAAGCACCGGCAAAAAGAGCTGCTTCAACTGCTTCCAGATCCGCTAAAGTACCAACAGGTAGGATTGTAGAAGTATTAAAAGCAGCAACGAAGTCTGATATTCAAGTAATTCGCGAGCAATGGGCGGGCATGATGCAAAGTATGCAACGTTCACATGCTGCTTTATTGGAAGAGACTGAGCCTGTAGCAGCATCCGAGACGGCATTTGTGCTAAAATTCAAATATGAAATTCATTGCCTGATGGCTTCTGAAAATGCTACATTACAAGCAGGCTTATCGGATGCGTTACTTCGACTGACAGGTAAAGGCTATGAAGTAGTCTACGTAGCGGAAGAAAGCTGGTTGGAAGTCCGTGCTGATTTCATTCGAAAAAGTGGATTGGCTAGTCAGAAAAGTAAAGAAAATCCTCAAAAGTCAGAGGAGGAACAACCCATTTCAGCGTTTATGGAAGAAGCAACAATTGAAGATGCTGATCCACTAGTAACGGAAGCTGAAAACTTGTTCGGAAAAGATTTTATAACTATAGAAGAGTAATCAACTAAGGAGGAATTAATTATGCGTGGAGCAGGAAATATGCAAGGTATGATGAAACAAATGCAGAAGATGCAAAAGAAGATGGCAGAGGCACAGGAAAACCTAGGAAATGAGCGAATGGAAGGTACAGCAGGTGGCGGTATGGTCAAAGTAATCGTCTCAGGTCATAAAGAAGTCCTTGAAGTCATTATCGATCCAGAAGCGGTAGATCCAGAAGACGTAGAAATCCTACAAGACTTGATTGTTATCGCTACAAACGATGCAATTGCAAAAGCAGAAGAAATTACGAACTCCACAATGGGCCAATTTACAAAAGGAATGAACTTGCCCGGGATGTTCTAGGAGGTTGTATAATGCATTATCCTGAACCTATATCTAAATTAATGGATAGTTTTATGAAATTGCCAGGCATCGGCCCCAAAACTGCGGGTCGTCTGGCGTTTTTTGTATTAAGTATGAAGGAAGACACCGTACTCGACTTTGCTAAAGCATTAGTTGACGCGAAACGTAATCTGCAGTTCTGTTCAGTTTGTGGTCATATTACGGATATTGATCCATGTTATATCTGTCAAGATCAATCCCGTGACCGCACAACAATCTGTGTAGTGCAGGATCCCAAAGACGTAATTGCTATGGAGAAGATGCGTGACTATCGCGGGCTGTATCACGTATTACAAGGTGCCATATCACCGATGGATGGCATCGGCCCAGAAGATATCAATGTCCCTTCGTTGTTAACTAGACTTCAAGATGACGAAGTGCAGGAATTGATTCTTGCGACGAACCCTACTATAGAGGGAGAAGCGACAGCCATGTATATTTCAAGGCTCGTCAAACCATCTGGAATTACGACAACACGTATTGCTCACGGCTTACCGGTCGGAGGAGATCTGGAATATGCAGATGAAGTTACGTTGTCTAGAGCATTGGAAGGTCGCCGAGAACTATAAGTAAAGTTTAAAAGATAGAAAACAAGTGGACTACAATTCCACAGAGACGCATATAGATAAGTATCTATGAGAAAGAAAGGGCGTTTTCTGTGAGGATTTTAGTCATAGCTATATTTGGAGTTATATCATTACTACTGTTGAGCATGAGCCGAACCACTCTCGAAAAGAACATGGAGCGTTTATCGGTTTTCTGGTTTAGATTGGCGTTTGCGTTCTTTATTCTTTTCTTAATGAACATTGCTGGTGGATTTATCGGAGTATACGTACCGGTGAACATTGCATCAGGTATGATTTTGGCCATACTAGGAATCCCAGGATTCGCAGCGCTATGCGGTTTCGCCATTCTTTTTTAAAAGAATGGTGAAAAAGCTTGCATTCCTTTAAACACGGTGGTATATTTATAAGCGTCGCATTGAGCAGTTGCGAAAACATCAAACTTAATAAGAAAAACTTTTTAAGTGAAAGTGTTGACAACGAAACAATGAGATGTTAATATTAGAAAGTTGCCTCTTACGAGAGACAAACCTTATGAACCTTGAAAACTGAACAGCAAAACGTTAACGAAATACAGTTTGTGCCTGGCTTGCCAGTGACACAAACAAAATGAGTATCTTAATTGATGCCAGCAAATGAAACTCGAGCTAATCGAATT
>NZ_JARIEA010000049.1 GCF_029267015.1 Sporosarcina ureae | reverse complement strand
GGTTTATAGTAGATCAAACCAGTGACTGGGTAGTACTAGTTCCTATCCTTGCAAAAGAAGAATCCGAACTGCCCTACACACTGTCTAACGAAGGCGGCTGCACGTGGTAGGCGTAGTAATGAGACAGCCAGGCGCTCTTCCTGTCTGGCTCATTGCGGAAGCCATCCACCACCGCCGAAGTGGGGCCAATGACAGCCCCACTTACACTGCCAGTCAAACTACTACCTCTGCACAAAACAAGGAAAAGTAAGGGGGCGCAAAAACAACTACCTACCATCGTATCCTACTTACTTGTACGAACAAATTATCCACGTACTCGAAAAACAAGTACCTGAACTGCCCTACACATTATCTAACGTAGGCGGCTGCCAGGTAGGCGTAGCAATGAGACAGCCAGGCGCACTTCCTGTCTGGCTCATTGCGGAAGCCATCCACCACCGCCGAAGTGGGGTCAATGATCGCCCCACTTACTTTGCTAGTCAAACCACTACCTTTGCAAAAACAAGGAACAGAAAAGTATTCGCAAAACAGCTACCCAACACCGTATCCTACTCACCCCACCCCAAAACCAGTTTCCAAACCACCAACCAAGGGAATAACAACAACTAAACACCAAGAGAAAGGAACAAAACAGCATGATCGCTGTGCAAATACTAATCCTGTTAACAATTGGCTACATTGCCATGACCATCGATAAAAAACAAAAGAACTTCCCACTTCCCGTCTTTCTAGTCGCAATCGGATTCGGCCTGTCCTTCATTCCCTATTTCGACAGCATCAATATATTCGGGGGTACGATGTCTATTTTCTTATTACTAAGCTTAGCTGATGCGGCAGACAGCTCTGCAGATGTACTTGTTTCATTGGGATTCGCTGTAGTATTCTTGTCACTCGTTGTACAGAGTATCGGCATTTACCCACTATCAAAAGCACTCGATAAGTAATTACTTCGAGTGCTCATTTTCTTGTTTAATCATCTGCATACGTTCATTGAACAGGGATGGATATGAGAGTAATCCTAGACATGCACTAGTTAATGCCGCAGTTGTCAGCAGAAGAAACACAATTAAAATCTGAAATTGCACAGCCTCTAAAGGATCAGCGCCTGCAATGATTTGGCCACTCATCATACCAGGTAACTGTACAAGTCCGATTGTCTTTTGACTTTCAATAGTTGGAATCATACTTGCCTGTATCGAGCGTATCAATTGCCTATGTATCGCCTGTTTTGGGGTTCCGCCAAGTGATAAAATGAGTTCGCTTTCTGAGCGATGCGTCTCTACTTCCGATACGAAACGATTGAGGAATAAAATCGCAAGCACCATCGAGTTTCCAACTACCATGCCCGTTATGGAAATAATATATTGTGCAGTCGCTGGGACAATTTTGAATCCGAGTAAAATCCCTTGCGTCAAAACTTCTAATAACACAAAAGTCACGATCAACTTCCACGTGATTCCTTTGATTTGAGTCCCCTTCTTACGCGCATTTTGAACTGCCGCACCGATCATCAAGGCGACCATTAAGAATATAAATACATAACTTTCAGAATCAAAGACAAATTTCAATACGAACCCGACCGCTACTAATTGTACAGTTGAGCGAATCGTAGCGATAATTGTATCTTTCTCCAGTTGTAATCCAAGTGTTTTTGATAGCGCTAGCGGAATCAACACAAATATCAGTGTCAGGAATAAGGCAGTGGTACTCACGTAAATTCCCCCTTCAAGAAACGGTTGACTGGTGGAATATCCGAATGATCAAGTACAGATATTTCACCTGCATCCACTAATTTCCCGTCCACCATGATCCATGCATACTGCCCCATTCGCTTCGCTTGCTCCAAGTTATGCGTAATCCAAACGACAGTAATTTCTTGCTCTTCATGCAAGTAACGAATCAAATCCTCTACTTCATTCAACGAAGATGGATCTAGCGAAGACGTAATTTCATCCATCAATAAAATCTTCGACTCATTTAATAATGTCCGGGCAATCGATACTTTCTGCTGCTGGCCACCTGATAAGTTCTGGCTGTCACGTTCTAGATACTCTGCTTCAAGACCGACTTGATCTAAAATATCCAGTGCTTTTTCTTTACTCAACTTCTTGTCCTGTAACCGTAGTGGTAGTGCCAAATTGTCATAGACGCTCCCTGCGATCATCGGCGAATTTTGTAACACCATTCCTGCTTTTCGTCGGAGATCAATCGGCGACATATCATGAATGGCCCGGCCTTGTACCGTAATATCTCCACTCGTAGGACTTAGCAAACCGTTGCACATTTTCAATAATGTCGTTTTCCCTGCACCCGAAGGCCCGACAAGCACTGTGATCTGACCGGTAGGGAATGATCCAGTTATATTTTCAAGAATCTTATTTCCCGCTATTTCAAATGAGACGTTTTGGAAATGGATTGCCGGTTCATATAATGATGTATTTTGTTCACTATCCATAATATCCACCTTTTCTGCTACTTATCATTCATCCAATTTCAATAAATCCAATGGTGTAATGATGCCCAATAATTTTTCATCTTTACCACCTTGCTCGGTAATCAACAATGCTTCTAGCCGTTGCCCTGACATAATGGATTTTCTGAAATATCCTTCCGCTTCATAAGCCGACATCGTACATTTGACAAAACGATAGGTTTTCTTTCGTTTTTCATGATTATATACGTCGAGTAATGTCGGTATTTCCCGGGAAATGCAATCGGTTTCCTGATCGGCAAGCCAATGCATGATACCATTTGCAGTAATCAACCCCATGAATCGACCTTTTTTATAAATGGGCAACTGATTAAATTTCCTTTCTCTTATCAAACGCAAACCAGTCGCCAGTGATTCATCTGACTGCACGGTATGTACTCTTCCCGAAAATAGATCCTTGACGGTGACAGGATGCGATAGTCCTCTATCTATGCTTTCAATCAACTCCACAATTTCATCATGCGGCTCTGCTATAGCGTAGTCAAATCCTGTGCGATTATGCACAATCGCATTGCGTAAACTACTGAATTCATGTAGCTCATCTTCATAACGAGCAATCAATGCGTTTTGTGATTTCGCTTTGGCGATTTTCTTAGAGAATGATAAATGACTTGGCATATCCGTAATTTTCATCAAGGACTTATCGATTCTATTAAATGCAATAAGAAAACGCTCTGAATTTTTGTGATCCATGACACATCGCCTCCTTTAATAGGGAAAGTATATCATATCTATGTAGATATCTAGTTCTTGGATTACGTTGTCTGTGCTGAACGTAAACTTAAAAAAGTCGTTGCAGCGCCAGCTCACTGACACGGCAACAACTTGTTATTGATTTGCTATTTGTTTGATTTGATAATCACCATATTCGTCTACAACAATCGTGTACTTCTTATTTTTTTCCAACAATTTATTCGTTCCATCTTCATTCGTAAAATCCATCGTCTCAAATGTATATACGTCAATCGACTGATCGTTGTACACAATATTCGTAACGATCGTGTCGATGAATTCGTAGTATTCATTTTTCCCTGACAGATCATCTAGAAAAGCTAGTAGCTCATTTTCAGCAGAACTACCTGATGCGATAAAGGAATTGATATATGAGTAATCCACTTCATCGACTGCATATTCGTATTGGCTTCTGAATTGACCTATGAAAGATTCTACCTCTTCATCTGCAACTTCCATACCATCTACATATTCTTCAGGCTCTTCTTCATAATCATAATCGCCATTGTAATCGTATTCCTCATCCACTTCTGAATCATCGTAGCCATAGTAATCCTCATAGTCCCAAGATGTATCATCAGAATCATAGTACGACTCTGGCACATAATCTTCGTAAACATTGAACAATGCCGCTACCGCTTGACTACTCATTGGTTCGTTAATCCATCCATCTACTTGTTTCTGCATACTGTGCATCGGAATCGAAAATCCGAATACAGTATTGTCTTTGTACAATAAGGAATTAATGCCGATGACTTTGCCTGTCGTTGCATCAAGCAAAGGTCCGCCACTGCTTCCATGATCTATTTGCGCATCGATTTGATAAATCTTTTCATAAATGAAGTCCATTTCCATATCACGATTCAATCCAGTTAAATAACCGATGGATGCCGTGTTCTCAAAACCTTTTGGACTTCCGAGTGCAATAACTTCTGTACCGATCGGTGTCTCTTTTGTTTCCGTCACAAATGGTTTGACATGTTTATTCGCTTCCGACTTAATCAATGCAATATCATAACGATCTGAAATTCCAATGACCTTACCTTCAAAATCTTTTCCTACAGAATTTCTGACGATTACATCGGTATAGCCCGCCACTACGTGTGCATTCGTCACGATATAGCCGCCGGTTTTATAAAGAAATCCTGAACCCGAACCGTCATTTGTTCCAATTGTAAATACACTAGGTAACGATTCTTTGATCAATTGCGTTTTATCTTTAGCTTGTTTCTTTGTTTCATTGACAACGGTTGGTGCTTTTTTTATTCGTAATTCCTTTTCACCTTCGCTAATGTCTTCTGTTTTAGTCGATGCGACTGTCTCTGTTGGCCACTCAAAACTCCAATCTGTTGCATAGCCATAACCAGCCCCACCAATAAGTAACGCCAAAACTATTGCGAGAAGCGGTTTATTTTTATTAGACTTGTGCATCGCCTTACCACAACCCCCACAAAAGTTTGCTTCGTCAGTATTTTTATGACCACATTTTGGACAGTACATACGGTTCCCCCTCTTCCATTCCCAAATTTACTCGAATGAAATACCGCTTACATTATACCATATGGACTATTACAAAAGACATATATACATTATAAAATAGTATCATTTTTTTGTAGGCTGAATACAGTAATCTTTTCCAGCGTGATAGAGGAATCACATAAAGAACCACACTTATAAGCTATTCTCTATCCTGTAATGCAATATTTCATTTCACAGAAATAAATCCTTTCTTATTGTTTCTATCCAATGAAGCGGCACAGTTCTCAGGCGGATTTTTACATACGCTAAAGAGAGAGGGAGGTGCATAAAAATATGTCATCCAGGAAGTACAGACCTTACAATGATTACGAATCACCCAATATTTCAAAACGAAAAGCGCGTTGTTATGACCAAAGAAAGATCGTTCATATACTTGTCGATTTACCAATGGGAGCACCTGTAGAGATAACATTAAAAGAGTCAAGAGGAATACAGCATAATGGTTATTACTTACAGTTCGACCGAAAAAAACGTACCGTTCACTTTCAGCCATTTGGAGAACCAGAAGTAGAAGAGATTGATGTGGAAGATATTTGTACAATTAAATATAGCTCGTGAAAGCAAAAAAAAATGTACACAGCGTAACTGTGTACATTTTTTTATTCTATTGTGTAAATACCCTAATGATTTATCTTGTAAATGCTGCGGCTACTCCACCATCAACTGTGAGCATACAGCCAGTTGTTTTCAATGATCTTGAAGAAGTAAAGAATGCGATTGCTTCTGCGATATCGCGTGGGAAAATATTGACTTTCAGAACCGTTCTTTGTTTATAATGATCCTCTAGTTCATCGGGATGAATATTATAAGCAGCTGCTCGTTCTTCACGCCACTTGGATCCCCAAATTGCGGAACCTTGTAATACTGCATCAGGCAGCACTGAGTTCACGCGAATCCCATAATCTCCACCCTCAGCAGCAATACATCTTGCCAAGTGAGCTTCTAGTGCTTTAACAGAACTATAGGCAGCAACGTTCTTTCCTGCATAAATCGAGTTCTTGGAGCCAATAAACACCATGCTTCCACCGATATTTTGAGACTTCATAATTTTAAATGCTTCTCTAGAAACTAAGAAATATCCTGTACCAAGAACTTCCATATTCAAGTTCCATTCACTTAACGTAGTATCTTCAAAAGCACTCGACGTAGCAAGGCCTGCATTATTCACTAATACATCTACACCGCCATACATCAAATTAACTTTTTTGTATGCTTGAAGAATTTCTTCTTCTACTGTTACATTCATCTTGACAGCAATAGCTCTTCCTTCGCCATGTTTTTCGTTGATTTCATTTGCGACTTTTTCTGCACCTTCTATATTCAAATCCGCAATAACTACGTGACCACCTTGTGAAGCAAATAATCGGCATGTTTCACTTCCGATACCGCCTGCTCCACCTGTAACGAAACAAACCTTTCTAGAGAATTCTCCTTCTTTTGGCGCCAGCGATAATTTGTATAACTCTAATGGCCAGTACTCAATTTTAAATGATTCTTCTGCATTTAATGAAATAAATCCGCCAATAGCGTCTGAACCTTTCATTACTGAAATAGCTCTATGGTAAAGTTGCTTGCTGACCGTAGCATTCTTAATGTCTTTACCTGTCGTAATCATACCTACACCCGAAATCAGGATAACCCGTGGTGTTGGATTGAACATCCGATCTCCAGATTCTGCATATTTCTCAAAGTACGTTTTATAGTCTTCAATATAAGCAGCAATACCTGATTCTAGCTTCTCTATCAGTTCAGATTCCCCATCACTTTCCGGATCAAACTCAATGTACAGTGGAGTTCTTTTAGTATGTACCAAATGATCGGGACAAGCCGCTCCTACTTGGGAAAGCTCCTTCGCTTTCTCACTATTAACGAATTCTAGTACGTCTTCTTCTACATCGACTTGAAGGATTGTACCTTCTTCTTGTGAAACTAAGCCTCTAATCGTCGGCAGTACTGAATGAAGTAAATCTTCTTTCTCATTTACTGCAAGAGACTTGTACTTTTGTCCTCCGAAAGCGACCGTTTTTTCTAATCTATCATCAATATAAAGTTTTGCTTCATTGATAATATCTATTGTTTTGTTATAGCTTTCTTCCGCTGTTTCCCCCCATACGACTAGACCATGCTTTTCCATAAGGACTAGCTCTGCTTTAGGGTTTTGTTCTACACCTTCTGCAATCATTTTAGAAAGTAGGAAGCCTGGACGAATATAAGGGACCCAAACATAGCGGTCACCGAAAATCTCATCTGCAATCTCACGACCGTTTGGCGCGCAGCAAATACTAATAATGGAATCCGGGTGAGTATGATCCACATGTTTATAAGGGAGAAATGCATGCAATAATGTTTCGATCGATGCCCTTGGATTTTTTGGATTTATCATGCAATGCTCTAAATATGCAACCATATCTTCATCAGTCATATCATCACGGTCCATCAGTGGAAGTACGTCATTTAATTTCAGTGCAGTAAAATGCTTTTCTTCCATTTGATAAAGATCAGATCCACTACCTTTTACCCACATCACTTCGACATCTTCACCTTTAAAATCTTTTTCAATCGTTTTGACAGATGTATTTCCTCCGCCCCAGTTACAAATTCTTCGATCTGAACCAATTAAATTAGATCGGTATCGTAGTTCTGCTAAGGCTGAAGATTGGTCTTTTGTTTTGTCTGGATTCCATTTGTTCTTTATCAATTAATTTCCTCCTTTAAATCTATTTTTCAAGGTAGCTAATCCACTCATTACGGATGATCCACCTGCAAAATAGTCGCTTAGCTCTTTATAATAATGAAATAACATGTCATACACTTCTTTGTTTTGCTTATTCGGATAGTAGACGTGTTGTTCTTTTGAACTCATGTTATCGATAGCTTCTGTAACATTATCGTAGCCACCTTGTTCCATTCCTGCTGTTGCCGCTGCTAATATAGCAACACCTAACGCAGAAGCATTCTCACTAGTATCTACAATAATTTCTTTTTGTAAGATATCTGCATATAGCTGAATTAGCAGAGGATTTTTCCGTGGAATACCGCCCGAGGTGAGCAAGCGATTCACCTTTACTTGATGCTTTTCAAACAATTCCACGATTACTCGTGTTCCAAATGCAGTAGATTCCAAGTAGGTTCTGTAGATTTCAGCTGGTTTTGTGGAAAGTTTCATACCCACGATAGTGCCTGAAAGAGACATATTCACCCATGGTGTTCTGCTTCCATTGATCCAATCCAATGCAAGTAATCCTGATTGACCGGGCTCTAACTTCGAAGCTTCCATGGATAAATATTCATGGATGGACATATTATGTTGGGTTGCCGATTCAAAAACATACGACGGCACTTGCTCTTTCACATACCAGGCGAACAAATCACCTACTGCGGCCTGGCCCGCTTCATAAGCAAAGTAGCCAGGGATGATACCATCTTCCACAACTCCACTGATTCCAGGAACTTTTCTCTCATGGTCATCCATTATCATGTGGCACGTTGAAGTCCCCATCACTACAACCATATCGCCTGGTCCCTTGACACCTAAACCAGGAAGTGCTGCGTGGGCATCAATCATTCCTACACTAACTGAAGTTCCATTCTTTAATCCAAGTAACTCGGCCATTTCTATTCGCAATATACCGGCTTTTCTGCCTACCGGCAATACATCTCCACGTAATTTATCTTCATAGATCCCGTCGAGCGAAGGATGTACTTCTGTTAACCATTCATTGGATAAATAGCCCTCTTGTTTATGCCAGCACCCTTTATATCCCGCAGCACAGCTATTGCGCACAAGCTCACCTGTCAACTGAGCGACAATCCAATCAGAGGCTTCCATAAATAAATCAGTTTTATTAAACACTTCGGGTGCATCTTCTGCAATTTCAATCACTTTTGGCAACATCCATTCTGCAGAAACCTTGCCACCATAGCGTTTGATCCATTCCTTATCTTTAGCAAGATTATTCATTTCATTCGCGAAACGCTCGGCATCATGATGTTTCCAAAGCTTTACGTAGGCATGTGGATTATCTTCAAACTCTTCTAATTCACATAATGGCTGAAAGTTTGTGTCAACAGGTAGAATGGTTGAAGCCGTAAAGTCTATCCCTATTCCAATGATTTGTTCTTTCATAATGTTAGTTTCATTTAAAATTGAATGAATTCCCGTTTGTAACGCTTCTACATAATCATTTGGTACTTGCAATGCAGTCCGTTTACCAGTCAAAGTTAGACCGTTTGGAAGCTTTTCTGTGATTACACCATGTGCATACGGGACGTCAACGGTTGAAATTACATTGCCATCCTTTACATCAACCACAATGGTCCTGCAGGAAGCTGATCCAAAGTCTACGCCAAGTGTATACACTCTTTCCATGTCAGCAATCCCTTTCTTACTTATATAAAGGTCCGAAATTTTCGCATGCTCTGTAGTCTGCTGCTTCTTTGCCTTCCGTACCGAACATATTCCACGCGCTAGGTCTAAAGATTCTCTCATTTTCCACGTTATGCATATTTACAGGAATTCGTAAAATCGACGCCATCGTGATCAAATCATCACCAATGTGCCCATAAGACATTGCACAGTGATTTGCTCCCCAGTTATTCATTACAGAATAAACATCTGTGAATGCACCTTCACCCGTCAACTTGGGTACGAACCAAGTCGTAGGCCATGTGGGATCTGTTCTTGAATCAAGTGTTTCATGCACTTCATCTTCCAACTCCACTGTATATCCTTCTGCAATTTGTAGAACAGGTCCAAGCCCACTCACAAGATTCAATCGGGCAATTGTTACAGGCATTTCACCTTTAGTAGTAAAGTCTGAAGAATAACCACCACCTCTGAAGTACTCCGTGGAAGCAGGTCTCCAAAGTGTATTATCCAAACAATCTTTCACCTCTTCATCAGTGATTTCCCAGTGCGGTTTCATAACAGGTTGACCGTCACGTACTTGTCTTCCTGTTCCATCTAAAGCTGCCGGACCAGAGTTAATCAAATGGATAAATCCATTTTCAGCTCTACCAGTCAATTCTTTACCTGTAACTCTCTTAACTGCATCCGGACTCCAGTACGTACGAACATCCGCAAATAATTGTGCAGTATTCGTTAATAAATGACCCATAGCCATCGTTACACCATTTAAGCTATCATTCTCTGTTGCCAGCAAATAAGGAGCTCTTTTACCATTCCAATCAAATGAGGAATTCAGAATAGCTTCCATGAAGTCACCATTTGGCAGATAGTCAGTCCACTGTCGCTGACCCTGGAAACCAGCAATCAACGCGTTGTGACCCATCGATTCCTCAATATAACCTCTTTCCCCCAGCTTTTCATTGCCGACCATAAGATCTCTTGCGATCAGTGCCATCTTCACGGATGTCTTCCAATCTTCCTCTAGCTGTTCAGTCGTTCTTTTATTCTCTTCCGCATTCAAATCTTCGCCTTCGTGAAGATTTTCTTTCACCCAATTAAGTGCGTGTTCGTATTCTTCCGTGTCATATATTTCCAAATCAAATCTACGAACGAATTCCGTCATATCAATATATTCATTTCTCATACCAAGATACTTTTGGAAGAACTCTTCTTGTACCATACTGCCTGCAATACCCATACAAACCGATCCCATGGATAGATAAGACTTTCCTTTTAACATCGCAGTTGCCAGACCTGCCTTTGCGAAGCGTAGTAACTTCTCTTGTACGTCTGTAGGAATTTCTTCATCCCCGGCATCCTGTACGTCTTGCCCATAGATTCCAAATGTAGGCAAACCTTTTTGGTTATATCCCGCCAAAACTGCCGCTAAATATACTGCTCCCGGACGTTCTGTACCATTGAATCCCCATACTGCTTTAGGTAAGGAAGGATTCATATCCATTGTTTCAGAGCCGTAACACCAGCACGGAGTAACAGTGATTGAGACACCAACACCTTCACGTTCGAATTTACTAGCCGCAGCTGCTGCTTCTGCCACACCACCGATACAAGTATCAGCAATTACACATTCAACCGGCTCTCCGTTATAATACTTAAGGTTTTCACTCAATAAAGCCGCTACCGCTTTGGCCATGTCCATTGTCGTATCTTCCAATGATTCACGGACACCATTTCTTCTTCCATCTATTGTTGGACGAATACCTATTTTAGGAAGGTCACCGATATAACGATTTTTTTTCATTTCTTGATCTCCTCATCTCTTCAATATATTCTTTTCAAAATAATGTATGGATTTCATCCAATGTTCTGTATTCATAGGGTGAAACTCTTCTTGTTCAATAGAATTAGATATGATTTCTCTACCTTCTTGCAAGGTTGAAATCAAGCCAAGAGCACGCAACTGTGATAAGCCATTTCCTAATGAACTTGACTCGACAGGTCCTGTAATCACTTGTTTCATAGTAGCGTTCGAAATAAATTGGCATAAGTGCTTATTTTGGATTCCTCCGCCAGCAGCGTATATCGCTTGGGCAGAATAGCCGACTTGATGTTCCAATTGATGAACAGTATGCGCGTAGCTCAAAGCCATACTCTCCAATACACAACGAATTATTTCTTGTATAGATTCAGGCTTTTTTTGATTTGTTTGAGTGCAAAACTGTTCAATTGCATCAATCATAGATGGTGGATTAAAAAACATATCTGCATTTGGATCGATATACATTTCTGAAAACGAACTATCGCGAACTAATTGATCTTCTATTAGATAATCTATCTCGTGACTCGCTTGCTTCCATTCTCTACGGAGTACCTGCATGATCCAAAAACCCATACTGTTATTTTGGAAACGATATGTACCCTCGCTTGTTCCTTCATTTGTAAACCCTGTTTCAAAAGCTTCTTCAGTAACGATCGGATCATATGTTTCTGTTCCTATGACCGTCCATGTGCCGATACTCATGAAAAACGATTTTTCAATAAGCATAGGCAGTGCCGATAAAGCGCATGCAGTATCATGTCCTGGAGTGAGCACGACATCTATAGGCTTGATATTCTCTTTTTGCATAATTTTATTTAAAACAGGTCCAATTATTTGGTGTGGCAACTGAATAGCAGTAAGAGGCAGTTCTTTATTCAGTACTTGTGCTAATAGATCTGTATTCCATTCTTTTTCTCCCGCCCGAAGCATTTGACTAGTCGAACTAATCGTAAATTCATTAACGGGAATGCCTGTCAGCTGATACTGTAAAAGTGTGGGCATCATCAAAAGATGGGCGGCACTTTCAAATTCTTCTTTCTCCACTATTGCTTTCAACTGGAATAGCGTATTAATAGAAGAAACTCCATTGCCTGTTCTTTTAAAAAGTTCATATTCATCAATATTCTTCAATGTCTCGATCATATAAGGAATCGTATGGTCATCTCGATATGAATATGGCTCAAACAATAAATTTCCTGAGTGATCAATTGCACCAAAGTCTACTCCCCATGTATCGAAACCCACACTTACAGCTTTATCATCAGGAGATGTTTGTGCTTTTCTGAGGGATGTAAAGATTTCATCCATTAGGTAATTGAAATCCCAATGAAAGTTTCCCTCTTTCAAGACTGGCTTATTATCGAAACGATGAACGACCTCACTAGTGATGCAAGTACCGTCAAAAAAGTGACGGACTAATCTTCCATTCGATGCGCCAATATCAAATGATAAAACTTGCGACATATTACTCCCTCTTTTCTTGCAATAGTTTAGAACGGTAAGTTTCTGCAGATAGATTTCGTAATTCATCACATTCTTCATCTGTTAACACACGTGGAGTCCCCATTGTTGAACTGATATAATACACTTTCGCTGCTTCCTCGATTAGTTGCATGAAGAAGAAAGCTTCTTTCATTGTTCGCCCAACCGTCAATACACCATGGTTACGCATGACAATTGCATCCGTATCCTCAATTAATTCGGATACCGCATCAGCCAGCACACTCGTTGTTGGAATGACGTAATCCATATATTTAATTCTCTTCACCATCGCTGGGAAATCCGGGAACATCGGCAAAATATCTTTACCCGCTGAAGATACACCGACCGAATATGTTGGATGTGCATGTAGTACGGCTTTGATTTCATTATTTTTCCTAAAGCATTCTAAGTGCATAAGAACTTCAGATGACGGCTTCAAATCTCCTAAAACTTCCCCCGTTCCGATGTGCACTTTCACCCAACTTTCTTCAATCTCCTTCAAATCGAATCCGCTTGGAGAAATATACATATACTCCCCGTCACGCATACTCAAGTTTCCTCCAGCCCCTACGACCAGGCCGGAATTCACTAAAGCCTTTGCATATTTATTGAGATCTTGCAGTATTTCAACTGACATAACTCCACTCTCCTCATTATCTACTCAACCTAACAAATACCTTTTCCAATAAGTCAGCCTGACCAATCATTTCTTCTCTACTGTAGGGCAGCTCGCTTTTTGTACGAATTGCTTCCTGGAAACTGTTTACTTGCTCTACATAAGACTTAGCTTGGAAAGTTATTATTTCTTTCCTATCATTCGTATGTATATAGATTTCACCCACGTCATTGTTTATATCAGGACGGAATGCATGCGGCATCTTAATTGTTCCAAGTGTTCCTATCACTTCTATTTCAGTATTCATCGGCGAGTGGAAGCTGCAATCGCTAATCACAATTTCTCCTGTTGCATAATGTAAAAACATAGAAACATGCGTGTCTACCTCTACTTGTCTGTGAATCGAATTCTTTACCTGTATGGATTTAGGTTTACTCTGCAGAAGATAGCTGGCGGCGTTTATGCAGTAACAACCTAAGTCGTTGATTGCTCCTCCTCCTAAATGACTGCTTGTTCGAATATCCGAGTCCCAATTCTCCAACCTGAAATGAAACTTTGTATACATGGTCACGACATCACCAATCACTCCAGAGAGTAGCAAATCCCTACAAGCCTTCATCTGCGGATGGAACCTATACATCATCGCTTCCATGACATAAACGTCATGATGATCTGCTAGATGAAAGATTTCTTCTAGTTCATTCTTCTTTAAAACAATCGGTTTTTCACATAACACATGCTTACCTGCAGAAACCGCTTTTTTGATTAATTCGCTATGCGTTGAGTTGGGTGTTGCTATGTATACAGCATCCACTTCATCCATAGAGAATAACTCATCATAATCGGCCGTCACGAAGGGGATTTTAAATTTTTTCCGCATATCGTTAGCCTTACCACTTCGGCTTGCAATGGCTATGATTACTCCACCTTTACTATCCAAAATTGCTGGGATTATTTGCTGCTCCGCTATATTTGCCGCACCAATAATTCCCCATCTCAGCTGCTTCAAGATCATCACCTCTTTCTCTAGTTTTTAGGAAAAGAAACTGGGAACCACTCGGATCCCAGTTTCTTTAGTAGATCATTGGTACACAGCTGCCTGGATCTCTTCATCGTCAATATTATCTTTGTCATACCAGTAGAAACCAGTGTCGATTACCTTCTCAAGCTCTTTACCATCAAGTGCTTCAACTGCTGCTTTAACTGTTTCATATCCAATTCCTACTGGATTTTGAGTAACCGCTCCAGTCATTACGCCACTTTTAACCGCGTCAAGTTGCTGTTTCCCTGAGTCAAATCCAATAATCGTGATTTTTCCGCCTTTATTTAATTCATTGACTGCGTTAACTACTCCAATAGCTGACCCTTCATTTGAACCGAACATACCTTTTAAATCAGGGTGTGCCTGCATAACTGCTTTTGCCAAGTCAGTTGATTTCAAATGGTCACCTGCACCATATTGGATATCTACGATTTCAATTTTGGGATACTTTGATTCGATCTGCTCTTTAAAACCATCTCGTCGATCAGTTCCTGTTACAGATGTCTGATCATGAACAATCAATGCCACTTTACCTTCTTCACCAATCGCTTCCGCCATTTTATCAGCTGCTAATGCTGCAGCTGCTCTATTATCTGTAGAAGCTGTAGCCAAAGGAATATCACTATCTACACCTGAATCAAATGCAATGATTGGAATATCCTTACTGTCAGCTTCTTTCAATAAAGGAGAAGCTGCCTTCGAATCCAAAGCTGCGAAACCGATTGCATCTGGCTTTTTATCCAGTGCTGCTTGTAGCATCTCTACTTGTTTATCTACTTGAGACTCACTTTCAGGTCCTTCAAACGTAAGGCTTACATCAAATTCTTCAGCAGCTTCTTCCGCACCTTGCTTTACCGCTTGCCAAAACTGATGCTGGAAGCCTTTGGAAACAACTGCTACATATGGCTTTCCTTCTTCGATTTCGCCTGCCCCATCTCCACTTGCTCCATCATCAGAACATGCAGCGAATAACAATGATGTTGCGAGAACCCCACTCAATAACCCCATTTTCTTCTTCATAAAAACTCCTCCTCTTTCCCATTTCGTTTTATTAGTATTTTGTATCCTAATTCCAATCATCAATTAATCTTTCTTACGCAAAGTATCCGCATAGACAGCCAAGATGATTACTAAACCTACAACCACCGTCTGCCATTCTTGTGGTATAGACATAATCCGGAGACCATTCGTCAAGACGCTCATGATGAGAGCCCCGATCACGGTTCCTACAATCGTACCTTTACCTCCGCTAAGCGAAGTACCGCCAATTACAACAGCTGCAATCGCTTCCAATTCATACCCTTGGCCTAGTGCTGGTTGCGCAGAGTTCAAACGCGCTGCCATTAGAACACCTGCTACGCCAGTAAATGCTCCAGCTAATGTATAAATAGACATCTTCCAGAAGTTTACGTTTACACCTGATAATCTTGTTGCTTCCTCATTACTACCGATAGCAAAGTTGTATCGTCCGAGGATTGTTTTACTTAAAATGATTCCGCCGATGATTGCCATGATGAAGAAAATCAGAATAGCGTTCGGAACTTCGATACCTGGTGTGATAGAGCCTAATGAGATTTTCGTGAAATTCTCATGATCACTGAAGTAAATGGGTGCTGCACTGGAAATCACCAATGCCAAACCTTTCGCGATCATCATCATTGCCAATGTCGCTATGAATGGCGGAATATTTAGCTTTGCGATAGCAAATCCACTTAACAGACCACATAATGCACCTGTTAAAATACCACCGATGATTCCTACCCATATTGGCATACCGCCATTTACGACGATCACTCCAATCATGACAGACGACAAGGTCATTACTGTACCGACGGATAAATCAATACCGCCTGTAATGATGACAAATGTAGCACCCAACGCTAAAATCCCTATAACTGCAGTTGAAAGTAAAATCCCAATAACATTGCTGTATTGAAGGAAACTTCC
This sequence comes from Sporosarcina ureae, assembly GCF_029267015.1. GTDB lineage: Bacteria > Bacillota > Bacilli > Bacillales_A > Planococcaceae > Sporosarcina > Sporosarcina ureae_D. Next base: position 22,990 of record NZ_JARIEA010000049.1, on the reverse strand, counting down.
AGATGCAATAGAGAAGAAAATTACAAGTGCAATTAAACTAGCAAAGGCTAAAATCTGCTGTATAGCTCCAGATGAAATTTTGAATTTACCTGACACCTTGTTTTTTTCTTCATTCGCAATTGTATTCATACTCAAATCCGTTCACTCCATTCTTTAATTCACGGTTGTGGCATACTCCATGATCTTTTCCTGAGTAGCTTCAGCAGATGATAGTTCACCAGTTATTCGTCCTTCCGACATGACAATAACTCGATGACTCATACGCAACACTTCCGGCAGTTCAGATGAAATCATGATTATCGCCATCCCACTTTCCGCTAATTCATCTATGAGTTTGTATATTTCTCCTTTGGCACCAACATCTATACCTCTGGTTGGTTCGTCAAAAATCAAGATATCGCAGTTTCTCAACAACCATTTCGCGATGACTACTTTCTGTTGATTTCCCCCTGAAAGGAATCGGATCTTTTGATGTACAGAAGGTGTTTTAATCTTTAACTCTTTTACATATCCATTTGCTATTTTCTCCATTTTCCTTTGACTCACTATAAATCTACCTTTAGTGAAATCTCTGATAGTAGCCATAGCCATATTAGTTTTCACATCCATATCTACTAATAACCCTAAATGCTTACGATCCTCAGAGACATAGCCAATTCCCATCTCAACTGCCTGTTTAGGAGACTTAATTTTAACTTCTTGACCATTTAGATAAATGCAACCGCTTTCAATTTTATCTGCACCAAAAATCGCTCTGGCTACTTCTGTTCGTCCTGCTCCCATTAGTCCTGAAAATCCCAGTATTTCTCCTTTTCTCAACTCAAATGACACATTTTTCAAATGATCTTTTGTTGAAACATTATCCAATTTTAGAATCGTCTCTTGATTATCGTTGATTGAAGTGGGCTTTGACTCTATGTAAACTTGCCGACCGACCATCAACTGTATAATCTTACTCATCTCGATATCTTTCGTTACCAAAGTATCGATGTAGGTTCCATCACGCATAACTGTTATTCTATCTGTGATTCTCTTTAGTTCATCCATTCTGTGAGATATGTAAATGACTCCAACGCCATCTGCACGCAAGCCTTCAATTGTAACGAATAACGAATCAATTTCAGTTTCAGTCAAGGCTGTCGTGGGCTCATCCATAATAATTATTTTCGAGTTAAATGAAAGCGCTTTCGCTATTTCGACCATTTGTTGCTTAGCAATGGTTAAATCTGCTACCTTTGCATGAGGGTTTAACTCAATATTTAATCTCTTAAATAAATCAGCAGCTTTATTATTCAGCTCTTTATCTTTTAAAAAGAAGTTGAACGCACTTCTAGGTTCGCGGCCGATAAAAATATTCTCAGCAACTGTCAAGTCTCTCATTAAGTTCAGCTCTTGATGAATGATCGATATACCCAATTCTTGAGCCTGATTAATATTTTCAATATTGACTTCTTTACCTTCCAACAAAATTTGTCCTTCATCTTTTGAATAGATTCCGTTCAATATTTTCATCATTGTTGATTTGCCCGCACCATTTTCGCCTACTAAAGCAAGTACTTCGCCATGCCTGAGTTCTAAATCCACATTAGATAGCGCTTTTACTCCAGGAAATGATTTCGAAATATTTTTCATTGAAAGCAAAACAGGATTCATGTACTCACTCCTAAAACATATTTTCTTTGTTATTGTTTGTTTTTCTTTATTATTGTTGATTATATATGATGCTTAAACTAAACGCAATTAGTATTTTCACAATTACAAAAAAGAAACCCTTGTTAATGGTTTGCTTTTTCTGCTTCAGGATATAGAATTGTGGTTCCTTGTTCTTTTAAAAAACTTAATCGCTCTTGTTTTGTATATGAATCCACGATAATCGTGTCTATAACTGAACAATTTGAGATTCTAGCAAACGCCTTTTTTCCTAACTTTGAATGGTCCAATAATAGAATTCTTTCCGTCGCTCTTTCAATTACCTTCTGTTTCACCAATGCTTGTAGTTCATTTCCATCACTTATTCCCCAAGCCTCGTCCAATCCTTTACAAGAAAAGAAGAATTTATCTACATAATAGAAGTCTAGAGTATTGAGTGCAGCTTGCCCTACATAAGACATAGATCTAGGGGATAGAGTACCACCTGTAGAGATTACTGTGATTTTAGAGTGCCCCGACAACACTATACAAACCTGTATTGAATTCGTCAAAACTGTTAAGCGCATGTCTGGGATTAAACGCGCCAGATAAAGAGCGGATGAACTCGCATCCAAAAAAATGATATCTTCTTCTTCTATTAATTTAAGTGCTTCTTTTGCTACACTAATTTTCTCATCCTGATGAATTACTTCTCTTTGAAAATGAGGTACGTCTTCCTCTTCTTTCGTACTCATAGCCCCACCGTGTGTACGTATCAGTTTCCCTTCACTTTCCAACCGTTCTAAGTCTCTTCTGATTGTTTCATCGGTGACACCTAACATCTTACTCAACTCTGTCACACGGATAGTGCCTTTCTCGTCGACCATTTCTTTAATTTTATGATGTCTCACTCCTGCTAACATTTCAGTTCCTCTCCTTTCTTAATAACGCCTTTCCTTAACATGATATTCGCATACAACGACTGTTCTCCCGTCGCAATTATTGCATAGGCATTCTTGGCTTGTTCATAAAAATCAAAACGATCCACTGTAGATACTGGTATATGACCGTTTCCTGTTTTCTTCAAAATCTGGTTGTACTTATTCCATATGTCAGGTGTATCTTCGTCTTCTTTTGGTTGCATCAATAAAACCGCATGACTTTCATACTCATCAAGTGGCATTAAATACAGAATGCTCTTTAAGACTTCAAGTGTTGACTGACCTTCCAAACGCAATGTGTTATCTGTATGTGAGGCAGACGGGAAATTTCCATCTGCAACCAAAATTTCATCTCCATGTCCCATTTCCATTAATGCTTTTACTATATCCGGTGATAAATTTGTGGGAATATTTTTGAGCATGTTGTTTCTCCTTTGCTTTTCTTTACTTCATTCTAACAAATTTTCAGTAAAAGAGAACTTATTTTTCATTCTATTATATTTAATTGATGAAAAACGGCTTTTACAAGTACATAAAAACGTACAGAATCGATTAATTGATTCTGTACGAATTGAACATTTATATTCTATTTACTAGTCAGCTTCCAATCTATTGCTTCGGTCAACGCACTTACTGTTTCCGGTACATACGTTTTCATCATGGAATTCATGACAGATCCCATCATTCCTTTACCTGTAATATCCAGATAACCTATGAGACTTGTTGCACCCGTTGCGTCTTCTACTTGAAAGCTTCCGTTCCCTTCTAGATTTTCATTCAGACCTTCTAGAGTAAACGCTACTTTTGAACGTTCGGCTTGTTCTGTAATATCCACTTGCATGACAATATTCTTTTGTATCATACCAAGATCTGCTCGGAACTTCCATGTGAATTGCTGATCATTAATTTTCTCATGTTCAATATAGCCTGGGATAAGCGGCGCCCACTGGTCTACATCTACGAGAAAACTCCATACTTGTTGCGGAGTTGCTGCAACTTTTATTTCCTTTGTACTGTTCGGCATAATACATCTCACCTTCCTTATTCGTTACCTTTTCGTCATAGTACTATGAAACACTGTTATTTACAAACGAGGTTATAGTACGAACATAGCAAATATTCCTTTAGTCTTTATCTCCTTATTAAGTAACTGATAACTTTAATATAGATAGCAGTCTTAATTAACGGAATATAAATTATGTACTAAATTATTCAAAATTAACCTATTTACTTTCACATTATATTCCACTAATATAGTAAAATATAATTAGTGGTAGGTTTTTAGTCATAGGAGGAGTTAATGATGACAATTGGCAAAAAAATATTTGGTGGCTTTGGTATCATGCTTGCCGTCTTACTGGTGTTTGCATTTTACAGTATTTCGCAATTAGAAAAAGTTGCAGATGATTATGAAGAAATGTTAGACAAGCAAGTCAAAATGTCCATTGGCGCAGGCGATGTTCAAAAAGAAATGGCACTGCAAGGAATGTATATGCGCGCTTATCTAGCTGACCAACGCGATGTAGCACTAGAGAACTTAAGAACTCATCAACAAGGATTGAAGGATGAGCTCGATAATTTGGCTACTCTTGCAGAGGCCGATGAAATGAAGCGACTTATTAAAGAAACACAAGATAATATTGCCTTGTATGATGTCAGTACCGATGAAATCGTTCGTCTAGTCCAAGCAAACGATTTGGCAGGCGCTAAGCAAGTCATGCAAGAAGATAGCCGCCCCGTCAATATCGCGATTCAACAACTGGGACATGACATGGAAAGTTTTCAAGATCAAGCACTTGCCGATAACCGAAAAGCAGCTCAGGCTGGCGCAGCTAAATCCAAGAAAGCACTGACTACTTCCATTATTACTGACACGATTTTGGCGATCATTATTGCCTATTTAATCTATCGTTCAATTACACGTCCAATCAGAAGACTTTCTGCAGCAACCACTGTTATGGCAAATGGAGATCTAACGCAAGAGGATATTCATGTTAAAGCGAATGATGAGATTCGAGAGTTGGCAAGTTCATTTAATACAATGAAGGCAAATTTGCGGAACGTCATTACTACAATTAGTGATAATGCATTGCACGTAACAGCCTCTGCTGAAGAATTATCCGCAAGCACACAAGAAGTCACACGCGCATCACATGAAGTAAGCCGTAATATGGAGCAGATTTCATCTAGTGCACAAATATCTGCTGCCTCAGCAAAGGAAAGTTCATTGGCGATGGAAGAAACAGCACTCGGTGTTCAACGTATTGCAGAGTCCGCCTTGCGCTTAAACACAAATGCAGAGGAAACTGAACAACTAGCAGGCGACAGTGAACACTCCGTTCAACAAGCTAAAGATCAAATGGATGTTATCTATAGCTCTTCTCAGCAAACGAGCGAATTGATCCAGCGATTGAGCAAGCAAACGATTGAAATCGAAAATATCACAAAAGTTATTACGGATATTACTGAACAGACTAATCTCTTAGCGCTGAACGCTGCGATTGAAGCTGCTCGAGCTGGCGAACAAGGAAAAGGCTTCGCTGTAGTAGCGAATGAAGTCCGAAATCTTGCGGAACAATCGAAGAACTCTGCAAGTCAGATCGTGAAGTTGACTGCAGATATCCAGACTGATACGAAAAACGTCGAAGTGTCCGTGGCGGAAAGCCTGAAAAATGCTGAACAGGGCGTTCACGTGATCGATGATGCCGGGAAAGCCTTCTCTACTATCGTTAGCGCGATTCAAGCGATGGGCGATCAAATTGAAGAAATTTCATCCGCCACTGAAGAAATTTCCGCAAGTGCTGAAGAAGTCTCTGCTTCCGTTCAGGAAATTGCTGCACAAGCGGATGAATCTTCGGAACAAACTGAGCAGAATTCAAGTGCTGTGGAAGAACAAATGGCGACGATTGAAGAGATCAATACTGTAGCGCACGGCTTAAGTCAGCAAGCATTGGTGTTGCAGAATGTGATAAAGGAATTTAAGGTTTAATAATGAGGAAAAGCAGCTTCCGCTTAGGCGGGGCTGCTTTTTTGTGTTGATCGAGGCGCAGGTTTTTCTATGAGCGGTTGGCTAGTGTTATAGAGCGGATAAAATACGGCATAGAGCAGTGATAGGCTATGATAGAGCGGATAGCGGTCTTGATAGAGCACTCACGGTCCACGATAGAGCGATTAAGCCGATTGATAGAGCGCGGCCTGAATAATGGTCTATTCTAACTCACCCAATTCGTCCGCATACGGCATCGCAGAAAGAGCCCCTGATTTCATCGCGCATAATGCTCCCATTTTATTGCCGAATTGTATATGATCCAGCATTTCTTCTAAATTATTTGACTTACCATGCAAATGAAGTCCACGAAGTACGCCCGCAATGAACGGCATCCCCCGCACCTGTCGTATCAACCGGCTCAATTGGCTCGACTCCTACATGATGTTGCTTGCCTTCAATTACTGCAAGCGTCCCCAGTTCCCCCATCGTCATCATAACTACAGGAATATTATATACAGCAAGTCCAGCAAGCGCTTTTTGCACATCTGTTTCCTTCATGAGAAAAGCAAGCTCTTCTTCCGTTAATTTCAACAAATCTGTCTGATGTAAAAATGACAAAATCGTACTACGACATATGTCTTCACTCTCCCAGCGAAGTGGTCTCACATTAGTATCTAGTGAAAGAAACACGTCATTCGCCTTTGCTAATTCAACAGCTCTTTTAGTAGTAGCTAGGGCAGTCGGGTGAAACATCGTACCCGAGCAAATATGTAATATGGAAGCCTGTCGGAAAGCCTGTTCATCCAGATCGCTCGGTTGTACCTGTAGATCAGGCGTGTCATCTATATAGTTCGCGAATACACGATCACGTTCTGGCGTTAGATGAACGTAAACACGATTTACTTTTTTCTCGGGAGATCGTAAAGCATACGTTAAATCAACGCCTTCAGTCTCCAGTTCATTTACTGCGAAGTTCGAGTCATCATCATCACCAATTACAGTGATTAATGAAGATTTGGCACCAAGGCGCGAAACTCCTGCCGCCACATTGATTGTCGCACCTCCGAGGAACGTCTTGAACTTCGTGTTGGTTTTGTCTGTTGCGATATAGTCCACGAAAATATCTCCGTAGATTAGGATGTGTTTATCTTGTCGATTAGTCATGTTCTAGACCTCCTAGGAAGTTTTCTTTCTATCGTAACATAGAAAAAAGCCATCTTCGCTGATTAGTTATTAATCAGTGAAGATGGCTATACTTGTTAGTTCGGTTTCAATACGTGTTGCTTTGTTTCGAGAAGATTGCCGTATTTATCGTACATACGGAATGTGACTGTTGAGTTAGCCGGTAAGTTTGCGCTGATTAAGCTAAATTTCTTATCACCCTCAAAGTGCATATTGTATGTTGTATTTACTGTGACTTTATACACTTCTTCAGAAACATCTACTTCAATCGTATGAAGATTTAAGAACTGTACATATTTGACTGATACACTATTTAAGTAATTTGCTGATACGACATTGACTTCAACACTTACAGTGAACCCACTGTCTCCAATCATTCCTTTGGCAATGACTGTACCGATTTTAGATGTGTCGACTGGTTTCCAAGTAACTGCTTCTTTACCTGTTTTCTTATCTTTATACGTGACATTCACTATTGCAGGCAACTCAGGAGTACCGTTCAATTTTACGTTTATCGGTAATGGTTTTTCCACAGACATAATATCTGAATCAATAACTTGCATACTGAATTTCCGTTTCTCTATGTCGCCAACAGCGTCGACTACTTGGATATCAAAAACAAATGCGCCTGCCCGCGTTGGTGTTCCCGTTATTTCACCCGTTTTTTCATTTAAAAGTAGTCCTGTTGGAAATGATCCTAAACGCTTATATGTGTAAGGCGCACGACCATTGATTGCAGATACTTGCTCGCTATACTCACTCTTTAATACCGCATTATCAAATTCTTTTGACTGGACTGCTAAGAACGTCGTGCGTTTGCCTGCAATATAATCTAAGACAATCTGTGCATCTTCTTGCGTTAACACACCATCTCCATTGACATCAGCAGACAAGAATTCTTCACGATTTGTAATAGGATTTTTCAAGTGCTGTAAAATACGGATTGCTGCTGCTGCAGTTGGCTTATTATTTCCTACTACATCGCCCACTGGCATTTTGCGAACAATTTTCCCGTCCATTGGCGTCACAATCACATCTTGATTTAATCTGCCTTTCATACTCATTGAAGAAAGTGAAAGATCAACAGACTCTCCTGCTTTAAATGAAGGAGTAAGTTCATATACAAGATAACCTACTGTAATCTTGTTGCCTGTTAAACGTTCCTCTTTTCCAGACATCGATAAAAAGTTTAAATCTAGTACGTTGTTATCAATCGTGAATCTCGTACGGAATTTCTGATCGTCAAAAGCCGGTTCCGAGCGAAAACTCTTTAATTTAACACCAGTAGTAGATGGTGCCGCGATCACAAAATTTCCTGACGTTAAATACATTGTATCCCGAATAGTAATTGGCACTTCCACTGTTGTGCCAAGTGATCGGCTTTCGCTTACTTCCAAAATTTCTGCATATGCCGAATCTGCAATAACCTCTGACACCGCTAGTGCGCCTAACACTAACGAAAACAATAAGACTTTATGGAACAAACTCTTCATGTACCTCACCTCAATTCACCTTAAACGTAAGCCGTACTGGCTGACTTAATTTTGTGCCATTAACTGAGCGCAACTGATCTGTAACTTCGAGCGTATAAGTAGTTTTCAGGTAGGGGCCAATCGGCTTCACTCTGAACTGTGTATCGTTAATCGCTTCTACTTCAACTGGAAATGCCGTGCTACCACGCTTTACACTCACTGCACTTGCATTCAATGTAGCTGGATTGTAGGGCTTACTTAATGTAATAACCCAAGGCTTATTAACACCTACAGTATCGCCATAAGTAGACTCTTTTCCATCGAATGGCTTTACTTGTCCATTAACTAGTTGAGCGTTGATTTTATTACCTTGCTCATTAAACAATTCAACTTTTTCAAGCTTCAAGTCGTTGATCTTCCCTGAACCTGGCGTAAGCACAGTAGCTTTTACTTCCATAATGGTTCCATCAATTGTACTGCCTGATGATTTTGCAAAAGACATCGATATTTTACCAGCACCATCACTTCCACCTGAAGACAGGTAGTCGGATAACGTGTCAGTCATTTTAACATCTGTTGTACTAATACGCATATTGTCAGGATTGTATATAATATCAAATGATCCGCCGGCAATCTTTTCGTCACTACTGATGAACACTGTCAAATTTGTAGAGCCTGTCCTCTCCACAAATGCAGAAGATACACCGACTGCTGTCTTTTTAACAGCTGCCTCTGTCGGAATGACTGGGATAAGCAGTAGTAGAATACTAAATAATAGTAGAAACTTAATTTTTTTCATAAAATATGTATGGGCATGCCTGTGCACGCCCTACCTCCTTTTATCATCTGGCAGTGAATCGTAGTTGTTTGGGTGAATATTCGTCTAGGATTTGATCGAACTCCAATTTGTTAAGTAAAAGATACTTTATCGAATAGTAACCTGGACTCATTCCAGAACTAGCTTCGAAGCCTACTGGATAAGTTGTTCCAATACGTTCAAGTTCGTTTGAAGCACTGTCATACGAAATAATCTCTACATAGTCACTAACTTTCATAGATGCACGATTAAATATGAATTTATTACTACTTAGTTTATTGGTTCCTAGTATCATTCCATTTATAAGAACCTCTATTCGAGCAGTTCTACCACCTGCTTCAATTACTCCACTCGTTAAGATCCCAGATTTAGTGAATTGTAAGCTCTTTATATTATTGCCAGGCACTACAATACCTAGCTTATCCAAATCATAAAGACCACTCATTATTTTATCATATCTATCATTATCATCGACAAAGTCTTCAAGCGTTTTGATTCCCTGAAGTAAATCGTTTTGCCCTAAGACTTGAACACTTGCTGAGTCAATTAATCCCCCATCAGCAGTCGTAGCAACGATACTTGTCTCACCTTTTCTAAGAGGCTTGACAATACCACTTGCATTAACTTCCGCTACATCTGGATTAGTAGATGTCCAATTGACTTGTTGATTCGTTGCGTTTTTAGGATACACAGTATAGCCAATTATGATTTGCAGTGGATTATAACCACCACCTTCTTTTTCAATAAAGATAACTTCTTTTCGATCAAGTTCTATTGATGTTACTTTACCACCTGATCCTGGACCTACCTTAACCTCAACTGTATAAACTGAATTCGAACCATCAACTGCAGTGACCTGTACTTTTACTTCACCTGTTCCATCAGATGCTAGTACTCTGTTTAACACAGTAACGGTAGCATTGCGATCTTGGGCACGAGCATCTACTTTCAGTGTTTGTGCGCCTCCAGTCGGCAAACTGTCTGCAGGTACTTCAAATCTGAAGTACTTCATTGTATTAGGTGTAAATCCTGGTACTTGTTTATCGTTAATTGATAAGCTAGATAAGGTTGAATTGGCCGATTTTGGCACCTCATTTACTTTGTTCCATGCTACTGGTCCAGTCATTGAATACTCCTGTAATTTCCCATGAAGCTCAAGCAAATTAAAAGTGAAGCCTTTTCCTTCTATATTAATTCTTTCTTTATTCATCATTACTACTTTATGTCTACCCTTAGCGTGGAAATTGTATCGGCTATAATCTTTTTTGAAGCCATTCATTCGATCTGTGTATATTAGATCATCTTCTCCATTACCTGTTTGAGTAAATGTACCACCTATTTTCAGTACACCATCCGTTAAATGACCTTGATCATTCATAGGCTTACCAAGATGAATGTACTTACGACTTGCATGGTTACGTTTGCTAGAAGTGGAGAAATCACCATAGACATAAACGTAATCTCCGTCACCTTCTCCATACTGCGGTGTCGATGTGTCCATAGAACCTTTAATCATGGTAAGCCACCCATCTACAATTGTATAGTCTCCATAAATTTTAACTGATCCATGATTTATGTATAATTGACCATTCAATTGTCTGACATTACCTGCTGCGCTTGTTTCTTTTACGAATTCTTTAGATCCTACTTGTAATAAACCACCACCTACATTAAGCGATTTATTCTCAATATAAGCATCATCAATTAACGGCCCACCATTAATTATAAGATTACCATCTATTTGTAGCGTTCCTCCCTGTACATTAAAATGACCTTTCTGTTGTAAATCGCTATTTGCATGGAATGTTCCACCTTTCAAATCTACATGACCTTCTTGTAGCATCTCGGATGAAATCTTTGCTTTTTGTCCATTTAAATCTAAATAACCATGAACTCTTTGATTGAATACATTTACCATAATTTCAGGATTTTCTGCTCTCTTGTAATCTCCATTTACAATTATGGATCCATCTTGCTTGAGCGTATCAATAACATTTAGTTGGCTATTATTCAATGCAATAGTAGAATTTGATTTTTGAGTAACATTTTCGGCTTGAATTACAGCACCATTAACTGCGCGAATCTCAGAACAATTCAGCATAAGTAAATTATCTTTTATTGTCAGACTATAACCATTTAAATCTATGGATACATTCTCGTGTAAAAGAAGACCCCTAGGTTCAACCACATCTTGCGTCAGCTTCCAATCACTTCTTACTTCACGACCTGCAAAGTTGGTAATTTCCACATTCAAGTTTGCCAACACGTTTCGTAAATAAGAATAATTTGGCGAATGGTGATAGTTCCCTTCAGTAATAGCAGATACTTTCTCTAAGGTCTCATAATCTACAAGTTTTTTATCTCCGAAACTAATCGTATGTATCTGGATATCTTTTTCATAAGCGATATCGGCAAGCGAATAAATTTTCTCATTATTAATAGATTTGTCTACTGTCATAAAAATTATTAGCTTTTCATTATTTGGTTTGTCTTCTGATAGCTCTTGTATCGCTTTATTTAAAGCGACACTCGCATCAACGCCAGTTGGTGTGGATGAAGTTGATAATTCATTTATTTTTGTTTTCACTTGATATTTATTCGAAGTCAATGAAGTGTTTTTTGTTATATTTTCATTGAATCCTATTATGCCGAAGCGATCTAATGAACCAGCTTCATCTATCATTCGAGTCGATTCTAAAATACGATCGCGACTAGAATCTTGTAATTGCATTTGTGGAGTATCTTGAATAACAAAAATGATATCCCTACCACGCTCCATTTCACAACTTAGACTAGCATCACCCTTAGCCGCTTCCGTTTTAATTGTTTGGCTGGATAGTATGATGATTGACAATAACGCAAACATAGCAGTGATTTTCAAATGTATCTTCATTTCCTAACTTCCTTCCCGATAATAAAGATAGAGCTTTTAGCTCTTTAAAGATATTTCTGTACTATTAAAACCAATTCAATAAAGGAGAACTTAACTATGCGATTAAAGACATTTGCTCTTACTAGCTGTTTGAGTTTATTTTTAACAGCAAGTCTTGCTGTGCCAAATACTTATGCAACGAGTACGAAACCTATTACTGACTCAACAAAGCCATGGACAATAACATTTTCAAAAGATGTATCTAATGAAACTGCTAACTTAGATCAGATTACTATCAGTTCTGTTAACAAAAAGCTGTCACTCTCTGTATCGGCAAATTCGAACAAAGTTATAGTAAAAACAAAAAAACCATACTTGTTTGGTGAAAGATATACATTAACTATTCCCGCTAGTTTCTTAGCAAATAACGGTAAAGAATTAAAAAAGAATGTGACACAAGATTTTGAAATTACGGGTCAATATATAAAAACAATACAAGCTATCTTAAATCCGTTTTTGACGAATATATCTATTACAGCACCTGAAGCAACCTTTGCTTCTTATTCAATCAATGGAGGCAGTACAATTAATATGATTAGAAACCTATCTTCTTTTTCTAAAGGTCAAATTGGATTGTTAAAAGGGGATTTATTGAAGGTTCAAGTTTTTGATGAAACAAAAGAAATATTGGAAACACATTATTATGAAGTTAAATAATGGTTAATAGGAGGAGCAAATATGAAAAGAAAGCTTTCATTTTTTTTAATTATGACGTTGCTATTTTCAATAATCAATCCAATTGCACTTACTGGAGTAGTCCTAGCCAAAGCTGAATTTCCAGGAACTATTACACTAAGCCAGAAAAATGGTAGCGGAGAATTAATGGTAACTTTGGATAGCGCTGATATAGAAGTCACTTTACACTTCACTGATAATAACGAGCGTGTAGGAGATTTATTTAAAAGTACAATAGAAAATAAAATCAAAACATATTCAAGTCTAACGGTTGGGGAATATTACTTAGAAGCAAAAACGAGTGATGAGCCTACGATAAAATTTAAATCAAGCAATTACACTATTTCACCTGATAGTCTTAAAGTTATAAAATCGACAAAAGGTACTCAAGCTATCTCAATAGAAGATGGAATACCAGGAGCTATAGTAAAAATATATAATGATTCATTAAAAGATTTTTCTAAACCTCCAAAAGTAGTTGGCGTGGATAACAAAGTGAAATTTGACGACTTACTAGTGGCAGATGGCTATCGTCTAACACAATCAATACGTAATGCTGAAAGTGGTCTTTCTGAATCTGTAACAATATACCCTAAAAAATTAATTGTTAAAAAATTAAACAATGGTGGTGCATATAATAACTCTGGAGAAATCGAAGTATCAAACGCGGCTGTTGGAGCAACTTTAGAGCTCTTTAAAAATTCAAAGTTTCACAAGAATGGCACTATGACTGAAGTAGGTACTTACGTTTTTAATGAGTTAGGCTCCGGCTCTTATAGTGTAAGGCAAATTCAAAATAATATAGAAGGTGACTTCAATGATGAACCGATTATAATCTCTGATGAGGAGGCCCCAGTAATAACTCTTAATGGTGAAGCAAATGAAAAAGTTACTTATCCTAACTTATATGTAGATTCTGGTTTTACAGTAAAAGACAATATAGATAAGCCGTCTGACATTACTGTAGATGTCAAAAGCACTATACCAATAAATAATGAAAAACAACCACCAGGGGAGTATACAATTACTTACATTGCAACAGACAGCGGAGGCAATAAGTCTATACCTGTCGTAAGAAATGTCATTATACTTCCGAATGTAGTAACTATAACTGGAATACACACTTCACCAAAATGTTTACCCGCTTCTTCAGATAAATGTCTTGAACCAAATCAAAGATCTACAGGGGATATTGAAGTCAATGGTATTATACCTAAAGCTACTCTTAATCTTTATCAAGATAACAGTTCATATAAAAAAGTGACTAAAGAAATAAATGAAGGTTCTTATAAAATTCCAATGGTAGATGTAGGTAAGAACTATTATGTAACTCAAGAAATAAATGGTGTTGAAAGTGAACCTTCTCTTAGAACAAACGTGGAGGACTCAACACCACCTACATTGGTGCTAAATCCTGGCCCAGATGGAAAGTATGATATTATCATTACTGCTGGAGATACGTATATTGAGTATGGAGCAACAGCAAAAGATAACGTAGATGGAGATATCAGTCATAAGGTAATCGGTAAAGGTAATGTTAATGTTGATAGACCGGGTATTTATCTAGTAACTTACAGTGTATATGATAATTCAGAAAATCCTAACTGTGTCAAAGATGATCAACAGTGTCAAATTACACGAACAGTTAGAGTCTTGCCAAAGCCGGTAATAGCAATTGGTAGTGACGCAACTACGGCAGAAGTCGGAGTGAAAAATATCTTTTCCGAAATAGGTGGCGAACCTACTAAGCTTCAACTCTACAAGGAAAATCAGTTTGGAGACTTTGCTCCATTTGGTACTGAATTTACACTAGGCTCTAATCAGCAAACCCATGTCTTTGAAAACTTAGGACCTGGCCGCTATTATGTAAAGCAAATCGTAAATACATTGACAAGTGAAAAGTCTAACACTGTCGAAGTTAATGATCTTGATAGACCATATATTACTTTAAATGGTCAAGAAAAACTATCGTTAGTGATTGATACAGAGAAATTACCTTATTATAAAGGTTCTCCATTAAAGTTCATTGATCCAGGCATAATATCCAAAGACTATTTAGAAAACGATCTGAAAAATTCGGCAAAGATAAGTATACCAAATACTTCCCAGTCAAAAATTTGCCTCGATGCAAAATGTGATAGCCTATTTGATCAACCAGGAGAATATATAATTACTTACAGTTCAATCGCTCCAAAAAGAGGAAAGAAAGCGGTAGATAAACACCGTACAATTACCGTTGCGCCACCAAAAATAATTGTGTCTGCCAATGCATTAAAAGACAATAAAATAACAGTGCCTATAATAAGATATCCTGTTGGAGTTACCACTGGAACTAAGACTACTGTAGCGAAATTGTATAATTCATATGATCAACTTGTTGCTACCGATTCGAAAACAGAATTGGGAATTGCTACATTCAGTGAAGTCCCTGTTGGTATTGGCTATTATGTAACACAAACTGTTAACGGTATAGAAAGCCAACCTTCTTCACCGATAAATGTTAATGTTATTGATGAAGCAAAATCAAATGCATTAATTACTTCATTTGGATTTTTAGGTAAAAAGTCGATTAGTGTAATTGATCACAAATCGAGCAAGATCACAGTAACTGTGCCTATAGGAACAAATCTAAAATTAAAACCTGTTATTGAGAGCATTGGATCTGTTACACCTTCTCAACTGATAGAGAAAGATTTTAAGAATCCAGTTGAATACACCGTCACTAGTAAGGACAAAATGAAAACAAAAATATATATAGTCACTGTTAAAATAGCGAAAAATGATACAATTGAAAGTAATCCTTTAGAAATGGACGGACAACTTTCACTTATTCATCCATATGTTTCACTTAGTCCTGCTGAAATGGAAGTAGCTAAAATTAAAGGCGTAACATTTGTAACATCAGATAAAAAAATTGAAGCCCATATTCCTTCTAGTAATGTGATAGAATCTACTAATTCTACTTTCACACTTAAACAAACGCCTGCAAAAGATACTTATGACATTAGTTGGGGTAATCTAGCTAAATTTATGCAGCCCATTGAGCTGACGCTTCCTAAAACAGGAACTAAAACGTTAGCCAAGTTGGTCGATGGATATTCAGTTGCCCTACCAAGCACTATGGCATCAACATCCACTACAAGTTTAGTAAACGAACCTGGTACTTATGCTCTATTTGATAATATAGGAGCCCCACGTATTAATGAAACGTCTGCTGGTAGCGAATTTTATACTATGCAGTTAGCTTTACGGGAATCAACAGGCACGATTTACTATACTACCAGCAGTAAAGATATCTCGTTCACTAGTAGTGCACGTCCCGCTGCTGGGCTAGCTTTAAGAGATAATTATGTACCTACAGCTACGCCTTCAGAGATTCTTAACTGGACAAAATATACGCCTAATGAAAAGATTTCAACATCCACTGGCGAACTATACGCAGTCGTAGTAAACGGAAATCAAATTAGTAGAATAAGCACCATTAAAACAACGCCATCTGTTGTCTGGAGCAAAAACATACCAGCATATGAAGCCCATAAAGTTCTTGCTATCAATTTCAACGCAAAAGTAGATCGTGAAGCACTTTATTCAGGTCTTATATACGTTACAGATGACGCTACAGGACAAACTGTAGCTACTGAATTGCAAATGAGTGATGATGGAAAAACTATATTTGTAGTTCCCAAAAATCTATATACTCGCGGGAAGCAATATACACTGCATATTGACCGTCAATTCAAAGGTAATACTAAGAATAAAGAGTTTTTGAAAAGATCTTTGCTTCAAAACTTTAAAATTTACTAATATCGAAAAAAGGAGTCGCCCCTGATTGGGACGACTCCTTTTTCATTGCTTATTTATAATTTGATTTGGAACTTCATTTGTACTTTGTTTTTTAATTTAACGCCATTCGATGACTTCACTGTATCTTCTATAAACAAATAGTAGTTTGCACCTTTTTCATACTTATATCCATTTTGTAAACGAAGCTCCATTGTTGTACCTTTATTGGAAACTTGATAACCTAGTGGAATTTGGACACCTGATTCGTTTAAAACATAGACTGATTCAGGATTAAAAGTCTTGATATCCAATTCTTGACTTAGATTAATTTTCCAAGCTTTTGTTGGTTCAACATTAAAGCGATCATCTTCTGTTTTATAACCTACACGTGGATAGGATACCGCACCTTCTTGACGTGTCACAGCAACAGTCATCGTTGCTATCTTACCGCCGTCTACAGATGCAACTGTAATAGTCGTGACGCCTGCAGAATGTGCTGTAATTCTTCCACCTTCCACACTCGCCACTGTCGGTTTGCTAGAATTCCAATTAACATTTTGGTTCGTTGCATTAGATGGACTAATTCGCGCTGTCAATAATGATTGTTCACCTACAATCAAATCCATATCTGAACCTTTATTGATAGCAATAGATGCAACTGGGATTCTTGTTAATATATTCTCTGCTACAGTAAACGTGTTACGTGTAATACCAGTCAAAACATCTGTCTGTAAGCCTAAATTTAATGGATCATTACGTTTCTCATCCAATCCCTGACTATCATTATCTCGAACGACAAATGAATAGTAATAGTCTCTAGGTTTTAGAGTCCTTGTCACTGTCCAAATATTATTTGGTTGCTTTACCATAGGAATTTCTATCCAATGATAATTCTCACCAAAGTTCCCCATGACAGAAACTGATTTCGAATTCGCAGTCAGTTCAAGTTGATTGTTAAAATCAAAACTACTGTACGAAAATGTAACGTCTTTGTTATCAATTAACGGACCAACAGTCACATATGGAGCTACCTTCAATACACTAAATGTTCGACCAAAGTCATCGATCATTTTACGTCTATTAAGCGGATCTACCTTCCACTCGCCATTAACACGAAAACCATATTCATATTGACCAGGTTGTAACTCTACTTGCAACTCCCAGACGTTTCCTTCTTTACGTTCCATTTGCAAATCAATATTATTATTGAAACTACCATTAAGTTTTACATCTTCAGTTAAGCTGTTACCGATGTATTTAAACTTCACTTGACCCCCTTGAACAAACGGAAATTCGTCAAGCTTCATAACATTTTCAATTCCAGATACCTTCTTGAAGATAGGAAGTTTAGTAGTGGAGTCTGATGATGCACTATCCCACTGCCATACTGTGCCATCTGATTTAATAGCTAAAATGAAGCTATCAATATAACCCCCACTTCCTATTGCAATCGCTTGATCCAACCCATTAATCCGGATCGGAGTTGTTCGACTCGACGCAATACCCGATGTATTTCTGCCCCAAGCCCACACAGAACCATCTTCCTTGATTACTGAAGTATGATTATCACCCGCTGCAATATTTTTTATGTCTTGAATACCTTCTAGTAGAACAGGCAGCAACTTCATTTCTCTTCCGCCATCACCTAATTGACCGTATGAGTTAGAACCCCATGCAAACATACTTGTACGATCTTGTTTTAGAGCAACTGTATGATTATTACCAGCACTAATTTCCATGATACTCGTTAAACCTGGAACTAGTTTAGGCTCAAAGTTAATATTGGTTGTTTCTCCATTACCTAGTTGTCCATATTCGTTTGAACCCCATGTCCATACGTTTCCATTGTCTTGTAGAGCAACCGAATGTTCTGATCCTGCGGAAACAGCTATAATTCCATTAAGTGATGCTATTCTTTCAGGAACAATAGTTTCCCCCATTTTGTCTGGCTTCATACCAACTTGACCATATTTATTACGTCCCCATGACCAAACATGGCCATTATCATCCACAGCCAGGGAATGATAATCCCCCGCTGCAATGGCTACAATGTTGCTTAAACCAGATATCATCTCTGGATTTTCATTTATTGCATTCTTAGGTGAGTGACCTAATTGTTTAAATGTGTTACTACCCCATGTCCATACATTACCTTTACTATCTAATGCTACGCTATGATATCCGCCTGCTGCAATCGCTTTAATGTTTAACAAACGGTTACCATTTTCTAATTGAATCGCTTTAGGAGCAACAGATCTTGTAGGTGGAGCACTATTCCCACCAAGCTGTCCAAATGTATTCTCCCCCCAAGACCAAACGCTTCCGTCGTTCCTTAAGACAATTAGATGCTCTTTTCCAGCATCTACTACTGATTCATGATTAGATACTATCCCGTATGCATTTGCAATGTGGATAAAAGGAGAAAATATCGAGACAATGAGAATTGTCACCAATAAATAGTACTTAGATTTTTTAGTGAACAATACTATCTAACCTCCTATATAGTTTAATTAGGCAACATTAATTGTACTGGAATCTTTATCTTGTGAATTTCATTCATTACCACAGCAGATAAGTTAATATCTTTAGGCTCTTTAATATCAATTAAGTCTCCTTTGTATTTCAGCTTCCCATCTTCAAATACTATTTCAGTATTCACTCCAAAAACATTTTTATTATCTACTTTCCAATTAACAATAGTTTTGTTAATATCTAAAGGTTCAGAACCCTCTGCACTGATTACTATTAGTTTATGTGTTGAATATTGAACTACATCCATGCCATTCTCTTGTTGATTAATTATAATTTCATCTAGTTTACCTTTTTCTTGACCTATCCCTTGTAAAACTACTTCAGCTTCTAATTGTCCAATTGGTCTAGTGAGTGTTAGCTTTTTACTCTCTTTAACAGTTATCTTATTAACAACAGAATTATTCTGTATTTCCATAGCACCATTACCAGCTTCTACTGTAAGTGCACCGAATTGTCCCTCTAATTTAACCTTTTCATTGCTTTGCAAAATTATTGATAGTTCTTCTGTAGAATTTGTATTTACAATTCTTAGAGGAGTTGTATTATCTAGAACCATACCACTAGTAGATATAAAATTATTTAAATGAATAGAGTTGGAACCGCCACTCACAATGTATGTAGAACTATCTACAGTTGAACTACTGACAATAGCCGTACCCTTTGCACCCACATCAATTGTTAAATCTCCAGTAATCGTCACGCCATCGAGACGAATTACTCTATCCGCTATTCCTTTTCCTAACTTTAGATTACCTTCTATCTTGCTGCCTTTAATTGTTACATCGCGATCGATTTCTAGAGTATCGCCAGGTAGACTATTTACATTAACTTCGTTTGCTAATGTAATAGTTTTAAATTGTTTATTCGCTAATGCTAATTCCAATTGCTCCAAATTCTTAACTTCAATAGTGTCCCCTAGTGAATAGACAACACCTAAATCATTCAGTTCTCTCACTTCTATTTCTTTAACGATGTTATCTAATAGAGTAGGAGATAACATAATTTCGTAAAGTGATACGGGCTTACCAAAGAATTTTAAATCTGCAGTTATATAGTCATTAATTTTAAAATCGTTCTTCGTATCATTTACCCTCATTCTAAAGTTTTTAGTTTCTAACAGACGACCATCTTTATTGAGAGCAGTTAATTTGAAAGAATCTTTTTCTACTGATTCACAAACTTTGTCTCCTTCGTCTTTCTCTCCTTTAACCGTACAATTCAAATCTTTAATACCTGCTTGTCCCATTGTAAACCCATTAATTCCAGTGGTAGATCTACTTAAGTCTCTATCATTTTCTACTTCAGCACTTTCACCCAATGATACTTTTAATCGTGTAGCTGCTTCATCTGCTATCACGTCAATATTCGATAGATTAGGTGCTGTTTTACTTTCTTCAGTTACTCCTCTATATCTATGAATGGTCTCAATCTTTGTAATATAAATAGGTGGAACTTGAATTATTATATTACGTGTTTCATTATTTTTGAAAATATTGTTATTAATTAATTCAGCATTTTTACTATTAACAAAAGTGGATTGAAACCCAGGTGTTAAATCATAAAATTCAAATGGAAATTCATAGTCTGTTAGCTGATCAAAATATAATTTTGCAGCTTTGTCTATGACTAGTTTGAATTTCATACTTTTTGTAGTATCAAGAAATTCAAGATTTTTGAAAGATAATGTTAATTCTTTTTTATCATTACTTAATTTAGCATCATTAAATATATTCATTTTATTTTTCTCAGTATCTGATATTATTTGATATACAGATATGTTAGATTCAATTAGACTATCATCAACTGTGACAGCTTTTTCAAATTTTATTAGCATATTCTTAGCACCAGTAAATCCATTGTATATTGCACTATCATCCACAACAAACTCATACTCATAAGGCTTCTTCTCAACCTTCTCCGGAGTTCCCGGCTTCACTGCTGCATCGGCCTTCAACCCAGCTCCCAGCACACTCACTAATAGCACTAGCATAAGCGCTACTTTCATTAATTGTTTCATCTACTTATTCTCCCCCGCTCGATAAATTTGGTGTACCAATAAAATAGCCTCATGCATTAAACATACTCGCTATTTCAATCTTTTCACATGGCCATATACTATAAAGTCTCCTCTTCAATTTATCGGCAATATTAGCCTTTTGTTAAGAAAACAGAACCATTCCTTTTGGGCTATTTTATGTATACAAATATAAATCTACACAGCAAATACATCCCATCATCTTCATTTGATGTGGGATGCTTTACTTATTTCGATTGATCGAGAACATCGGGCTCTTCCTCTTTCTTCCGTTCCTCCAACACTTTATCAAAGTACGCAGTAAACTCTGATTCCCCCGAATAGGAAATACACAAATACTCCTTCGCGCGTGTCATACCTATATATAGTAGCGAAGCTTCACGCTCGATATCTTCTTCCAAGGCAAATGGAATATTATTCGCGCTGACGATAAACACTGCCTGAAAGTCTAAGCCCTTACTGCTTTCGATCGTACTAATTTTGACGCTTTCGTGATCGATATCAAAATTACGTTTCGAGTCACTGTTTTCTGCGATCCAATAGTACGGTATGTCTTCTTGCTCTAATGCGTTTTTTAACAGCGCGATATAGTCTAGCCCCGAAAACCGTTTGACTCGGTACAGAATCATTATTTCAGATAAAGGCAATTTCCGCTCACGATGTAGTTTGGCAATTTGCTTGGCGACGATCACAGCTTCTCGCCTAAAACTATCGACGCGTACAATTGCAGGTTCATAGCCTTTCCTGCGTGTGCTTTGTGGGGCAATGATATCGCCTTCGAACTCTTTACTGACAACTTTATTTTTTAACACAGAGTGTTGCTGATAGAAAGCCCATGCGAACGACACGATCTGTGCAGTGTTGCGATAATTAATACTCAAAACTTTGGAGCGCCCTCTAAAGTCGAGACCCGTGTCTTGTAAATACGAACGTCCTCGCTTATAAATGGACTGCGCACGGTCTTCTACAAGAAGTAATGATTTGGTATCAGGATTTAATAATTCGCTGACCAGTTTGAACCAGTCCGCGTCGAAATCTTGTCCTTCATCAATCATGATGGCATCGTACTTCGGCAAGATCGCTTCGCCTTGTTTTAACTTCTCAAGCATCATAGGAATAGTAGCTTCTGATATACGCAAGTCATTACGCAACCAGCTATGGAAATTCCGGACTTGAATCAAATGCTTGGCTGTTTTTGTGTGGGTGTCTTCTTTTGTGAAGTCAAAGTCGAACAGCGAATCAGGCTCATTCATCATATGGCGCACCATGTGTTCAATATTTTGAGCCAATGAAATATTGTAACAAAGAATGAGTATCTTCCAGTCAGGATGCTCTCTCGAAAGCAACTTTGCACGACTAGCTAGAATCAATGTCTTACCGCTTCCCGCCACACCACGGATCAACCTATTCTTGTCACCAATTTGCTTAGCCATATTTTCCTGATGCAAGTCCATCGTCTTAATGTCATGTAGCGACAGTAATAATTGGTCTTGATGGGGAGAAGGCTGCTTGAATTCAGCGCTAATTCGCACTTCTGGAAACAAATGATAACGTATCGCATCAATATCATCTTTACCGAGCGGTTCACGCAATCGATACGGAACGACAAACATTTCCGCGATCTTTTCCATTAAATTCTCTTCTGTGAATGCCTCATGTTCTGGATCCATTTCATCCCGTGTTAGCGAAAGGTGAGGTTCGATGACGCCATACAGACCGAGTTCAAGAAAATCTTTCTGATGAAGACGCGTGAAAACTGTTCCAAAACCGTACGGAAACTTCAACTGTGATTGATACTTGCCCTCAGTTTGTACAAGATTCCCATCTTTCTTCAAAAGATCTACTAATAGAAAAGCATTCTCCCTCGCTTGTTTCTGCGGACTCTTCGTTTTAACTTGTTCACCGTTCGAATTAATCAACGTCCATTCATCACGATCCAGCTGATACAACGTGTTTTTCGTATAGTCTTTCACTTCGAGAACTAGAATGCCGAGATCCGGTCC